>NZ_JBITTJ010000012.1:0-292858 GCF_044541845.1 Streptomyces sp. NPDC085481
AACGCTCGGCTGGGAAACCCCAGCCGAGCGCCTGCATAAACTGCTCACGGCTTGATCAACACAACCGTGTGTTGCAACGACCGCTAGAAACCGCCCACTCGGGTCGGCCCCTCCTCGTCCGCACGCGTCGCGATTCCCCAGCGGCTGCTCACGTTGATCAACTACGGCCTCCGCGACAAGGTGTTCGCCGTCGCATTCCGCGAACAGCCTTGCGTACGGGGAAAGGGGGGGCCAGGTCCACCCGCGAGGGGCGGACGGCCGGTTCTGGGTACGCGGCCCCAAGGGCGTGGGCACGATCGGCCGGGCGGAGACCCTGGAGGAGGCGTTCGCCCTGGTCGTCGCCAACCTCCCGGAGGAGTGCGGGCCGGCCGTACTCGGCAGCGCCGGCCGCGTCTGACCGCGTGCGCGGGGCGCCGCCTACGACGGAGGCAAGGCCGTCTCAGCCTCGACGAGACCCCCATCGACGTGCCCTTCCCCGCTCTTGGCGGGGAGGGTCGGCGGTGGGGCCATCGGGACCGGGATCGCCGCCACGTCCACCGCCCCCGTCTTCTCTCCGCTGGCTCTGCGTGAGCACCTGGGCGGTGTTGGACACCGCCTTGATCCCAAGGTAGGCGGTGGTCATGGTGCTCACGGCCGTGAAGGCTCCCGTCACGAGCGCGATGGCCTCGGGCGCCTTGAGCCCGCCGAGCTTGTCCACGCCCCAGATCGTGACCATGACGATCGCCGTATCGCTGACGAGGACGGCCAGCAGGCCGGCCAGCGACCGGACCCGCTCCCGAGAGGCGAACGGCGCCTGGGACGCGTGCTGGGGAAACACCAGCAGCGCACCGACCACTCCTGCCACCAGCACCAGGGCGGCAAGGCACAGGATGATCTGAACGGCCAGAGGCATAGGAGGCCTCCTTCAGGGGCCTGGTCGTGCCACGCCCCCTCGCACGACCCCCTCACCATCAAGCATCATCTATCAGCCGCCGTCGTGCACCCGCTGCCTTCCAGCCTCCGAGCCGTCCGGTGACGGGGTTGAGGACGGGCCTCCGAAGACCTACTCGGCCGGCAGCGGGCGGACGCCGGCCCCGTCGGGGTCCGCCGGCCGGGTCCGACGACGGCCGTGGCCGGGGTTCCGCCGACGGAGGTGCCGGTCGAGCCGACCACGGAGACCTCGGCCGCACCGGCGAGCCCGCAGGAGGAGCTGGACGCGCCGGCGGCGGAGAAGGGCGGGGAAACCGACGATCCGTACGCGGAATCGGCTTCGGAATTCGTGGAGGACATCCGCGCGTCGCTGCCGCCAAGCCCTCGGGGAGGCAGGGGGCTATTTCCCGGTCGTCGGGGCGCACTCCTGGCCCGCATCGCCGAACGTGAGCCGCACCTCCGACTCGCGTCCTCATGACCAGAAATTACGGCCGCATGTAATAGGCTCCGCCTCTAGCATCACTCGATCGATAGGAGGCCCGATGATCGGTGTGCTCGTGACTTTCACGCAGACCGAAAAGTTCGATCGTTCAACTATCGCAAAGATTGCCAGTGAACTCCGAGGACCTTTCGAAGGCATGGCCGGACTTCGCCTCAAGAGTTTCATGCTCGACGAAGACGGCACTCGGGCAAGGAACTTCTACGTGTGGGATGACGAGGCGAAAGGCCGCGCCTTCTTCACGGAGGAGCTCGTCGACAAGGTGACGGGGGTTTATGGCGCCCCGCCCACCATCGAATTTCTCGATATCGTGGGGTTCGTCGACAACTCCGGTACCTGACTCTCGATCGAGGAGGCTGTCGCACAACCTTGCCTGTCCAGGCCGTTCTGGACTACCGGGCATGCCACAGAACCTCCTCACATGAGCGGGTGGCCAGGCCGCGCGTCAGGCCGGCGGTGCCCCTCCGCCGGCCCGCACGGCCTATGGCTGCCGGAGCTCCGGCGTCGCGGTCATCCGGTAGCGAGCCAGCTCACCGCCGTCCTCGGCGCCCGTGGTCTCGAACCTTTCGAAGCCGGCCTTTTCCAGGACGCGGGCGGAGGCCGGGTTCGACAGTTCGACGCCGGCGACCACGGTGTCGACCCCTGGCGCGGCCAGGGCGAACCGGGCGAGCGCCCTCGCGGCCTCGGTGGCGTAGCCGCGGCCCTGGCGGGAGGCGACGACGCCGTACCCCAGCTCGAGGACTCCTCCGGCGGGAGGCCAGAAGAGGCCGATGGAGCCCACCACGATGCCGCTGCCCCGTTCGGCGATCAGCCGGTGGCCGTACGCGCCGAGCCAGTCGGGATTGCCGTTGAGGAGTCCCGCGATGACGCGGTCGCCGTCGGCGGGGAAGTCGGCGGCCCAGTCGGCAGGCCGACGGTCGGGGTCGGTGCCGCCGAGGACGGCGGCGACGGCCTCGGCCGTCCAGGTGCGGAGCACCAGCCGCTCGGTGGTGAGCTCGGTGAGGTCCTTCGAGAGTGCTAAACGCACGGTTGTCTCCAGGTCGTTCGGAACGACCGGACCGCGTCGCGTCAGCGCGCGGACCGGAAATGGGCATGCTGAAGAGGGCCGGTGACGGCCATATTCATCAACCTCCCTGATCCGGAGCCGTGTTCGCGGGCATCCCGCGCGCCGGTGCGACCGTAACAGACGACGCCGGCCGTACACCTCCCGAGGCGGGCTGCACGCACGGCGGCGGTCTCGCGTGAAGTCCGGGTCACTTCTTGCGGGCGGTCACCAGGGCGAAGGAGAGGTATTCACCGGCATCCTCGGTGAGCATGTCGATCACCGGCTGGTGGACCGCCAGGCCGTCGGGGTGCTGCGCGGCGCAGACCCGTGTCCACAGCAGCCAGTCCCGCCAGGCGTCCTCCTGGAGCCGGGCCGAGGTGACGTCCACGAGCCCGGTGATCTCCCACAGGAAGCGCCACCATTCGGCGGTGTGCCAGGCCATGGCCTCCCAGCCGACCACACGCTTGACGTGGGCTGGGATCGCGCCGAGTTCGCGGACCTCCCGGGTCATGGCGGGCGTGGCGATGCCCAGTTGGCCGCCGGGACGCAGGAAGCCGGTCAGATAGGGCAGGTAGTTGTCCGCCGTGCCGAAGTACTCGAACGCGTCGATGCTGACGATCGCGTCGAAGCTCTCCGGTTCGAACGGCAGGACGTGCGCCTCGGTCCGTATCGCCTCCACCCGGTCGGCGACCCCGGCCTCGGTGAAGACGGCGGCCGCGTCCTCGGCCGGGATCCACCAGTCCGCGGCGACGACGTCGACGCCGTACTCGCGGGCGAGGAACACCGACGTGGCGCCCTTCCCCGAGCCCAGGTCGAGGACCCGCATGCCGGGGCGCAGTTCGAGGTTCCGGACCAGGTCCTCCAGGAGCCACAGCGGGTTGGGGCCCATGTCGAGGCCGACGAGCCAGGCCGGGTCGTAGCGGGACGAGCGCGGGTAGCGGTCCGGGCGCACAAGATCGTTCAATGCGGTCACGGTGACGCACTCAAGCCCACCGCAAGCGCGGACACAAGCCCTTTGTGACGCGCGGGACGCGACAGCCGCCGGGGAGGGCCCGCGCCCGCCCGCGGCGGCGGCCAGGAGGCCGCAGTTGCCCGGCCGACGAAGGGGGCCGTACCTGCTAGGCGTCCGCCCCCTCCCCTCCGGGACCCGTCGCGAACGCGAGCGGCGGTGCGATCGCCTGGGCGTCCGCGCCCTCCCCGACCCACAGTCCGATGAAGAGCGCGGCCGTCGCCTCGAGGAGAGCCGCCCGGTCGAGGCCGCCACCGGCCACGGGCACGCAGCCCGCGTCCCGGACCAGCAGCTCCACGAGGGCGAGCGCCGACGCTTCGTCACCGCAGAGCGGGACGGCCAGGGGGCGCCCGTCGAAGACCGGCGGGGTCATCCCCCACACACCCTCGTGGCAGAGGTTGAAGGCCTTCACGACCCGCGCGCCCGGTGCCGCCCCGGCCAGCCGCGACGCCGCAGAGGAGTCACCGTCCGTCAGCAGCCGGAACCCGGGGCCGACCGGGTTGGAGCAGTCGATCAGAACCCGCCCGTCCAACTGCTCCCGTACACCGGCGACGACTTCGGCCCCGACGCCGAAGGGGAGCGCGGCGAGTACGACCTCGCCGAAACCGGCCGCCTCGCTCAGCTTCCCGTACCGCGTGTCGCCGCCCAGCCGGGTCGCGAGGCCATGCGCCTTCCGCTCGTCGCGGCCTCCCACGAGCACCTCGTGTCCCGCTCGCACCCAGTGCCCGGCGAGAGCCCGAGCCATGTTCCCCGTCCCCAACACGCCGATCCTCATCGTCATCTCCCCTCTCCGCGCCCGTTTCCGGCGCCCTCGTCGACGACACTAGGAAGGCGGTCGGGCACCATCTGGTAAGTGAACTCCGACGCGTACCTGGCCGACTGCCGCGCCCGACTCGCCTTCGACCTGCTCGCCAACACCTGGAACTCCGTGGTCCTCTGGTCCCTCCGGGACGGACCGAGCCGCCACGGCGAACTCCGCGAGCGGATCGGCGGAATCAGCTCCAAGGTCCTCACCGAGACCCTGCGGCGCCTGGAATTCAACGGGCTCGTCGAACGCCGGACCGACCGGAATCCCCGCGTCACCTACGCCCTCACACCCCTGGGGCAGACGTTGCTCGGGCCGATCGACGCGTTGGGCGCGTGGGCCTTCGAGCACGGCGACGAAATCATGGCCGCCCAGGAGCGCCATGGCGGGTGAGGAGCCTGCCCGGACCAACCCTGCTCCCCGGCCCATACGCCTTCCCGCTGCCGACCACCACCTGGCTGCCGGCCGGCCGTGACCGTTCGCACCACCGCCACCTCCGGTCCCGGGCGACTGTGCCCACCATGGCCCCGGACACACGAAAGGCCGCCCTCCCATGGATGAGAGAACGGCCTCCGACCTGCGTTTCCGCACAGTCGGGACGACAGGATTTGAACCTGCGACCCCTTGACCCCCAGTCAAGTGCGCTACCAAGCTGCGCCACGTCCCGGTGCCCGGCTCCCCCGGGTGAGTCCCCGGTGGCGGCGTGCAAGAGAACATTACCTCACTTCATCGGGTGGATCAGCACACGGGGCGTCACCGTGGTCCGCGGCGGACAATGGGCGGGTGGACGGCGAGCGCGGCGGGGACGGCAGGGACAGGGATCTCGACGGGCGGGCGCGCAGTGCGCGGCCGCGGGACGGGCTGGGGCGGCCATTGCCCTATGGGGTCGAGGGGGTGCCACGGCAGCCCGAGGGGGTGGTGCGGACGCCTGGGGAGACGGTGCGGGAGGCGCAGCGGTTGCTGGATGCCGGGATGCCGTTCCATGCGCACGAGGTGTTCGAGGACGCCTGGAAGTCGGGGCCCGAGCGGGAGCGGGACCTGTGGCAGGGGCTCGCGCAGCTGGCCGTGGGGCTGACGCATGCGGCGCGGGGGAACGCGACCGGTGGGGCGCGGCTGCTGCGGCGCGGGGCCGGCCGGGTCGAGCGGTACGCGGCAGTGGGGGCGGAGGGGTACGGGGGTGATGGCGCCGGGGCTGGGATGTACGGGGGTGATGGCGCCGGGGCGGAGACCTACGGGATCGACGTCGCCGGGGTCGTGGCGTGGGCGCGGGAGCTGGCCGCCCGTGTGGAGGCGGGCGGGGCGGGGGTGCCGGATGCCGCGGCGGAGGCGCCGCGGCTGCTGCTCAGCAGGTGAGGCGGAGCTCCTCGGGCGAGCGGTGGATGAGGGTCGGCCGCATGACGACCGGGTGGTCGTCGGCGAGCCGCAGGCCGGGGAGGCGGCGGGTGAGGGCCTCCAAGGTGGCGCGGATCTGGGTGCGGGCCAGCTGGGAGCCGGGGCAGCCGTGCGGGCCGTGGCCGAAGGACAGGTGCCGTAGCTCCAGCCGGTGGCGGGTGATGTCGAAGGTGTCGGGGTCCGGGTGGCGGGCCGGGTCGCGGTTGGCGGAGCCGTACGCGACGAAGACGGTGGCGCCGGCGGGCAGTTCGGTGCCCGCGAGGGTGACGGGGCGGGTGGTGGTGCGGCGGAAGCCCTGGACGGCCGTGTCGTAGCGGGCGGCCTCCTCGACGGCGGCGGGTATCAGCTCCGGCCGGGTGCACAGGAGTTCCCACTGGTCGCGGTGGCGGAGCAGGTGGAGGACCGTCGTGCCGATGAGGGCGGTGGTGGTGAGGTGGCCGGCGATGAGCAGGTTCTGCAGGTTGGAGACCAGCTCGCAGCGCTGGTCCGCGGTGAGTTCGCGCGGGCCCGGGCCCAGTCCGGCGTCGGGGGCCAGGGCGGCGACCATGGCGCTGGTCAGGTCCTCGCGCGGCCTGGTGCGCCGGTCGCGGGCGTAGCGGTCGAGGAGGTGCTGCAGGGCGAGGACGTCTTCGGCCGCGGCGGTCTGTTCGTCCTCGGGCAGCGGCCGGAAGAGGAGCCGTTCCGCGCTGTACGAGCCGTGGACGGCGGCGGGCACGTCGGCCGGGTCGAGGCCGAGGAGCCGGCCGATGACGGCGCCGGGCAGGCGGCGGGCGTAGTGGGCCATGAGGTCGGCGTGGCCGTGCTCGGCGACCGCGTCGGCGAAGGCTTCGGCGAGGGTGTCGGCCTGTTGCGCGATGTACGGGGTGAGGGCGGCGGTCCTGGCCGCCGACAGACCGCTGTTGAGCGGCGCGCGGTGGCGGCGGTGGGCGGGACCGTCGGTGGAGACGACGGTGGGCCGGGGGGCGAAGCCGCTGCCGAGCACGGCGAGCGCGGCCGGCGACGGGACCACGTCGGGGCGCAGCGCCTGCGCGGAGGAGAAGTCCTGGGGGCGGAGCAGCACCTCGCGGATGTCGGCGTCACGCGATACCAGCCAGGCGTCGAGGGTCGGGACGAAGGTCAGCCCTTCGGTGCGGCGGGCGTGGGCGTAGAGGGGATACGGGTCGCGTTGGAGCTCGTCGAGCAGGTCGTGACGTTTCCGCAGGTCGTGACGCTTCTGCTGGGCCGGGTCCACGCGGCGCCTCCTGACGGCGGGGGTGCGGGGCGGAAGGGGATGGGCGTTGCGGTTGGATGCGTTGCAGGTGGGTCCGTGGCGGGTCATGCGTCGCGGGTGCGTGCGTTGCAGGTGGGTCCGTGGCGGGTGCGTGCGTCGCGGGTGCGTGCGTTGCAGGTGCGTGCGTTGCAGGTGCGTGCGTTGCAGGTGCGAGCGTTGCAGGTGCGTGCGTCGCGGGTGGCTGCCTCGTGGTGCGGCGGGGGTGGGGAGTGCCGGCCGTGCTGCCGCCATCGTGGCCCGGGCGCGCGCCCGTGAACAGAGCCCTGCCGGGAGGTGGCCCGAAAGCGGCGCCGAAAGGCGCGCCCCGGACGGACCCTAGGCCGGGGGCGACTCCAGGACCTCGACGAGCACCACGGTGTGGCTCACCGAAGGGTCCTTGGCCGCGGTGAGGAGGGTGACCGGGCCCTGCGTGACGCGGGTGCGCAGGTCGGACAGGGCCTCGGCGGCGGCGGGTTCGGCGAGTTCGCGCTCGTAACGGCGGCGGAACTCCTCGTACTGTCCGTCCTGCCCGTGGTACCAGCGGCGCAGCTCGGTCGACGGGGTCAGGGCCTTGGGCCATTCGTCGATGTGCGCGTCGGCCTTGGAGATCCCGCGCGGCCAGAGCCGGTCGACCAGGACCCGCAGTCCGTCGTCGGGCTCGGGCGGCTCGTAGATCCGGCGCACGCGGATCCGGGGCGGTGACGTGTGGGCCATGGCTTCAGGGTGCCGGACGGCCGGGGGCTTCACACCTCGGAGTCGTCCCGCACGCCCGCGCCGAGGGCCGGCAGCAGGACCGCGTCCACGAACGTCCGCATGGTCGCCGGATCGGTGAAGCGGTCCTCGAAGAGGCGCTCGATGCGCAGCATGCCCAGGAAGGACGGGGCGACGAAGCCGATGGCCGGGTTGCCGGCCGCGATCTCGCCGCGTTCGACCGCGCGCCGCAGCATCGCGTCGATGGCGGCGACCTCCGGCTCGATGACGGTCTCGCGCAGCGCGGCCCGGAGGTCGGGGTGCTGGATGTACGCCTGGCTGACGGCCTCCATCAGTTCGGCGTCGCGGTCGCGGTGGGAGGCGGCGAGGCGGGCGGCCTCGCGCAGGTCGCCGACGAGGGTGCCGGTGTCGATGCCGGTGAAGACGGCGCAGCGGCGCTTGTCGAGGGCGGCGGTGACGAGCCGGGGCTTGGTGCCCCACTGACGGTAGAGCGTGGCCTTGCCGCACTTCGTGCGGGCCGCGACGCCCTCCATGGTGACGGAGTCGTAGCCGCCCTCGCGCAGCAGGCAGAGGACCGCCTCGTACAGCTCCTCCTCGCGTTCGGGAGTGAGTTTGCTGCGGCGGGCGGCGGCGGTCGCGGCCTGTGTGGACATCGATTTCCTCCCGGACATCCCGTACGCCAAGCGGACCTGTCTCTGCACATCCGAGAGTAGGGGGTGCACAATCGAGACGCAAACGTATCGAGACGCTTGCGTCTCGATGAATTCGGATCTAGAGTTCCTCCGTTTGCTGTCCGATTTGACGGAAAAAGGGGCCGAGCCATGGCTGCCGGGATACGCGGGATACGGAGATCACGTCCTGCAGGACCGGGGGCGAGTGCTACCCCCAGACCGCCTCTCGTACGCGAGCTGCTGCTCGTCACCGCGCTCTTCCTCGTCTACAAGTTCGGCCGGCTCTTCGCGAACGGCCACGAGACCCGCGCCTTCCACAACGCCGACCGCGTGTGGGACGCCGAGCGCGCGGTGCACCTGCCCGGCGAGGGAACGATCCAGCAACTACTGCTGCACGGCGACGACCTGGTCCGCGCCGCCAACACGTACTACGCGGCCGTGCACTTCCCGGCCACCCTCGCCTTCCTCGTCTGGCTCTACTGGCGCCGCCCCACGCACTACGTCTGGTCCCGCCGGGTCCTCGCTCTGGTGACCGCGGCCGCGCTCGCGCTGCACCTGCTGATGCCGCTCGCGCCGCCCCGGATGCTCGCCACGAGCGGCCTGATCGACACCGCCCAGGTGTACGGGCCTTCCGTGTACGGCGCGACGCCGGAGGCGGACTCGATGGCCAACCAGTTCGCCGCGATGCCGTCGCTGCACTTCGGCTGGGCGGTGATGGTCGCGATCGGCCTGATCGCCGCGACCCGGTCGCGCTGGCGCGTGCTGTGGCTGCTGCACCCGCTGCTCACCCTGCTCGTGATCGTCGGCACCGCGAACCACTACTGGTTCGACGCGATCGCCGCCGCCGTGCTCCTCGCCCTCGCACTGCTGGTCGTGCCGACGCCGGACCCGGACCGCAAGCCGGACGCGCGACCGCTCGCGCCGCGTACGGGCGGGACGCCGGCCACCACGGCCGTGGGCGCAACCGTGGCGACGCCCGCGACCGCCTCCGTCGTGACGGCGCCCGCGACCGCCTCCCTGGCCACGGCCGTCGCGCCGCCCACACACCCCGGGATTCCCGCCGCCGCGACCGCCGTCGCCGGCACCCCCGCCACCGTGGGAGCCCTCCGATGAGCCCGGCCGCCGGGACCGTCCTCGCGGTCCTCCTCTCGCTCGTCTCCGCCGCCGGCTACGCCATGGCCGCCGTCGCCCAGTCCCGCCTCGCCTCCGCGTCCGCGGGCGGACCCGGCGCGCTCCGGCGACTCCTCGCCCGCCCTCAGTGGTGGTGGGCGGTCGGCCTCAACGCCGCCGGGGCGCTCGCCCACGTGGCCGCGCTGCACTACGGGCCGCTCACCCTCGTCCAGCCGCTCGGCGCGCTGACGCTCGTCGCGGCGCTGCCCATCGGCGCGTACGGGGCGCACCGGCGGGTCACCCGGGCCGAGTGGCGGGGGGCACTGTGGACGTTGGCCGGCCTGGTCGGGCTCGTCGCGGTGACCGGTCCCGCCGCTCCCGGCGAGGCGCTGAACCTGCGCGAGGCCCTCGTCGTCACGGCAGCGACCCTGTTCCTGATCGGGCTGCTCGCCTCCCGTTCGAATGCCCGGATGGGCACGGCGGCGCGGGGCCGTGGGCTCGGCCACGCGACCGCGTCGGGCGTGGCCTCCGGTGTCGCCTCGGCGCTGACACAGACGCTGACCGCCGCGCTCGCCCGCGAGTTGCCCGGCGGGCCGACGGGCTGGTGGCAGACGGCGTTGCTGGCGGTCATGATCGCCGCGTTCGCGGTGGGCGGGCTACTGCTCTCGCAGGCCGCCTACCGCGGCGGGCTCGCGGCGCCCCTCGCCGTGGTCAACCTCTCCAACCCGGCCGCCGCGGCCGTCATCGGCGTCGCCCTGCTCGGCGAGACCTTCCGGGCGGGCGCCTGGGGCTGGCTGGTCGCGGCCGTGGCCTCGCTGGTGGCGGCGCGCGGGGTGGTGCTGCTCACGACGGGCTTCGGCACGGAGACCCCGACGGCTGAGCCGGACGCGACGGCGGGTGCGGTGGCGAAAGCGGTGGCAGAAGCGGTGGCGGAGCCGGACGCGGCAGCGGATGCGGGTGTGGAAGCGCCTGCGGGGCCTGCCGACGCCACCACCGGCCTGGTCGGAGCGGTGCCCTCGCCTCGCCCCCGGCCCAGGCCTGAAGCCGTCGTCGGGAAGCCCGAGCCCCGCGTCGTCACGGCCGCCGTGGCCGTACCGGACACCCCGCTCGTACGCGACACCCTGCCCGCACCCTCGCCGGAGCCGGAACCGGCGCGCTGAGGCGCCGGCCGCCCACCCGGGACTCGGCCGGACCGGGGCTCAGCCCGCGGCCCGCGGCCCGTCGTCCTTGATCTGCGCCGCGTAGACCGGCTCGGCGGAGGTCTCGTAACCGCCCTTCTCGCGGGGGACGGCCGGCTCCAGGCCCGCCGTCGCGCCGATGCCGGTCGGGGGCATGTCGCCGTAGAGCGTCTGGTAGGCGCCCGGGCGCACCGAGTAGATCTCGTGCCAGATGCCGACCGCGCCGTTGCTGGAGAAGTAGCGGCGCCAGAAGGCACTCTGGGCCGGGTGGTGGCGGCGGCCGGCGTCACCGGCGTACGCGCGGATGTCGCCGGCACGGCGCCAGTACTGCACGATCATCACCTCGCCGAACCGGGGCCCGAGGAGCATCCGGTAGCCGAGGAAGCCGCTCTGCGGGTCGTCGGCGAGCTCCTTGATCATGCCGGGCATCGCCATGACGACGGGCAGCCAGCCGCGCACCGACCGCCAGCGGTTGATCCGGGTGCCGATGAGAAAGACGGCGACGGGTTCGGTGTTGACGGCCATGAAGCGGCCCCTGCGCGGCCGGCGGCGTTCCGCCCGGGTGTCGGGTGCGCCGCGGTGCCACTCGGGCACGGTGAAGAACCGGAGTCCGTCGGTGAAGCCGAGTCGTCCCATGCGTTCCGTCCCCCAACGATTGATTGGATAGGCCGACTATCCTTGGGTCGCAGAGTAGAACTCCCGTGGAGCCGTGTCGAGACGGCGGGAACGGAACAGGAACGGTGGATCCCTCGTGCGCCTCTCCGAGCTGAGCGCCCGTAGCGGCGTGTCGGTCGCGACGGTGAAGTACTACCTGCGCGAGGGGCTGCTCGCGCCCGGCACCCCGGTCACGGCCCGGCAGTCCGACTACGGCGAAGAGCATCTGCGCCGGCTGCGCCTGGTCAGGGCGCTGCTCACGGTGGGCGGCATGACCGTCCAGCAGGCCAGGGACGTGCTCGCGGTGGCAGAGGACCCGGCCTTCGGCCGGCACCAGCAGCTCGGCATCGCCATGTACATGCTCGGCCCGCGCATCGAGCCGCCCGAGGACACCGACCCCGCACGGGAGTTGTGGGACGAGGTCCACGGCGAGGTACGCGCACTGCTCGCCGAGCTGGACTGGCGGGTGTACGACGAGGCCCCGGCGATCGCGGCCCTCACCCGCGCCGTCGTGAGCATTCGCTCGCTGGGCTACCGCGGCGGGATGGACCTCATTCGCCGATACGCCCTCGCGATGCGGCCGATCGCCGAGGAGGAGACCTCGGTGGTCGACGAGTACCGGACCCTGGAGGAGGCGATCGAGGCGGCCGTCGCCTACACCACCCTCTACGAACCCGTCATCCTCGCCCTCCGCCGCCTCGCCCACGAGGACGCCACGGTCCGGCTGCGCATGGCAGGCCCGGGCGACCCCGGGGAGGAGCCGAGCCGGGGAGGGGTGGGCCGGGGAGGGGTGGGCCGGGAAGAGGCAGGCCGGGGAGAGACGGACCAGGGTGAGCCGAGCCCGGCAGAGGCGGTCCAGGACACCACCGGTCGCTCAATTTCGTCATCTTGACGACAACCCCCGGGGGCCCATATCGTCACAGTGACGACAAGGGAGGTCCCATGGCCGACATCACCCGGCGGGCCGGCTGGCGCCATCTGCGCTCCGCGCCCACCGCGCACATCCGCCACCAGCGGCGCGGAGCGCTCGTCCACGACGGTGCGGGGCTGAGCTTCTGGTTCCGCGCCCTGTCCGCCGCCGTCTCCGAGGTGCCGGTCGACGACCGCGAGCTGGCGATGGCCTTCCACGCCCGTACCGCCGACTTCCAGGACATCAGCGTCCAGTCGACCGTCACGTACCGGATCGGCGACCCCGGCGCGGCGGCCACCCGGCTCGACTTCTCCATCGACCCGGACACGGGCGTGTGGCGCGGCACCCCACTGGAGCAGATCGCCACCCTGCTGACCGAGAGCGCCCAGCAGCACGCCCTCGACGTGCTCGCCCGCATCCCGCTCGCCGAGGCCCTCGTCGACGGGGTCGCGGCGGTACGGGACCGGATCGCGGCCGGACTCGCCGCCGAGCCCCGGCTCCCGGACACCGGAATCGAGGTGGTGGCCGTACGCGTCGTCGCCCTGCGCCCGGAGCCCGACGTCGAACGCGCCCTGCGCACCCCGGCCCGCGAACAGATCCAGCAGGAGGCCGACCGGGCCACCTACGAGCGGCGGGCCGTCGCCGTGGAACGGGAACGCGCCATCGCCGAGAACGAGCTGGCCAGCAAGATCGAACTGGCCCGCCAGGAGGAGCGGCTCGTCGACCAGCGCGGCACCAACGCGCGACGCGAGGCCGAGGAGAGTGCCGCCGCGGACGCCGTACGGGCCGAGGCCGAGGCCACCCGCAAGGTCCGGCTCGCCCGCGCCGAGGCGGAGGCGGCGCGCGAGGTCGGCGCGGCGCGCGCCGAGGCGCAGACCGCGTGGCTCCGGGCGCACGCGGAGGTCGCCCCCGCCACGCTGCACGCGCTGGCCGCGACGAAGGCGGCCGAGCAGCTGCCGAGGATCGAGCACCTCACCCTGTCGCCGGACGTGCTGACCGGACTGCTCGCCAGGCTGGGCGGGGGGACCGGCGCGTGAGCCTGGCCCCGCGGGCGGTGCTCGTGCACCGGACCACGGAGTACGAGGAGCTGCTCGCCCGGCACGGGACGCACGGGCAGGCCGCGTTCTTCCTGGCGGCGCGGGGCCGCTCGGTGGACGAGGTCCGCGAGCGGCACGAGCGGACCCGGCGGGCCCTGGCCGAGGTGGCGGCCGCGGTGCCGCTGCAATGGCGGCAGGCCAGAGTCGAACGGGCCGACCTCGACCGGTTCCTCTTCGGGCCCGAGGACGTGGTCGTGGTCGTCGGGCAGGACGGGCTCGTGGCCAACGTGGCCAAGTACCTTACGGGGCAGCCGGTGGTCGGGATCGACGGCGATCCCGGGCGCAATCCCGGTGTTCTGGTCCGCCACCGCCCGGCGGACGCCCGCAGGCTGCTGCCGTCCGTCACGGGGGTGCGGACGGCGGTGGACCTGCTGACGATGGTCGAGGCGGTCACGGACGACGCGCAGCGGCTGCTCGCGCTCAACGAGATCTACGTGGGTCCGCCCGGCCACCAGACCGCCCGCTACACCCTCCAGGACCCGCACGGACCGCCCGAGCGGCAGGCGTCCTCCGGGGTGCTGGTCGGAACGGGCACGGGCGCGACGGGCTGGCTCCGCTCGCTCTGGCACCAGCGCTCAAGCCCGCTGCCGCTGCCCGCTCCGGCCGCGCCGCAACTCGCCTGGACCGTACGGGAGGCCTGGCCGTCGCCGAGCTCCGGCACCGCGCACGTGGAGGGCCTGCTCGACGCCGGGGACGCGCTGCGCGTGGTGGTCGAGTCGGACCGGCTGGTGGCGTTCGGGGACGGGATGGAGTCGGACGCGCTGGAGTTGACGTGGGGTCAGTCGGTCCGGGTGGGGGTCGCGGAGACGGGGCTGCGGCTGGTGGGGTGAGGAGGCGGGGCGCCGGGGGCCGGGGCGGCGCGGGGAGGCGGAGTGCGGTCCTACGACGGGGCGGGGCGCCAGGGTGCGAGGGCGGCACGGGGAGGTGGAGCGCGGCCCGACGACGGGCGGGGACGGCCTCGCCAGACGGCCTGAAAGTGACGATCGGGAGAAGGCGGGCGGGTCCGCACCACTATGCTCGGCCGTCCTTCCCCCGACCCCTGCTCCTCCCCCGCCCCCTCCTCCTCCCCCGCCCCTATCGCCGAAGGGACCCCCATGACCCTCCACATCGCCCCGGCCTCCCTCCAGGACTGGGCGCTCGTACGGAGCTGGGCAGCCGACGAGGGGTGGAACCCGGGCGCGGCGGACGCGCGGGCGTTCTTCGCGCAGGATCCGGAGGGTTTCTTCCTGGGCCGGATCGACGGGGAGCCCGTCTCCGCCATCTCGGTCGTGAACTACAGCGACGACTACTCCTTCCTGGGGTTCTACCTGGTCCGCCCCGACCTGCGCGGCCTCGGCCATGGCCTCGCGACCTGGCGGGCCGCGCTCACGCACGCGGGCGGCCGGACGGTCGGGCTCGACGGGGTGCCGGACCAGCAGGACAACTACCGTCGCTCCGGTTTCGCCCCCGCCTACCGCACCGCCCGGTATGTCGGCGAAGTACCGGTTGCCGACGGGCCGGTGGCGGGGGTGGTGGCGGCGGACCGGGTGGATCCGGCCGCCCTGGCGGCGTACGACAACACCTGCCATCCCGCCGACCGGCCGCGGTTCCTGACGGCCTGGCTCACCACTCCCGGGCACCGGGCCCTGGCCCGGCTGACCGACGGCCGGCCGACGGGGTACGGGGTGGTCCGTCCCGCCGAGGACGAGGCCCGTATCGGGCCCCTGTTCGCGGACACCGCCGCCGACGCGGCCGCGCTCCTGGACGCACTCGCCGCGCAGGCCCGGGCGTTCGGCTCGGCACGGGTCGCGATCGACATGCCGGAGGCGAACCCGGCGGCGGCCCGCCTGGCCGAGGAGCGGGGTCTGGAGCCCACGTTCGAGACGGCGCGCATGTACACGGGCCCGATCCGCCCGATCGCCCAGGACCGCGTCTTCGGCGTCACCACCCTCGAACTCGGCTGACCCGGCAGGGCTCGCAAACCCCCGGGCGCCCTGCCCCGACCCTCGCCCCCACCCTCGTACACCCCTCGCGTCGCCATCGGGCCACTACCGGGCCGCGTCCCGCCGCGCCCGGGCGCCCGCTCGGGCCACCCGTCGCACGGCGCCGCGCGCCTCCGCACCGCCCGTCCCGTGCCCCCGCGGACGCCCACCCCGGCACCCCCCGCCCCTCCCCCTCCCACCCCCGAGGGGTGACAAGGGTTTTCCCCGTATCGAGTTCACCTCGGCGTTCCCTACTGTCTGCCGCACCGGCAGATCCCATCGCCCGCCTCACACCTGTCAGGTGCATGAGAACGGATGGTGGTGTCCGCCGGGGGCGGCCTTGACCCGGGCCGTCGCGCCGGTGGCGGCGCACGGGCCCCCACGCCCAGGGAACCGCGGACCGTGACCCCACATCGCCCCGAGGTACCCGCGCCGCCGCCACTGCTCCACTCACGTCGTACTCGAAAGGGCCACACCTTGAACGGTTCCAGGCGGAGAGTCATATCCGTGGTGGTCGCGAGCGCCGCGATCCTCGGTGCCGCTGCCACCACCTCCGGGGCGTTCGCCGCCGTCCCGGCCGCTGCCACCCCGAAGCCGGTCCCGGCTTCGCAGGCGATGACCGCGCTGCCCAGCGCCCCGGTCGAAAAGGTCATCGTCACCTACAAGCCCTCGTCCGCCGAGGCCGGCTCGAACGCGGCCGCCAAGTCCGACGCGGCCGACAAGGCCGCCAAGACCGGCGAGAAGCTCTCCTTCGAGCGCCGCCTGGCCGGCGGTGCCGCGCTGGTCGACCTGGGCGACTCCGCCGGCAAGCAGGACGTCGCCGAGGTCATGGCGGCCTTCCGCGCCGACCCGCAGGTCGCCTCCGTGGACCCCGACATCCGGGCGTACCCGATGGCGGTCACCCCGAACGACACGGACTACGCCAAGCAGTGGGACCTCTTCGAGCCCACCGGCGGCATGAACGTCCCCACCGCCTGGGACAAGACCACCGGCTCCGGTGTCACCGTGGCCGTCATCGACACCGGTTACGCCGCCCACTCGGACCTGGCGACCAACGTCGTCTCCGGTTACGACTTCATCTCCACCTCCGCCGACGCCCGCGACGGCAACGGCCGTGACGCGGACGCCAAGGACGAGGGCGACTGGAACGCCACCGCCGGCGAGTGCGGCACCGGCTCCACCGCCTCCAACTCCTCCTGGCACGGCACCCACGTGGCCGGCACCATCGCCGCGGTCACGGGCAACACCAAGGGCATCGCGGGCATCGCGTACAACGCGAAGATCCAGCCCGTGCGCGTGCTCGGCAAGTGCGGCGGCTCGTCCGCCGACATCGCCGACGCGATCACCTGGGCGTCCGGCGGCACCGTGCCCGGCGTCCCGGCCAACCCGACCCCGGCCAAGGTCATCAACATGAGCCTGGGCGGCGCCAGCGCCACCTGCCCGAGCGTCTACCAGAACGCGATCAACGGCGCCGTCTCGCGCGGTACCACCGTCGTCGTCGCCGCGGGCAACAGCAACGCCAACGCGTCCGGCTTCACTCCCGCGAACTGCTCGAACGTCATCACGGTGGCGTCGACCAGCCGCGAGGGCAACCGGTCGTACTACTCCAACTACGGTTCCATCGTGGACGTGGCGGCCCCGGGCGGCGAGACCCGTCGCGCCACCGACACGCCCGGCACCGTGACCACGCCCGAGAACGGCATCTACTCCACGCTGAACTCCGGCGCGACCGTCCAGTCGACCGAGACCTACAAGCCCTACCAGGGCACCTCGATGGCGGCCCCGCACATCGCCGGTCTCGCCGCGCTCCTGAAGTCGGCCAAGTCGGCCCTGACCCCGGCCGAGATCGAGTCGGCGATCAAGACCACCGCCCGCCCGCTGCCCGGCACCTGCACCGGCGGCTGCGGCACCGGCATCGCCGACTCCGCCAAGGCGGTGGACGCGGTCACCACCACGACCCCGCCGGCCGGCAACGTCTTCACCAACGCGACCGACGTCGCGATCGCGGACAACACCACCGTGTCCTCCTCGATCGCCGTCACCGGCCGCACCGGCAACGCGCCCGCCGCCCTCAAGGTCGACGTGGACATCAAGCACACCTGGCGCGGGGACCTGGTCATCGACCTGATCGCCCCCGACGGCACCGTGCGCAACCTGAAGGCCTCCTCCGGCTCCGACAGCGCCGACAACGTGCTCGCGACCTACACGGTCGACGCGTCGAGCGAGGTCGCGAACGGCACCTGGAAGCTCCAGGTGCGCGATGTGGCCTCGGGTGACACCGGCTACATCGACAGCTGGAGCCTGACCTTCTGATCCACCCGGAATACCTTCCGACCCACCCCCCACACCAGCATCACTGCTGGTCAGCGAAGCGCCCGTGGTCTACACCACGGGCGCTTCCGTGTACCGGTCACGCGCGGTTGACCGGCGTCCGCTGTCCGTATGCCGGACAAGGGGCCTGGACTGGGGCGCTGAGCTCCGTATTCTCTGCCCATCGGGGCTCATGGGCCGGGGCCCGAGCACCGGAGGGTGAGGGGGGTGGACAGATGACGACAGCACCGCAGCTCCCCGCGCGTCCTGCGGGCGTGGCGGGACCGCCGGCGCCCGTCGGCCGGGAGGAACTCCTCGCCCGTCTGGAACGGGTGCTGCACGCGCGGGGCCGGGCCCTGCTCACCGGTCCCGCCGGGGTCGGCAAGACCGAGGTGGCCCTGGCGGAGGCCGCCCGCGCTGAGGCGCGCGGCGAGACGGTGCTGTGGCTGGCCACACTGCCGGCCGACCGGGACATACCCGGGGCCGCCGCCGCCGCCCTCGTCGCCACCGTCGCGGCCACGGTCACCTGGCCCGGCGTGGCCGCCCCGGGCGCGGCCGGCTGGCCCGCGGCCGCGGGGGACGAGCCCCCGGGGGCGGACGGCGCGCCCGGGGACACCGCACCGCCGGGCGGGACGGGGCCGGACGCCGCCTCCTCCGCCCCGCACCCGCCCTCGTACGGCTCCGGGCCCGAGGTCGCCCTCGTCGGCGCCCCGGGATCCCTCGGGGTCTCCGCCTCCGGGGTCTTCGAAGGGCTGCCAGGGCCGCAGCGCACCGCCGTCGCCATGCTGTGCCGCGAGGCGCCGCTGCACGACGGCGGCTGGGACCCGATCGCGCTGCGCCTCGGCATCGCCCGGATCCTGCGGGCGCTCACCGCCCGCGGCCCGGCGCTGCTCGTCGTCGACGGCGTGCAGCACATCGATCCCGACAGCGCCGACCTGCTCCGCTTCGCCCTGCACCTGGCCCCGCCCGCGCTGCGGGTGGTGGCCGTCGAGACCCCGGAGGCGTACGAGGCGTACGGCTCCCAGGACACGCACGACACCCACCTGTGGGTGCCGTCGGAGGCGGACGTGCTGCTCGTGCCGCCGCTGCACGCCGACGAGATCGCCGCGCTCCTCATCCACCACCGGCTGCCCTCCCGGATGGCCGGGCGGATCCACAAGGCGAGCGGCGGCAATCCGCGCCTGGCGCTCGCCGTGGGCCGTTCGCTCGCCGACGCCCGTACCCCGGTGCACCACGCGGAGGCGCTGACGCTGTCCGGCCGGGCTCGTGACCTGGCCCGGCAGCTGCTCGGCACGGCGCCGCAGTCCGTACGCGAGACCCTGCTCCTCGCGGCGCTCGCGCTGCGGCCCTCGGCGGCGCTGGTCCGCCGGGCCGGGCGCCCGAACGCGGAGGCGGACCTCGCGGCGGCCGAGCGGGCCGGTCTGGTGTCGCTCGCCGAGGACGGCTCGGTCACCTTCACGGCCGGGCTGCTGCCCTCGACCCTGGTGCACGACGCCTGCTGGGCCGAACGCAGCGCGGGACACGCGGCGTTGGCGAACGTCGTGGACGATGCCGTGGAGGCCGTACGGCACCGGGCGCTGGCCACCGACGCGCCGGACGAGGAGCTGGCCGCGGAGGTCGCCGCGGCGGCCGACCTCGCCCGGGGCCGCGGCAACCGCGCGCTGGCCGCCGAACTCGCGCTGCTCGCGGCCGAGTCGACGCCCGGACAGTACGGTCCGCGGCGGATCGCCCGGCTGGTCGACGCCGCCGAGGAGGCCGCCCGCGCCGCACGGGCCGACCTCGCGATGCGGGCGGCGACGGACCTGCTGGCCCGGGACGCGGTGCCCGCCGACCGGGTGCGGGCCCGGCTCGCCGTACTCGACACGGCGGGGCAGGGGCTTACCGGCCTCGACGAGATGTACGTCCACGCCATGGAGGACTCCGAGGGCGACACGGCGCTGCGTGCCGCGGTGCAGCTCCGGCTGGCCGTCAAGTACGTGCTCGCGGACGGGGATCCGCTGCGCTCGCGGGCCGCCGCGGTGGAGTCGGCCGCGCTCGCCGCCTCGATGGGCGATCCGCGGACGGCGGCGCAGGCGCTGACCGTACAGGCGCGGATGGAGCGGGCGCTCGGCTCCCCGGACGCGGAGGCGGTGCTCGCACAGGCCCGCGCCCTGGAGACGGCCGAGCGTCCGGCCGGGATCCGCAACGCGGCACAGATCCTGACGATCCGTCACGCTCTGTTCGACGGAAGGCTCGTGGACGCCAGGGACCACCTGAACGCGCTGCTTCCGCTGGTGCAGCGGCGCGGTTCGGTCGAGGACGCCATCGAACTGCTCAGCACGCTCGCCGAGATCGAGTCCAGACTCGGGCCCTGCTCGGCGGCCCTCGCGCACGCGGGCCAGTCGCTCGCGCTCACCCTGGAGGCGGGGCTCTCCCCCGGGCCCGCCTGGTACGCCCTCGCGCTCGCGGAGACGGCCGGCGGCAGCTTCGGCCGGGCGGCCGGCTACGCCCGGCGCAGCGTCCAGGCCTCCGAGGAGGAGGGCGACCGGGTCTTCCTCTCGCGCAGCCTGTACGCGCTCGGCCGGGTCCAGCTGGTCAACGGCGATGTCGCCGCCGCCCTGGAGACCCTGCGCCGGGTCGAGGCGAACGAGCGGGCGCAGTTCACCGTCGACCCCTCGATGCTGCGCTGGCACGAGGAGCTGGCGGAGGCGCTGCTCGCGCACGACGCCGCCGACGAGGCCGTGGCGCTCCTGGCGGAGGTGCGCCCGGTGGCGGAGCGGCTCGGGCGTACGGCGGTGCTGCTCGGCTGCGACCGCGCGTTCGGGCTCTGCCTTGCGGCGGAGGGCCGGACGGACGAGGCCGTGGAGCTGCTCACCCGGACGGCGGAGCGGTTCACGGAGGCGGGCCTGCCGCTGGAGCGGGGCCGGGCGCTGATGGCCCTCGCCCGCGTGGAGCGCAGGCGCCGGCGCAGGTCGGCCGCGCATGCCGCGCTGCAGTCGGCGGCGGCGGTGTTCGAACGGGCCGGGGCGACGCCGTGGCTCGCGCTGGCGAGCGAGACGCCGGCCGGCCCGGCGGGCGAGGGCACGGCGGGCGAGGAGGCGCTTCCCGCGCTGTCCTCGCTGACCGAGGCGGAGCTGCGCCTGGCCCGCCTGGTGGGCCAGGGGGCCAGCAACCAGGAGGCGGCGGCGAAGCTGTATCTGAGCGTGAAGACGGTCGAGGCGCGGCTGACCCGGATCTACCAGAAGCTGGACGTGCGCTCGCGCGCCCAGCTCGCGACGGCCCTCAGGCCGTGACGACGCCCAGGCCGTGACGGCGTGCGGGCCGTGCCGGTGGCGGTGGGTCAGACCGTGAACGGCCGCTGTTCCAGGAAGGCGTTCGAAGGCGCTCCCGTCGTGTAGAGGTTCGGGCTCTGAGTGGGCGGCAGCTTGCCCTGGATCGCCCGGTGGAAGTCGCGGTAGTCGCCGCGGAAGGCGCCGTCGCCCCAGACCTCCAGGAGCGCCTCCGTGAAGGCGCCGTTGACCGCTCCGTCGGCGGCGGTCTGGTTGTCCTGGCAGCCGGAGATCAGCAGCACCGGCGGCCCCTGGCCGTCGTTCCTGGCGGCGGCGGCCTTGGCGAGCGAGCGCTGGAGGTCGTCGTAGAAGTCCCGGTCACGCTCGTAGAGCTCGGCCTGTTTGGGTTCGGGCATGTAGCGGCCCGCGGCGTCCGCGCCGGGGGCTCCGGGGATCTCGATGCTGCTGCCGCTGTGGCAGCAGTCGAGGTAGGTGACGATCCGCACCCCGTCGTCGAAGCGCAGGAACTCCTGGTGGAGCTCGTCGTCGAGGAACTGCCGGTCGAAGAAGACCAGGGTCTCGTCGAGCCGGTCGGTCTCGGTGTCGGGTCCCGTGGCGACGTCGCGGACCTGGCCGCCGTGACCCGAGTAGGTGAAGAGCAGGGTGTCGCCGGAGGCGAGCCGCTGCGCCGCGTCGCGCAGTGCGGCGGTGATCCGGTCGACGGTGCCCTCGCGGGTGAGCAGCACGGTGTCGGAGAAGCCGGCGGCGCGGGCGAGCCGCGCCATGTCCCGGGCGTCGTTCTCGCAGGCCACAAGGGCACCGTCCCAGCCGTCGTAACGGTCGGGATCGACGCTGTTCAGTCCGACGTGCAGTGACAGTCCAGTGGGCATGAGATGCCTCCTTGACCGGAGTGGAGGGGGCACCGGGGGGCGTCTGATCGAGTGGCCTGGGGGTCCGGTGCCGTGGGCAGCCCTCCCCTTCGCGGTACTTACATCGTATGAACCCAAGCGACACACGGCACGATCTGCTCGCCGACCGCACCGGCTACGACGAGAACTTCCTCGGCCCCGCGGTGCCGCTCGCGCTGCCGGCGCGCGCGTCGGTCGAGACGGTGATCCTCCCGTACACCCACTTCACCGTGGTGTTCCGGCCCGACCGCCGGCTCGCCGCGTCGACCGCCGTCGCCATCGAGGGGCGTGAGCTCCTCGAGGACGTGCCCCGCGACGACGTCTGGGAGTTCGATCCGCGGCTGCCGCGGGAACACCAGGCGGGGGACGACGTCTACCGGAACAACAGCCTGGACCGCGGGCATCTGGTGCGCCGGCTCGACCCGGTGTGGGGTGCGGCGGCGGTCGGGAACAAGGCGAACGTCGACACCTTCCACTTCACCAACGCGGCCCCGCAGGCGGACGTGTTCAACCAGGGCAAGCAGCTGTGGCAGGGCCTGGAGAACTACCTGCTCGACCACGCGGCGGAGTTCGACCGGAAGCTGGTGGTGCTCACCGGTCCGGTCCTGCAGGACTCCGACCCGCCCTACCGGGGCATCCAGGTGCCATTGCGCTTCTGGAAGGTGGCCGCGTTCATGCAGGACGGGGCGCTGGCCTCGACCGCGTACGTGCTCGACCAGAGCCCGGACCTGAGCCGGGACGCGGAGCGGGCGCTGGCCGGGGCGAAGGCGGGCGCACCGCCGCCGCTGGGGCCGTTCCGTACGTATCAGGTGCCGGTCTCGGACGTCGCGGAGATCACCGAGCTGGAGTTCGGGCCGCTGCCGGACGTGGATCTGATGCCGCCGATGCGCTCGCCTGAGGAGCGCTGGCGGCGCCTGGAATCGTACGAGGACATCGCGATGCAGACCTGAGCCCGCCGCGCCCGGTGGACGCCGGCCGGCCGGGCGGGCAGCGATTGCGGCCCGCCCGGCCGGGGAGGACGATGGCAGGTATCAGTCAGTCCGTCCTCTACTACGGCGCTAGGGCGGCCGGGCAGGTGCGTCATGCCTCTCACCGAGACGGAGTGGGGCCTCGTCACCAGCTGGGTGCGGGACCATCTTCTGGACAACCCCGATCCTCGGACACGGCTGCTTGGCACCGCCCTGACCACGGACTTCGTGGCGGATCTCCCGCTGACCCCCGACCGGGACGAGAACGCGCGCCGGATCGTGGGCGCGGCCCGCCGGGACGTCGCGCACCAGCGGCGGCTGCTCGACGCGCTGGCCAGGCTCGACGCGCTCGACCGGCTCGACGCGGCGGACGCGGTCGGCCGGGGCACGGAGGTGCGCTCGCTGCTCGGCCGGCTGCGCGAGGACGAGGAGGTGCGGCACTCCGCACAGGACCCGTTCGAGACGCTGGTGCTGCGGGGCGGCACCGAGGTGTTCATCGACCGGTCCGAGCTGCGCGAGAAGCTGCGCCGTTTCGTGGCCGACCCGGAGCAGACGGTGCTGGTGGTGGACGGCGAGCCGGACAGCGGGCGCTCGTACACGTATCACCTGATCCGCCATCTGGGCCAGCACTGCGGGTTCCGGCCGGTGCGTGTGACGCTGTCGCGGACCTCGACGGCGGCGCGGCTCGTGGGGCGGCTCGCCGAGTTCGTGTCGGGTCCGAGCGTCGACGGACTTCCGTTGAACCCCACACAGTTGAACGATCCACTGCCCTCGCTCGACGACGCCGTGCACCGGATCGTCAGCCGCGCCACCGCCGCCGAGGACCGCTTCTGGCTGGTCCTCGACGAGTGCGACCAGCTCGACCCGAACGCCGACGTCTGGGACTGCATCGGCAAGCTCGCCCTCGCGATCTACGAACACACGGCGGTACGGAGGGACGCCGTGCCCCGGCTCGTGCTGCTCGGCTACTCCACCGCGATGCGCCAACTCCCGTACGACATCCGCAAGAACGAGGTGCGAGACACCGCGCGGGCGGTCGGGGCGGACGAACTGCGCGAGTTCTTCGGGCGGTTCCTCGCCGAGGCGCCCGACGCCCCGCCCGTGGAGCTGCTGCCCGGTCTGGTGGACAGCACGGTCGCCGAGGTGCTGCGGGTGGCCGAGGCGGCGGACCACGCCGACAGCTACATGCGCCGGGTGTGCACCGCGGTCGAGGAGGTCGTACGCGCCCGCCTCGGCCTGACGCCCGGCGGCGACGCCGCCGAAGCGCCGCGCTGGGGAATGCGCCTGCCCACCGCACCGCCCGCCCCCGCCCTCTCCGAGCTGCGCCGCGCCTACCGCGAGGCGGCCTGTCTGCTCGACGCGTTCGACCCCGTACAGCTGAGGCTCCCCGGCGAGGCGCGGGCCACCGGCCAGGCGGCCCTCGAACTCGTCGACGACTGCACCGCCCTCGCCGCCCCGCAGCGCTCCCTGCGCTGGGTCCTCAGCCCACAGGTGCGGGAGGCGGCCCTGCGGGGGATCGCGGGTCCCGCGGCCGCCCGCGCCGCCCTGGAGGCGAACACCGACGCCCTCCCCGAGGGTCCGTGCGTCGAACGCGCGGCGCTCGCCCTGCTGTCGGGCGCCCCGCCCGCCCTCGCCGAGCTGAGCGTCGAGGACCTCTCCGACACCCTGCAGGCCGTCCTGTGGCTCGGCCACGTGCCCGGCACGGAGGGACTGCTGCCGACCGCCGAGGACGTCCAGCACCACCTGGAGCGGGCCCGGCTGCTCCAGCCCATGCGGCTCCTGGCACACGGCACCTTCCACGGCCGGCTACGCGAACTCGACGCGCTGCGCTCCTACATCGCCCTGCCCACCGAGCCCGCCGAGCCACCGGTCCTCATGTACGGCATCGGCGGCATCGGCAAGAGCACCCTGCTCGCCCGCTTCCTCCTCGACAGCCTGCGCGAGGCCGCACCCGACGGATTCCCGTTCGCCTACATCGACTTCGAACGCCCGACGCTCTCCATCCACGAACCCGCGACGGTCATCGCCGAGGCCGCCCGCCAGCTCGGCATCCAGTACCCCGGCCACCGGGCCGCGTTCGACACACTCGCCGACCGCTGCGGCGAGACCGCCGCGGAACAGCGCGGCGAACGCAACCAGCTCGACGAGCTGAACCGGCTGTCCGCGACCCGGGTCACCATCGGCCGCGACTACTCGGCCGGCTTCCACGCCCGGGCCAGCGCCCACGAGCAGGATCTCGCCCGCGAGCTCGCCACCCTGGTGGCGGCGGCCGCCGCCACCCCGGCCGGGCAGATGGACCCGCCCCTGGTCATCGCGCTCGACTCCTTCGAGGAGGCGCAGTACCGCGGCTCGCCCGCCATCTCCCGCATGTGGGCGGTGTGGACCGCGCTGCGCGCCGCCTACCCGCGGCTGCGGTGGGTCGTCGCGGGCCGGGCACCCATCGACCACCCCGCGCGGGTCATCGCCCCGCGCACCATGGAGCTGGGAGAGCTCGAGGAACAGCCCTCCGTGGACCTGCTGATGTCCAGCGGTGTCGACGACGAGTCCGTGGCCAGGAGCCTGTACGACCGGGTCGGCGGCAATCCGCTCAGCCTGAAGCTCGCGGCCCAGACGGTCTCGGTCCTCGGCGAGGAGTCCGCCTCGCTCGGCGAGTTGCTGCGCACCCTGCCCTCGCGACGCCGCTACTTCCACCACAGGGTCGACCAGATGCTCATCCAGGGCACCCTGTACGACCGGATCCTCAAGCACGTCGCCGACCCGGACGTCCGCGCCCTGGTCCAGGCGGGGCTCGCGCTGCGGGTCATCACCCCCGAGCTCCTCCGCGACGTCCTCGCCGCACCGGCGGGGCTCGCCCCCGCCTCCACCGCCGAGGCGGGCCGCTTCTTCGGTCTGCTGACCTCCCGGCTCGACCTGATGGAGTCGGCCGGGCCGCAGGCCATCCGGCACCGTTCCGACCTGCGCTCGATCATGCTGCGGCTGTCCGACAGCGCCCGCACCGACCTGATGCGGGCCGTGGACACCCGGGCGATCGCCTTCTACGCGGCGCGCGAGGGCATCCGGGACCGCGCCGAGGAGATCTACCACCGGCTGCGGCTCGGCGAGAACCCCCGCACGGTGGAACGGCGTTGGCAGGCCGGGGTGGAGAACTACCTGGCGGGCGCGGACCGCGACATGCCTCCCCGCTCGGCCGCCTTCCTGCTCGGCCGGATCGGCGGGCACGTACCGGACCAGATCATGGCCGAGGCCGACCAGGAGGACTGGGAGCGGATCGCCGCCCGCGAGGTCGAGGACCTGCTCACCCAGGGCTATGTGGAGGCAGCCGCCGAACGGCTGGCCGAGCGGCAGCCGTGGACGCCGTGCAGCAGGCTGCACGCCCTGCTCGTGGAGTCCCTGGCCCGCTCCGGGCGGACCGCGGACGCCCGGGCCACCGCCGAGCGGGCGGTCGACGGCGCCGAGGAGGCCGGCTGTGCGGAGACCCGCCTGGAGCTGCTGCAGCTGTCCGCGCGGCTCGCACAGGACGCCGGCGACTTCGCGGACGCCGACCGCAGCCTGCAGGAGGCCGAGTCCGTCGCGACCGGTCTCGGCCTGCCGTACGAGTCGATGGGCGTCCTCGTGGCCCGCTCCCGGCTCGCGGCCGCGGCGGACGGGGAGTCCGAGGAGACCGACCGACGACTCGCCCGTACGCTGCGCGGCATGCCCGACGAGGCGCTGGCCGAGCAGCCCGCCCTGGCCCGGGCCGCCGCCGCCTCCGCCGGGCGGGTCGACCCGGAGGTCCTCGAGCACACCCTGCGGCTCGTGGGACTGCCCGGCGACGACGAAGCGGTGGTGGCGGCGCTCGCCCGCTGGATCGAGACGGCCATGGCCGACGAGCCGCAGCTGCGCGAGCCGCTGACCCGCATCCTGGAGTCGGCGGCCACCGGTGCGGAGGGCCCGGCCGGGCCGCCGCCCCCGGTGTCCACCACGGCCACGCACGTCCACGCGCTGCCCCACGCGCAGGTCGAGGAGGCGCTGCAGGCGGCACGCCGCCACGGCACCCTGGACAGCCTGGCCTGGCGGGCCCTGATGCTCCGCGACGGCAGCGGCGACCTGCTGCTCGGCGTGGCCGCCGCGATGGACGCGGGCTCGCCCGCGCCCGCACCAGGACAGGCGCACGGCTACTGCCCGCTGCCCGGGCGCGCGGGCCTGGTCGGCGCCACCCCGCCGCCCGACTCCGCGCAGGCGGCCTGGCGGACGGTGCCGTTCCTGTCCGAGGAGGCCCTCCTCGGCGTGCAGGGCGCGGCGGTGGAGGCCGGGCTCGCCGAGACCGCGCTGCGGTCGCGGCTCTTCGCTGGCACCACACCGCAGTTCCGGTCCGGACTGCCGCCCCGCGAGACCCCGTTCGAGCAGGTCCGCTCCGACCTGTTGACGATGAACCGGGTGGAGCGGCTGATCGACGGCACGGTCCCGCTGGAGGTCTGGCTGCGCAACGCCCTCACCCTCACGGCCGAGCCCGGTCCGGTCGCCGTCTTCCAGCGCGCCCTCGACCACGTGTCGCGCGACGCGTCGGGCGAGCCCGAGCTCCGGATGGACTTCCTGCCCGGTGAGATCAAGGAGGAGGTCGTCTTCCGGGACGACACGGTCCCCTTCGAGTTCCTGCAGGGCGGCTTCCGGGCCGGTGCGGCCGTCGCCCGCATCAGCGTCCCGCCGTACGAGTCGGGGGCGCCGCTCCAGCCCGCCTACCCGCACGCGGGCACCGGCTGGCTCATCGCACCGGGCCTGCTCGTCACCAACCACCACGTGGTCAGCGCCCGCACCCGCACGCCCGGCACCCCGCGCACCGTCGTCGCGGACGAGGACCTCCAGCTCCAGGTGCGCAACTCCCGCTCGCGGTTCGACTACGGGGCGGACGAGACGGAGACCGAGGAGGCCACCGCGGGCGCGCTCGTGGCCTGGGACGAGACGCTCGACTACGCGGTCATGCGGCTCGCGGCGGTGCAACGGGAGCGGCCGGTGCTGCGGGTGGCGACGGTCCCGCTGGCGTCCGGCGCGGGCGAGCCGGTCGCGGTCAACATCATCCAGCACCCGGGCGGCCGGCCGAAGCGGGTGGCGCTGCGCAACAACCTGGTCTACCAGGCGGACGAGCGGGACGTCGTCTACTTCACCGACACCCGCGGCGGGTCGTCGGGCTCCCCCGTCTTCACGGACGAGTGGCAGGTGGTCGCCCTGCACCGAGGCACCCGCCGGATCGAGGAGGTCGACTTCCAGGGAAGGGCGACGGCGTTCGTGAACGTCGGCACCCAGATGAGCCGGATCCTCACCCATCTGCGGGAGAACCGGCCGGAGTTGTACGACGAGATCATGGCGGCCCAGTCGGCCCTCTTCGAAGAGCCGTGACAGTCGGAGGTGTCGGGAGATGCGGTACGGATCACGCAGCGGCTCGCACAGCGGTTCACCGGTCGCGACCGGACCCGAGCAGGTCTTCGGCGATCTGCGCGAGGTGGCCGCCCGGGTGCGGTCGGACCTGGAGGCGGAGATCGAGATCGAGGAGTCGGCGGTGGAGCTGCCGCCCGGCGCGGCTCCCGCGACCGAGATCTCCCGGTTCGCCCAGGCGGAGCGGGCCCGGGTCCTGGAGGCGGGCGTCACCGGCCTGGAGAAACTGGCTGACGACCGGGCCGACGAGATCGACGAGGACGAGTACTTCGGGGTGGAGGCGATCGTCCTCCTGGAGGGCCGGCCCGCGATCCTCGTGCAGGGGCAGGACTTCGCGGCGCAGCCGGGCGACTGGGCGGTGCTCGACGCGAGCCGGGCCGCGATCCACGAGTCGATCGCCCGGGTGGGCAGGGTCGAGGTCACGGGCCATCCGAGCCTGGACTGGATCGGCACGGCCTTCCAGGTGGGTCCCGAGGCGGTGATGACCAACCGGCACGTGGCCGCCGAGTTCAGCCGCTCGGAGGGGGCCGGCTGGACCTTCCAGGAGGGCATGACCGCCCGGGTGGACCCCGGCGAGGAGCTGCCGGTCCACCAGGCCCCCGGTCCGGTGCCGGCCGCCGGCCCGCTGCCGTACGAGGTCACCGAAGTGATCGGCATCCACCCGGACGTGGACATGGCGCTGCTGCGGATCGCCCCTCCCGACGGCGAACCGCTGCCGACCCCGCTCGCGGTCGCCGCCGACGCCCCGGCGAGCGTGCCCGGGCGGCCGGTGTACGTCATCGGCTATCCGGCGTGGGACGGGCGCCGCAACGAGCCCGAGTCCATGCGGCGGATCTTCATGGACATCTACAACGTGAAGCGCCTCCAGCCGGGCATGGCCACCGAGTTCACGCCCGGTGACCTGGTCATGCGGCACGACTGCTCCACCCTCGGCGGCAACAGCGGCTCCCCGGTCTTCGACCTCACCGACCACCGCGTCCTCGGCCTCCACTTCGGCGGCCGCTACCGGATCGGCAACGTGGCCGTGCCGCTGTTCGAGCTGGTGGACGACCCGCTGCTGGCCCAGGCCAAGGTCAACTGGGTGTGACGGACCGGCCTTGACTCAGGGCGCCTTCCGCGCGTCGTCGTCCGAGGCCGGTTCGACAGGGCGTCGGAGCGGGTCGACGCGCCGGGCGGCGGCGTCACCGAGGAGGCCGAAGACCGGGCGCAGCCCGTCCGGGCGGCGGTCGACGGGCAGGTGGTCGACGAAGTGCACGCGCGCGCCGAGGGCCTCGGCGCCGCCGTCGGCGGTGCGGTCGTCGCCCACCATCAGCGTCTCGGCGGGCGCGAGGCCGAGCCCTTCGCAGGCGAAGCGGAAGATGGCGGGGTCCGGCTTCTGGACGCCGACCTCGTACGACAGGGCGTAGACGTCGACCCACTCGTCGAGGCCGTGGGCGCGGAACACCGGCCGGAGGTCCCAGCCGATGTTGCTGACCACGGCGACGGAGACGCCGCCGCGGCTCAGCTCGCTCAGGGTGCGCGCGGTGTCGGGGTACGGATGCCAGGCCTCGGGGGCCATGTGGCGGTCGTAGAGGGCGCGTACCAGCTCCGGCTCGGTGACCCCGGCCTCCTTGATCAGCCCGGAGTACGCCGCCCGGTGCCGCTCGGCATCGAGGTCGCGCTCGGCCCACAGCCGGCGCAGCCGCCGGGGCAGCCGCTGCGGGGCCGGGCCGCCGGGAAGGGCACCGTGGGCGGTCAGCCGCTCCACGGTGTGGGCGAACTCGTCGCCGGAGAGCGGGACGTCGTTCTCGGTGAGGACGGCGTCCAGCCAGTGGGCGGTGGACTCGACACGCAGCAGCGTGCCGGAGAAGTCGAACATGACGCCTTTGATCACCCCTCGATCGTAGAGCGCCCGAGGGGGAACTCCCGGAACCTCATCCGGGGCATACCTTCCGGGGGTACGCGGTGAATCGCCCTAGGGTCCGATCTCGAACGTGGGCGGTCGGAGACCCGCGAGGCAACCCGTGTTCGGCGCGGTCGGAGTGTCGAAGAACGAGCGCGTGATCGTCTGCGCGCACGTCGAGTCGGCGAAGACGACATGCGCGACGTAGGGGACCGTGACGACCGTGGACCGGCTCAGCGTACGGGCGGCGTACGGCCCGCTGCTCGGCGCGGTCTGGGAGTCGAACCCGCCGGACAGGACGAGCGTCGGGATGTCGCTGCGCGTCACCTGGCGGATGGAACGGGGTGCGGCGGGGATGTCCCAGGCGCGGCAGTCCGCGTGCATCCAGCTGAGCAGCGGAGCGTTGGCCAGCACCGAGCGGGGGAACGACGGGAACGCGCGCCGTCCGGCCCGGATCACGTCGGCCTCGCTCTCGAAGGGTGTCCACTCGCTGCAGAACACGCCGAAGACGAGCCCGTGAGAGACCCTCCCGATGGCCTGCGGGCTGAGCTTTCCGCCCGCGTACTGCTCGGCGATCCGCTGCGGGTTGCCGTGGGCCAGTTCGTCGATGGAGCGGGGCACTCCGGCCGCGAGATGGCTGGCGAAGGTCAGCCAGTTCACCAGGAGCCCGCCGTCCAGCGTGACCTTCACCGGCTCCGGGTGGCCCGGAACCGTGACGGTGGTGGTGACCGGTCGGGCTTCGAGCTCGACCACGAGGCGCTCGAAGGTGGCCTTCAGGTTCGGATAGCGGGTGTTGCAGGCGGGCTGCCGCGCGCAGGTCTCGAAGATGCTGTCGAAGCCTTCACGCGCGGCCTTCCAGGTCACCGCCCCGCCGGCCAGGGACGGCGGCAGGACGCCGTCGATGCCGACCGACCGGATGCCCTTCGGGTGCAGGCGCATGTACTGGAGCGCCAGGTCGGTGCCGTAGGAGATGCCGAACACGTTCCACTGCCTGATGCCCAGCGCCCTGCGCAGACCGTCGTAGTCGGCGGAACTCTCGGTGCCGTTGTAGGCGCTGAGGTCGACCCCGCGGCTCACCAGCTTGTCGCGGCACTTCCGCGTCTCCTCGACGTGCAGGCGACCGGTGGACCGCGCGCCGAAGACGAGATCGAGGGAGTTCGCGACGAACTCGTCGACGTTCCGGCAGGTGAGCTCCGGATCGGCCGAGTAGGTCCCCCGCTGGGACATGAAGATCACGTCGCGGTCGCGGTTCAGCCCGCCGGCGACCGCCATCGGGATCTCGGACACCGCGTCGTCGCCGGGTCCGCCGGCGAGCCACACGACCGGGTCCGGTGCCGGCCTGCTGGTGACCGCGGGGATGATCGCGACCGCCAGGGTGATCTTCCGCCCCTTGCGGTGGGAGCGCTTCTCGGGCACGGTGAGCGTCCCGCAGCGGGCGCGCGCCAGGTCGGGGATCGGGTCCGCCGTCCTCGGGCAGGGGCCGGGCTCGAAGCGGGCGTCGCCCGCCGTCCGCGCGACCGTGCCGAGCCGCGCTCCGGCGCCGGACTCCGCCACGGCGGGCATGGCGGCCAGGCCGACGACCAGGGCACCGGCCGTGGCACCGGCCAGCGTGGCCGGGAGCCGGCGCGACGCGCGCCGGTGTCGGGGTGGGCTGAGGGACATCATCGGGTCTCCAGGTCAGGGATGATCGTGAACGGTTTGGGCGCGAGTCCCGCCACGCAACCGGTGTCGGGGGCGGTCGGACGCGCGAGGAACGAAGCCAGGACGCTTGCCGCGCAGGGCGACTGGGGGACCACGAAGTGGCCGATCCCGGGAATCCGCACGGCGGTCGAGCGGGGCAGCGTGCGGCCCGCGTACGCCCCCCAGCTCGCCCCGGTCTTGGCGTCGAAGGTTCCGGAGATGATCAGCGTCGGCACCGTGCTGTAGGTGGCCACGCGCTGGATCGGGGTGCGGTCCGGGACGTTCCAGACGCGGCACACGTCGTGCTCGAAGGGAAGCTGCGGCGCATGGGCCAGCACCGTGTCCGGCCAACCGGGGAAGGCCCGGCGTCCCGCCTGCAGCAGGTCGGACCGGGAGAAGCCCGGCACCCACTCGGCGCAGGCCACCGAGTTCGTGAGCCCCTGGGCGAACTCGCCGATGACGGGCGTCGCGCCGGCGGCGCGGGCCCGCGCGAAGCGCTCCGGATTGCCGTGGGCGAGTTCGTCGAGCGCCGCCGGGACGTCGACGGCCGGCAGGGCACCGCCGTCGGTGACCAGCAGGTTCACCAGCGCGCCCCCGTCAAGGACGACCTTCACCGGGTTCCCTCCCCCGGAAGGCTCCACCGTCACCGTCAGGGGGTTCGCCTCCAGCCGCCGGACCTGTTCGGTCAGGGTGCGCGGGAGGTCCGGGTAGCGGCTCTTGCAGCTCGGCTGGGCCGCGCACGCGTCGAAGATCGCGCCGATCCCCTCCCGGGCGCTGTCCCAGGTCCACGGCAGGCTGACGATCTGCGGAGGCACGACCGAGTCGATCGTCAGCGAGCGAATCCCCTGGGGGTGCCGGCGCAGGTAGGTGAGCCCCAGGTCGGTGCCGTAGGAGTAGCCGTAGACGTTCCACCGGTGGATGCCCAGCGCCTTGCGCAGGGCGGCGAAGTCCGCTGCGTTCTCGGTGGTGTTGTAGGCCCTCAGGTCGATGCCGTCGGCGGTCAGACGGTCCTTGCACTGCTTCGTGGCACGCACCAGGAGCCGCCCGGTCGAGGGCGCGTCGTAGCGCAGACCCACGGCGTCCGCGTGGAACCGGTCGACCTCCGGGCAGACGAGGCTGGGCTGCGAGTACGGCCCGCCGCGCTGGGTCATGACGATCAGGTCGCGATCGCGGTTCACGCCGGAGGCGACCAGGAACGGGATGGCCCCGATCGGGTCGCCCCCGGGGCCCCCTTCCATGAACACCACCGGATCCCCGGCCGGTTTCGACGACGCGGCCGGGATCACCGCGACCGTCAGCCGGATGGTCCGCCCTCCCCGGTGGGCACGGTTCTCGGGCACCTCCAGGACCCCGCACCGTCCGGGGATCGGATCGGGCGTCTGCGGGCAGGGACCGGGCACGAACCGCGCCGGCGCATCCGGCCGGGGCTTCCCGACGGGTGGTGGTTCGGCACCGCTCGCGGCCGGGGCGACCGCGCCCAGGAAGGCCAGACCCGCGGCGGCGAGCGCCACACCGGTACGCGCGTCCCGCGCCCTCAGCCGTGTGTACCGGCGTCGCGCCCGCTTCCGTACGGACCCGCCGCTCCCACGAACGGCCGACAGCCGGCCCGTTCCGATGCCCTGTTCCGCCATGTGATTCCGTCCTTCTGACGTGCCCGCGCCGCACCGGCCGGCGCGACTCCAGGTGGCTCCGCCCGCCGTCGCACGGCCCGGGCGGGCGCCGCGTACGCCAGCCTGAGCCCGTGGCAGGACGTCCACCACTCGTGAGCTCCACTCGGAGCAGGCGCCGGGCGGCGACCGGTTGCGCGCCGGCAGGGCGCGCCCGTGCTTCCCCGGGCCGGCGACGGTGTCGAGCGCGGACGGAACCGCCGCGCCCCGCATTCCCCTGGCGGTCACCGTCGTCGGTACCGGGATCACGGGCGCCACGAACCCGGCCTGATCGGCGAGAGGGGCCCCTAGAGCAGCAGTTCCACCACGTGGACGTCGCCGTGGATCACGACGGTGAGGAAGCGGTCGGCCAGCGACAGGAAGTCGGCGGGCTCGGGCAGCCGGAAGGACAGCACCGGGTCGTCGGGACGGGTCAGGTCCCAGACCCGGGCGAGGCCGTCGGCCCGCGTGGCGACGGCGTGCGGCCGGCCGCCCAGCGTGCCGGTGACGATGTCGGTCACGGGTGACGACTGACGGAGCGTCCGCTGGAGCGTTCCGGAGGCGAGGTCCCAGAGGTGGATTCTGCCGTCCTCGGTGCCGGCGACCACGAGGCCCGTCGCGGTGCAGGAGACGGCGAGAACCCGGGACGCATGCCTCTGCTCCCGGAGGAGCTGATCGTCCGTCACGTCCTGCACGAACAGTGTCCGCCCCGCGGCGACGACGGCGAGGGCACGGCCGTCCACCACGGCGCATGCCACGTCCACGGGTTCGTCCCACCCGTGTTGCCCGGAAGTCGCCGCGTCGTGCGAGGTGACAGGCCAGCGGACGAACTCCCCGCCACCCAGCGCCACGACGACATGGGGCCGCTGCCCCGCAACGGGGACACCGGCGGCGAGTTCCCACGGACGGCTGGCGACGGACGTGCTCCGAGTCGCTCCGCCGCGCAGGTGCAGCACGTCGATCCGCCCGTTCTCCCTGCCGACGACGGCGTGCGGGAGCGTGTCGAGGACCACGCAGGTAACGGAGGCCACGGGCGAGTCGCCGTGGGCACGTACCAGCCTCTCCCCGTCGGACAGGATCCTGATGTCGGTGTTCCCGTCGCGGTCTCCGGTGACGAGGACCGGTCGGGAGTACGAGACGGCCGAGTCGGCGGCCGTCACCGACCCACCGACCGCCGCCCACACCGGGCGCCACCCGCGGTCCGCCGCCAGCGCACGGGCGAGTTCCCGGTCGCCTTGCCGCAGCGCCGCGAAGGCGAGCAGGTCCCGTCGGACGAGGATCGACTCGCCCGCGAGCCGGCTCAGGGTGCTCAGGTAGACCTGGGCGATCTCGGTCTCGGTCCCGGATTCGGCGAGCGCCCGAGCGAGGACCGAGGGCACCGCCGCCACGACGTAGTCGATGTCGTCGAGCAGCTCCTCCAGCACCCCGCCCGCAGCCGCGTGTGCCGCGAGATGCCTGCGAAGGTACGGGGCGGCCGAGCGCCATTCACGGCCGGGGCCCGCGCCTTGCAGCGGCACCAGGGCGCGCAGGGCCCTGGTGATCACGGCCTGGTCCTCGGTACGGGAGCCGCTGTCGAGCAGCGCGGCGGCGAGGGAGGGGTGCGGGAGCCGGAACACGGTCGTACCGCCGCCCGAAGCGTCATAGCCGGCGGCCTCCGTCAACAGCCCGTCCGCCAGTCCGCGAAGCCGCGCGATGTCCTCCGTGGCGTACTGCCCGCCCGTCAGCGCCGCGGTCATCGCGAGCCAGACCGGAGCGGGCACGCCATCCCCTTCCGCGTACGCAAGGCCCTGGAGCAGGTGCAGCGCCGTGGGCACGTCGTCGGGGCCGAAACGCCGGACGAAGGCGTTGACCGCGGAACCGATCTCCGCCTCGCTGAAACCGCGGAACGGGCCTGTCCCGGACGCCCGTCCGGACCGGACGCGCTGGGCCAGGAGCCGGGCCATGACGTGCGACTGCCCGGAGTGCGCCTCGATCGCGGCGGCGACCTCGTCGATCCGGTCGGCCTCGTCGTGGATGCCGGCTGCCAGGCAGCGCGCGTAGGCGTCCATCGGCAGACGGTATTCGGGGCTGTCGAGGTCGATGATCTCGACGTCCTCGGGCAGGTCGCCCTGCGGCTCGTCGGCCGTGGCCACGACGCGGACGTGGGGCAGTCGAGCCAATGCGTTGATCGCGGCGGCGGCCGCCCGACGCCGGTCGCCGTCCTCCGGCTGGTCCACCAGGAGCACCATGGGATCCAGCGCGCCCTCGGCCAGCCCGGTCACGTCCTCAAGGCCGACATAGCGCAGATCGGTCGGCGGCAGTATGTGCTCGGGCAGGAGGTCGCGATCGGGGCAGTCCGGACGGGCCAGCAGGGACAAGGTGTTCAGGAGCGTGCTCTTGCCGGAACCGCGGGAGCCGACGACCAGGATCATCCTCCCGTCGTCCGCGCGCAGCCGTCCGGAGAGGGCCGCGAGGGCCGCCCTGTTGGTGATCGCGGTCGAGCCGGGCGAGAGGCTCGGCGCGTAGAACGGGTTGGGGAAGAAGGGCGCCGGGGTGCCGAAGGGCCGGTTGGCGGCGAGGGTGAGCTCCCGATGGGTCCCGCCCGCGGCAAGCCGCTTCCGCACGTTCTCGACCACGTCCTTCACGCCGATGAAGCGCGTGCCCGGCCCGGCTTCGAGCCTGTCCAGGACCTCGCCGAACGCCCGCGCGAAACCGCCCCCCTCCGGGGTTTCGTCACTGATCGGCATCGTCACCGCCCAGACTGCGGTCGACGAGGCGTCCACGGCGTCGAAGACCCCCTGCAAGGGGGCGTCGAGCCCCTCTCGGTGGGAGACGGCGTCCATCAGGAACAGCAGGTTCCCCGGGCCTCCCCTCAGCAGCCCCGCGCACGCCACGTCGACCGGCAGTGCGGTCGCCGGGTCCTGCCGGTCGAAGTCCGCCGCCAGCATGCTCATACGGCCGTCCCGCGGATCGCCGTGCCCCGCGTAGTAGACGACGACCGCATCGTCGGAGCCGAGTCCGGCCTGTGCCGCCCACGTGCCGATCCCCGCTCTGATAGCCGAGGCGGTCGGGCTGTCGCCAAGCTCCTCCAGCACGTGTTCGTATCCGATGGCCTCGAACACGTCTCTGATCAGCCGGACGTCATGCGGCACCCCGGGCAGGTCACCGCCGCTCCCGTAGCGCGACACCCCGATCGTGATCAGGAACCTGCGCCCGTCCCGTACCGGCGTAGGCTCCGTCGCCGGCTCCGCCCGCGGTCCCACCCCGCTCGGCAGCGGCCGCGCCGCCTCCCGGCGTGGCGCGCGCCCGCGCCCCTGCCTGCGGCTGACCAGGCGGTACACCTCCGCCCAGTGCCGGGCGCCGACCGGGAGCGTCAGGGGGCCGTCGGGTGCCGCGACGGCCGCGGTGAAGCGTGCGCCGAAGCCGGGGGCATGGCGGTCGACGTACGCGGAGACCGCGGACAGCACCTCGTCGGCCTCGTCGCGGCGCAGCGTGGCCAGGAGTCGTTCGCGGACCCCGGGGGCGAAGTCGTACGCGCGGTCCAGCGGGCCGTCCGTGCGTGCGCCCCGCCCCACCCGGTGCAGCAGGCCGCTGTAGACGATCTCGGCGAGGTCCGAGGGCGGGCTCGCGGGCAGCAGGGCCGACTGGACGGTGCGCATCACGGCGAGGTTGAGCGGCGCGGCGGCCAGACAGGCGGCGAGACGGAAGACGTCCGGGTGCGCGCGGGCCCTGAACTCTTCGAATCCGGCCCGGGGTTCGGGTGTCTCGGGTGCTCGCACGGCCCGATGCCCTCCCCCCGGCACCAGGACCGCCGCGCTGTCGAAGCAGCCCGGTGCCGCGATCGCCCGCGCCCAGGGCGCGAGCCATTCGGGGGTGAGGCCGAGGACGGGCACGGGAACCGGCGGCGGCTCGGGACGGCCCGGCGGCTGCGGTCCCCTCGCCGGGTGGTATCCGTCGGGTGGCGGTGGTGGCGTGGCAGTCAGCCGGTAACCGTCGTACACCAGACGGGCGTTGGGGCTGCCGGACTCGGTGGTGCGGAAGCGGCCGGGTTCGGGGGCGAGGGCGGTCTGGTCCCAGACGCGCTCGGGGAGGGTCTGGAGGATCGCTGTGGGGCCGCACCTGGCCCAGGTGCGCAGGGGGTCCAGCAGGGCGCTCGTGCGCCAGGCGGGGGCGACACCGTCGGTGAGGACCAGGGTCAGGGTGCGCCCGTTGGGGTCCGTGGCGGAGGCCGGCGAGCGCAGCAGGCGTACGGGCGTCGTGGGGCCGGTGCCGAGGCCGGCCGTGCCGTCGCCGCGGGCCAGGAGGTGGTGCAGGCGCACGTCGCGGAAGGCTCCGAGCCGGAACAGGAGGGCGCGCAGGTCGTGCCCCACGTGTTCCCAGAACACGGCGCCCGTTTCATAGGCGTCGATGACCAGGGACACGTCCAGCCAGCGGGCGGCGGTGGGAACGAGCACCGGCAGCCAGTGGCGGTGGTCGGCGATCCGGCCGGCGGTGGCATCCTCGTCGAGCACCGTGCGCACCGTGGAGGGAATGGGGCGTCTCAACGGCCGTAGGGCACGGGCGAGTTCGCGCAGCTGCGGCAAGGTCGCGGGACCGGAGACCCGGACGGGGGCGGCTTGCCCGGTCGCTGCGGATTCGCTCCTCCCGTCCCCGTCCCCGCCCCCGTCACCGTCGCCCGCCCCGCCGTCCGCCGTCGGCTCCTGGGCGCCGGGCAGGTAGAGCCTGGTGGGCGCGCGAGCCGCCTCCGCTTCGACGGGCGGCTCGGCGGCAGGGTCCTCGCGCGGCCGGTCCCCCTCCGGCCGGGCCCGGCCGGCCGCACCCGGCTGAGGTGACGAGACCGGCTCCTCCGCCTGCGGCAACGCCCGGGCGAGCCAGAGGAGTTCCGCGACCTCGCGCGCCGTCGGCGATGAGCCGCCCCCCTCGTCGAGGGCGCCCAGCAGCGAGGCCAGCCGCTCGATCACGACTCCGCCGGGACCGTCACGTTGAGGTGCTGGAAGACCAGCTCGGTGAGGCGGTCGAGGTCGGGTGCGCCGTCGCGGGCAGTGCGGCTCATCAGGTAGACGGCGTTGAGGAGTTGGTCCGTGGCGAGCTCGCCCGAGGCCGCGTGGCGCAGGAACCGTTCGATGACCTCGTCGGCGTCCTCGGCCGCGGTGGGCAGGTGGGCGCGGACGATGGCGCGCAGCCGCTCGTCGTCGTCGACCGCCGGCAGGTGCAGGCGGACGCAGCGCCGCAGGAAGGCGGGCGGGAATTCGCGCTCGCCGTTGCTGGTGAGGACGGTGAACGGGAACGTGTGGCAGTGGACCGTGCCCCGTACGACGGTGACGGGGGCACCGTCGTCGGCGGGCCGGACGCGCACCTCCGGCTGGAGGTCGGCGGAGCGGGACAGTTCGGGGATCTCGAACGCGCCTTCCTCGAACACGTCGAGAAGGTCGTTGGGCAGGTCGATGTCGCTCTTGTCGATCTCGTCTACCAGCAGGACGCGGGGCAGCGCGTACGGTGCGAGCGCGGTGCCCAGCGGGCCGAGGCGTACGTAGCGGCCGAGGTCGACGGCCTTCTGCGTGTCGCCCCGCTCCCGGGCGACGCCCGCCTCTTCGAGCCGGCCGAGCGAGTCGTACCGGTAGAGCCCGTCGCGTAGCCCGGTCTTGCTGTTCACGGGCCAGCGCAGCACCCGGCCCAGCCTCAACTCCCGGGCCACGGCGTAGGCGAGGGTGGATTTGCCGACCCCGGGGTCACCGGTCACGAGGAGCGGCCTGCGCAGGTACAAGGCGGTGTTGACGGCCTCCACCGTGCGCTCGTCGGCCCGGTAGGAGTCGTCGGCGGGCAGGCGGCGTCCGCCGTCGTCGCCGAGGTCGCGGTCGAACGGGGTGAGCCGCACGTCGGCGCGGGTGAAGTCCCGCCAGGGAGGCGGTGGGGGGAGGTGGTCGACTCCGTCGTGCGGTTCGCTCGCACCGCGGTAGATGCGCCACGCGCTCATCAGGGACTTCCTTCCTCGGCCGGCGCCAGTGGCACACGGGGGATCCGCCGCCGGGGATCGTCCCACAGCAGCACGATGTCGTCTCCGATGTGGCCGCCCTCGTGCTGCGGCAGCTGCGCCTCCAGGCGCAACTGGCGTACCCGTTCGGGCAGTTCGTCACGGGCGGTGGTGTCCAGGTGGGTGCGGGCGGCGGCGAGGAACGCCCCGCCCGGGCAGGACCGCCGGCCGGGCACCTGGCAGGAGGGGCCACCGGCGCGTTCGCAGGCGACGCTGTCGCGGTGCCACATCATCATGGGTACGCCGGAGGCCACCGCCACCCGGTACGCGTCGGAGACCGGCCCGTTCCGCGGCGACCCCGCGAGGGCCAGCGCCGCCAGCGTCGGGTCGAGTTCGAAGGAGGCGCCCAGGGCCGCCCGGTGCTGGTCGTCGCGGCCGCAGACGCAGACGAGCGCCTCGCCGACCGTCCGGCCGTCGAGCTGCTCCCAGCGCCTCTCCACCGCGGCCTGCAGGGAGGGGAGCTCGTGCCGCTCCAGCGGGCGTACCACCACGCTCTGCTTGTGGCCGAGGCAGGCCCAGTCGAACGGGGGCGGCAGCGGCAGCTGCGGAAAGCCCTCGTCGAGGGCCTCCTTCGGCAGGATCAGTTCGATCAGACCGGGTACCGCCACCCCGCCCATGGCCTCGACCTGCTCGGGCAACAGCCCCGCCAGGTGCTCGATCGCCTGCCGTAACGGCATGGCGTCGGACTCGGGCCCGGCCGGCGTGATGTCACGCGCCGAGCGGAAGCGCCACACCATGACGTGGTACAGCCTCCGGTCCCGCATCGAGTGCCGGATCCGTCCGATGACCGAGGGCCGGTCTCCCCCGGCCCCCGCACCGCCGGCGGCTTCGGCCCCCGCCCCCGCGCCGGCACCGGCCTGCCCGGCAGCGACGCCGTCCATCCCCTGCCCGCCGCTCTCCAGCCGCTGCACGGCCTCGTCCCCGAGCAGCAGCCGGCCCGCGATGATCAGGACCTGGTAGCGCAGCCACCGGGCCGTGTCGCCGCAATCCCGCCAGCGCTCGCCGCCCTGCGTCGCTTCCTTCACCCGGTCGGCGACGAAGGCGAGTTCGTAGGGAAGGACTCCCGGGTCCGGCTCCATCAGTGCCGCCAGGTCGGTGAACACATCGCGGTGGTCGACGATCGGGGGCACCGGACGTGGCCGGCAGCCCTCGGGCGCCGCGGCGGTGAACGCGGCCGTGTGCGCGCCCGGCCGGTCCCGCGGAGGCAGAGCGGCCAGCGCTCCCAGCAGCCGCCGCACCTCACCGGGACCGAGTACCGCCGTCGCCCCCTCGTCCTCGTCCTCGCCCCCGCGAACGGTACCGCCGCCTGTGACCAGGTCGGACCGTCGCGCCCAGCGGTCGTCGGCGGCGTGGAAGACGTCGTGCGCCCGTATCAACTCCCGGTACACGTCCGCGTCGAGAAGACGCAGCGCGGCCACCGGGGTGCCGAGGCCACCGAGGTCGGAGTCCTTGCGACGGGTCGCCTTGACCACTGCGCAGACGCCCCCGGAGCGGTGGCTGAGCACGGGTCCGCCGGAGAGTCCGTGGTTCACCTCGCCGTCCCTGAGCTCCACCATCGGCCCGCCCTGGAACACCTGACAGCCGCCGGCGCGCAGCGGCGTCGAGCGTTCGGCCGCCACGCCGGTCTCGTACACGTCCGAGTACCCCGCCGCGGTGAGCTCCGTCCCCGACGGCAAGGGCATCGCGTCGAGCCAGACGCACGGATGACCCGCGGGCGGGTCGCGCAGCTCCACCACCGCGAGATCCGGGTACGGCCACAGCTCGCCCCGCGACCGGTTGCCCCTGGGGGCCGGTGAGGCGGCCCGGATCACTCCTTCGTACGTGCCGCCGTCGCACACCACCTCCACGACGGCTCCCCGCTCGGCTCCGGCGACATGGGCGCAGGTGACGACGAGTCCGGGCGCGACGAAGAACCCGGTGCCCCTGGTCGCTCCGGTGACGTGGACGCGGCAGCGCTCCAGGTGCGCCTGGAGATGCGACAGCGCGGTCGACTTCTTCACTGCGTCGTGGGGCTCACTCTCGCGTGCGGCTCACGCCGCGCCGTTCCAGGTCAGCGTGACCGTGAAGGCCGCCTTCCCGCTGCCGCCGACGACGGCCGCCATGACCCCCTCCGAGCCGACCGCGAGCTCCAGGCCGAACTCGACGCTCACCTCGTCCGGCCGCGCCGACGCGACGGCGTCGCGCACGTTCGTCGCCACCACCTGGAGCGACTCCTGGAAGCCGTGCAGCTTCTCGGTCAGCCGTTCCCCGAGGCCCGAGTCGCTCGGCCCGTCCTCTTCGGCGACGGTGGCCCACAGGACCTGACCGTCCGGCATCTCCAGCTGAACGAGCTGCGACGACATGGAGGTTCCCCCCTCGACTCCCCGGTACGACCTTTCCCATCGTAGGCGTCAGGGTCCGGCCGAGGGTGCTGATCTCGACAACCCGCGTGCGAGGGCGGCCGTCGGTGCGGTCTCCCCCGCACGGGGCCGGGCTGAGAGCCCGGCCCCGGCCTCCCCGTGGGGAGCGTGACGGGGTCAGTGGCGCTCGGGCAGGTCGCGCTCGGCGGGCAGGGAGGTGAGGTCACGGGCCGTGGGGGCTTCCGCGGCGCGCGAGGACGGTGCGGCGGACCTGGCCGGGGCCGGCTTCTTGCCGCAGAAGGCGGCCTCGAGGGTGCCGCCCAGTGCGGTGTTGGCGGCGCCGTGGTTGGAGGTGTTCGCCACGGCGGACAGGCTGCGCCGGCCGTCGCGGGTCGAGAAGGCGTACGTGTAGAAGCCCTGCACCGTGCCGGTGTGGCCGTACACCTGGGTCCCGCAGGACAGGTCGTAGCGGCGCAGACCGAGCCCGTAGAAGCGGGTGTTGGTGGTGTCCGTCGGCGTCACCGTGGTCATGGCGTCCAGCATCGCCGGGGACAGCAGCCGGCCGCGCATGAGCGCGCTGGTGAAGGTGTTCAGGTCGGCGGGGCTGGAGATGAAGGCCCCCGCGGACTGCGCCCAGGACACGGTCTGCTCGGTGGAGTCCACGAGCGGCGCGCCTTCCTCGTCCGGGTGCAGATAGCCGCGTACGTGCAGCCCCTTGATGCGCGTGTCGGGGTGGACGTACGAGGTCTTGCGCAGCCCGAGCGGCTTGATGATGCGGCGCTCGTAGGCGTCGCTCACCGGTCGGCCGGTGAGCTTCTCGATGAGCATGCCGACGACCACGAAGTTGGCGTTCGAGTACTTGTACGACACGCCGGGCTCGGTGGTCCGGGGCTCGGCGAGGGAGAGGTCGACGAGCTCCTGGTAGCTGAACACCCGGTTCCGTACGGCTTCGAAGCCCGGGACGGTCTGGTTGAACATCGCGTCCGTGTAGTCGGCCAACCCGCTGCGGTGGGTGAGCAGATGGCGGACCGTGATCCGGTCGTCGGGCAGCAGGCCGGGCAGGTAGCGGTTGACGGGCTGGTCGAGCTCCAGCTTGCCCTCCTCCACCAGCTGGAGCAGCACGACGGCGGAGAAGCTCTTGCTGACGCTGCCGATCCGGAACCGCGCCTGCGTGTCCATGGGCGCACCCGACACGCGGTCGCGGACCCCGACGGTCCGGCTCTTCACCCCGTCGGGTCCCGAGTACCGCGCCATCGCCCCGGGCGCCCCGTTGGCCATCGCGGCGTCGAGCGCGGCGACCACACCGGCCATGTCGGGCGCGGGGGTGGTGGGCTTGGTGGGGGCGGTGTGGCCGGCGGGGACGGCGGGGGCGGCGGGGGCGGCGGACGCGCTGCCGAGCGGCGCGAGGCCCCCGGCCAGCGCGGCGATCAGGGTGGCGGTCAGGGCCAGGCGACGGTGCTGCGACAAGGGCACGTTGTCCTCGGTTTCTTGCTCGACTCGATCGGCACGGCGCACCGCGGTGGTCGGCCGCGGGGCTCCATGGATCATGAGTGCAGAGCTCCGGGAACGGTTCCTGACACGCGGCAGAGGTTCCGGACGATCTGGCTCCGGTCTGGCGGGCCGGTGGGAGGCGGCGCGGGGGGGCAGGGAGCGCTTCGTTGCGCAAGGCGGCCTGGCAGCGCGGCGCCGACCGGTGGCCGGCCGGGCCCTGCGCCCGCAGCTCGGCCGCTCTACGCCCGGGCGCCGTCCCCCGGCCTCGCCCGAACCGCCGCACGGCGTGCTGCCGTCGCCGCGCCACGGGCGCGCTTCAGTTCGGCGCGCGCCTCGCTCTCGGCCGCCCGCGCCCGCCGCTGTTCCGCGCGGGCCTCGTGCAGCTGCCGCTCCACCTCGGTCACGTGCCCGGCCGCGAGCCGTACGCGCGCCTGGGCGTCCTCGTGCGCCTCCTCCGCCGCGGCGAGCTCGGCCTCGCGACTACGGGCTTCGGCCTCGGCCTTCGCAGCGGCCCGTTCGGCCTCAGCGGCCCGCTCGGCCTCCCCCGCCTTGCTCGCCTTGCTCGCCTCCCCCGCCCTGCTCGCCTTCCCCGACTTCTCGTCGTCCCCCGCAGGCACCGCCCTCGCCGCCGGCCGCTCGGGCAGCGTGTCCGGGGCCACCGCCTCGAAGCCGACCGTCGCGTCGGGGGTCTTCACTAGCCGGCCGGCCGACCACTGGGCGCCGACCTCGCGATCGGCGATCGCCGCGCGCAGGATCTGCTCGACCTCGTGCACCACGCCGTCGCTGACGGGCTGCCAGGCGCGCCGGGCGAGTCCGGCCGCGTCCCGGGCGAGGGCGGCGATCAGCTGGTTCTGGCGGTGGCTCGCCTCGCGGAGCCGGTCCGCGGCGAGGGTGCGGTGCGCCTCGCGGAGGGTCTCGCCGAGGGCGAGGAGACGTTCCGCCTCCTCCGGTCGTTCGCGGGCCAGGAGGTTCGCCGTCCAGGCGGCGACGGTCGGCCGGCGCAGCGCGGCGATCGCCCTCGCGGCGGCGGGGTCCTTCGCCTGGCGCGCCTCGGCCACGTACGCGTCCCTGGCCGCCACGAAATCGCCCGGCCGCAGCCCGTACAGCTCGTGCGCGATCTTCTCGGTGTCCACCCGTCCACTGTGGCCCACCGCACCGCCGGAATCTGGTACCCGCCGCCACCGCCACGCCCAGGAGGAGCAGGGCGACGCCGCGGCAGCCCCAAGGCCGGACCCTCGGCACCGCGGGGGCCCGGCCTCCGGTCGCTCCGTCGGTCGGCCGCCCGTCAGACGCGGTCGGCCGCGATCAGCACGTACTGGAAGGAGCCGTCCTTGTACGAGTTGATGAACGCCTCCTCGATCCCGGTGACCAGCGACGACGTGGCACGCAGCTCCCAGTACGGCAGGGTCGCCGGGGTCAGGTCGATGACCGCCTGGGGTACGAGGCGGTTGTCGGCCATCGCGCGCAGGTACTCCCGGCGGGAGTGGATGTTGCACTCGAAGTGCGCGTTGATCTGGGAGACCCACTTCGAGGGCTGGCCGTAACGCGGGTTCCAGCAGCCGGTGATGGTCACGTAGCGGCCGCCGACCGAGAGCACCCGGGAGTGCTCGGCGAACAGGTCGTGCAGGTCGACGTACATGCTCGACTCGTTGTTCCAGGAGGCCGCGGCCTGCCCGGTCTCGAACGGCATGTCGAGCATGTTGCAGACCCGGGCGTGGACGTGGTCGTCGATGCCCAGTTCCTGGGCCCTGCGGTTGGCGAAGTCGGCCTGCTTGGCCGAGAGCGTCACGCCCTCGACCTTGCAGCCGAACCGCTGGTGGGCCATGACCATCGAACCGCCGCGGCCGCAGCCGGCGTCCACGAGCGTGTCGTCGCGCCCGACGGAGCCGAGGTTCTCCAGGAGGATCTCGGTCTGCGCCGACTCCAGGCGGTGCAGCTCGGCGATCAGCTTCTTCTCGTACTCGCTGTCGCTCTCGTCCCCGAGGGCCGCGTGGTCGACGTCGCCGATGCCGTAGTGGTGGTGGTACAGGCCGTCGACGTCGCCGAGGCGCAGGTTCACGGGCCTGGCCTCGGCGTTCCAGTAGCGGGCGATGTCACCCTGGTACGGGGTCGCCGGGGCGGGAACGAAGGCGGAGGAGGCGGCGGTGTCGACGGTGGTGTAATCGGTGCTCGTCATCGAAAAATCCATTTCTTACCAGAAATCGGGCAGGCTGTAGCGATAGGTATTGGTCTGGTGCCAGTAGTGGTTGCCGTCGACCCACACGGCCACGCCCCGCAGGAAGCGCAGCACGTTGGGGGCGGGGCAGGCGGCGGCCAGCTCGGCGGCCTCGGCCTCGAAGGTGTGCATCAGGTCGTTGTGGACCTCGACGGCCTTCAGGTAGGCGTCCCGCTCGGAGAGGCCCTCGCGTTCGGCGAGCACCACGGGCAGGTTCAAGTGCTTCCCGGGGAGGGCGAGTTCCTTGGTGTACGAGTACAGGTCGTTGACGATCGTCGTCGCGTTGCTCGCCAGCGCGATGACCCGCTGCATCGCGGGCTGGGCGTGCAGGTCGACCGGGAGCTCGTAGCCGCCGACGGTGTCGGTGATGGTGGGGCAGGGGCGGAAGTTGTTGAACTGGCGCATCGCCAGGTACTCCCACACCTCGGGTACGTAGTCGGTCTCGGCCCAGGCGGCCTCGGCGAGGTACCCCATGTGCAGCCGGGCCATGTCGTGCCGGAACCTGTCGGCCTGGGAGGGCGTGGACAGTTGGAGGAAGTACTCCATGGCGGAGCGGTAGGAGCGGCGCGGGGCGTCCGCGTGGAGCGACTCGGCCCACTGCGGCGCGTACTCCTTCGGCGCGTGGAGCGGGTCGAGCGCGGTGTGCGCGAGCAGCAGCCGTCCGCCGAGACCGATGGGCGAGCCACCGTGGTCCTCGCAGTAGCAGTCGTCCACCGCGTTCTCGGCCACCATCAGGCGCGTGGCGATCATCAGGTGGTCGACGGACGGGGCGTCCGGGTGGCAGGCGACCATGTAGCGCCCGACGGAGAAGCCGTCGAACTCCCCCTCCCACTCCTCGGGATACAGCTCGACCTCGTCGAGCGCCCACGCCTTGATCCTGCGGCTGACCTCGTCCACCCGGCCCGGGTCGGGCTCCGGAATCGGGTGGTGGTAGAGACCGGGGATCGGCTTCCCCTCGGCGGCCGCCGCCGTCCCCTCGGGGACGGGCACGTGCTCGCGCCGGGCCAGGGACAGCCCTGCCGTGCCGAGCCCGGTGGGCCCGAGCAGGATCCGTTCCACGCCGGGGTTCGCCCGTACGGGCTGCTCCACGGGTACGGAGGTGGGCGCGGCCCCTGGCGACAGGAGTGGGGCGGAGGGCGGGCCGGGCAGGGACGGCGGGGTGGGAGGGGACGGCGGCCCGGGCAGAACCGACGCGGCTGACGGGGCGTCCGCCGCCCGGGCCGGGACTCCGGCCCCGAAGTGGGCCGCGGCGCCGGGCAGGCTCGACTGCAGAGGGGAAGGCCCGGGATCGGGCATCCGAAGCTCCTTGCTGGGGTGGGTGGTTCGTGCCGGATTCCGGGCACGCTCGCCCGGCCCGGGAGGGGGTCCGGGCTGCGGTGACCGTCGGGGTCGTCGCCCCCTGGGGCGCGTCCGGCCCTGGTCCGCCGGACACGTGGTCCGCCGGACACGCCTCAGTCGCGCCGGCGGGCGATCTGCACGTTCTCCATCACGCCGAGCGCGTCGGGCACGAGAATGGCGGCGGAGTAGTAGGTGGTGACCAGGTAGGACATGATCGCCTGCTCGTTGATGCCCATGAAGCGCACCGACAGCCCCGGCTCGTACTCCTCGGGCAGGCCGGTCTGGCGCAGACCGATGACGCCCTGGTTGTCCTCGCCCGTGCGCATGGCGATGATCGAGCTGGTCTGTTCCTTGCTGATGGGGATCTTGTTGCAGGGCAGGATCGGAACGCCGCGCCAGGCCGGGACCGACTGTCCGCCGAGGTCGACGTGGTCCGGGTAGAGCCCGCGGGCGTTGAACTCGCGCCCGATCGCCGCGATGGTCTTCGGGTGGGCGAGGAAGAGTTTGGTGCCGCGCCGGCGGCAGAGCAGCTCGTCCATGTCGTCCGGGGTGGGCGGGCCGGAGTGGGTCTGGATCCGCTGCTTGAAGGCGGCGTTGTGGAGCAGACCGAACTCCCGGTTGTTGATCAGCTCGTGCTCCTGGCGCTCGCGCAGCGCCTCGATGGTGAGCCTGAGCTGCTCCTCGGTCTGGTTCATCGGCCCGTTGTAGAGGTCGGCGACCCTGGTGTGGACGCGCAGGACCGTCTGGGCCACGGAGAGCTCGTACTCGCGCGGTTTGAGCTCGTAGTCCACGAAGGCGCCCGGCAGTTCGTACTCGCCGACGTGGCCGGCCGACATCGCGATCTCGGCTTCGCCGTGACGGTTCTGCCGCTGCTGGGGCAGCGAGCTGAACTGCTCGATGTGGGTCTGGAGGCTCGGCGCCGCGGACAGCACGGAGGCGAAGTCGGCGCGGGAGAGGGTGAGCAGGGTGCCTGCGGTCTCGGCGGTGGCGGTGTAGTCCCACCTGGCATCGGCGTCCAGGAGGGCGTTCTCGCCGAAGTGGTCGCCGTCGGCGAGCACGGCGACCGCGACGGCGTCCCCGTACTTGCCCAGGGAGGTCTGGTTGATCCGGCCGTGGGCGATCAGGTGGATGTGGTCGGAGGGCGTGTCACGCTGGACGAGCACCTCGCCGGCGCTGAAGTCGCGCTGGACGCACCGGCCGGCGATCGCGGTGAGCACCTCCTCGTCCTCGAAGCCCCGCAGCAGGGCGAGTTCGCCGAGCTCGCGGGGAATCACCCGGACGTTTGCACCGTCCTGCACGAACTCGATGCGTCCGTCGCCGACGGTGTAGCTCAGCCGGCGGTTCACCCGATAGGCGCCACCCTTGGTCTCCACCCAGGGGAGCATCCGCAGCAGCCACCGGGAGGTGATCTCCTGCATCTGCGGTGCGGACTTGGTCGTGGTGGCGAGGTTACGGGCAGCCGCGGTGCTCAGACTGGACTGTTGGGTCGGTTCCAGCTGGGCGTCCGGGCTGGTGTCGACGGTCATGGGGCGAGCTCTCCTTCGCAGGGGCGGTCATTGGCACACATCTGCGCACCAACCGGTGAAAGAGGAAAAAGCGGGCCAATATCTGGGAATCCGTCCAGATCCCGAGGAACAGTAACGCCCGGTAAGCTCGGCTCGCCCGGCGAGTCGGAGGGCATTACCTCGAAGCGGTGATCTTGCCCTGAGGGGGTTTACCCGATGGCCGACCACATTCGAGCCATCCTCGTCTTGGCGACTCACACCACGATATGACTGCCCATCAGGCACATGCCCAGGGAACGGGCACCGCGCCACCGGGGCCCCGCCCAGGGCCACGGTGGCGCGATCCGGCCAGGCACCGGTGCCGCGTCAGTTCAGCTCGGCGGCCCGGGCGGGCGAGTCGTCGAGGAAGCCGCCCGACTGGTGCTGCCACAGCTTCGCGTAGGCGCCCTCCGCGGCCAGCAGTTGTCGGTGCGTGCCCTGTTCGACGATGCGCCCCCGGTCGAGGACGACGAGCCGGTCCATGGTGGCGACCGTGCTCAGGCGGTGGGCCACCACGAGCGCGGTCCGGCCCGCCATGAGGCGCCAGAGGGCGTCCTGGACGAGGACCTCGCTCTCGGAGTCCAGGGCGCTGGTCGCCTCGTCGAGCAGGAGGATCGGTGCGTCGCGGAGGATCGCCCGGGCGAGCGCGACCCGCTGGCGCTGTCCGCCGGACAGCTTCACACCGCGCTCGCCCACCATCGTGTCGAAGCCGTCGGGGAGCGCGTCGGCGAACTCGGTCACGTGCGCCGCCTCCGCCGCGCGGCGGATGTCGGCGTCTGCGGCGTCCGGCCGGGCGAAGGCGATGTTGTCCCGCAGCGTGCGGTGGAACATCGCCGGGTCCTGCGGCACGTAAGCGATCAGGCTGCGCAGTTCGGCCTGCCGCAGCCTGCTGATGTCCTGCCCTCCGATCAGGATCCGGCCGTCGTCGATGTCGGTCATGCGCAGCAGCAGGCGGGTGAGCGTGGTCTTGCCGCCGCCGGACCGGCCGACGAAACCGATCTTCGCCCCGCTGGGTACGGCCAGGTCGAGGCCCTCGAAGAGCGGCTTGGCGCCCGCGTGGGCGAAGGTCACCTTCTCGAAGCGCACGTCGGCCGACCCGGGTCTCAGCGGTTCCGGAGACGGCGGGTCGAGCACGGTCGGCGGGTCGAGGAGCAGTTCGGTGAACTGGGCCGCCTCGGTCATCGAGCTTTCCAGGCGGCGGTAGATCTGGTTGAACTCGAACATGATCCGTGTCGCACTGGCGTAGTACGTGAAGGCGACGATGACCGCCTCCACGCCGTGCTCGCCCGCGCCGAGCGACAGCGCGAGCACCAGGCCGAGGACGTTGGTCAGTACGGACATGGGCGCGACCAGCGTGTCGATGCGCAGGTTCCCGTAGTCCCACGAACGCAGGGTCAGCCGGCGCGACTCCGCGACGCGTGAGCGGTGCTCGGCGGCCTCCCGCTTCTCGGCGGCGAAGGAGCGGACCGTGTCCATGTTCATCAGGGTGTCGGCGACATGCCCCGACACCCGGGCGATCGCCTGCTCGCGCTGGGCGACGAGCACCTGCCGGCGCCGGATCAGGGGGATCACGCACAGCGCCGTGAGCGCGATGAGCAGGAGGAGCCCGGCCACGAGGAGCGGGTCGTACTGCCACAGCACGACCGACGCGAACAGCAGCGGTACGAAGCTGCCCATGACCGAGAAGGTCAGGGTGTCGACGAACTCCTCGAAGCGGGACGCGAAGCTCAGCACCCGCTTGGTGAGGGATCCGGCGAAGTTGTCGTGGAAGAACGCGGCGTCCTTGGCGAACAGCTCGTCCATGCCGACCACGTACAGGTGCTCGATGCCGCGGGCGTCGAGGCGGTTCAGGCAGTGCAGTCCGACGCGCCACAGCGTCTCCGCGAGCAGCAGGACACCGGCGAAGCCGAGGACGTAGGGGAGTATCGGCCCGATGGCCGCCGCCGCGCCGTCGCCACCGGAGATCCGGCCGACGAGCTTGGCCACGATCAGCGGCGCGATGTAGTTGATTCCGATGTTGCCCAGCGCGGGCAGCAGCATGGCCGGCACGGCGAGCCACCGCAGCCGGGCCAGCTCCCCTCCGTAACAGCGGAGTGCGAGGAGTACGGAGCCCCTGCTCGGCACTCCGTCACCTGATTCAGACATTCCCATCCCAACCCTGTGTTGTCGCACCAGTAGGTGAGAAATCGGAGTGTCCCGCAGGGGCGACCGCTCAGTCCACGTGTTTTCCGTGGCCCTCCGCCCTGTTCCAGCGCATCCGGGACCACGGGAGGGCCAACTCGCTCTGGTCGGCCACGTCACGAGGGGCGAGCTCCGCGAGGGGGGCGGCCTCCCGGTGCCGGGCGAAGACGGTGTCGACGTAACGGTGGCCGGTGTCGGCGGCGATGAAGAGGACCGTCCGCCCGGGGGCGCGCCGCTGCTCGTGACGGGCGGCGAGGTAGCCGGCCCCGGTCGACAGGCCCGCGAAGACCGCGTGCCGGCGGAGCAGGTCGACGCTGCCGGCCAGCGCCGCTTCGAAGGAGATCCAGTGCAGGGTGTCGTACAGCTCGTGGGAGACGTTCCCGAAGGGGATGGAGCTGCCGATCCCGGCGATGATGATCTCGGGATCGAAGACGTGCTCCGCGCCGAAGGTGACGCTGCCGTACGGCTGGACGCCGACGAGTTCGACGTCGGCCCGGCCGTCGCCCGACGCGCGCAGGTAGCGGGCCAGGGCGCCGGTCGATGCGCCCGATCCGACGCCGCCGACGACGGTGAGGCCGGTCGGGCCGTCCGTCGCGTCGCGGATCCGGGTGGCGATCGCGCGGTAGCCGAGGTAGTGGATGTCGTCGTGGTACTGCCGCATCCAGTGGTACTCGGGGTGCTCTGCCAGGATCTCGTGGATCCGCTCCACCCGCCGCTTCTGGTCCAGCTTGAGATCGCTGCACGGTTCCATCTGCTCCAACGTCGCCCCGAGCACGGCCAGTTGGGTGCGGAGTGTGTGGTCGACCGTCGTCGATCCGACGATGTGGCACCGCATGCCGTGCCGGTGACAGGCCAGGGCGAGGGCGTACGCGTAGATGCCGCTGGAGCTGTCGAGCAGCGTGTCCCCGCGCCGTACGGCCCCGGTGTCGAGCAGGTGGCGTACCGCCGCGAGGGCGGAGACCGCCTTCATCGTCTCAAAGCGCAGGCAGACGAGCCGGTCGTCGAGGCGTATCAGGTCCGGCCGGCCGATCGCCTCCGCGATGTGCTGGTCCATTCAGGAGCTCCTTGCTGGTGGTGAAGGTCGTGAAGGTCCGGGTGGCGGGGATTCCGTGGGCGTCCAGGGCGCGCAGGCAGCTGCGCAGGCGGTGCCGCAGGCCCGGTGCGGCGGGGTCGAACAGCACCCCCGCGACCGCGCCGCTGTGCGCGATCTGCACACCGGCCGCCCCGACCCGCCGGGCGACGGCGGTCAGTGCGTCGAACTCCGGGTGCAGCAGGGCCTGTTGTCCGTGCCGTGCGCTGGCGGTGGCGACCTCGCCGAGGAGCCGGGCGTCGCCGGTGGCCACCGCCCGGCGCAGCAGCGCACGCAGCCGCTCGAAGTCTCTGATGTCGGCGTCGGACGGCTCCGGTACGGGCAGGCCGAGGGTGTCCACGGGCGCGCCGCCGCCGAGCGCGCAGCCCACCACGACCAGGGGCGGCAGGGCCGGGCCGAGGACCTCCAGGACCCGGCCCTCCCGCTGGGCGAACAGCACCGGGCGGCCGTCCAGCATCAGCGGATCGCAGGCCAGTTCCGCCCGGACGGCGAGCCGGGCGACCGTCTCGGGGGCGAGGCTCAGCCCGTACGAGGCGGCGACCGCGCGCACGGTGGCGATCACGTCGCTCGTGGAGCTGCCCATGCCCAGGCCCACCGGGATGTCCCCGGCGAGCCGCAACTGCCCACCGCAGGGCGGCAGTCCGGTCCGCCGCGCGCACTCCTCGACCGCGAGGAGTGCGGCGTGCGCGGCCTTCGTGCGGTCGGCGGGGGCGACCGTGAGCGCATCGGGGGCCGTGCCGGGACGGCGGACGAACCGGGCCTGGCTGCCGGGCCCGGCCATCGGGAGGGTGACCAGAGCGGCGCACCGGCGTCCGCCGGGGTCGAGGAAGACGCCCTGGAGGATCTCGCCGTGGTGGCAGGGGGCGTGGCCGGTGCCGGTGGGGATCACGCGCGGCTCGCCGTCCGGTAGCGGTACAGCGTCGTCTCCTCGGCGCTGAACTGGGAGAAGGGGAACGGCTCCGCCGACAGCGCCGTCACGCCCGCCCCGAGGAAGGCGCGGGCCACGGCGCTGCCGGTCTGCGCGTAGACGATCAGCGGGACGCCCCGGGACCGGCAGCGCTCCAGGATCGTGTCGAAGGAGCCGTTGCTCAGGGTCATTCCGGTGGCGACGACGGCTTCGGCGCGGTCGAGCACCTCGTGCATGTCGGCGGTGACCGGGTCGCCCCACTGGGTGGCCGTGAGGTTGAGGTCGCAGGGCAGCGGTTCGCCGCCGCGCTCTCGGATCGCGGCGACCAGCGGGTTGACGACGCCGATCAGGCCGACCTCGGCGCCTTCGGTGATGTCGAGCAGACCGGCGATGGCCGCGTCGCGGGCCTTCGCCCGGACCTCCGGGGTGCCGGCGGGAAGGGTGACCGGCTCGGCTTCGCCGGCACCTGCGGCCACGCGGTGGGGGCGCGTCTCGGAGAGGTACGCGTCGAGGGCGGCGATCCGCAGCGGGCGCGGGGCCTCGCGCAGCAGGACGTCGAGCGGCGTGCCGGAGGAGTCGCGGCAGATCGAGGGGTCGATCTCGCCGGCCTCGAAGGCGCAGCCGCCGAAGGAACCGCCCAGGCGGACCAGGACGTACTGGTTGAGGTAGGTGGTGTCGCCGCCGGCCAGGCGGGTGCCGTGGTGGATCCAGAACACGCTGGTCGCGACGAGTTCGGAGGGCAGCGGGCCGTGATCACCCGCGAGGACGGACGCGACGAGCGCGTCGACGGTCGGTGCGAGGCCGGGGGCGGGGGTGAGGGTCGAGGTGGGGGTGGGGGTGGGGGTGGGGGTGGTCAGGTTCATGGGGTTCGTTCCTCTTCACAGAGCGGGTTCGGAGATCGGTGCCACGGCGGTGAGCGGCCCCCGATAGGCGACGGCCGGGTGTCCCAGCGCGTCGGTGGTGAGTTCGGCGTCCACCCCGAAGACCGCGGCGAGACGTTCCGCCGTCAGGACGGCGGCCGGGGTGCCGGAGGCGATCAGGCGGCCGTGGTGGAGGAGCAGCAGCCGGTCGCAGTACCGGGCGGCGAGCGACAGGTCGTGCAGCGCGACCAGGACCGTCCGGTCGGTGCCGGTCAGCAGCTCCATCAGTTCCAGCTGGTGTCTGACGTCGAGGTGGTTGGTGGGCTCGTCGAGCAGCAGCGCGTGCGGCTGCTGCGCCAGCGCGCGGGCGATGTGGGCGCGCTGCCGCTCGCCGCCCGACAGCGCCTTCCAGGGCCGGCCGGCCAGCGCCGTGAGCCCGACCCGTTCCAGCGCGGCGGCGACCACCGCCCGGTCGGTGGCGTCCGGTCCGCGCCAGCGGTCCCGGAACGGGGTCCGCCCCAGTCCGACGACGTCGACGACCCGCAGATCGCTGTCCGCTCCCGAATCCTGTGCGACGAAGGCGACGTGGCGGGCGATCCGGCGCTCGCTCCAGTCCCGTACGGACGCGCCGTCGTACCGGACCGTGCCCGAGTCGGGGGCCCGCAGCCCGGCCAGGCAACGCAGCAGCGAGGACTTGCCCGAGCCGTTGGGTCCGAGCAGGCCGACCGTCTCGCCGGGTGCGATGTCCACGCCGACCCCGCGTACGACCGGAGTGCCCGCCACCGACCAGCTCAGGTCCTCGACGGTGATCCTCACAGCTCACCCCGCTTGCGCAGCACGAGGAGGAAGAGCGGCACACCGAGCAGCGCGGTGATCACGCCCACCGGAACCTCGCGTGGTGCGAAGGCGATCCGCGCCAGCGCGTCCGTCCACACCAGGAACACCGCGCCCACGAGTGCCGCGTAGGGCAACAGCACCCGGTGCAGCGGCCCGACGAGGAACCGCACCCCGTGGGGGACGATCAGCCCGACGAAACCGATGGCCCCGACCGTCGCCACCGCCACGGCCGTCAGCACGGCGGTGACCACGAGCAGCAGCAGCCGCGTGTGTCGTACGCCGATCCCGAGGGAGGCGGCGGTGTCCGTGCCGAACGCGAGCCCGTCGAGGGCGTTGGAGCACAGCCACGCGGCGGCCAGCCCCAGCGGGGTGACGATCGCGCAGACCACGACGGTGTTCCAGCGGGCCGGCGCCATCGAGCCGAGCAGCCAGTGGGTGACGGCCCGGGTGGTGTCCGCGTCCGCCGAGGCCATCAGGACGAGCGAGGTCAGCGCGGTGAAGAGCTGGCCGACGACCACGCCGGTGAGGACGATACGGACCGAGTCGAGCCCGCTGCGCCGCAGCAGGAGCAGCAGGAGCCCGAAGGAGAGCAGCGCGCCCGCGAGGGCGCCGCCGGTGACCCCGAGCGCGCCGGCGCCGACGCCGAGGACGACGACGGTCACGGCTCCGGTCGACGCGCCCGAGGAGACGCCGAGCAGGTACGGGTCGGCGAGCGCGTTGCGGGTGACCGCCTGGAGCACCGCGCCGCACACGGCGAGCGAGGCGCCCACGAGCGCGGCCATCAGGGCGCGCGGCAGGCGCAGGTCCCAGACGAGGGAGTCCAGCAGCGGGGGCAAGGGCTCGACGTCCAGGCCGAGATGGGCGCCGAGGACGCGGGCCAGGTCCGGCCAGCCCACGTCGGCTGCGCCGATGCGCACGGCGGCGGCCACGGAGCCCGCCAGGGCGCAGACGGCGAGGAGCGCCCGGGCGCCCTGGGCGATCACCGGGAGGCCGCCGGTCCGGCCGTATCCCGCGGGGGGAGCGGTCGCCCCCCGGGTGTCCGCTTCAGCGGGCATAGCCGAGGTCCTTCATCCCCTGGGCCAGCAGCCCGAGGGCGTGTACGGAGCGCACGGAGGGGTCCAGTTCGATGCCCGGCACTTCGAGGATCCTGTGGTTCCGGACCGCGGCCAGCTGGGAGATCACCGGGTGCCGGCCGAGCTCGGCGCGCTTCTCGGCGGCGCTGTCGCCCGGCCGGCCGCGCTCGGACAGGTCGCCGATGACGATGAAGTCCGGGTCGCGCTCGGCGACTTCCTCCCAGGTGACCTCCGGCCAGTCCTCGTCGACGTCGTCGAAGGCGTTCTTCGCGCCGACGATCCGGCTCATCTCGCTGGGCAGGCCGGCCTTCCCCGCCACGTACGGCATGCCGTTGAAGACGGAGTAGAGGTAGACGACGGTCGGCCGGTCGGCGCCCCGGGGGACCCTGGAGGCGGTCTCCCCCGCCTTGGCGACCGCGGCGCGCTGGTCGGCGGCCAGCCTGCCGGCCCGCTCCTCGGCACCGAAGACTCTTCCGAGGTTCTCGTAGTCGGAGAAGAGCAGCTCGAAGGGGGTCCTGCCGGGCGGGTTCCGCCGCGGGCAGTCCACGGCGCTGACGAAGGTGGGGACCTTGAGGGCGTCCAGTTCCTCGCGGGTGCCGGCCCGGTCCTTGGTGAAGAGGTCCGTGGATCCCGCCACGACGAAGTCGGGGGCGGCGGCGCGCAGTTGCTCGCCGGTGGCGATCTTCGGGGCGATCACCGGGACGGTGGCGTACGCGGCCTGGTAGGCGGCGGGGATCTTCGTCTTGAGGTTGGCCGTTCCGGCCAACCGGTCCTCGAGTCCGAGTTCGAGGAGGGTCTCGGTCGAGGTCTGGTCCAGGGCTACGGCCCTGGTCGGCGGCGTGGCGAAGGTCACCTGGCGGCCGCAGCTGGTGACGGAGGCCGCCGGTGCGGTGGCGGTCGGTGCGGTCGCGGTCGGTGCCGGGTCCGCCGCTGCGGAACAGCCGGCGGTGGCGAGGGCGAGGGTCAGGGCGATGCCGAGGCGGGCGGGGTGGCGCATGGGAGCTCCGGTCCGGGAGGGAGGCAGGGGTGGGCCTTGTCGTGCACGGGGCAGGGCGGCCGCGTTCGAAGGGTACTGTAATGACAATCATTTTCATTAACGACTCCGGGGTGCGCTTCGCCGAACCGCATCCCGTCCCCAAGGAGCAGCCACACCGTGACCACCACTCCCGCGCCGACGGCGCACAAGTCCGCCGCCCCGCCCCCGCGTTGGGTCCTCCGTGACGCCGCGTTCCTCCGCCTGTGGGCGGGCACCACCGCCTCCGGGCTCGCGACCTGGGCCCTGCCCTTCGTCCTCGGCCTCGCCGTACTCCACCGCGACCTCGGCCCCGCCGGGCTCGGTCTGGTCCTCGCGGCCCGTACCGCCGGATTCCTCGCCGCGGTCGCCGTCGGCGGCGTGCTGGCCGACCGGCACTCCCGGCGCGCGGTCGTCCTGTGGTCCGCCCTCGCGGCAGCGGTCGCGGCGCCGCTCCTGGCCGCCGGCCTCGGCCGCTCGCTCGTGCTGATGACGGCGGCCGCCGCGCTCGCCGGCGCCGGACAGGGTGCCTGCCGCCCGGCGTTCCAGGCGCTCACGGCCGAGACGGTCGCCCCCGAGCAGCGTCAGCAGGCCAACGCGGCCGTGACCATGGCGGTACGAAGCTCCACACTGGCCGGCCCGGCCCTGACGGCGCTCCTGGCCGCGTTCCTGGACACTGCGACGCTGCTGCTCGGCATCGCCCTGCTCTGGCTGGTCGCCGCACTCGTCCCCGGCAAGGGCGGCGCCGCCGCACGCACGACGGCAACGGCGGCGGCAACGGACTCCGCATCGACCGCGGACTCCTCATCGACCGGGCCCGCCCCGCGCGCCGGCTTCCGCGCCGAGTTCCTGGACGGCATACGCGAAGCCCGCCGCCATCCCTGGTTCCTGGCCGGACTCGCCGCCCTCGTCGCCGTCATCGCGCTCGGCTACTCCGCGACGAGCGTCGCCCTTCCCCTGATCAGCCGGGACCGCTACGGGACGGAGTGGGTGCTGGCCGCGGCGATGACCGCGTACACCGTGGGCGCGCTCGGCGGGGCGCTGGTGATCGCCCGATGGCGGCCCCGCTCCCAGGGCTGGGCCGCCTTCGCGGGGCTCGCCGCGTACGGTGTCGCGCCGCTGAGCCTGATGCTGCCGGTGCCGCCGGTGGTGGTCGTCGCCGCGTACGCCGTCGCGGGGATCGGCATCGAACTCTTCAACGTGCCCTGGTTCACGGCCACCCAGCGCGAGGTCGCGCCGGACAGGCTGGCCCGCGTCTCGTCGCTCGACTTCCTCGTCTCGTACGGCCTGGCACCCGTCGGCCTGGCCCTGATCGCGCCCGCGATCGACGCCTTCGGCGTCACGGCCGTCCTCGGCGCGTGCGCCGCCGCCTGCTTCCTCGTACCGGCGGCAGCGGCGCTGGTGCCCACGGCCCGTCACTTCGGCCGTACGGCACCACCGGCGACGGACTGACGCCGGCCAGACCAGGGCCGGTCACCCGTTAGGGAGTGGTCCGCACCGGGAAGCTGAAGGTGCGGCCCTTCTCCTTGAGCCACGGCAGCACCTGCTCCAGGGCCGCGACCGACTGGCTGCGGTCACCGCCGCCGTCGTGGAAGAGGATCGTCGGCCCGTTGGACAGCTCGCTCTTGACCGTGTGGACGATCGCGGCCGTACCCGGCTGCTCGAAGTCCTTCGTGTCGACGTTCCAGCCCAGCGGCCGCATCCCCGCCGCCGCGGCGATCCGCCGGCTGTCCGGGGTGAACGCTCCGCCCGGCGCGCGGTAGTACTCGACCTTCGCGCCCCCGGCCGCGTCCTCGATCATCTTCTTGCCGTCGAGGATCTGCTGCTTCTGGTAGGCGACGGGCTTCTTGTCCATCGTGGTGTCATGGGAGGTGGTGTGGTCGCAGAGCCGGTGCCCCTCCGCGACGACCCGCTTGACCAGGTCCGGGTACTCCTTCGCCCGCGGCCCGACCATGCAGAACACGGCCTTGACGTCGTTCTCTTTGAGGATCTCCAGCATCTTGGGCGTCCACCGCGGGTCGGGCCCGTCGTCGATCGTGATGTTCACGGCCGACCCGCCCGCCTCGGCGGCATGCGCGATGCTCTCGGGCACCTTCACCGGCGGCACCTTGGCCGGCTCCTCGGCCTGCTGCGCCGGAGTGCGCTTCTGCTGCTCGACGCCCGCCTTGGCGGCGGCCTCGCCGTCCGTCAGCGCCGAGGCCCCCCACGCCGCCAGACTGAGTCCGACCGCCGAAGCCACGACGGCTATGTGCGCGGTGTACTTGCCCTTCAGCCGCATGGAATGCCCACTCCCCATAAGTTCTTGACCGTCTCCCAGATGAGAGGACGGTTAACGCGGCGGGAAGGTTCCACCCAATTCGGCGCCCATCACGGGTCCTCTCACCTGGGAAGAGCCGCATCATGTCGTGTCGGTTGAAGCGGCCGCCGGGCAGCTCGTACGACTCGTGCCGGAGCCCGGCGAAATGTCGAGGAGATCCCGGAACTCCCTTGCCCGGCGAGGACTTGGGTCCCGCCGGCGGTGTCGAACCATGACCGGGTCGTCAGCCCGCCCAGCGCCCGGAGAAGAAGGTCACCGCCACGACGACGGACAGCGGCACGGACACGCACAGGTAGAGCGTCATGAGGCGCGGACGGCGCAGGGTCCACAGCGCGAGTGCGGTCCACAACGGCCACCACAGGAGGGTGGCGCGGGGGATGGACATGTACCAGTAGGACGTCCCGAGGGCCCACAGCGTGAGCGCGATGTAGCAGGCCTCGGGCCAGCGCCGCGTGCGTACGAGCAGCACGACCAGGGCGAGGCCCACGACCATGCCCGCCAGCTCGGCCTGCCACATGACGGCGTACGGCGTGGTCTGGGTGTGGCCGAAGGCGGCCTCCCAGGTCGTGTTCCAGGCCTCCCAGGGGGCGTGGAAGTCGCGGTACCAGCCCCGCTCCTGGGCGTGTTTCCACGCCATCCAGTCGCCGGTCCGAGCGCGCAGGTACCAGCTGTAGACCAGCGGCGGCAGCGCGGGCAGGGCGAGCCAGGGCAGCCGGCGCCGGTCCCCGCGCTCGCGGGCGGTCAGGACGAAGTGGACGGCGAGGGCGGCGGCGAGGAAGAGACCGCTGACGCGTACGGTGGTGGCGCAGGCGGTCAGGAGCGCGGCGACCGGCCAGTCGCGGCGCATCGCGGCCAGCCAGGCGGGAAGGGCGAAGGCGAGGAAGAGCGCCTCGGTGTAGCCGACGGCCAGGAAGACCGCGCACGGCGAGAGCAGCATGAGCAGCACGGTCCGTCGGCCGCCCTCCGCGTGCCCCAGGCGGAGCCGGGCGATACGGGCCAGGGCCACGACGGCGACGGCACCGGCGACGAGCGAGATGAGCAGGCCCGCGGCGGTCCAGTCCGGCATCACGGTGTGGACGGCGCGCAGCACGAGGGGGAAGCCGGGGAAGAAGGCCTCCCTGTTGTCCCACGGCTGCGGCCACGCGCCGGAATCGGCGGGGAAGTAGCCGTCGCGGGCTATGTGCAGGTAGTGGTTCCAGTCCCACCGCTCGAAGACGGCGAGGACGGGCCCGGCGTCGTGGGTCCGGGGGTCGGCGGGGAAGAGCCAGCGGGTGCAGTAGGCCGCGAGGAGAACCGCGAGCCGGGTGCAGAGGTACAGCCACAGGACGTCGCGGTCGGCGCCGTTCAGGCGGAGGCGACGGAGCGGGGTGGCGGGTGCGGCGGAGGGGGTGGCGGAGGGTGCGGCGATGGGGCCGGGGGCGCGGGACTCGGATGACACGGCGTCACGCGTGTCGTGGGATATGAAGGGCATCTGAGACTTTCCGGGCGTAGCGAGGGCGTGCGGGATCACATCGGGGGCGCGCGGTGACGCTGCGAAGCGGCCTGGAGGCGGGCCTAGGGGGGCGTTAGGGGTGGTGAGGGGGTTAGGGCGTGTCTCGTCGATCACGCCGCGAGCCTGGCCTGATCGGCGAGACACCCCTCGGGGTCGGCTCCTGGCGATCGGCCGCCGGACAGGTCCTCCAGGTCCTAGCGGTCGGTCGACCGGGTCGACGTCGGCGTACCCTGCGGCGGAGCCGAGCCGTGCTCACCGGTCGGTGGGCTGGTCGTCGCGCCGATCGGCGGGCTCGTCCGCACGCCGGGGAAGGGCACGTCCGTCTTCGGCGGCCGGGTCGTGTTCATGGGCGACGGCCCGCCGACCGAGGGGCTCGTGGCCGGCAGGACGGGTTGCGAGCCTCCCGGCAGGAGGGTCGCGAGGGCCGTGCTCCCGCCGCCGAGGACGAGACAGGCACCCGCGGCGAACACGGCGAGGCGCCGGCGCTGCGCTCGCCGGCCCCGCTCGCTGATGTCGGCGACGGGCGGATGGGTGGCGCGCGACCGACCGGCGGCGGCCGCTTCCTGGAACAGCGACCGGAGCGGGTCGTGGGGCTCAGTCACCGGGTGCCTCCTCGATACGCGGGTCCTGGATCCGGTCGGCGAGCGCCGCGCGGCCGCGGGACAGATGGGTCTTGACGGTGCCGCTCGACAGACCGGTCTCGCCGGCGACCTGTTCCACGCTGAGGTCGCACAGGTAGTAGAGGGCGAGGGTCCGGCGCTGCTGGGGCGGCAGTTCGCGTAGGGCGTCGACGAGCACCAGGTGGTCCGGCTCGGGGCCCTCGACCGCGGGCGGGGCTCCCCCGCGCCGCCACGCCTCGGACGTCCGCCGCCGGAACCGCCAGCGGCTCACCGCGAGCCGCCAGGCGACCGTACGGATCCACGCCTCCGGCTGCCCGTCACGGTCCAGCTGCCGTCTGCGGCTCCAGCCCTTGACGAAGGCCTCCTGTACGACGTCCTGCGCCTCGTGCAGGTCGCCGAGCATCACGTACAGCTGGCCCGTGAGCCGGGTCACCGCTTGGGCGTAGAACTCTTCGAACTCCTCGACGGTCAACAGCAACTCCCGGATCTCCTGGCTTCACCCCGCATACGCCCGCCGCGGGGCCTCCGGTTGACACCGAACCCCGAAAACAAGGGTGATCGTCGTCACGGAACCGCGGCCCGGGGACACGCGTCCCGCGCCCGCGCCTCAGCCCGTCGGCCCAACCCCCCGCTCGGCGTCCGGGGCCGTACCGAACCGGTGGACGTACGGGTCCGGGTCGGGCCGGTACGCGGGCCAGCCCGGGTCCCCCGTGGCGGTGAAGGCCGCCAGCGCTCCGCTGAACGAGCGGGCGAGGGCCCGGTCGCCGGTGCCGACCGGGCCGAGCATCGGCGCCGAGGCGTAGGCGTCGAGGTTGTCGAACGCGAACGGGAGGTCGGAGCAGTGCGGTGCGCCGAGTCCCGGAACCGCGGTCGAGATACGGGTGAAGCGGTAGACGTGGGCCGGCGTCCCGAGGGCGGCGCAGGCGTCCGCGAGGGTCTCGACGCCCGCGCCGAACGCCGCCTGGGTGTCCGCCCCCACCTCCGGCAGCCGCAGGTAACCCAGCGCGCCTACACGGTAGTTGGCGGTCAGCACCACGATGTCCCCGGCGGCGGCCAGGCGAGCACCGTCGTACCAGTCCCACCCGCCGGAGCCACTGGTGAAGCCGCCGCCGTGATACCAGACCAGAACCGCCCGGGGCCGGCGCCCGCCTATGGCGTCACCCGGCGTCCAGACGTTCAGCCGGAGACAGCCGTCCTCGTCCCAGTCCGCCTCCCGCTCCCCCATGACCGCCGCGAGCCGCGAGGCCGCCTGAGGCACGGCCGGCCCCGCCTCCGCCGCGTCCCGCACCCCTCCCCACCCGGGATGCGCCACCGGCGGCCGGAACCGCAGCCGTCCCACGGGCGAGGCCGCGTACGGGATCCCGCGGAAGGCGGACACCGGGCCGTCCGCCACACCCCGCAGCCTCCCCTGCCGGATCGCGACCACTGTCGTACGTCCACTCACGTTTTCCCTCGTCACACGGAGCAGTCTCCGTCACGGGCCGATCTCGTGTGGTGGACTGGGCAGCAACCGACGACCCGGTCATGAGCTCGCGGAAGGCCGCCATGGGTTTCTACGCCAAGCAGATCGTCCCGCGGATCGTCGACGTCGCCTGCGGCGCGGACCAGGCCAGGGATCTGCGGCGGCGCGTCTGCGCGGGCCTGGAAGGCGAGGTGCTGGAGATCGGGTTCGGCTCCGGGCACAACGTCCCCTTCTACCCACCGGCCGTCAGGCGGGTCGCCGCCGTCGAACCCTCGGACGTGGGCTGGCGACTGGCCGCGAAGCGCATCGCCGCGACCACCACCCCGGTCGAGCGCTCCGGCCTCGACGGCCAGTCGCTCCCCTTCCCCGACGAGAGCTTCGACACCGCGCTGTCCACCTGGACCCTCTGCACCATCCCGGACGCCGACGCCGCGCTCCGCGAGGTACGACGCGTCCTCAGGCCCGGCGGAGCCCTGCACTTCGTCGAGCACGGACTGGCCCCGGACGAACGGGTACGCCGCTGGCAACGCCGCCTCGACCCGCTGCAGCAGCGCCTCCTCGACGGCTGTCACCTCACCCGTCCCATCGTCGGCCTGCTCACCACCGCCGGCTTCACCATCACCGAGCTGGACGTCTTCTACGAGGAGGGCGCCCCGAAGTCCCTGGGTGCGCTCTCCCTCGGCATCGCGGTGCGTCGGCCCTGAGGTAGGCATCGCGCGGGAGCCCCGGGGCCCCGGGCGACCTCGCACCGGCCGCGGAGCCGCAGACGTCCGTGCGACATGAGCCCCTCGTGGGGCAGGCCCCGACCACTGATGCGGTCGGGGTCTTCCCCGTTTCTCCGAGCCCCGCGGGCGGCTTCCGTACGGATGCGGATACGGCCAATGGGAAGGACACGCTCCGACCGCGGGGGCGCCGTCCCCGGAATCCGTGCGGGGCCTGCGATCCGGAGGGGCGGTGGGCGCCGGTGTCGCACAAGGATCGCCCGGGTGTCACAGAGCCGTCACGGAGCCGTCGTGGCCCCATCCCACTCGCGGCCGTCCGGATGGCTGGAAACCACGCAGCTCAATCCCCCACGCCCGCCCCGCCGTTGATCACCTCACATACTGCGCTGACCGGAATCGGGCGACGCTGCGCCCCGGCCGGTACCGACCACACGACCTCATCCCGAGCTCCTGGGGGAGACTTGCGCGCACACGTGCACAGAGCACACGCCTTCACCATCGCCGCGGCCACATCGGTCGCGCTGGTGGCAGGCATGACCGGCCCCGCGACGGCGATCACCGCGAACGCGACGGCCACACCGGACATCAGACACGTCGACGGCAACCAGCGGATCCCGCTCGTCACGGGCGACCGCGTGGTGGTGGACGCCAAGGGCCGGATGGTGGGCTTCGAGTCCGCCGAGGGCCGTGAACACATACCCGTACAGGTGCAGCGGGTCGGGGAGCACACGCTGGTGGTGCCCGGCGACGCGCAGCGCCTCGTCGCCGACGGCAGGCTCGACCAGCGGCTGTTCGACCTCGGCGTGCTCACCGACGCGCACCTGCGCAGGAGCCATCGAGCCGGGCTCAATCTCATCGTGCAGTACGAAGGGGGTGCCGGTGCCGCGCGGGCCGAGGTGCGTTCGGCCGGCGACACCCGGCTGCGGCGCACGTTCCCGACCCTCGACGCCGACGCCATCCGTACGTCCCAGGACGACGTCGCCAGGGTGTGGGAGGCGCTGACCGACCGGCAGCGCAGTGGACTGCGCGCCACCGCCTCCGGCATCGGCAAGGTCTGGCTGGACGGAGTGCGCACGGCGAGCCTGGACCGCAGCGTCCGGCAGATCGGCGCCGACAAGGCGTGGGAGTCCGGGTACGACGGCACGGGCGTCAAGATCGCCGTCCTCGACACCGGCGTCGACAGGACCCACGAGGACCTCGGGCCCCAGGTCGTTGCCGAGAAGAACTTCTCCGCCTCCCCCGACACCGTGGACCGCGTCGGACACGGCACCCACGTCGCGTCGATCGCCGCGGGAACCGGCGCCGCGTCCGGTGGCCGGTACAAGGGCGTCGCCCCGGGCGCCAAGGTGATCAGCGGAAAGGTCCTCGACGACGCGGGCTACGGTGACGACTCCGCCGTCATCGCGGGCATGGAGTGGGCCGCCGCCGAAGGCGCGGACGTGGTCAACCTCAGCCTCGGCGGCCCCGACAGCCCCGGCGTCGACCCGCTGGAAGCCACGGTCGACAGGCTGTCCGCCGAGAAGGGGATCCTGTTCGCCGTCGCGGCGGGCAACGAGGGCGAGGGCGGCGACTCGACGGTGGGCTCGCCGGGCACCGCGGACGCCGCGCTGACCGTCGGCGCCGTCGACAAGGAGGACCGGCTCGCGGCCTTCTCCAGCATCGGCCCGCGGGTCGGCGACGGCGCCGTCAAGCCGGACGTGACCGCGCCCGGCGTCGCCATCGCGGCGGCCGCCGCCCCCGGCAGCGCCCTCGACACGCGCCCCGGCACCCCGCACCCCGCACCGGGGTACCTGCAGATCGACGGCACCTCGATGGCCACCCCGCACGTCGCGGGCGCGGCGGCGATCCTGAAGCAGCGGCATCCGGAGTGGAAGTCCGCCGAGCTCAAGGGCGCGCTGACCGCCTCCACCAAGGGCGGCGACTACACCGCCTTCCAGCAGGGCTCGGGCCGCGTCCAGATCGACAAGGCACTGGCCCAGAGCGTGATCGCCGATCCGGTCTCGCTGAACTTCGGTACGGCCCGGTGGCCGCACGCCGACGACCAGTCCCTCACCCGGAAGGTCGCCTACCGCAACCTCGGGACCACCGACGTCACCCTCGACCTGACGGTGTCCACCCTGGACCCGAAGGGCGAGCCGGCCCCGGCCGGGTTCTTCACGCTCGGCGCCTCGAAGGTGACCGTGCCCGCCGGCGGCAGGGCCGAGGTCGACCTCGTGGCCGACACCAGGATCGGCGACGCCGACGGCACCTACTCGGGCTACGTCACCGCCACCGCCGCGGGCCAGTCGGTCCGCACGGCCGCCGTGGCCGTCCGTGAGGCGGAGTCGTACGACGTCACGCTGAGGACCGTCGACCGCGACGGCGCGGACGCCCGGAACTTCTCCAGCACCCTGATGGGCGTCGGCGGCCCGGCCGCCGGCTTCGCGACCCGCATCGACAACGAGCCGGGCAGCCACACGATCCGGGTGCCCAAGGGCTCGTACACCCTCAACACGGCCGTCTACCAGGACCCGTCGGACTACGCCAAGGGCACCGACTGGATCGCCCAGCCGAAGCTGGACGTCTCCGGCGACACCACGGTCACCGCCGACGCCCGTACCACCAAGCCGGTGGACCTCACCGTGCCCGGCCTCGACCGGGCGGACTACGCGGGCACGTACTACGAGGTCGCCACCGAGACCGGCCGCGTCGGCAACGGCTGGGTCCTCAGGGGCTTCACCGGCTTCCGCACCGCCCACATGGGTCCGGCCGTCACCGACGGCTCGCTCCTGCAGACCTGGGACGCACACTTCCTCAAGGACGCCACGACCCAGTACTCGGTGGCCTTCGGCGGCAAGGCGAGCAGGATCGCGACCGGCTACACCAAGCACGTGAAGGCGAACGAGCTGGCCACCCTCAAGGTCGGTCTCGGTGCCTCCGCGCCCGGCAAGTCCGTTCTCACCTCCCCGTTCGCCCATCTCCCGGGCGCGCCGGAGGGCAACGGATTCTCCGCCCCGCAGGCGGCGCCGGGCACGCGCACCTTCCTCGTCTCCACCGCCGACGGCGTCGAGTGGCTCACCAGGCTCGACCAGACCGGCGAACCCGACGAGTGGGGCTACCCGGCCTGGGAGGGAAGCTGGGAGATGGTCCGGCCGAAGCGCTACGAGGCCGGCAGGACGTACCGGGAGACGTTCAACACGGGCGTCCTCGGCCCGCTCCTGGGCGAGCGGATGGGCGTCTTCCGCACCGCTCCCGACCCGGCGACGGGCGAGCAGCAGCTCATCGGCTCCCTGCCCCTGCTCGCCGACGGCCAGGGCCACCCCGGGCGCACGCCGTACACCTCGGCCACGTCGACGCTGTACCGCGACGGCGTCAAGATCGGCCAGAACGACGACCCGCTGACCGGCTCGCAGCCCTTCACGATCGGTGCCGCCCACGCAGGCGACGCCGAATACCGGCTGGTCACCTCCGTGGAACGCCCGGCGAACACCGCCGCGGCCTCCACCCGCGTCGACGCCGGCTTCACGTTCCGTTCGCGACAGGTCACGGCCACCACGGCCCTGCCGGTCTCGACGGTCCGCTTCGCGGCCCCCGTCGACCTCGCCTCACGCGCCCCGGAGAACCAGCCGGTCACCGTCCCGGTGACCGTGCAGGGCTCCGCGGCCGGGGGAAACCTCAAGTCGCTGAAGGTGTCGGTGAGTTACGACAACGGGAAGACCTGGCAGCTCGTGCCGGTCAACAGCGGCAGGATCTCCCTGAAGAATCCCGCGAAGGACGACGGCATCTCGCTCTCCGCCGTGGTCACGGACAAGCAGGGCAACACGTCGACGCTGACCGTCCACAACGCGTGGTACGGCAAGTGACGCTGCCGCGCTGACCGTTGTCGGCGGTCCCGACCTCGCCTCAGCCTCCAGGGCCGAGGCGAGGTTCGAGCCCCGTCGGCCTGGCCTGAGGCGTGCCGGGTAGCCGGACGGTGACGAGGAGACCGCCGGCGGGGCGGGCGACGAGGTCGAGGGTCCCCTCGTGGGCGCGGACGACGCTGTGCACGATGGCCAGGCCGAGGCCGACGCCGGCGTGCTCGTCGGTGCGCACGCGTTCCGTTCCGCGCTGGAAGGGTTCCGTGAGGGTCGGCACCAGTTCCGGTGGGAGCGGGCGGCCCGTGTTCTCGACCCGCAGCACGCTCGTGTCGCCGTGCGCCTCGGTGTGGACGGCCACGGTGCCGCCGGTGGGGAGGTTGTGGACGATGGCGTTCTGCACGAGGTTGGTCACCATCCGCAGCAGGAGCTCCGCGGAGCCGCTCGTCCGGGCCGCCCCGCCGGTGACGTCGAGTGTGATCCGGCGCTGTTCGGCGAGGGGAAGCAGCGTTTCGGCGGCTTCTTCGGCGACGAGGGAGAGGTCGACGCTCGCGCGCGTGAAGTGTCCGCGGTCGCCTCGGCCGAGCAGCAGGAGGGCCTCGGTGAGGTCGATCGCGCGCGTGTTGACCTCGTACAGGCGCTCGACGAGTTCCCCCCGGTCCCGCGTGGGGTCCTTGCGGGCGACGTCGAGGAGCGTCCGGGTGATCGCCAGCGGGGTGCGCAGTTCGTGGGACGCGTTCGCGGCGAACCTCTGCTGCTCGGCGACGTGGGACTCGAGCTGTTCGAGCATCGAGTCGAACGCGTCGGAGAGTTCACGGAATTCGTCCTGGCGGCCCTTCATGCGGATCCGGTGGGACAGCGCCCCGTTCCCGGCCATCCGTGCCGCCTCCCTGATCTGTGTGAGGGGGGCGAGCATGCGGCCGGCGAGGATCCATCCCCCGGCGAGGCCGAACACGAGCAGGAAGACCATCGCCACGGCCGCGGCGGGGGCGAAGGTGTGCACGAGGAGATAGCGGTTGGGCGAGATCCCGAGAAGACCCTGGGGGTTGTCGGGTACGTAGCGCAGCAGGAACACCCACACCACGGCCAGCAGGAGTGCGCCGGCGACGGCGAGGAATCCGGCGTAGCTGAGGGTGAGTTTCAGCCGGGCGCTGAGCCCTGGGCGTCTATCCACGCGTACTGCCGGGGGGCGTGGTGCCGGTGGGTGCGGTGCCGGGACCGGAGGTGCCGGGGGTGGTGGTGCCGGGGCCGGTGTCGATGCGGTAGCCGACGCCCGGCACCGTGGCGATGACCCATGGTTCGCCGAGCCGTTTGCGCAGTGCGGAGACGGTGATGCGTACGGCATTGGTCAGGGGGTCGGCGTTCTCGTCCCAGGCCCGTTCGAGCAGCTCTTCGGAGCTGACGACCCCGCCATCGGCGGCGACGAGGACTTCCAGCACGGCGAACTGTTTGCGGGTGAGCGCGACGTAGCGTCCGTCGCGGAAGACCTCCCGGCGGAAGGGGTCGAGCCGCAGGCCCGCGATCTCGCGGACCGGGGGCCGCGCGTACCCGCGTCTGCGATCGAGCGCCCTCAGCCGCAGGACGAGCTCCCGCAGCTCGAACGGCTTCGTGAGGTAGTCGTCGGCGCCCAGCTCGAACCCGGAGGCCTTGTCGTCGATCCGGTCGGCAGCCGTCAGCATGAGGATCGGGATGCCGCTGCCGGAGGCGACGATGCGCCGGGCGACCTCGTCGCCGGAGGGGCCGGGGATGTCTCGGTCGAGGACCGCGAGGTCGTAGGAGTGGACGCTGAGCAGTTCCAGGGCGGAGTCGCCGTCGCCGGCGATGTCGGCGGCGATCGCCTCGAGCCGCAGGCCGTCACGGACGGCTTCGGCCAGGTAGGGCTCGTCCTCCACGATCAGTACGCGCATGGCTGAAGCCTAAGCAGCAGAACGTATCGCCGACGTATGCGACGACCTGGGCACACCGGACACGCGGCTCAGCCGGTGCCGGCACCGGCCGCTGCCGGCGTGGGGCGAGGCCGGTCCGACGGCGTCTCCGCCGCGGTGCGCCACCAGCGGCGCGACGCCAGTCCGGCCAGCACGGCGCCGGCGGCGTTGACCAGGACGTCGTCCACGGAGGACACCCGGTCGAGCTGCAGCACGTACTGCACGGTCTCGACCAGGACCGAGCAGCCCGCCCCGAGGGCCAGGATCCGCGGCGCGGACGCCAGCGCGGCGAACCGCATCGGGGCGAAGAACCCCAGCGACGCGAAGACCAGCAGATTGCCGGCGATCCCGAGCGGCCCCATCGTGACCAGGTCCCGCAGCGGTACCAGGCTCACTCGGGCGGGGACGACGCCGGCTCCGGCGCCCGGCATCATGGTCATCCACAGGAACGGCACCGTTCCATGGACCATGCCCACCTCGGCCAGCGACATCCGCCACGCCGCTGCCCGGTCGGCTGCCCGCCGACGGCGCGCCAGCGCCCACACGACCAGAACGGCCAACGGCAGCGCGACCAACGTCATGAGCACGACCCCGTTGAACGTGTCGAAGCAGCCGTGCCACCGCCCGGCCTTGCACTTCGGAGCGGCCATCATGAGCGGCCCGCGCACGACGAACAGGGCGCTCGCCAGGCCGGGGATCGCCAGGCCGAGAAGCACGATCCTGCGCGTGCGGCCGGGCGGCGCCGGCTGTTCTGACGATTCTGACGGAGCTGACGGTTCTGACAGGGATGCGTGGTGTTTCACGCCCCCATGGGACACGGGGAGCCGTTGCAGCGGCGTATGCGCTTTTCGATACGCCCGCGATACACGGGGCGTCCGCGGTCCGACGTCCGTACGCCCCTACAGCCCCGAAGGGCAGCGGGAAGGCAGACAGGCCGGTCAATTCTCGTGATCCCTACGGTCGGTGTGCGGTCGCGGGAACGATAGCTCAGCGGACTGACACCGCACCCGCGGTCCCCGTCCGCTGGTGCGGGTGGACCTGCGACCCCCTGGCCCCCAGGAGGGCCAGGGGCCGTCGTGCCGTCAGGAGACGGTGAGGAACCGGGCGATGCTCGGCACGCCTTGGGCGTCCAGTGCGAAGAGCATGTAGGTGCCCGGCAGGACCACGCCCTTGTCGGCCGGGATGGACACCGTGTACGTGCCGGTCCCCGCGGCCGTTGACACCAGCGGGACCCGCCGCTGGTCGTTGTCCGTGGAGTGGGTCGCGGCCGAGGCCCGCATCAGGACGAAGGAGGCCACCGGCCCCTCGGTGCCGACGGTGAGCGAGGTGCCGGCGGCGGCCTGCGGCGGTACGCCGCCGGTGATGACGGGACGCGGCTTGGGCGAGCCGTCGGCGTTGAGCAGGTACGGCGGTGTGAACACGGCTCCGTCGGCGTGGTTGGTGGCGCAGTCACCGCACAGGCCGCCGCCGCCGGAGAAGATCCGTCCGTCGGGCAGCAGGTTGGCCACGCTGTGGTAGTTGCGCGGGATGGCCATGGTGGCGAGCGGAGTGAAGCGTCCGGTCGCCGGGTCCCACAGCTCGGGGGTCAGCACCGACGTGGCGTCGCTGAACGGCACGGGGTAGGCCTGCCCGCCGAACACGGCGACCTTGCCGTCGGGCAGGACGACGCTGTTGCCGAAGGCGCGGGCGTGGCCCATGTCGCCCGTACGCGCGGCCTGCACCCGGTTGCCGTCGATGCTCACCGTGTACGCGCGCCGGGTGGCGGGCGTCTTCTCGTACGCGGGCGAGCCGCCCAGGGTGAGCAGCTTGCCGATGTCGTACGCGACGGCGTTGCCGGTCATGGCGTCGGGGCTGTCCGCCCGGGTGCCGGCGGAAGTGATGCTCCCGTTCCCCCCGGTCGTGATCCAGTTCATCTGCTTGCTCGGGCCCAGCTGGAGCACCTTGCCGCCCGAGGTGGCGTACAGCCACATGTGGTTGTCGGCGCGGTAGGCGCCTGCGGGGTCGGCCGTCAGTGCCGGGGCGGCGAGGACGCCGGGGAGCTTGCGCCAGGTGCGGGTGTCCGGGGACCAGACCTCGCCGGCCTTGTCGCCCGTGGCTCCGCTCCAGGATCCGCCGAGGACGAAGGCCTCGCCGGTGGAGAGCAGGGTCATGGCCTGGTAGCCCCGGGCGATGTTCATGCTGGTGGACTCGGACCAGGCATCGGTGGCCGGGTCGTAGACGCTCGCCTTCTCGGCGTTGCTGCCGCCGGTGACCAGGACCCGGCCGTCGGCGAGCATCGCTATGCCCGGGCAGAACATGTCGTGGCCGGTGTTGTCGATGCGGCGCTGGGTGACCTTGCCCGTCTTCAGGTCCAGGATCGCGGTCTGGGTGTAGCCGTTGCTGCCGCCGAAGCGGTCGACCGCGTACGCCGACCAGGCCAGGAGCTTGTCGCCCGGCAGGACGGCGGTGGCCACCGGCACCAGGGGGAAGCCGGTGATCCGGCTCCAGGAGCCGTGGACGGCGGGGCCGGCCGGTCCGCTCAGGCGTATCTCGGCGGCGGAGGTCCAGGGCCCGCGGTTGCCGGCCTCGCGTGTCACGGTCAGGCGTATGTAGCGGGTGTTGTCGGTGCGGGTGAACGTGGCGGTCTTGACGGTGTCGTCGTCGCGCCAGGTGCCCGAGGAGACCGGTGCGCCGAAGGTCGTGCCGTTGCTGCTGGTGGTGATGGTGTACGTGCCTGCGCGCCCGTTGGGGCTGTCCTTGCGGGGCTGGTAGACCAGGGCGGAGACGGCCGTCGTGCGGTGCATGTCGATGGTGATGCTGTGCGGCAGCGGGGCCGGGGTTCCGGACCACCTGCTGTGCCAGAGGGTGGCGGCGTCGCCGTCGAGGACGTTGGCCGCGCGGCCGTTCTCCCTGGCGGTCTCCTCGTCGCTCGCCGTGGCCGTCCATCCGGTCCGGGGCAGGTCGACGGTGGCCGCCGGGGTTCCGGGATCGCCGAGCAGGTCGAGTTCCGCGGCAGAGCTCCACGGGCCGCGGTTGCCGGCCTCGGTGACGGCGGTGAGCCGGACGAACCGCGCGCCCTGCGGGGCGAATCCGAGGGTCTTGGCGCCGGCGTCGTCCGCGAGGGTGCCGGTGGCGACCGGACTGCCCCAGTTCCGGCCGTCGGCGCTCACGCTGATGCCGTACTCGCCGACGCGCCCGTTGGCCTTGTCGGTGCGGGGCCGGTAGACGAGCGCCGAGACCACCGTCGTGCGGTGCATGTCGATGGTGATGCTGTGCGGCAGCGGGGCCGGGGTCCCGGACCACCTGCTGTGCCAGAGGGTGGCCGTGTTGCCGTCGAGGACGTTGGCCGCGCGGCCGTTCTCCCTGACGGTCTCCTCGTCGCTCGCCGTGGCCGTCCATCCGGTCCGGTCGAGCACGGGGGCCGTCGGCTCCATGGCGTTCGCCGGGGCGACGCCGTGGTGCGGTGACTGCTGCGCGGTCTGCTGGTCGAAGGGCGCGGAAGGCGGTGGCGGGGTCGGGCGGTGGCCGCCCGGCCCCGTGCTCGCCACTCCCAGCCAGGGGGTGAGCCCGACGAGCAGCGAACCGAGGGCGAAGGCGATGAGCAGAGGGGAGCGGCGGAATGCTCCGGCAAGGGCGCGGATGCGTCTGGGTTGCAATCGGACCTCCTGGGCGAACGGTGAACCGCTGCGGGCCCCTAGAACATAGGTCAAAACGCATCAACTCGGCCCCGGAACAGCGGAGTTGGCCCACACCCGCGCCAGCCCCACGCGGAACCGACTCCTCCGCCGGCCCCGGCGGCGGGACTCACCGGCTTCGCGTGGTGTCGCCCGTACGCGGCTGACCACCACCCGGCGCGAGCCGCATCCCGACGTGCACGGGATCACCGCCGTCGGGGCCGCGCTTCCGGCACAGCGCGGCATGCTCCGCGCGCCGCTCAGGGTGCACTCTGACGCCGCGACCCAGCGGCTTCACCCAACCCGCGCGCGACTTCGCTGAATGGCACAAGCGTCGTGGCGCCGCGTTCCCGGCCCGGCGTCGCGGGGTGAAGGATGACGCCAGCCGCCCGGTCAGGGTGTCCGGGAGGACGGGGGCACGGCAGGCCGCCGCGCGGTCACGTCGTTTCGCCGGGCGTAGCGAGCGGCTTCCGACCGGTTCGCCATCCCGAGCTTGCGCAGCACGGCGGCGACGTGGTGCTCCACGGTGCGTCGCGACAGGAACAGCCCGTCGGCGATCTCGGCGTTGCGGAGTCCGTCGGCCAGGAGGGCGAGCACCTCCTGCTCGCGGGTGCTCAGTCCGTCCGGGCCGGCAGCGCGGGACGGGCGTCTGGGGATGTCGCGCACCCCGAGCCGGCGCAGGCGGCGGGCTGTGATGTCGCGCATCGGCCGTGCTCCCAGGCGGTCGAAGGCCGCGAGTGCCTCGCGCAGCATCCCCTCGTCCGGGGTGTCGGCGAGCACGAGCGCGGCCTCGTAGGGGCAGCCGATCTCCTGCCAGTGCTCTGCGGACTCGCGGGGGCGGCCCGACAGCTGGAGCCGGTACGGTTCCGCGGCCCGCGCCGGGACTGCGGCCGGTCCGTCGGCGCGCGAGAGCCAGTAGGCCAGTTCGCCCAGGAACCACGGCTCGCCCTGCGCCGCGGCATCGGCCAGGGCGGGCGTGACCACCGTGCGTACCTGATCGAGGTCGCCGGTGTAGGCCGCGGCTTCCGCCAGCGCCGGAGTGGAGCCGATGATCCAGCCGACCACCGGCTCGGCGGCGACCATGACCGAACGCACCCGGGTCAGCAGGGGACGGGGATCGGAGTCACCCCGGCGCGCGCGCAGCCGGCCCAGCACCACCATGGCGATCATCCTGCGCCCGTCGTCCACGCCCGCCGTGCGCAGCACCTCCGAGGCGAGCGCCTCGGCCTCGTCCCACCGGCCCTGGTCGAGCAGCGCCCGCGACCGGAAGGCACGCAGCCACTGGCGCCAGACCTCCTGCCCGTGGTCCTCGGTGAAGGAGAGCGCCTCCCCGTACCATCGCCCGGCTTCGCGGTACCAGCGGCGGGTCACGCAGATCAGCTGAAGCCAGAAGTAGCCGAGTCCGGCCTGGTCGTGCGCGGATGCCTGGCGCGCCAGCCGGACGCCCTCCCCGATCAGGTCGAGGCCGGCCACGTCGCCGTCCTGGGCGCGGCCGATGCCGATCGACAGCAGCGCGAGGGCCCGTTCCGGTCCGGTGCCCTCGCCGGCCGTGGCGAGGAGCCGCTCGCCCCAGGCGACCGCGTCGGTGTTGCGGAACGCCATTCCGGAGAGCTTCGCGCGGATGGCGCAGGCGAGTGCGTACTCGGGCCCCGGTGGCTGCCCCGCCAGCAGCGCGAGTGCCTCGTCGCAGGCCTTCTCGCCGAGCGGGATCTCCCTGGCCAGGTGCGCCGCGGTGATCGCCAGCCCGACCAGTGCCCCGCCCCGCCGACGGTCGTCGCCGACCTCCCGCCACGCCTCGACGGCCTCCTGCCGGGCGCGCAGGGCGCCGTCGAGGTCGTCGGCGAGATGACACTGCCGGCCGAGTTCCTCCAGAAGCCCGGCTCGGTCCGCGTCCGTCCTGCCCGGCGAGGCGTCGAGCGCGCGGCGAAGGTGTGCCGCGGCCTCCGTGTGGGCCCCCAGCGTGGATGCCCGCTGCGCCGCGAGGGGCGCGTAGGCGAGCACGGCGGCCCGGTCGCCGGCACGCTCCGCGTGATCGGCGAGCCGCGCCGGTTCCACTTCGCCGGGCGGTCGCGCACCGAGCACGGCCAGTGCGCGCCGGTGCAGGGCCGCCGCGCGCCCCGGCGGGATCGCCTCCATGACCGCGACACGGACCAGCTCGTGCCGGAACGCGACCGCACCGTCATCGGCGGCGACCAGCCCGCGGTCCACGCAGGCGTCGAGGTCGTCGGCCGCCCGGCCCGAAACCGCCTCCACCAGCCATGGGGCTGCCCGGGTCCCGAGACAGGCGAGGGCATCGAGCGCCTCTCGCGCACCGGGCTCCAGGCGGGCTGCGCGGGCGAGCACCGCGTCGCGGACCGTGGGGGGAACGGCGGCCCGGCCGTCACTCAGGACCTGGGTCACGAAGAACGCGTTGCCGCCCGTGCGGCGGTACAGCTCGGCCGGGTCGATGTCCGTTCCCGCCGCGAGCCGTGCCACGGCCGCCTTGGACAGCATCGGCACGGTCAGTCGGCGTACGACGGGAAGGGCCGCGAGGTCCCCGGCCAGGACGCGCAGGGGGTGACGTGCTCCCACTTCGTCCTGCCGGTAGACCACGACGAGCATGGCCGGGCAGGACTCGATGCGGCGGCCCAGGAATCGCAGCAGGTCCAGCGTGGCCTCGTCGGCCCAGTGCGCGTCGTCGAGCACCACGAGGGTGGGGTCGGCGCCGCCCCGCAGCTCGTCGAGCATCAGGCGGCGTGCCTCCACCGGATCGGCCGGGCCGGTGAGTGCCCGGCGCAGCGGCGGCGACAGGCGGTGGGCCATGTCGCGGAGCGGACCGAGCGCGAGCGGCGTGGTGAGGGGTTCGCAGCTGCCACGGAGCAGGCGCACGTCACCCAGCCTCCGGCCGAACTCCTCGACCAGGAGGGTCTTGCCCGCCCCCGCGTCACCGCCGACGAGAACCAGCCGTCCGGTGCCGACGCATGCCTCACGCCACCAGCGGGTCAGCGACACGATCTCGCCGTCCCGCTCCTCGAGCGTGCAGGGGTCGACCGTCACCTTGTCCATGGTAGGCAGGCCGCCGCCACAAGGTTGGGTATCCACTACCGATGTCCGCGGCCGGCCCGGCCGCGCATGCTGCGTCATGACCGAAGGAACGGAACGCAGCGGCGGAGGCAGTCATGGACGACTACGACGTGATCATTGTCGGCGCGAGCATCGCGGGCTGCACGGCGGCCACGGCGTACGGCCGGGCCGGGCTGCGGGTGGCACTCGTCGAACGGCATCGCAGCCCCCGGGCGCACAAGACACTGTGCGGCCACTTCGTGCTGGGCGGCGCGCACGATGTCCTGCAGCGCATGGATTTCTGGCAGCCCATGGTCACGCACGGTGCGGCCGTGACGAGCGGACTCGGCGTGTGGACGGAGCACGGCTGGATCGTCCCCCGGCCGGCCGGCGCGGTTCCGCCGGCGATCAGCCTGCGCCGCGCCAAGCTGGACCCACTGCTGCGGGAGATCGCCGCTGCGACCCCGGGCGTGGACCTCATGCCGGGACACCGCGTCGTCGACCTCCTCCAGGACCACGCCGGCGGCGTACGGGGGGTGGTCACCGCGAACGGCGAGGCCGCGGGCACCGAACTCCGCGCCCGGCTGGTCGTCGGCGCGGACGGCCACCACTCCACCGTCGCCCGGCTCGCCGAGGTCCCCGAGGACCACGCCCCGAACGAGCGCTTCCTGTTCTGGACCTACTACGAGGGCGCGACGATGAACGGCCCCGGCGACGGCCAGGTCTGGCCCGTGGGGCGGGACGTCGCCGTCTGCATCCGTGTCGACGACGGGCTCACCCAGGTGGGTGTCTTCCCGGCGAAGGACCGGCTGCCCGAGTTCACCGCCGAACGCCAGGCCGCGTTCGACCGGTTCGTCGGGGGCCTGCCGGACGGGCCCTCCCTCGGCGGCGCCCGGCGGGTGTCGAACCTCGTCGGCACCACCGACTACCCGTGCGTACGCCGAGATCCCACACCGCGGCCCGGGCTGGCCCTGATCGGCGATGCCGCCACCTCATCGGACCCGGTTCCGGCCGTGGGCTGCGGCTGGGCGTTCCGCAGCGCCGCCTGGCTGGCCGACGCGACCGCCGAGCCCTTGGCCCAGGGCGGGGACCTGCACCGCGCGCTGCGCGGCTACCGCCGGGCACACCGGTTCATCGACGCGTACGACGCGGTGGGCCGGCGGGAGGCACTCGCCAGGCCGCCCAACTCGCTCCAGCGGGCGATCCGCACGGCAGCCGTGTCCGACCCGGACGTCTCCCGTCGGCTCGCGCTCTTCGCGATGCGGGCAGCGCCCCCATCGGTACTGCTGAACCCCAAGGTCGTGATCCGGGCCGCGGTCGGATCCCGGGCGCCCAGACTGCGGGGAAGGGGCCCGGCCGCCCCCGCCCGGCAACCGGCCGGACCCCGCTGACAGCGACTGCGTGCGGCCGTTCCCGGCGGGCCTCCGGCCATTCCCCGGCGCGCGCGGGCGTGCGGTCCACGCGGCGGGCGGGTCCGGCCGATCATGAGCAGGCTCCTCCACGAGGCCCGGAACGGCGGCGTGCGGGATGATGAGACGGAGAAGCACGTGCCATGGCCGCTCGCCGCAGGACTGTCGCGAGCCCCCTGGAGGTCCTGATGCTGACCACCCCCGTATGCCGCCTTCTCGGTATCGACGCCCCCATCGTCTGCGCGGCCTTCGGCCCCTGGGACGAGGTCGATCTCGCGGCCGCCGTGTGCCAGGCCGGTGGGCTCGGCAGCCTCGGCACGGCGGTGCGCCCCCTTCCGGAACTGCGGAAGCAGTGGGCCCGGCTGCGGCAGCTGACCGACCGGCCGTTCGCGATCAATCACACGAGCCGCCCTCTCGACGAGGAGGCGTTCCAGGCCACGATCGAGGAGCGGCCGAAAGCGATCTCCTTCCACCTGGCGGTGCCGCCGGAGCTGATCACCCGGGCGCACGACGCCGGCATCCTCTGGATCCAGCAGGTCTCCAGCCGCCGGCAGGCCGACGAGGCTCTCCGGGCCGGAGCGGATGTGATCGTCGCGCAGGGCGGCGAGGCCGGCGGGCAGGGCGGGGACGTCGGCACGATGGTGACGGTCCCCGACGTCGTCGACATGGCGGGCGAGGTCCCCGTCCTCGCGGCCGGCGGAATCGCCGACGGCCGTGGCCTGGCCGCGGCGCTGACACTGGGCGCACAGGGTGTGCTGATGGGGACACGCTTCCTCGCGTCGGAGGAGATGAGCGTGTCGCAGGCGTGGAAGAGCCGGATCGTCGAGTCCGCCGCCTCGGACACGGTGAAGGCCGTGGGCAGTGAGCGGATCCTGCCGCCGTTCAACCTCCCGGGCAGTGCCGGGGTGCCGCGCTGCCTTCGCACCCCCCTGGTGGACGCCCTGCGCGAGCACCCCGAACAGGTGGACCCCGCGGAGACCGTGCCTCGCGTGATGGCAGCGATCCTTGCCGGCGGCGGCGAGGAGTACCTTCCGTTCACCGGCCAGTCGACCGCCCTCGTGCACGAGATCCTGCCCGCCGGCGAGATCGTCAGCCGGACCGTGAGGGAGGCCGAGGCGGCGCTTGCGGCAGCCTCCCGCGCCATCGGCCAGGGGTCATGACGGCCCTCGGCCCCGGAGACGTGGAAGCCCTGACCGCCCTCGACGCCACCGCCCAGGCGCAGCTCGTCCGTACCGGAGAAGCCACCGCCGAGGACCTCGTCACGGCGGCCGTCACCCGCGTCGAAGCCCTCGACCCGCAGCTGAACGCGGTCGTCACGCCGGCGTTCGAGAGGGCCCTGGACCAGGTCAAGGCCGGTCTCCCGGACGGCCCGTTCACGGGAGTCCCGTACCTGCTCAAGGACCTCGTCACCGAGCAGGAGGGCGTCCCCCTCCGCGAGGGATCGGTCTTCCTGCGCGACCACGTCTCACGGCACGACCAGGAGCTCGTACGAAGGCTGCGCGCGGCCGGACTCGTCATCCTCGGCAAGACCGCCACATCGGAGTTCGGCATGAGCCCGACCTGCGAGTCCGTCCTGTACGGGCCGACCCGCAATCCGTGGGACACCACCCGGACCACCGGCGGCTCCAGCGGCGGATCCGCGGCCGCCGTCGCGGCCCGCATGGTCCCCGCGGCACACGGCAACGACGTCGGCGGCTCCCTCCGGTTCCCTGCCTCCTGCTGCGGCCTGTTCGGCCTCAAACCCAACCGCGCCCGGGTACCGCTCGGCGCCGCCTACGGGGACGCCTTCGGCGGCTGGGCCTGCGAACACGCCCTGACCCGCTCGGTACGGGACTGCGCCGCCCTGCTGGACGCCGTCGCCGGGCCCGAGCCGGGCGACCCCTACCCGGCCCCGAGCGCGCCGGGACCGTTCGCCGACCAGGTACGCCGCGAACCGGGGCGACTGCGGATCGCGTTCAGCAGGCGCCCGGCGGAGGGCCACCCCGTGCACGCCGACTGCCTCGCGGCCCTGGACGACGCCCTCGGGCTCCTGGCCGGGCTGGGCCACGAACTCGTCGAAGCCGAACTGCCCGGCCTCACACCGGACGTCGGCGACGCCATCGGCACCGTATACGGCGGCACCTTGTCCTGGATCCTCGCCTACTGGATCCGCGAACTCGGCCGCGAACCCCGCCCCGACGAGCTCGAACCCCTCACCCGGGCGTACTGGGAACACGGCCTGCGCCTCACCGGCGGCGACTACCTCCTCGCCGTCACCACACTCCAGCGCTTCGCCCGCACCACCGCCCGGTTCCTCGGCCGCTTCGACACCTGGCTCACACCGACTCTCGCCCAACCACCGCTCCTCCTGGGCGAGATGACCTCCACCGAGGACCAACCACTGCGCGCCGCCGAGCGGAGCGCCCCCTTCGTCGCCTTCCCCGCCGTCGTCGCCAACATCACCGGCGCCCCCGCCATGTCCGTACCCCTGTACTGGTCCGGCGCCGGCCTGCCCATCGGCGTCCACTTCCTCGGCCGCGTCGGCGACGAGGCGACCCTCCTGCGCCTCGCAGCCCAGCTCGAACGCGCCCGCCCCTGGGCCGACCGCCGCCCGGACCGACCCACGACGCCGACGTGGCACGATCCGGCCGCGAGGGCCAGCCTGGAGGAAGGACCCCCTGTAGCCCCAGCGAACGGAGACGGCCATGACGGCGACGACGCGGGATGACACACCGGTCGTGATCGAAGGCGGAGGTGTCGAACTCCGTACGCGAGCGATGGGGGAGGACCTGTCCGTGGCCTTCGTCCGGTTTCCGCAGGGCACCGATATGAGGCCTGCCCTGACCGGCCTGCCCGACGGCCTCTGCGCCTGCCCTCACTGGGGCTACATGCTCAAGGGGCGGCTGAAGATGGTGACGAAGGACGGTGAGGAGATCTACGAAGCGGGCCAGGCCTTCTACTGGCCGCCCGGGCACGCCCCCGTGGCACTCGAGGACTGTGAATACGTGGACTTCTCCCCCACCGAAGCCTTCACCGCCGTCCTCGACCACATCAAGGCACAGGGCTGACCCGCACGATCAGCGACGACCGGGCGTCATTCGAAGAGCGGGAATCTCGCGTCTTCGGGACATTCGAGCTCGACCGCCGCAAGGGCCAGCCCGACATCGCCGCGGAAAAGGCTGTGGCTCCACCCGACCGGCGGCATGGACTCCCGGCCGACGAGAGCGCTGTGCAGTCGTTCGGAGGCGAGCGTGAGCCATGCGCGCTCCTGGGTGAAGCGGTACATGTTCAGCAGGGCGAAGACGTGTCCGGCCTGACCGCAGCACAGCGAGGTGTTCGGTCCCCGGTCGTCGACAGTGGCGAACGCCGCCGCGGTGGCGATGTCCCGGTAGCCGACGTCGCCCAGGAGACGGTGCGCAGCGTTCCACAGGTACGCGTGGCCGGGAGATCCGTGGCACCAGCTGTTCATGTACGACGGCTTCGCCTCGTCGGTTCGCATGGGCCACCGCAGTCCCCGCCCGTGGCGTACCCCAAGGTTCGCCAGCTCGGCGAGATGCCTCACGGCATCGTCGTCCACGTCGCGGTTCGCGACCTGCCACCACGTCATGAGCGTGTACAGCAGCCCGGCCGACCCGTGCGCGGCACCGGTGTACGGGGGAGATGGGCGGTGGGCGGCGCTTGCGCCCCGGAGGGCATGCCGATGCACATGATCGGCGAACGCGTTGCCGCGGCTTGTCAGTTGCTCGAGCACGGACGCCGTCGCGTCATCCGGGAAATCGGCCTCTCGCAGGCTCCTGACGAGGTGCGAGCAGCCGGCGAGCAGGCTGGGGGTTCCGAAGGTGGGGTCCACTCCGTGGTCCGGCCGGTCCATGAACTCGAGGTAGGCGCGTGCGGCCACGACGAGGGTCCGTGTGTCGCCACGGGCGTGGGAGACCATGCCTCGGACCCATTCGACACCTGAACGGGTGTGGTAGGGAGAAACGGAGCCGACGACGTCCCGTCCGACGCCCGCGCTCTCGTCGTACAGACCGCGCGGTTCGCGGGCCAACGTCGCGGCGCGCTCCGCCCACTGGTCGGCCGCGGCGAGCGGCGCGGGGTCGCCTCCGAGCAGGGCCAGGCGCAGAAGGTAGTAGGCGATTCCCGCAGCGCCGTTCGTGAACGTCGCCCGCGGACCGGTCGCGGGTCCGGCGGCGAAGAGACCGTGGTTCGGGTCGACCAGCTCGCCGACGCTCTGGATCAGGCGATCCGCGCGGGTGATGGCCGGGAGCACGGACCGCCTGGCGGGTCGCTCATCGATCCTCACGCACGACACCGCCGTGGCCATCGCGGTCACCGAGGGGAACCGCGCGTTCGCGGACTTGGACAACGACCGGCGGAGCACGCTCTCCAACTCCGGCCACGAGGCGACACCCGCCTCGGAAAACGACAGGGGTGGTGTCAGCACGATCTGCTCGTGGAACCGGTCCGCCTCAGGGGCGAAGCGCACGTAGTCCCGGCCGGCCGCCACCCGGTAGCAGAGGGCTCCCAGCGCGTACTGCTCGGACTCGGCGGTGACGGAAGGCGGGGGCCCGCCCGCGCGTGCGGCTCTGGCGTAGTCCGGGTCGAAATACTCAGGCGCACCTCCACGGCAGGTTGGGGTGTCGGGCTCGTCCAGCAGCCGAGCGAGCCCGAAGTCGAGGATCCTGACCCTTCCTTCGGCGTCGACCAGCAGGTTTCCCGGGTGTACGTCGCCGTGGAGCACCTGCCGATCATGCAGGGTCGCGTACGCGGACAGAACCGCGACGAGGACGTCGCGCGTCGCCTGGCGTGAGTCGCCGGCACCGCCGACGGGAGCGACTGCTTTGGTGACGTCCGCGCCCTCGCACCATTCCATGGCCAGAAGACGGCGTCCCCCCTCATGGCCCAGCCCCAGAAAGCGGGGGCTCGGGGAGCCCTCCAGGCGTTGGAGAATGCGTCCTTCCCGCTCCAGCGCGGCGACACAGCGGCTGCTCGTGGCGTCGACCACCTTGATGGCGCAGAGCCCGCCTGTGGCCGTGCGCGCGCGGTAGACCTGCGTGTCGTCGGTGATGTGCACGCAGGACTCGACCGTGTGACCCATGAGTGAGGTCGCCGGTGCGTACCAGGGCGCCAGCTCACGACTCAGGTACGAGTCCTCATGGACCAGCCACTTGGCATGGAGGAATCGCGTGAGAACCGGCCAGGACGCGTCGAGGACGTCACGCGGGTCGAGCGCGTGCGCCCCGGCGTACCGTCCGATGACGTCGGGGATCGTGCGGGGAGTGCGAAAGCCCAGGAATAGCTCTGCCAGATCCTGGGACACGACCATGGATCGCGCGCGCGAACCCAGCCGCGTGACGAGCCAGTCTCCCTCGCCGACATCCAGACCGGCGAGTCCGGCGGAGTCGAAGTCCTCGATGGGAGCCAATGTGACGTCGGCCGGGAGAACCAGCCTGTCGGTGGTCACCTTCACAGGGCGCTCCCTTCACACGCGCGGACGGGTTCCGAAGTCGGTTGCCATGTGGAGGGGTCGACCCCCGCGGCTCGTGCACGCTGCAGCGCGGCGGAGTGCGCCTGCCGGCCGGTCAGCCCGGCACGCCGTGCCTGCACCAGCCCGCCGGCGAGTCGCGCGGTGACCCAGGTCCGCCAGCTGTCCACGAGTACATGGGGCCCGTCCGGCGATGGCACGGGGTCGAGCCCCCAGGAGAGGAGACCGTCGAGGCCGCTCTCACAGGTGAACGGAACGCCGTGTACGCCGGTTCCGGCCAGGACCGGCGAAAGTTCACCGGCCAGGTCTCGCAGTGCCCGTTCGGATGCGAGATAGACCACGAACTTGTCGGGACGAACCATGACGCCGACGGTGTCGGCCACCTTCCAGCCGATGACGCCCGGAGCCTCCGCGAGCAGCGGGACCGCGGCGGCCACGGTGTCCGCCAAATGGTCCGGGGTGGGGCTGATGTAGAGCTTGAGAGTCGGCTGCCCGGCCCGTGCCTGGACGTCACGGCGCCGGCAGGTGCGCCATGGGCGGTGCGGGCCCTCGACCCATCGTGGACCGCTCCCCAGGCCGTGTGGCATCGCACGATTCATCCTCGTGCGGAAGGCGTCGCCGTACTCGGTGGTGCGCCACGCGGGGCGGATGGCCACCCGGTGGAACGCGTACAGCCTCGCGGCGATGTCGGCCTGAGCGTCGAGGTGAAGCGACTCCGCGTAGGCGATCGCGTCAGATGACAGGGCTGCGAGGCGGCCGACGGGTGGGGCGGGCCGGCCGGGGGCCAGTTCGGCGAGCGCTTCGACACCGGTCACGAACCGGTCTGCGACCTGGACTTCGAGCACCTCGGCGCCGACGAGGTCGCCGAGCTCCTCGGCGGAGAGAGCGGGCCACGTGGGCGAGGGCAACCAGCACGGCGCAGCGAGTTGCTCGAACAGTCTCGCCATCGACTGACTGACGGCCTTGATCGTGCCGTGCTCGGCGCCGGCCGGAAGGAGTAGTCCGGCCACGGTCGGGCGGGACGAAGAGCCGGCCACCGCCTGACGCTGGGAGGGATCGAGATCGTCCAGTCCCCGCAGGACGTATCGCGGATTCGACCGGTAGAGGCGCCGCTCGCTCGCCGGCTCGCCCACATCGACTCCGGTTCTGCCGTTCACGCACCGAGTCCTCAGACCGCTGGGCAGCACTCTCAGCTCTTCTCGAGCTCCGCCTTCGCATTCCGCACCGCTTCGAGGGCCGCGGTGAGCTTCTGCTCGAGCTCATCGGCCTCTTCGACCGTCTCGGGCGCGAGGCGGGTCTGCAACTCCACGTCGGCTGTGGCGCGGACGATCTGAAGGGCTTGATCCAGCTCGAGCTTCATCGCGTCGAACTCTTCCCGCTGGATCACCGACGTGATGCCACAGGTGACGCCACCGCAATCGACGGTGGGCAGGTCGCACGAGATGACCGAGCAACCCCCACAGTGCGGACCGGCGACGTCCACCACGGTGATCATCAGGTCCTTGAACAGAAAGCGCACGACCCATCCTCCTCAAGTGAAATCAGATCGGACACGGTATACAGAACCACATGATTTACGCGTTTGCCGGTGATTGCCAGCAAATCACTTCAATGCACCACAGGGCGCGCACCCCGGTCGCACCGGACCCTTGTCTGGAGCCTGTCTCGCCATGACACAGCCGGATCCGTCTGCTGTTCGTATCGACGCCGCGCTGCCGCCTGATCTGCTGCGGGCAGCGGTTGAGGCGCTGGCTCACGGAATCGCGCGCCCCACGTTGCCCGGCCGGGATGCCGACGCCGGCATCTCGGCCGACTACGCGGAACGGATGAAGCGCGATCTGACCGAAGGCGAGGGCCGCCTGTTGGAGTCGATCGCCGGCACGCGCGAGAGGGGCCTCGCGCTCTGCCGGACCGGCCGGATCCACGACGGTGGCTCCTTGGTGGCCCACGCGAGAGAAATGCTGACTCGGGGGAAGACCAGCAGGGAGGCGTTCGTGCTGGCCGACTCGTTCCTCCGCGCGGCCGAGGGATTCGTGTACTTCTCCTCCGGCCGGACCGACGCGGCGGTCTCCTCGATGCTGCTCGCGCTCGATCGATGCCGGGAGCTGCGCGATTCCTGGAACTATCCTGTCGAGGGCCGCCGCATCCACATCGCCTGCAACACCGAGCGCGTACGAGTCGGTGCAGGCCATGGGCAAGCGAGTTCGGTCGCACTGGCCCAGTTGCTGAACCTGATCGACACGGCGGATCGCCGTTTCTGGCCCCATCCGCACCTCGAGTACGCCAGCGAGCCCGACCTGCTGGACGACGAGGCACGCTGGGAGTTGACGGACCAGGCCCTCGCGGTCCTGCCGAGGCTCGACCTCGAGGCCCTCGACCAGGTGGTTGCCGCTTTCCCTTGGCCGAACGCAGACGCGACGAGCCCATGGGCCGCCCGCGCCCGCTGCTTCACCGAAGCGCTGCATGCCGATGCGTCAGGAGACCCCGAGACTTTCCTGACGAGCTGCGCCGCGTTCTTCCCCTCCGGACCACAGCGCCTCCCTCGGGCTTTCGGAAGCCTGTCCAAGCGGCTACTGAAGGTGATCGGGTGACTCTTGGGCCCTCGGCACGCTGCCGGCTCACCCACCGGCCGCGTCGGCACTCCACGGACTCGACCTGCGCCCACCACGACCGGACGCACGAAAGGCCCGACCGCTTCGGCCCCGCCGCCCTCCGTGAGGGTGACCGCACCGGACACCAGCAGGGTGTCCACGCGCCCCACCACCTCGTCCAGCAGCAGATCGGCCAGCAGACGGACTCCCGCGGAGGTGGTGCACGCACCACCGTCGGCCGTGGCGATCTCCACCTGGTAGCCCCGGCGGCAGGCACCTCCGATGCGTGCGGCCACCGAGAACAACTCGGCCGGACCGGTGACATCCAGGAGTTCCACTCCAGGGAAGGCTGTGATGACGACGCGATGCGGTGCGGGCAAGGGCTCGATCATTTCGCCCGCCGCGCATGCCTGCAATGACGGGGTTCTCTCACATCCGGACATGCCTCATCGGCCGTCAGTCCTGTGCCTCCGTGGGCGATCCCACGGCGGAGAAGACCTCGACCACGCAGCCTGGACGATCCGCCTGTCCGCCGGCGTGGATGGAAGCCTGCTCGCCGAACTCGCCTCCACCGCCACGACCCTCGTCGCCGAGCCCGCACCCACCCGTGCAGCGCGGCCAGCCCCCGTTCCTCAACGTCCGACGGCCGTACCGCAGCGGCGGGCGCCGCACCGGTGACGGCCCCCGGGGTACGCGACTCGAGCAGTCTCCTCGGGTCGATAGAGCGGTTGGGAGCGGCTGGAAGAAAGGTCCCTAGGTCAGCGGCAAGAGCCCTCACTGGATTCCGCATCGGAGCGGTAGAAGGCGAGCATGCCCGGGTCGGGGGGCGGTTGGTCCTCGGCTCCCGGAAGGACGACGGGAGGCTGTTTGTCCAGGGTCAGGGTGATGCGGACGCAGTACTCCGTTTCCGTGTCCACGGTGCTGACGGTGTACCCGCCGCCCTCGTCCTTGTGCGTGTCGACGCCGTAGCCCGGCCCGATGCCGCTCTCCCGGATCGCGTCCGCGATCAGGAAGCCACGGTCGCTCTCCAGACTCGTGTAGTGCTGCTTGCCTTCCAGGTCCGCGACACCCTCGCGGACGGCATCTCGGAGTTCGCTCTCACTCCACGTCGACTCGGCCTGCATGCCGAACAGCCCGCCGAGCGCGATGAGCGGCGTGAGGACGATGAGCGCGAGTCCGACCGGGTTGCGGTGGTTGTAGACGTACCGGCTGGTCCCCCACTTGCTCCTGACGAAGACCGGCTCCTCACTCACCGGCTGCCTGCACAACGCCGATGAACGCCACCCAGGCTCCCGCGCTCCGCATGTGCTTCAAAACCTCCAACGTCTGCGAGGACATGCTCCGAAACAGCCAGCCGAACCCAGCGGGCGGCGCCCGCTGAGGCCGGCCCCTACGCTTCGCAGCCGGACCGCTTGGCGAGGTTGGCGGCGGCTTCCCGCACCACGGCCGCACTGTTGCGGATCGCGGTGTCCCGGTCGATGAGTTTCTTCTCCTCCGCCTGGGAGGGGGCGAGGAGTTCGACGGTGATGTACGGGGCGGTCGAGCCCATGCGGGCAGCGCAGCCGGCGGGGAGGGCGACCTCGGCCCGGTCGGGGAGTGCCCAGCCGGTGTAGCCGGGGCCGAGGGAGGCGGAGTCCTTCTTGCGGCCGGGGGCGCTCCGGGTGTCCTGGATGATCAGTTTGAAGATCCCTCGGGGATGGTCGCTGTCCGGGTTGGCGCGCAGCACGCTGCACTCCTTGAACACCGCGTAGTCGCCCTTGCCCTTCCGCTCCCACTCCTCCGCGCTGACCTCGCCGCCTTTGCCGTCGTCGATCAGCTCCGCCGTCTCCCGGCCGAGCATCCCGTGGCACAGGCTCTTGGGCGGTGGAGGCTTCTCCGCGTCGGGCCAGACCGACGCCGTGACGACGGCCGCCCCAGCGACGCCCAGCACGATGGTCAGAGGCAGCCACTTCTTGTCCATGGTCTACGGCTGTCCCATCTTCTTGGTGGCGTCGCCGATGCCGGTCTGGTACCACTGCTCGGCGGTCGCCTGGAGGCCGTCCTCGTACCAACCGGGGGTCGCGTCCAGCTCCTCGTCCGTGAGGCCGCGCTGCTTCGCCACGTCTCGCATCATGGCGTACATCTGGTTCTCGCCGTTCTCGAAGTGCTTGGCCAGGTCCCTGCGGGTATCGGCGTCCACCTGGGCGTTCAGGTCGTTCATGTACGCGGCGGTACCGACGTCGATCGAGCGCTGAATGACGTCCCCGACGCCGGGGATGATGGTGAAGGGCGCGCCGATGGCGTGGTAGTTGATCATCTTGTTCCAGCCGTTGGTGTCCTTCTGAGCCTGGCCCATGTCGTAGATGACGTCACCGCGCACGCCGTCGAGGTGGCCGAGGACCGACGAGGACTGCTTGATCCAGGCCTGCAGCTCCTTGTCCTCCTGGCGGAAGGAATCCTCCGGGAACCGGGCGAGGCCGTCGGCGATGACTGTGCTCTGCGACTGATGGATGACGGCGAAGGCCTTCGGATCCTCGGCGGTGGACCGGATGAGCCGGGTGAGGTCGCCCTCCTTGATGTCGAGGTTGTTGAACTCCGACGGCCCATCCAGCGTCTTGCCCAGGATCTGGTGCACGTCCGAGGAGTAGTCGGCGACGATGTCGGCCATGGGCCGGCGCAGGGAGACCGGTACGGCGCTCTGGTTTCCCTCCAGGTCCTTCGCGTACTCGCCGACCATCCGCTCGAAGATCGCGGCCTCCGCGGCGTCGTGATGAGCCGGGATGGCGTGCAGCGGGCTGCCCGGCGCACGGCCGGTGGCCGCGGCCTCGATCGCCGCACCGAACTCGGCGCGGGCCGAGCTCTGCTGCAGCTCCTCGGGCATCTTGCCCTCGACGTCTGCGCCGGGCCACTTCCGGTCGTCCAGGAAGTACTTGAGGTTGTCGGTGGTGTTCGGGTCGAAGTACGAGGTGGCCGCGGAGGGGTTGCGGCTCATGGCGTTCAGCAGGCCCTTCATCGGGTCCTCCTGCGTGCCCTGCCAGTTCTTCATGTACCCGTCGTACGGGTCGTCGGTGTTCGTCTCCCATTCGCGGATGATGTCGGCGACCTCCGTGAGGAAGGCCTCGCTGTAGACGGGGTCGTCCTTGTCCTTGTCGAACGGGGAGGACTTCGGGTCCTTCGGGTCGTACGGGCTGTCGCCGGAGTCCGCCGCCATCAGCTTCGTCAGCGTGCTCAGTCCCGTCGCCCCGCCGCTCAGCTGCCCGGGGTGCCGGTTCGGCAGGTCGTTGCCGTTGCGGGCGAGACCGATGAGGCGGTCCGTCCAGGCCGAGGTCATCCCGCCCGGGGAGCCGAGCGGGGAGTCGGGGCCGGTGGCGGTGGCGAGGCTGCCGGAGAACGCCTTGTAGAGGCGGGCGTCGGTGGCGGAGAGCGAGCCGTCTCGGCCACCGTGTTCCATGCTGCCGGCCAGCAGCAGGACGGCTTCCTGGCCGTCGCGGCCGTTGTAGCTGAGCTTCGTCATCAGCTCGGCCGAGAACGCGGGCGAGTTCTTGCCGCCCTCGACCAGCGTGAGCAGCCGCTCGCGCTCCTTGTCGTCGAGGTACTCCCAGCGGGCGTACAGCTTGGCGGCCTCGCGGCCGTTCTCGGTCTGCTGCTTCTCCTCCTCGCGCAGCTTCTTGGCCTCGGCGACACCGCCGATGTCGGTGCTGCCGAAGTCGTTGGGGTGGTTCTTGACCAGCGCGCGCAGCCCCCAGGCGCACAGCTCGTCGGCCTCGGCCGCGCGTGTCAGGATGCCTTCAATCTTGCCGCGCAGAGCCTCGAACTGAGCCTCGGTGGCGACGGGTTCGGTGCTGTCCTTCGACCGACGGTCAGGGTGGACGCGGTGGCTGAGCACACCGTTCGGGTAGATGGTGATGCCCGGCGGAGGGTTCTCGTACGTGGTCTTGAGGTCGTCCTGGGCGGACTTGAGCAGAGTGTGGGCGTCCTGGAGGAGGTCGCGTACGGACTCGGCCTCGGTGACGGCGTCGCCGAACTCCTTGGCCGTCTTGGCGACGAACTCCTTGGTGACGGAGGCGTTCTCACCACGCCAGGTGGACTTGTCAGCCTTCGTCTTCATGGCCGACGCGTCGGTCTTGAGTTGCGTCAGCTTCGCGATCATCTCGGTCCACTGCGTCGCCGCGGTGTCCATCGGGGCGAGCTTCGCGTTGAGGAGCTGCTCGAAAGTGGGCACGGCTGCGGCTCCTTACCGGAAGTACTTGTCGATCTGGGAGGCGGACACGGCACCTTCACCGCCCGGCACGACGGGGCCGACGATGCGTAGTTGCGCCGCGATCCAGTCGTCGTCGGCCTTGGTCGACTTCTTGGTGTAGTCAAGGTGGTTGGAGATGTGCGCGCATGCCTGGAGGAGAGTCTTGACCTGTGTCCCCCAGGTCCTGTTCACCTCCGTGAGGGCCGCACCGGAGTCGAATCCGTCGCCCTTCAGGCTGGTTCCCGCAGTCTCGCTCGCCGTGTTCGCGTGCTTGCCCGCCGGTTCTAAGCCGTTGAACAGCCCGTAGGCGGCGTGCCCGATCTCGCCGAGGTCGTCGTCCTCGACCACATAGTCGGCCGATCCCTTCGCTGGAGTCGAACCACCGGCACTGTCCGCCTTGTTCAGTCTCATGGCGACGGCCGCCTTCTCCGCGGCCCACTCGTCATCGAACGACATCGTCGACACCCCCGTGTCCTTGATCGCAAGACTGCCCGGCGCGCCACGCTACCCATGCGATCCACGGCCGGCGATATTCGATCGATCATCCGTACGGGTTCTTTACGCCCCGGCGCCCAGCGCCGTGGCGGCGTCCGAGGCCGACCTGACCGTGGTGCTCCAGGTGCCCGCCGCCGAGCCGCTCCGCCCCTCCGCGGCGGCCGCTTCCTGGCGGCCGCCCTGGCGAACTTCGTCGTCGTACCGCTCGTGGTCGCCGCCATGTTCACGTTCCTCAGGCAGCGATCTCACCAGGGAGTGGAAGGCGTTCGAGGCCCGGGCCGAGGCCCTGCCCGACGACCACCGCGCGGCGTGGGAGCAGATCAAGGGCCACCTCTTCCCCCACGGGGACCTCACCGGCCGCAACCTGATGCCGATCCTCGACGCCGCCCTGGGTCTGCTCGAAGAGACGGCGGCGGACCGGCAGAGCGTCCACGAGGCCCTCGGCGACGACATCGGGGGCTTCTGCGCGGCGCTGGCCGGCGGGGAAGGGGCCCGAACCTATCGCGACCGCTGGCGCCAGCAGTTGAACAGGAACGTCGCAAGGAAACTGAGCCGGCTGGGAGGCTGACATGGGCATCCAGGACATCATCGAGGGCAAGAAGCAGTGGCGGGCGCACAAGGCTCGGGTCAAGGCGCTCCCGCCGGACTACCGGATCGTCTACAAGGAGATGGAGAAGTACTTCTTCAAGGTCGGACCGGTCGATCTGCCCGACGGCCCCCTGCTCCCCGGGATCGTCGACTTCTTCGAGGAGGGCGTTGCCTCGGGCAAGGGCGTCTTGGAACTCATCGGCGACGACGTCGCCGCGTTCTGCGACGACCTGGTCAAGGACTCACGCACCTACGCGGACGTCTACCAGGAGTCCATCAGCGGGCAAGCCGGCACGGCCGACGAGTAGCGCCCCTCGCCTCAATCCAGCGGGCGCAGTGGCCCGCACGCGCGGTTCGTTCGCTTCGGCGTCGCAGCGCGAATGGGCCCGGAGTCGACAGGCCGCCGGAAGCCGCCGCAGATCCTGCCCGCCGAGGCGGTCGAGTCCGCCCGCTGACCTCGCTCAGCCCTGCCAATGCCTCCGGCGCGCGAGGATCCGGTGGCGGGCCGCTCGACACCGTTCCCCGGGAAGGAAGCCACCACGCCGCCTATCTTGCCGGCACCGTTCGGGCCGAGCAGCGGCATGAAGCGCCGCCTCGACCTCGCCATGACGCTGGTCGGCAGCCCCCGGATCATCTTCCTCGACGAGCCGACGACCGGGCTCGACCCGCGTTCCCGCCACAACATGTGGGGCATCATCCGCGGCCTCGTCTCCGACGGAGCGGCCCTATTCCTCACCACCCAGTACCTGGAGGAGGCCGACGAGCTCGCCGACCGCATCGCGGTCCTCAACCACGGCAAGACCGCCGCCGAAGGCACCGCCGAGGAGCTCAAGCAGCTCATCCCGGGCGGGCACATCCGGCTCCGCTTCACCGACCCTGGCGCGTACCGGTCAGCCGCCGACACCCTGCGCGAGGTCGCCCTCCCCACGCTCTCGGCTCCGCTCGAGCAGGGGGTACCCCCATCGACGATGGCACTGTCGCTGTCCATCCCAAGCGACGGTGACGCCGTGGGCGTGGCCATCGGCTTCCGGTCCACGGACGCGACCGCCCTGGATCCGCCATCGAAACCCTCCGCGGCCTCCTCCTCGGCACCGAGATCGGCAACAACGGCCGGACCGCGATCGCCTGATGCGTCGCCCTCGTCGCGCCCGGTTACCGCTGGTCGACGGCTCGGTTCAACCGCGACCCGAAGTAGCCGCGACGACCAAGCCGGCCATCCTCCCCCCCAACTCGTCCCAGCCGTCCCGAGGCGCCACAGCGACGTGGTCTCGGCCGAGCGGGCGCGGTGCAAGGGGTCCGACGGGTCCGTCGCGCGTGGGTGGCGGGGCTTCGTGACCGTGCGGGACAGCACACGCAGGCCCGCGGCCGCGATCGCGTCCTCGAGTTCGGTACGGCCGCGCAGTCCGAGCCGTTCGGCCAGGTCCGAAAGGATCAGCCAGCCCTCGCCGCCCGGCTCCAGATGGTGCGGGAGACCCGTCAGGAAACCGCGCAGCATCCGGCTGTCGGGGTCGTAGACCGCCTGGTCGAGGGGGGTGCGGGGACGGCCCGGGAGCCAGGGCGGGTTGCAGACGATCAGGTGGGCCCGGCCCGCCGGGAAGAGGTCGGCGTGCCGTACGGCGATCCTGGTCGCAAGTCCGAGACGGGCGACGTTGTCGCGGGCGCAGTGCACGGCGCGTACGTCGTGGTCGGTGGCGACGATATGGCGCAGCCCACGGCGGGCGAGGACGACGGACAGCACGCCGGTGCCGGTGCCGATGTCGAAGGCCGTGGCCCCCGACGGAAGTTCCGCCTCGGCCACCAGGTCGACGTACTCGCCTCGCACAGGTGAGAAGACGCCGTAATGCGGGTGGATGCGGTCGCCCCCGAGCGCCGGGATCTCCACTCCCTTCGTACGCCACTCGTGTGCGCCGATCACACCGAGCAGTTCCCGCAGCGAGCCCACTCCTGCCCCCGCGCTCGGTCCGTGCGCGTGGAGGCACGCCTCCTGGACCCGGGGCGCTCGGCGCAGGGGGATCGTCCAGTCGCGGTCGTACGGGACGAGGAGCATGCCCAGCAGTCGCGCACGGCGGGCCTGTTCACGGCGGTGGAAGCGGAACGCCTCGGTCGGGCTCTGAGCCCGGGGCTGGGACGCCCGTTCGGCGCGGCGCCCGACGGCGGCCAGGAGCCGGCGCGCGGACGGGTAGTCGCCGGTCCAGAGCAGGGCGGTGCCCTCGGCCATCAGTCGGTGCGCCGCGGCGACGCTGATGGTGTCAGCGACGCTGACGATGTGCTGCGGGTGTGGAGTGCCGTTGGCCGAGTACCAGTGGGCCGTGCCCTCCAGGCGGCCTTCCAGCGTCCACGCCATGACCTGTGCCGTCACCGAACCTCAACTCTCATGAGGGACGATCTTCGACGCCTCTGAGCACCTTGAGTGTTTCGGAACGAGACATTTGCGTCCCCCTGACGCCTGACGGCCATTGCCTTACACGATGTATACGGCGCCCGGCGCGAGCATTCGCCCCCCAGGGTGAGCGCCGAGGCTCGTCGGCCGGGTCGTCGCGAGATCAGGAAGACATCAGGAAGACGTCAGGAACGGGAGACTCACCGCCAACGGCGCGTCAGGGTGCCGGGCCTCTTCGGGCGCCGGGACTAACTTGGCCGCATGCGACGGCGTTTCACGGCACGCCACTCATGGCGCTCCACAGCGAGATCCGGCACCGAGGCACACAACCACCAGTGGGCCGGGGAACTCCGGTACGCAGGTTGCCGGGCGACGGGCTTCCTGGCTCTGCTGCTCGTCGTCGACGCGGCGTACGGGACGCTCAGCGCCCTGCGCTCCGGCTTGTGGGCGGCCCTGGCCCTGACGTTGTTCCTCATCCTGCTGCCCCCGCCGGCCCCGGGTGCAAGGTCGACGGAGAGACGGCCAGAGCCGTCTTCAGGGCCTCCGGGATGGACGCCTGAAGTCTCCGCGGCGCCCAGTCGCTTCCGTAGACTCCGAGGTGTCCCCGGTCGGCGGCTGCAGACGACCGGATGGTGACCGTACCCCGTCCGCGCGGTGGCGCTTCCACTCCCCGGCCGCCGGCTCGCGGCGCTCAGGGCCTCCGCCCCGGAGGGTGCGGCTGCACCCCGGTCATCAGGAAGTCCAGCCCCCGCCGGGTCGTCGCGAGGACCACCCGGTCCCCCGCGCGCAGGACCCGCCCGTGCGGCGGGCGCCAGTCGAGGCCCTGCCGGTCGAGCCGCAGCCCCGCCAGCGTGTCCATCGAGGACGCGGAGAACCGGGCGCCCGCGGCGCCGACGGCCAGGACGCGCCACTCGTTCTCGCGGAACGCCGCATGGACCGAGCGGCCCTCGAGCTCCGGGTGGCCGGCCACGTCGACCACCGTGAACAGCAGCGAGCCCCGTTCGACCGGCATCACCCCCAGCACGTGCCGCCCCATCATCGCGGCGGCGAAGGACGCGGCGGCCAGCGCGGAGACGCTGCGGCTGCGGGTGAGGGCATCGGGGTACGAAGCCCGCATGGTCCGCGAGACGGTGGCCGCGAAGTCGTCGTCGTACAGCCGCATCACCACCCTGACAGCCGGGTTGGCCTCCCTCGCGGCCATGACGATGTCCAGGTTCTCGCTGTCCTCCCTGGTCAGGACGAGCAGGGACTTGCTCTGCCCGATACGGGCCCGGTCCAGGACGCCGGGCGCGGTGGCGTCCTCCAGGAGGAGCGGCACCCCGAGCTCGCGGGCGAGCTCGACCCCGCGGGCATGCGGGTCCCGCTCGACGGCGACGATCTTGTGGTCGGTGGTGGCGAGCCGGGCCAGGACCCGCGTACCGATCTTGCCGAGTCCGACCAGCACGATGTGGTCGCTCAGGTTCTCGGACGGCGGGTGGTTCGCGGAGCCGGTACGGAAGGCCTCGGTGGCGTGCATGGTGGCGGCCACGACCAGCGGGAGGATGGCGAGGCCGACGAAGCCCGCGACGAGCTGCAGGATCTGGCGGGCCGGCTCCTCGTCGGTCGCCGGGTCGCCCATGGTGAAGATGTCGAGCAGCGGGAGGTACACGGCCTTCCACAGCGGGCCGTCCAGGACGAGGGCGGTCGCGACGGAGAGCAGGAGGACGATCGCGGCCAGTGCCTTGAAGACGGCGGTGACCTCCTTGGAGACGAAGACCTTCCACGGCAGGTGGGTCAGATGGCCGAGCAGCAGGTCCCGGTGGCCGCGGGTGGCCTTCGGGGCTTCCGTGGCGTGGTGGTGGGTGACCTCTTCGAGCATGAGCCGGCCGTGGGTGAACTGACGGTGGTAGGCCGTGTGGGTGTCCGGCAGCAGTTGGGTGCCGTCCTCACCGGGTGTCTCCGCGCTGTCCTCGCTCGCCGGGTCGTCCTGGTGTGCCCCGGACAGGACGGCCAGGGTCGCCAGATCGGTCGGCCGGCCGGGGGCGCCCGCCGGACGTACGACTCCCCGGAAGACCTTTCCCTCGACCTGAAGGGTGTGACCCTGGCCGACGGCCGCGGCCGAGACGAGCTCGGGGACGGCGGTGTCGGTGTCGGAAAGGACGGTGGTGGAGGTGTCCAGGGACGCGTCGTCCACACGCTCCACGACTTCGGCGGCTCGGTCGAGGAGCCGTTCCAGATGGCGCCCGCGCTCACGGTTGTACATGCGGATGACCAGGCGTATGGAGGGATTGAGGCTGCGCGCGAGGAGCGCGGCGGTCATGTTGACCTGGTCGTCGCCGTACGTCAGCGCGAGGGCGGCGGCGCGCTCGATTCCGGCCGCGCGCAGGGTCTGCTCGTCGGGCCTCGCCGACACCAACAGCTCGACCGGCGACCGGGGGTCGCGGTGCAGGTCGGCGATCTCCGGGCCGTACGCGTCGCGCCGCGAGGGCAGGACCACGGTCACCGTCTCGCCGCAGACCGCGTCGAGCTCGACGGCGAGACGGTGGGCGAGGCCGTCGTCCCCGCAGATCACCATGTGCTGGGAACGCTGCCCAAGTGGCATGCGCAGATGGATGGTTGACGTCACGTGTACCAAGATTGCCGATTGCGGTGCGCCGGGTACGTGTCGTACGTGAGTTCGGCGTCAGGGTCTCGTATGGATGACGCGTCCGATCCCTCGTGCGGGGTTCCGGTCGGGCGTCCGGTCAACGGAACTCGGCGAGGCGGGGGCGCAGGCCGAGCACGGTGAGGACGCCCGCGGCCAGCAGGGCTCCCACCGCCCAGGGCAACAGGCCGGTGGCCGTGTCCCGTCCGTCCCGTACCGCACCGTCGAACGCGGCCTGGTTGATGCCGGTCACGTCGTCCAGCGACTTCATCCAGGCGCCGAAGTGGGCGTTGGACTTGCCAGGCTCCCAGCTGATGCAGAAGGCGATCGCCTCCCGGTCCTCGCCCTGGGCCAGCAGGGACCGGATCGTGCGGTCGTCGCGCTGGTAGACGGCGTAGGCCTCGACCGTCCGCTCGGCCGCGGCACGCTCGCCCGTGAAGGTGATGTTGTCCAGCTCGCGACGGAACTCGCCTGTGAAGACCCGGTCCTCGTGGTCGGCCTGGTATCGCGCCCAGGTCTCGGCGAGCTTCGCGTCGTACGAGGAGAGTGTCGCGTCCTCGACGCCGTACAGCTGCTGCGACTTGGCGAGGAAGCTCTGCTCGTAAGCGGCGCGCCGCGACGGGTCGAGGAGGTAGCGGCTCTCGTCGGCGTTCGCGTCGTAGGCGAGGGCGCGGGCGCGGGAGAGGGCGACGACCGAGTCGAAGGCGTCGCGTCGGGCGACCCTGAGCTGTTCGGCCGAGGCGGTGAGCAGGTGCAGGCCGAGGACGAGGGCGATGAGGCCGCAGGCCGTCGCGGCGAGCAGGGCCGGGTTGAGGACGCGGTGGAAGCGGCGGGCGAGGTACCGCTGCAGCAGGACGAGCACAGCGAACAGCACGAGACCGATCACCGCGAGGACCGTGGACTGAGTGGCGAGGTCGGAGCGTTCGGCGGTGTACGTGGCGTCGAAGGCGTGGTCGTTGGCCTCGACCAGGCCGCGGGCCTCCGGCAGCAGGCGCTCGGCGAGGAGGTCGGTCGCGGCGCGGTAGTCGACGAGCGCGTCCGCCTTGCCGCCGGCGCGGCCGTCGTTCTCCAGCGCACGCCCCAGCAGCTCCTGGTAGCGGGCGAAATCCTCGGTGAGCGTCTCCACGGTCCGCCCGTCGCCCGCGTCTCCCTCCGCCGCGACGGCGAGCATGCGCAGGTCCTCACTGATGGTGTGCCGTGCCGTCTCGTAGAACTCCGTGGCCTTCGCGTACGGGACGTCCATCCGTCCTCTGCCCGCGTCCCCGCTGGAGAGCAGGATGTTGGCGGCCTGCGCGTCCATGTCGTTGAGGGCGAGGTTGAGCCCGGCGGCGCTGACCGTCTGCGGGGCGTGACGCTCTGCCGTACTGTCCCACGTGCGGGACGCGGCCAGCCCGGCGATCAGGAGCAGGGCGACGCAGGCGGCGATGAGCAGGAGCACCGTCATGCGCAACAGACGTAACCGTGCGGGCAAAGTGTCCCAGTAGCGGCGGCGCAGCCTTTCCGCCGCACCGACGGCACGCCGCCGCAGACGGTGGAGACCGCCCGGCCTGTGCCCCTTGCCCGGCCCGGGCGGTCCCCCTCGCGGAGTGACCGCCCGCGGCGCGTGCTCCACGCCCGTCTGGGCCCCCACGCCCGAACTTCGCGTCTGTCCGGTGGTGATGGTCACGCACCCTCCAACCCACGCCACGGACGGTCGTCCGTCCCCCGTGCCGATCAGTGTCCGATCGTTTTCGGACACGGACTGGGCTCGTTGACGTGGCCCTGACGCTCAGCACGTCCGTTTTCACGCGCTCTTGACGGCCGGTTCGGTCTGCCCGTCAAGAGTGCGCAAGTTCGTTCCGTGAGAACCCCTTCGGGGAGCATCGATGCCCTGGATTCCCTTTCCGTCACACGGCGACCTGAACGCCCGCGGCACCCGGTCCGGCCGTCCCATCGGCCGGTCTTCCGACGGGACGAGCCATGGTGGTGCCTCGTCCCGTCGGGCGCCCGTCAGGGGCCTGGGACGGGCAGGGTCAGGTCGTAAGGGAACTCCTCACCGTCACGCAGGAACGTGAGCCGGGCACGCAGGACGTGCACCCCAGCGGCGAGGGCCGGCTGACCTGTGACGCTCCCGTCGGTGTACGTACCGTCCTCGCCGGGCCCGTAGGCGCCGCCCCAGTCGACGTATTCATGACCGAGGTCGTCCTTCGCCTCGAAGACCAGCAGGATCGACGGCTCGTCGCCCCCGTACGGCAGGGGCGGGGTGATCGTGTACCGGATGGTGAAGGAGTCCCGTCGGACAGCCAGCCCGCGCACCGCCAACTCATGGCGACCGCCCAGGATCGACAGCCTCGGAAGTCCCCTGGCGTCGTCGTCTCCCCTGTTGCTCACGCCGCTCATTTCGAAGATCCTCTCGCCGGGAGTGCCGCCCGCCGTCTCGCCGGGCCGTCAGTGGCCAGGGAGGAATCTAGGAGCTCGGACGCGCCGATCCGGCTGACTCCGCCGGAATTGACGCCCCTCTGACGCAGGCACGAACTCAGGCATCCCGCCACGTTGTCGGCACGGGTGATACGCGTCGCGTGACGTCGATCTACCGAAGTGCGTCCGGCCGGGACGCCGTTCGGCGCTGGTGCGGCGAACGGCTGACGGCCTGGCCGGTGCCCCATGAGTGTGAGGTCTTCGAGGCCAACGGCGCCAAGACCCATGTGGTCGTCGCCGGCGGCGGGAAAACGACCGTGGTGGTCGTTCCTGGCACGAACTTCAACGCGGCCACCGTCCTGCCGCTGGCGACAGCACTCGCCCGTCGGCACCGGACCGTGCTCGCCGACGTTCCGGGGCAGCCAGGACTGAGCTCGGGCGAGCGCGGCCTGGCGCAGGGACGACTCGCCTGGTACGGACCCTGGCTTTCTGAGGTCGTCGGGGCGTGCGTGTCAGGATCGGGTCCGGTGGTCGTGCTGGGCCACTCCTTCGGCGCGGCGATCGCTCTGTCCAGCGCCAAGATGGGCCCCGGTGACACGTGCGTGATGCGCTCGGGCTCCAACATGGTGCGTTACACCTACGAGGAGAAGGCCGACGACTGGGACAACGCGTACCCGGCCGTGGCCACGGCCGTCGGTGCGACGGTCCTGGTCGGCTCGGTGGGCCTCGGAGCGTGGCTCGCCCTTCAGGACGACACCGCGAGGCCGCCTCGCCGACGGGAACCCGGTACCGAAGGCACGGCGGATCCGTCGGACGCGGGTGGGGCGCCTTCGTGACCGTTTGGTTCCGTCGGGAGCGGGGCGCCCCTGCCCGCCGAGCGGCTACGACGGAGGACGCGCCGTGTGGGGAACCGCTGCCGGAAGAGTGAGCGCCATCGCGAACCGTGGCCCGGACGCCACGGAGTCCAGGGTGCCGCCCATGGCCTCGGCCAGATCGCGGGCCAGCCGCAGGATCACGGTGCCCGTCGGTGGGCTCGCATCCGCCATAGGCGCCGCGCTGCCCGACCCGGCTCCGGTCCCGTCCCCCACCCGTATCACCAGCCGACCGGACCGCACCTCGGCGGTCAGGTGTGCGGGCTCCTCGGGCGGGGTGTGGCGCAGGGCTTCCGCCGTCAGCGCGGCCAGTACGCGGGTGAGCACCGCCGCGTCGGCGATCGCGTCGGGGAGGTGCTCCGGCAGGGTGCAGCGAATCCTGTCGCTGCCGGGACCGAGGGTGTCCAGGACCGCGGTCAGCACCTCGTCGAGGTCGACCGGGCGTAGGTAGAGGTCGAGGGATTCGGCACGCAGGCGGCTGAGGTCGTCGAGGTCCGTGACGAGCTGGGTGGCACGGCGCACCGATGCCCGGGCCGTGTCGAGGAGCCGGCCGTCGTCGCGCTGGACGGACGGCCGTCCGTCCGCTGCGGCGGGAGGGGAAGGGAGGCGTCGCAACGCCTCCTCGGCGGCGTGCAACGGGGCCCGCAGATCACGGCTCGCGGCGAGAAGCAGCGAGGACCGCGTGTGTTCCGCCTCGGCGCGAAGGCCGGTCTCGGCCGCCACGGCGGCGAGCCGCCCGTGCGCGTACGCCATGACCAGCTGCGCGGCGCACGCGCCCAGCAGGAGCTGGTCGTCACCGCTGAGGGTGCGACCGCGGGCCGCCAGTGTCAGTCCGCCGGCGGCGGGGCTGTCGACGGGCGTTTCGACATCCGCGTCGTACGGACGTTCCGGCGGGTTCTCTCCGGCGGCGGCGACGACCGACCAGCGAGGATCGGCAGGGTGGTCCGTGTCCTCCTGGAGCAGGCTGACCGCGTCCAGGCCGAAGTCCTCGCGAACCTGTTCGAGAAGCGCCGACAGGTCCTGGCCGTGCATCAGGGAGGTCGCGAGCCTGCTCAGGGCACGCGCCTCGGACCGCGCGCGGACGGCCTCGTACGTGCGGCGCGCGGCTGTTCCCGAGGCCGAACCGACCACGACGGCCGTGACGACGAAGACGAGCAGAGCGGCGATGTCGGACGTGTGCTCCACGTCCAGCGAGTGCAGGGGCAGGGTGAAGTAGTAGTCGGCGAGCAGTCCCGCGGCCAACGCCGTGAACAGGGCGGGCAGCAGACCACCGACGAGGGCGATCACGACGACGGTCAGGAGGTAGAGCACGAGCACGAGGGCCAGGTCCACGTGCCCCCGCAGCGCGACCAGGAGCAGGGTCAGCGCCGGAAGCACCACCGCGGCCAGCAGCATCGCGCCCCAGAACCGACGTGGTCCGGTGGCGCGTGTCGGGTGCGGCAGCCGCAGGGGCGAGGAGGAGCCGGCGGCCTCCTCGTGGGTCACGACGAGCACGTCGATCGGGCCCGAGCGCTGGATCGTCCGGCGCCCCACGCTTCCGTACAGGAAGGTGGAGAGCCGTCCGCGCCGGCTGGCGCCCAGCACGATCTGGGTGACGTTCTCGGCCTCCGCGAACTGCAGCAGGGTCTCGGGAAGGTCGTCGCCGGTCGTCTGGTGGTAGCTGCCGCCCAGCGACTCCACCAGGGCACGCTGGGCAGCGAGGGCGGCCGGATCGGCGTGGACGAGTCCGTCGCTCGGCACGACGTGCAGCGCCAGAAGCTGGCTGCCGGGCGTTCGGGCGGTGACCCGGGCCGCGCGGCGGATCAGGGTCTCGCCCTCCGGGCCGCCTGTCAGGGCGACCATGATGCGTTCGCGGGTCTCCCAGGGGGCAGTGATGCCGTGCTCGGCACGGTAGCGCTGGAGTCCTTCCTCCACGCGGTCGGCGAGCCACAGCAGGGCGAGTTCCCGCAGGGCGGTGAGGTTGCCGACGCGGAAGTAGTGGGTGAGGGCGGCCTCGACGCGGTCAGAGGGGTAAATCTCCCCGTGCAGCATGCGGCGGCGCAGGAGCTCCGGTGGAAGGTCGACCAGCTCGATCTGGTCAGCGCGGCGCGCGACCTCGTCGGGCAGGGCCTCGCGCTGCTGGACGCCGGTGATCTGCCGGACCACGTCGCCCAGTGACTCCAGGTGCTGGACGTTGAGGGTGGTGACGACGTCCGTCCCCGCGTCGAGGAGTTCCTCGACGTCCTGCCAGCGCTTGGCGTGGCGGCAGCCGGGTACGTTCGTGTGGGCCAGCTCGTCGACCAGGGCGACCTGCGGGTGCCGGGCGAGCACCGCGTCCAGATCCATCTCGGTGAAGGCCGCCCCGCGGTGGGTCATGGTGCGTCGGGGGATCGTCTCCAGCCCTTCGGCCATCGCGGCGGTCGGCCGTCGCCCGTGCGGCTCGACGAAACCGGCGACGACATCCGCGCCGCTCGCACGCAGCCGCTGCCCTTCCTCAAGCATGGCGTACGTCTTCCCCACCCCCGGGGCGGCCCCGAGGTAGATCCGCAATCGTCCTCGCGCCATCGGAGGCTCCTACCGATACGCCACACCCACACGCTCTCCCCCTCCATCATGCGCGCCCGGCCCCCGTCACACTCCGGCACCGGCGCCGGCACCACAAATTTGACGTGTCCCTGACGCAAGGAGGCGCATCCGCGGGTCCTGCTCAGCCGTCCTGACCAGTGCCGAACCGTGTTCCGCTTCGGAAAGGCGCTGCCCGGCCATCGGCAGCCCGGCACTTTCCTGATCCCGGTCGCGGACCGCATGCGGAAGGTGAACGTCCAGGTCGCGACGCTGCCGATCCCGACGCAGGAGGGCATCACCCGGGACAACGTGTCGGTCAAGGTCGACGCGGTCGTCTACTACCGGGTCACCGACCCCGCCCGTGCCACGATCGAGGTGCAGGACTACGCCTTCGCCGTCGGTCAGGTCGCGCAGTCGTCGCTGCGTTCCATCATCGGCAAGAGCGACCTGGACGATCTCCTGTCCGACCGGGAGCGGCTGCACGAAGGGCTCGCGTTGATGATCGACAGCCCGGCGGCCGGCTGGGGCGTCCACATCGACCGGGTCGAGATCAAGGACGTGCAACTGCCGGAGTCGCTGAAGCGGTCGATGTCCCGGCAGGCCGAGGCGGAGCGCGAACGGCGGGCCCGGGTGATCACCGCGGACGGCGAGTTCCAGGCGGCGCAGCAGCTCGCCAACGCCTCGCGGATCATGTCCGACACCCCGGAGGCGATGCAGCTGCGGCTGCTGCAGACCGTCGTCGAGGTGGCAGCGGAGAAGAACTCCACGCTCGTGATGCCCTTCCCGGTGGAACTGCTCCGCTACTTCGACCGGGCGGCCCGCAACCTCGACGCCGCTCCGACATCGACACCTACACCGACACCGGAGACGCCGGAAGCTCAGACAGCTACCGCGACCGATCGGTCCGCCCCGGCGGACGCCTCCTGATCGACGGCCGACGGACCTACCGACCTACGGTCCGGCGGTGTCCGGTTCCGACGGAACCGGACCCGCCCCTGCGCGGCAGATGCCGCCCGGCCTGGAAACGCCCGGGCCTGGACACCTGAACGCCCGTTCCTCGTATCTGCTCACACGGGGCAGCCGTGGCGGGCCGTCGACTCGGCCGCGAAGGTGTCCAGCAGCTCCTGGACGTCGGCGGGCCGGAGGTCCCCCGGACCGTCCTGGCCGCCGGACGGGCGGACCAGCTTGACGTACGCCGTACCGAGGGCGCCCTTGCAGGTGAGGGCGCGCATGGTGGCGCCCTTGACGCTGCCGGGGTAGCGGCCGTCCAGATACATCTCCTGCTGGGCGGAGGCTCCGTAGTAGGCGGTCAGGCCGGCGAGCGTCCTCTCTCCGCGCTTCAGGGCGCAGGCCTCGGTCAGCGCGCGGCCGGCCGGCTTCTCGGAGACCGCCGTGACACCCAGTCGGGCCGCCGTCGCGGCGGGGATCACGTTGCGGCAGGTCCCCGTCGCGCGGGCGGGCGGTACCTCGCGCCATTCGCTCAGGTCCACGCCGGACGGACGTGTGCCGAGCGCTCCCTCGCAATGGAAGCGGTCGGCCGCCTTCCGGGCCGTCTCCGTGGCGAGCCGGGCGACTTGGCGGACTTGATCACTCGTCAGGTCCTCGGTGTTCGCCGTGGCCTCGGTCAGCACGAGGAGGCCCTGACCGGGCAGCGCGGCGCAGTCGACGAGGACCGCCGCCTCGGGCCGGCTCCGGCCGACGAACGAGCCGTCCCATCCGTGTCCGAGGGGCGTCGCCGAGGCCTCCTCCGCCGCACCGCTGGCCCGGTGTGCGGCGACCGGGCGGATCTGCAGCCGCAGGGTGGGCCCCGAGTCCTGTCCGCGCGCCGTGACCGAGCACCACTCCGTGTCGTATCCGACCCATTCACCGGTGTGCCCGCGCGCTTCCAGATCGGCACCGGCGAAGAACGTCCGGGCCTCCTCGACCGCCAGCGACCCCCGGCAGCTGTCCCCCAGGTCGTCGCCGGACGCCTTGCCTCCAGCGCATCCGAACCAGACCGCACCACCGGCCGCCGCCATCACCAGGGCTGCGGCGAGTGCCTTGACCCCGGTCATGCGCGCCTTCGTTCGCGAGTGCCCTGTCTCGCTCACCAGCACTCCACCCCCCTTTCGTCCGCGTCCTCGGTGCCCTGCCGCACCCTGGTGGATGACTGATCATCCGGCCGTACGGTTCCGAGCGGTCACGTCGCCTCGGTCGTCGCGTCGGGTTGGAAGGGCGGGGCGCCCTCCTCCATTCGGAGGCTGATGGTCATGGTCAGGCCGCCGCCTGGGGTGTCCTCCGCCGTGACCGTGCCGCCCATGGCCTCGACGAAGCCGCGGGCGACCGCGAGGCCGAGGCCGACGCCCGCGCCGCGCGGGGCGTCGCCGTAACGCTGGAAGGCACCGAAGATACGGTCCTTGGCCTCATCGGGGACGCCCGGGCCGCGGTCGACGACGCGGAGTTCGACGCGGTCGGCGATCGCGCTGGCGGCGACGAGTACCGGTGCGCCGTCGGGGCTGTACTTCACCGCGTTCTCGACGATGTTGGCGACGGCCCGCTCCAGCAGGCCGCGGTCGACGACGACCATGGGCAGGGTCTCGGGGATGTCGAGCTCGACGCTGTCGTCGGGCACGCCCACGAGCGCCATAGGGACGACCTCGTCGAGGTCGGTCTGCCGCAGGACGGCGGTGACGGTCCCCGTCTCCAGGCGCGAGACGTCCAGGAGGTTGCCGACGAGGTGGTCGAGCCGGTCGGCGCCCTCCTCGATGCCTTCGAGGAGTACGGCACGGTCCTCATCCGACCACTCCACGTCGTCGGAGCGCAGCGAGGACACAGAGGCCTTGATTCCGGCGAGCGGGGTGCGCAGGTCGTGGCTGACGGCGGCGAGGAGCGAGGTGCGGATCTTGTTGCCCTCGGCGAGTCGGCGGGCCTCCTCCGCCTCGTCGACGAGACGCTGCCGGTCGAGCACGACCGCCGCCTGAGCGGCGAAGGCGCCGAGCACGCGCCGGTCCTCACCCGGCAGGACGCGGCCGGTCAGGGCGAGCGCCAGGTGGTCGCCGACCGGCATGTCGACGTCCGCGTCCTCGGGCCGACCGACCGGGCGGCCGGGACCGACGACGGCGACGCACCTCCACGGATCGGTGTCGCCGTGGCGCTCCAGAAGCGCGACGGACTCCATCGCGAAGGTCTCCCTGAGCCGTTCGAGCAGGGCGTCCAGGCTGGTCTCACCGCGCAGCACGCTGCCCGCGAGGAAGGAGAGCGTCTCCGCCTCCGCCCGCAGGCGGGCGGCCTGGTGGGTGCGGCGGGCGGCCAGGTCGACCACGGAGGCAACGGAGATCGCCACCCCCACGAAGATCACCAAGGCGACCACGTTCTTGGGGTCGGCGATCGTGAGTTCGTGGATCGGAGGGGTGAAGTAGTAGTTGAGCAGCAGCGATCCCACGGCCGCCGAGGCCAGTGCCGGCCGCAGGCCGCCCAGGAGTGCCGCGGCCACGGTGAGGGTGAGGAAGAGCAGGACGTCGTTCGCCAGACCCACCTCGGGCAAGGCGCCGCTGAGCATCAGGGTGAGCAGCACAGGGCCGGCGAGGCCGACGACCCAGCCCCAGATCGTGCGGGACCGCCCCAGTTTCGCGCGACGCGCCACGGGCAGACCGCGGCCCTTCGCCGCCTCGTCGTGCGTGACGATGTGGACATCGAGGTCCGGCCCGGACTCACGGGCGACCGTGGCGCTGACGCCAGGGCTGAACGCGTACTGCCAGGAGCGTCGGCGGCTCACCCCCAGGACGATCTGGGTGGCGTTGACCCCGCGCGCGAACTCCAGGAGTCCGGTGGAGACGTCGTCGCCGATGACATGGTGGAAGGTGCCGCCGAGGTCCTCGACGAGGGTGCGCTGGACAGCCAGCTCCTTCGGCGAGGCGGAGGTGAGTCCGTCGCTGCGCGCGATGTAGACGGCCAGGACCTCGCCGCCGGCGCCCTTCTCGGCGAGGCGGGCCGCTCGGCGTATCAAGGTGCGTCCTTCGGGGCCGCCGGTGAGGCCCACGACGATCCGCTCGCGGGAGCCCCAGATCTTCGAGACCCGGTGTTCGGTGCGGTACTCCTGGAGGTACTCGTCGACCCGGTCGGCCGTCCACAGCAGCGCCAGTTCGCGCAGGGCGGTGAGGTTGCCGGGGCGGAAGTAGTTGGAGAGGGCAGCGTCGACCTTGTCCGGCTTGTAGACGTTGCCGTGGGCCATCCGCCGTCGCAGGGCCTGCGGCGACATGTCGACCAGTTCTATCTGGTCGGCGCGGCGTACCACCTCGTCCGGGACGGTCTCCCGCTGCCGCACCCCCGTGATCGACTCGACGACGTCGCCGAGCGACTCCAGGTGCTGGATGTTGACCGTGGAGATGACGTCGATGCCGGCCGCGAGCAGCTCCTCGACGTCCTGCCAGCGCTTGGCGTTCCGTGAGCCGGGGATGTTGGTGTGGGCCAGCTCGTCCACGAGCGCTACGGCGGGCTTCCGGGCCAGTACCGCGTCGACGTCCATCTCGGTGAACACCGTGCCTCGGTACGCGATCTCCTTGCGCGGCATCGTCTCCAGGCCGTGCAGCATCACCTCCGTGCGCGGCCTGTGGTGGTGCTCGACGAAGGCGACGACGCAGTCGGTGCCGCGCTCCACCCGCCGGTGGGCCTCCGAGAGCATCGAGTACGTCTTGCCGACGCCCGGTGCCGCGCCGAGGTAGATACGGAGCTTTCCGCGTCCCATGGTTTCGTTTCTCGTCGATGTCGGACAGAGCGTGTAGGTGAGCGGGCGGGACGTCACGCCTCGAAGCGGTATCCCATGCCGGGCTCGGTGATCAGATAGCGGGGATGTGACGGGTCCGCCTCCAGCTTGCGGCGCAGCTGCGCCATGTAGACCCTCAGGTAGTTGGTCTTGGTGCTGTAGCTCGGCCCCCACACCTCCTTGAGGAGACGCTGCTGGCTGACGAGGACGCCGGGGTTGCAGATGAGGATTTCCAACAGGTGCCACTCGGTCGGGGTGAGCCGGACGTCGCGGTCACCGCGGCGTACCTTCTTCCCCACGAGATCGACCGTGAACTCGTCGGTCGTGACCACGGCGGCCGCCGCTCCCGGACTCGGCCGCGCCTGCACGGGCGACTCCTCGATCCGGCGGGTGGCCGCCCTCAGCCGGGCGAGGAGTTCGTCCATGCTGAAGGGCTTGGTCATGTAGTCGTCCGCACCCGCGTCGAGGGCCCGGATCTTGTCCTCGGACCCGCTGCGGGCGGAGAGCACGAGCACCGGAGCCCGGTTCCAGCCTCGCAGGGCCCGGATGAGATCGATGCCGTCCATGTCGGGCAGCCCGAGATCCAGGAGGATCACGTCGGGTTGCTCGGTGGCCGCGAGCCGGAGCGCGGCGGCGGCGTCGTCGGCCGCGTCCACGTCGTACTTGCGTGCTTTGAGGTTGATCGTCAGAGCACGCGCGAGCTGCGCGTCGTCCTCGACGACCAGGACCCGGGTCATCCGCGTACTGCCTTTCGTCTTGAGCATGGCGTCGGATGCGCGTCGGGAGCCGGCAGCCGGGGCGTTCCCGGACTGCCGGCTCCCTTGCGTCGTGCGTAAGGCCATCAGCCCTTGGCCGCCACGAGGTTCTTCAGCGCGATGTTGAGCTGGAGGACGTTGACGCGGGGCTCGCCGATGAAACCGAGGATGCGGTCGTCGGTGTGGTCGGCGACCAGCTTCTCGACCTGCTTGACGTCGAGGCCGTTCTTCTCCGCAACCCGGTGGACCTGGAGCGTCGCGTACTCAGGGGAGATGTGCGGGTCCAGACCGGAGCCGGAGGAGGTGACGGCGTCGGCGGGGACGTCGGACGGCTTCACCTTGTAGTCGGCGGTGGAGTTGGCCTTGACGACGGCGGCCTTGGCTTCCGTCACCCACGTGATCAGGTCGGCGTTGTCGCCGGAGCGGTTGGTCGCGCCGGAGAGGATGATCTTGTACTGGGTGTTGACGGAGTTCGCGCCGAGGCCGTTGGAGGGTCGCGGCTGGAACCACTTCAGGTCCGGGCTCGCGGTCTCCTCGCCGTCCTTCAAGGGCAGGTTGTAGGTCTGGCCGATGAGTTCGGAGCCGACGACCTTGCCGCTCGCGTCCTCGATCTCGGAGCCGTTCGCCTTGCCGGGGAAGGCCAGTTGGGCGACACCGGTGACGGCGAGGGGGTAGAGCACGCCTGTCACCACGGTCAGGACGAGCAGGGCACGGAGAGCGGCCCAGAGCAGACGTCCCGCGTTTCCTACGGAGTTGTTCGTCATGGTCAGCCGATTCCGGGGATGAGGGAGATGAGGAGGTCAATGATCTTGATGCCGATGAACGGGGCGATGAGGCCGCCGAGTCCGTAGAGCCCGAGGTTGCGGCGGAGCATCGAGTCGGCGCTGGACGGCCGGTAACGCACACCCTTCAGGGCGAGCGGCACGAGCGCGATGATGATCAGCGCGTTGAAGATGACCGCGGACAGGATCGCGGACTCGGGCGAGGCCAGGCCCATGATGTTGAGCTTGTCCAGCGACGGGTAGGCGACCGCGAACATGGCCGGGATGATCGCGAAGTACTTCGCGACGTCGTTGGCGATGGAGAAGGTCGTGAGCGCGCCCCGGGTGATGAGGAGCTGCTTGCCGATCTCGACGATCTCGATGAGCTTGGTCGGGTTCGAGTCGAGGTCGACCATGTTGCCGGCCTCCTTCGCGGCCGACGTGCCCGTGTTCATCGCCACGCCGACGTCCGCCTGGGCGAGCGCGGGGGCGTCGTTGGTGCCGTCGCCGGTCATCGCGACGAGCTTGCCGCCGGCCTGCTCGCGCTTGATCAGCGCCATCTTGTCCTCGGGCGTCGCCTCTGCGAGGAAGTCGTCGACTCCCGCCTCCTCGGCGATGGCCTTGGCGGTCAGCGGGTTGTCACCCGTGATCATGATCGTCTTGATGCCCATGCGGCGCAGTTCGTCGAACCGCTCGCGCATGCCGTCCTTGACGACGTCCTTGAGGTGGATGACGCCGAGAACGCGCGCACCCTTGTCGTCCTTGACCGCGACGAGGAGGGGCGTGCCGCCGGCCTCGGAGATGGCGTTGGCGAGGGTGTCGGCGTCGTCGGAGACCTGGCCGCCCTGCTCCTTCACCCAGGTGACCACGGAGCCCGCGGCACCTTTGCGGATGCTCTTGCCGTCCACGTCCACGCCCGACATCCGGGTCTGGGCGGTGAACTCGATCCACGTGGCGTGCGCCAGCTCGCCCTGGTGGCGCTCGCGCAGCCCGTACTTCTCCTTGGCGAGGACGACGATCGAGCGGCCCTCGGGCGTCTCGTCGGCGAGCGAGGAGAGCTGGGCGGCGTCGGCGACCTCCGCGTCCGTGGCGCCCTTGACCGGGACGAACTCCGAGGCCTGCCGGTTGCCGAGCGTGATGGTGCCCGTCTTGTCGAGCAGCAGCGTCGACACGTCGCCGGCCGCCTCGACGGCCCGGCCGGACATCGCCAGGACGTTGCGCTGGACCAGCCGGTCCATACCGGCGATGCCGATTGCGGAGAGCAGCGCGCCGATCGTCGTCGGGATCAGGCAGACGAGGAGCGCGGTGAGGACGATCATCGAGGTCTGCTTGTCGGCCCCGGCGTAGATCGCGAACGGCTTGAGCGTGACCACGGCGAGCAGGAAGACGATGGTGAGGGACGCCAGGAGGATGTTGAGGGCGATCTCGTTGGGGGTCTTCTGCCGGGACGCGCCCTCGACCAGGTTGATCATCCGGTCGATGAAGGTCTCGCCGGGCTTCGTCGTGATCTTGATGACGATCCGGTCGGACAGCACCTTCGTACCGCCGGTGACCGCGCACCGGTCGCCGCCGGACTCGCGGATGACGGGCGCGGACTCGCCGGTGATGGCGGACTCGTCGACCGAGGCCACTCCCTCGACGACGTCACCGTCGCCGGGGATGATGTCGCCGGCCTCGCAGACCACCAGGTCACCGATCTTCAGCTCGGTGCCGGGGACCCGCTCCTCGCCGGTCTTGGTGACGCGGCGGGCGACGGTGTCGGTCTTGGCCTTGCGCAGGGTGTCGGCCTGCGCCTTGCCGCGGCCCTCGGCGACCGCCTCCGCCAGGTTGGCGAAGATCGTGGTCAGCCACAGCCAGGCGGTGATCGCCCAGCCGAACCAGTCACCGGGGTTCTTGATCGCGAGCGCGGTGGTGACCACCGAGCCGACCAGGACCACGAACATGACCGGCGACTTGACCATCACGCGCGGGTCGAGCTTCCTGACCGCGTCCGGGAAGGACTTGACCAACTGCTTCGGGTCGAACAGGCCCCCGCCGACACGTCCGCCCTCAGGCTTGTGCCCCGTGGGTACGTCCGGGTGCGGTGCCCGGGTAGGAGTGATGGTGCTCATGCTGCGAGCCCTTCGGCGAGCGGACCCAGCGCGAGGGCCGGGAAGTAGGTGAGACCGGTGATGATCATGATGGTGCCGACGAGCAGGCCGGTGAACAGCGGCTTCTCGGTGCGCAGGGTGCCCGCGGTTTCGGGGACGGGCTTCTGCTCGGCAAGGGAGCCGGCCAGCGCGAGGACGAACACCATGGGCAGGAAGCGACCGAGCAGCATCGCGATACCGATGGTCGAGTTGAACCACTGCGTGTCGGCGTTCAGACCGGCGAAGGCGGAGCCGTTGTTGTTGGCACCCGAGGTGTAGGCGTACAGGATCTCGGAGAAGCCGTGCGCGCCGGAGTTCGTCATCGAGTGCGCCGGGGTGTCCAGGACGAACGAGGCCGCCGTGAAGCACAGCACCAGCGCGGGCGTGATCAGGATGTAGAGCGCGGCGAACTTGATCTCCCGCGTGCCGATCTTCTTGCCCAGGTACTCGGGGGTGCGGCCGACCATCAGACCGGCGATGAACACCGCGATGACCGCCATGATCAGCATGCCGTAGAGGCCGGAGCCGACACCGCCGGGCGCGATCTCGCCGAGCTGCATGCCCAGCAGGTTGATACCACCGCCGAAACCGGTGTTCGAGGAGTGGAAGGAGTTCACCGCGCCGGTCGACGTCAGCGTCGTGGAGACCGAGAAGATCGCCGAGGCACCGATGCCGAAGCGGGTCTCCTTGCCCTCCATGGCGCCGCCCGCGAGGTCGAAGGCGGGGCCGTGGTGGGCGAACTCGGTCCACATCATCAGACCGACGAAGGCCAGCCAGATGGTGGCCATGGTCGCCAGGATCGCGTAGCCCTGCTTGATCGAGCCGACCATGCGGCCGAAGGTGCGGGTGAGCGCGAAGGGGATGACGAGGATCAGATAGATCTCGAAGAGGTTCGAAAGACCGTTGGGGTTCTCGAAGGGGTGGGCCGAGTTGGCGTTGAAGTAGCCGCCGCCGTTGGTGCCCAGCTCCTTGATGGCCTCCTGGGAGGCGACCGCGCCGCCGTTCCACTGCTGGGTGCCGCCCGTGAACTGGCCGACCTCGTGGATGCCGGAGAAGTTCTGGATGGCGCCGCACGCGACCAGGACCAGGGCCCCGATCACCGCGATCGGCAGCAGGATGCGGACGGTGCCGCGGACCAGGTCGGCCCAGAAGTTGCCCAGCTCACCCGTACGGGACCGGGCGAAGCCGCGGACGAGGGCCACCGCGACCGCGATGCCCACCGCGGCCGAGACGAAGTTCTGCACCGCGAGGCCACCGGTCTGGACGACGTGGCCCATGGCCTGCTCGCCGTAGTACGACTGCCAGTTCGTGTTCGACACGAAGGACGCGGCCGTGTTGAACGCCTGGTCCGGGTCGATCGACACGAAGCCGAGCGAGCCGGGCAGCGAGCCCTGGACCCGCTGCAGCAGGTACAGGAAGAGCACACTCACCGCGGAGAAGGCGAGCACGCCGCGCAGGTACGCGGGCCAGCGCATCTCCACGTTCGGGTTGGCGCCGATCGCCTTGTAGATCCACTTCTCGGGCTTGTAGTGCTTCTCCGAGGAGTACACCTTGGCCATGTAGTCGCCGAGCGGCCGGTAGGACAGTCCGAGAGCGACGACGAGGGCGAGGAGCTGGAGGATTCCAGCCAGGACGGGACTCATATCCGTACTCAGAACCTCTCCGGCTTGACGAGGGCGAGGACGAGATAGGCCAGCAGGCCGGCGGCGACCAGCAGACCGACGATGTTCTCGACAGTCACAGCTTCGCCACCCCCTTGGCGACGAAAGCCACCAGCGCGAAGATCGCGATCGTGGTGACGACGAAGGCCAGGTCGGCCATCGTGAGCTCCCGGATGTGAGTGGATGAGATGAGCGGTCCGTCGGACCTGTTAGAGCAAAGCGCATTTCAGCCACGACACCGTCGCCGTTGACGTCCCCCTAACGCGCACTGCGGCCGTCTTTACACATCCCGTACGCGCCGCAGTCCGTATCAGTCCGTTTCCTCGCCGACCGGGGCCTTCAGCAGTCGGTCCAGCTCGTTGCCGGCGTCGTCGTATCCGGCGTCCGAGATCCGCTGCAACGCGCGCAGGTCGCCGGCCGCGACGGCACGTCGCGTGAGCAGGAGCCCGGCGCGCGTGGACTCCTCGTCCAGCAGCTCGGGAAACACCCCGGTTCGGCTCGCTCACCGGGCCGACTTCGTGGCTTCGCAGGTGCCGCTCGCCTCCAGCGGTGCGCAAGGGAGGCTGATGACCATGGTCAGGCCGCCGCCGGGGGTGTCCTCGGGGGTGAGCGTGCCGCCCATGGCCTCGGTCAGGCCGCGGGAGAGCGCGAGGCCGAGGCCGATTCCTGTGGTGTTGTCGGTGTCGCCGAGGCGCTGGAAGGGCTCGAAGGCCTGTTCGTGGGCGTCTGCGGGCAGGCCGGGCCCTCGATCGACGACCCTGAGTTCCACGCGGCCGGCCAGGGTGCTGGCGGTGATCAGAACCGGGTGCTCGGGCGGGGCGAAGCGGGTGGCGTTGGCGACCAGGTTGGCGACCACCCGTTCCAGGAGGGGCGGGTCGGCGAGCACCGCGGGGGTGTCCTCCAGGCTGCCGACTGCGGGCGGCCGGGAGCCGGGCGGCAGGGTGTCAAGAGCCGAGGGGACGACCTCCTCCAGCGCGGTGGGTCGTAGGGACAGGGAGAGGGCCCCCGCCTGGAGGCGGCTCATGTCGAGGAGGTTGTCGATGAGCCGGCCGAGCCGGGCCATGGAGGTGTCGGCGGTGTCGAGGAGCTCCCGCCGTTCCTCCTCGGTGAACTCGACGTCGGGGCTGCGCAGCGAGGCGACGGCGGCCCAGCCGCTGGCGAGCGGGGTACGCAGGTCGTGGCTGACGGCGGCGAGGAGCGCGGTGCGCATGCGGTCGGCGGCTCGTACGGGTTCCACCTCTGCGGCGGCCTCGGCGAGCCGGTCGCGCTCGGTGGCAGCGGAGACGTGGGCGGCGAAGGCGGCAAGGACGCGGCGGTCGGAGGAGGACAGAGACCGGCCGCGCAGGACGAGGTGCAGGCCGTCGTCGACGGCCACCCCGGTGATGTCCTGGGCGTCGTGAGGTCCCGCCTCCCGGGCGGCGGCGAGTTCGGCCGAGTCCATGAGCTCTGCCGATGCCATTCCGAAGGCCTCCTTGGCCCGGCTGAGCAGGGCGGAGACCGCCTCCTCGCCACGGACGATGGAGCCGGCGAGCGAGGACAGGGTCTCGGCCTCGGCGGTGGCGCGGGCGGCTCTGCGGGAGAGCCGCAGGGACCGGTCGACGGCCGCGGCGACGACACCCGCGACGGCAGCGAAAACGACAAGGGCGAGGACGTTGTCGGGGTCCTGGAAGCTGAACTTCCCGACGGGCGGTATGAACCAGTAGTTGAGCAGCAGGGAAGCGGTGACCGCGGCGACGAGCGCGGAGGCGACACCGCCGATGCACGCGACGCCCACCACGGTGAGGAGGAAGAGCAGTGCCTCGCTGGTGAGGTTGAGCGAGCCGCGCGCTCGGTCGAGCAGCACGGTCAGCAGTACGGGGAGGACCAGTCCGGCGACGGGTCCGGCGACGAGCCGTGAGGTCGGCAGGGTGCGGCGCCGGGAGGGCAGCAGGCGACCCCGTCCCGCGCGCTCGTGGGTGACCATGTGGACGTCGATGTCACCGGAGAGCGCGACGGTCGTCTCGCCGATGCCCCGTCCGGTGAGGAATCGCTCCAGCCGCCGGCGGCGGCTGGTGCCGACGACGAGCTGGGTGGCGTTCTCCGCACGGGCGAAGTCGATCAGGGCCGTGGGCACGTCCTCGCCGACGACTGTGTGGTAGCTGCCCCCCAGGTCTTCGACGAGCCGCCGCTGGCGACCCAGAGCGGCGGCGGAGGCGCCCGCGCTCAGTGCGTCGCTGCGCGCCACGTACACGGCGAGGAGTTCGCCGTGAGCGACGCGGGCGGAGATGCGAGCGGCTCTGCGGATCAGCGTCTCCCCTTCGGGCCCACCGGTGAGCGCCACGACGACCCGCTCGCGGGTCTCCCAGACTCCGCCGATCCGGTGTTCCGACCGGTAGGCGCGCAAGGCGTCGTCCACGCGGTCGGCCAGCCACAGCAGGGCGAGTTCGCGCAGAGCGGTGAGGTTGCCGATGCGGTAGTAGCGGGCGAGAGCGGCGTCGACCTCACCGGGCGGGAGGATGTCGCCGTGGGCCATCCGGCGGCGCAGAGCCTCGGGCGCCAGGTCGACGAGCTCGATCTGGTCGGCGCCTCGTACGACCGTGTCGGGGACGGTCTCCCCGCCGGGCAGTTCCGTGATCCGCTCGACGACGTCGCTGAGCGATTCCAGGTGCTGGATGTCGAGCGTCGTGACGACGTCGATTCCGGCGGCGAGGAGTTCGGCCACGTCCTGCCAGCGGCGCTCGTTGCGGCAGCCGGGGGCGTTGGCGTGGGCGAGGTCGTCGACGAGGACGACCTCCGGACGGCGGCGCAGCACCGCGTCCAGGTCGAGCTCTCGGCCTCGCGGCGCGATCCGTTCGAGCCCTTCGAGCAGGATCTCGGTGTAAGGCCGTCCGTGGCACTCCACGAGCCCGGCGACCACGTCCGTGCCTCGCGCCGCCCTGCGGCGACCCTCGTCGAGCATCCGGCAGGTCTTGCCGGCGCCCCGGGCGGCCCCGAGGTAGACCTTGAGCCGGCTGTGTCGACCAGGTGCCCCTTCGGCGGGGCTGCGGGCGTTCAAAACTTCTCGGGCTTGATGAAGGCGGCCACCAGGTAGCCGACCACTGTGACTGCGACGATCAGACCGACGATGTTCTCGACGCTCATGTTCCAGACTGCCCCTTCGACTGCGCGGCATTTCCTCGGAATTGCGCGCGTGTCGCACGCACTCCCGAAGAAGACGCCCCTCGTCATGTCCTGCGCAGCCACCTTGACGGCTCTCTGGCGCCCAGAGCCGTGATGCTGACAGGCTCTTGACGCGATCCGTACGGCCGTCATCCGGTTCGCACAGCGAGGCGCAGAAACCGAGAACGGGCCGGGGTGCCGTTCCAGGAGTGCGTGTCAGAACTCCTGGGACACCCCGGCCCGCGGCCGGCCCGGCCCGCGACCCCCCTCAGGGTCACGGGCCGGGCGGGGCCCCTGGCCGGACGGCCGTCGCATGGCGTTGGGCTTCTGTCGGGGCCCCCGCCCCCAGACTGTGCCCTGTACCGGCGCCGATGGTCGTGCGCCCGCCGAACCGGCAGTCGTCCGTCCCCCCGTGCCGATCAGTCTTGACCGGGCGAGAACTGAAAACGATCGCCGTTGACGCGACCTTGATGCCCCGCACGCGAGTCCTGACACCGTCCTGACAGACGGCGCGGCAGGGTGCAAGGAAACCGTCAGAGCCACGCCTCAGACCGTCAGAGGGACGTCAACGTCAGTCCGCTCGAACGAAGTCGGCGACTACATTCAGCAACCGCCGCTCACCGCCGAGGACGTCAGTGGCTCGACCATCCTCGACGAAGGCGCTCGGTCCATGCCTCCCATCCGCATGCGCCGAGCCGGGACGGCGCCCTGCCGATCACCGTGCCTTTTCGGGATCGGCAGGGCGCCTCGCTCCCGTTCCTCTGTCCGGCGCACCCGGAACTCCCGGTGCGTCCTGCCGGTCCAGCCGTCGCCCGCCGTCCCGGGCGGCGGCTCCTTCATGAAGGTCCTGACCCCATGAATCCCGCCGCTCCAGTCCAGCAGGCGCCTTCCTTCCCGCCCACCACGCATCCACATCGGCGCAGACGCAGCGTGGAGGGCGGGCTGCTCGACCCCGTCCAGATGATCAGCTCGTTCCCCGACGCTCTCCGGAAGCTTCATCCACGGCACCTGGTCCGTAACCCGGTGTTGTTCGTCGTCGGGGTCGGATCGGTCCTCACCACCCTGTCCGCGGTCGTCAACCCGTCCGTGTTCACCTGGGTGATCAGCGTCTGGCTGTGGCTGACGGTCGTCTTCGCCAACCTGGCCGAGGCGGTCGCCGAAGGACGAGGCCGGGCACAGGCCGAGTCACTGCGGAAGGCCCGTACGGACACGGTGGCCCTGCGTCTCCGGCACTGGCGGTACGGGACGGATCTCGACCGGGCCGAGACGGAGGCCGTGGCCGCCACGGATCTGAAGATGTTCGACTTCGTGCTCGTCGAAGCGGGCGAGCTGATCCCGGCCGACGGCGACGTGGTCGACGGGGTCGCGGCGGTCGACGAATCCGCCGTCACCGGCGAATCGGCCCCGGTCATCCGCGAGTCCGGCGGCGACCGGACGGGAGTGACAGGCGGTACGACGGTGCTGTCGGACCGGATCGTCGTACGGGTCACCTCGCGCCCCGGCCATTCCTTCATGGATCGGATGATCGCCCTGGTCGAGGGCGCCTCCCGGCAGAAGACTCCGAACGAGATCGCGCTGAACATCCTTCTCGCCGCGCTCACCACCGTCTTCGTCCTGGTGGTGGTCGCCGTGCAGCCCATGGCCACGTACGCGGGCGCCGCGCCCTCCACCACCGTCCTCGTCGCCCTGCTCGTGACGCTCATCCCGACGACGATCGGCGCGCTCCTCTCGGCCATCGGCATCGCCGGCATGGACCGGCTCGTCCAGCGCAACGTCCTCGCCATGTCGGGACGGGCCGTCGAGGCCGCCGGCGACATCAACACGCTCCTCCTCGACAAGACGGGGACCATCACCCTGGGAAACCGGGAGGCCGCGGACTTCGTCCCGCTGCCCGGCATCGAGGAGGCCATGCTCGCGAACGCCGCGCAACTGTCCTCGCTCGCCGACGAGACACCCGAAGGCCGCTCGGTGGTGGTCCTGGCCAAGGAGAGGTACGGGCTGCGGGCCCCGGCCGACGGCGAGCTCGCGAACGCCCGGTTCGTGGAGTTCAGCGCGCAGACCCGGATGAGCGGCATCGACCTGCGCTGGGACAACGGCGCCGCCTGCCACATCCGCAAGGGGGCGACGGCGCAGGTCATCGCCTGGGTCGAGATGTACGGCGGCCGGGTGCCGGGCGAGGCGCAGACGTGGAGCGACCAGATCTCGGCGGCCGGCGGCACCCCGCTCCTGGTCGCCGTCAACGACTGGGACGGTCCCCGCGTCCTCGGCATCGTCCATCTCAAGGACGTGGTGAAGGACGGCATCAAGGAACGGTTCGCGGAGCTGCGCCGCATGGGCATCCGTACGGTGATGATCACCGGTGACAACCCGCTGACCGCACGCGCCATCGCCCACGAAGCCGGCGTCGACGACTTCCTCGCCGAAGCCACCCCCGAGGACAAGCTCGCCCTCATCAAGAAGGAGCAGGAGGGCGGCAAGCTGGTCGCGATGACGGGAGACGGGACGAACGACGCTCCGGCACTCGCCCAGGCGGACGTCGGCGTGGCCATGAACACCGGCACGTCGGCCGCGAAGGAGGCCGGCAACATGGTCGACCTCGACTCCAACCCGACCAAGCTCATCGAGATCGTCCAGATCGGCAAGCAACTCCTCATCACCCGAGGCGCGTTGACGACCTTCTCGATCACGAACGACGTGGCGAAGTACTTCGCGATCATCCCCGCGATGTTCACCGGCGCCTACCCGGGCCTCGAAGCACTGAACATCATGGGCCTGCACAGCCCCACCTCGGCGATCACCTCCGCCATCATCTTCAACGCCCTGATCATCGTGGCGCTCATCCCGCTCGCGCTGCGCGGCGTCCGCTACACACCGGCCTCCGCGCACGACCTGCTGCGCCGCAATCTCCTGCTGTACGGCCTCGGCGGCCTGGTCCTGCCGTTCCTCGGCATCAAGGCCATCGACCTGCTCGTGTCGATGGTTCCGGGACTCGGGTGAATTCCCGTCAGGGCGGCGTCAGAGAAAGGCCTTTGTCCTTGCCCGGGGATCCCGCTCGGGATTGGATGAGAAGCGTGAACAGCGCGTGGCTCCTGCTCGACCGGCCGCCTCATCAGGCGTCGCCGAGTCGCACGCCCCGCTGCCGTCCGGGCGCGTCCGCCCTGCGCTGACGCCTGCCCGCGCCACGTCATACAGGGCGCCGTGACCGTCGTAACGGGTCACGGCGCCCCTCTTCTCGTACCTCATCGACTATCCCTGGACGAACCATGTCTTCTTCCTCCCTGTCCGGACGCACCGTGCTCGTCAGCGGCGCCACCTCCGGCATCGGCCACCAGACCGCGCGGCAGCTGGCCGAGCGCGGCGCCACCGTGCTCCTCCACGGCCGGACCACCGAGGAGGCTCATGCCGCGGTCGACCGGCTCGTCACGCTCTCCGACGTCTCCGCCGGGCAGCTGTGCGCCTTCGGCGCCGACTTCTCCCGTCTGGAGGAGGTCGAGCAGCTTGCCGCCCGGGTCCTCGCCGAGCACCCGCACCTGGACGTCCTGGTCAACAACGCGGGCATGGCGGCTCCCGAGCGGCACACCGTCACCGTCGACGGCAACGAGATCGCCTTCCAGGTCAACTTCCTCGCCCACTACCTCCTGACCAACCTCCTGGAGCCGGCCCTGACCTCCGAGCCGGGCGGCCGCGTCGTCAACGTCTCCTCCTCACTGCACCGCACCGGCTCCATCCAGTGGGCCGACCCCAACCGTGCCCGCCGCTACTCCCGGCTCGCCGCCTACGCCCAGTCGCAGCTGGCCCTGACGGTCTTCGCCGCCGACCCCCGGGTCACCGCCGTCTCCGTCCACCCCGGCATCTGCACCACCAGCCTCCTCCCCCTCTACGCCCACGAGGGCGTGTCGCCGGCCGAAGGCGCCGCCCATGTCGTAAGGCTCTGCGACCCGGCCGTCGAGATCGTCAACGGCGCCTACTACGACCGCGAACACCGCGTCGCCCCGGCGCCCGCCGCCACCGAGGAGCGCACGGTCAAGCGCCTCACCAAGCTCGCCGACGTCCTCGTCGGCCACACGGCCTGAAGGAGCGCCCCGCCATGTCTAAGCGCGCCCGCAAGAAGAAGGCCCGCCGCAAGAAGAACGCGAACCACGGCCGCAAGGCCGGCCAGAGCTGACCCCGACCGGGGCGGCCCGTCTCCTGGCGGGCCGCCCCGTGTCCGTACCGGAGGTTCTCCCGTGATCCCACACCCCGCCCACCAACCACCGGCCTGCGCCCGCGTGTTCCCCGCCGGCGGACCCGGCACCGCCGCCCTCGCCGAGCACGTCCTCACGACCGGCCACGGCACCTGGTGGACCGACCGCGCCGAACACCCCCGCGTCGTCGCCGTCACCTGCGGCGACCACGCCCTCCTGGCCGGCGACCCCACCGCCCTCACCCCGGCCGGCCTCGCCCCGCTGACCGGTCACTGTGTCGAGGCCTCCGACCGCTTCCTGCCGGTCCTCGGCGCCGCGTTCGACCGCCTGCACCCCTGGGACCGCATGCTCTACGTGCACCAGGCGGCCGGGACTCCGCCGCGCGTTCCGCGCGCGGTGACGGTACGGCGGCTCGTCTCCGAGGACGGCCCGGCGCTCGCCGCGATGGACCCCGCCATGAACTGGATCCACGCCACCTGGGGCGGGCCCTCGGGCCTCGCCGCCTCCGGGCAGGGCTGGGGCGCCTTCCGCAAGGGCCGTGTCCTTGCGCTGGCCTGCACGCGCTTCACCGGCAGCCGGTACGAGGACGTCGCCTGCGCCACCGCCTCCTCCGAGCGACGACAGCACCTCGCCCTCGCCTGCGTCCAGGGACTGACCGACGACATCACCGCCCGGGGCAGAACCGCCACCTGGAGCTGCTCCCACGACAACCGCGCCAGCCGCCTTCTGGCCTGGACGGCCGGCTTCCGCCTCGTCCGCGAGTACGTCCATCACACGACCGGGCCCGTGGCCGTCAGCAACCCGTCAATACTGCGGGCAGCGGCGTAAACACGGCGTACGAGCCCGGTGGTGGGGCCGGGCCGCGGTCCTAGCGTGAGCGCCATGAAGCCGCTCCGTCGCATCGCCAGTCGTGTAACCGACGTCCCCGGCGACGTCCTGTCAGACGCGGGATGGCCGGGAGAGGCTCGCGCCGCCGTCGGATGCGCGGTGCTCCTGCTGGCGGCGTCGCTGACCGTCGATGCCGGCACCCACGGCCTGACGCTGCTCCGCGCGGCGGGATCCATGGCTCTCGCGTCGCTCTTGCTGGTGGTCCTGCTGCCCCCGCGGGTCAGCGCCGCACCGGACCTGCTGATCGTCCAGGGCCTGTGGGTGACGCGGACGGTCCGCATGGACCGGCTCGCGGCGATCTCCTGGCCGGCCACAGGGACCTCGCGTCGGGTGATCCTCACGGATACGGAAGGCGGTCGAGCCGAGGTCGACCTGCGCGTTCTCACTGCCAATCCGGCGCTCTGGCTCCGCCTCGAGGCCGGGGCCCGCGCCTCCTTGCAGCGCGGCATGCCGAGCCCCGACACCAGCGACCTGGCCCGGCTCTCCCTCTACCTCGACCACGAGACGACACGGTCGGTTCTCAAGGTCTCAGGGCTGGGCTAGACCCGGTCTCCCCGTCCGGCCAGCCCTGTCGTTCCACGTCCCAGATCCAGCCCTGATCACGACCAGCTTCATCACCACCGTACTGATCCCCGAGAAGGCGTTCGAGTCCGGCGGCAGCGCCAACGGGCGCGCTCTCGCCTGTCTCGCGCACGAGTACCTGGGCAACACCTTCGGCACCGTCGACGACATCGCCACCATCGCGATCCTGTGGTTCGCGGGCGCCTCGGCCATGGCCGGTCTGCTCAACCTGATGCCCCGCGACCCGCCCAAGTACGGCATGGCCCCGCACTGGGCCCGCGCGGTGCGCCCCATGGTGATCGTCTTCACCCTGGTTGCCTTCCTGGTGACGTGGATCCTCGACGCCGACGTCGACGCCCTACTTCGAGTGGACCGAGGGCAACCCCTTCGCCAACTTCCTGCGCTTCTTCCTCTTCGGCCAAGGCGAGATCGCGCCCGTGACCCGCGAGATCCTGCGCGAGGCCGAGTCCGACCGGGACCGGCGCCCCCGCGTCCACGTCGGCTAGCCAGGCGGAGCTCCGGCTTGATCTCCACGGCCAGGGTGAGCCGCGCGCCGTCGGTGGCGATGTCGAGATTCGTGGCGTCGACCTCGTAGCGCCCGGCTACCTCGCGGGGCGGGTGTCGTCGTACAGCATGGGCTCGGGGTCCTTCTCGCTCAGGCCAAGGAAGTGCTCGAAGGCAGCGCAGACGACGGCCTGGTTGAAGAGGTAGCCCTCCTCGCTGTTGGCGAGGGGATCGTCCGCGCGGCGACCGAGCTGCTCGACGACGAGGGCCTCGGCGGCCTCAACATGCGCAGTCTGGGCGCGCGGCTCGGTACCGCCGACACCGACCGGGCCGCGGCCACCGTCTTCGTCTACGTCCTCGGCAGCGCGCTGGGCGCCGCCGTGCAGGTCTCGCTGACCCGCCGGCCGGGCAAGAGCGGCGACCCGGAGAAGGAACTGGCCGACACGATGGCGGCGGCCACCGAGGTCGCCATGTACTTCCCCCGCCTGAGCGAACGCCTCGACGGCAGCGCCGCGGCCAAGTACACCGCGGCCCCCGACCGCACCTTCGAATTCGGCCTCGCGGCGATCCTCGACGGCTTCGAGGCGCAGCTGGCAGAGACGAGCTAGCCGGCTAACGAGCCCCGAGCCGGAACCTCAGTCGGCAGATCACGGCATCCGTGTCCCTGCGCACGGCGTGGGCCACGACCGCGCCCCGCTGGTTCTGCAGCAACCGCTGCCACAGGTGCTCCGGCTCGGCCTCCGGGATCAGCACGGTGACCCTGGTGCCCGGCGCGGCCGCGCGCAGCTCGCGTACGTAGGAGCTGACGGGCCGGCCGAGCGAGCGCCGCTCGGAGGGGAGCCGTACCAGCGGAACGCCCGGGTTCCACAGCGCCCAGTCCCGCTCCAGCGCCTCGGTCTGGGCCCGGTCCTCCGGGTCGGGGTGGCAGACGGTCACCGCCCGGACCTCGTCGCCCAGGGAGACGGCGGCGGTGAGGGCCTCGCTGGTGAGCCGGGTCAGCGACGAGACCGGCACCAGGACGAGGGAGCGCTCGCGGTGCGGCGGTTCGGGGACGCAACCGACGCCCAGCCGCTCGCCGATCCGCCCGTACGCGCGGTGGACGGTCTCGAAGGCGAGGACGAGGACGGGCAGGGCGATCACGATCAGCCAGGCACCGTCATGGAACTTCGCGGCGGTGACGACGACCGCGGAGACGCCGGTCAGAACGGCACCGAGACCGTTGAGAAGGGCTCTGCCCCACTGCCGGGTGGACCGCCAGTGCAGGACCATGCCGGTCTGGGCGATGGTGAAGCCGACGAAGACGCCGATGGCGAAGAGCGGCACGAGGGTGTTGGTGTCGCCGCCGGAGAACACGAGCAGCGCCGCCGACACCACCGCCAGCCACACCACGCCGTGCCGGTGCACCTGACGGTCGGCCTTGAGCCCGAAGACGTGCGGCACGTAGTTGTCCCGCGCCAGCAGCTTCAGCAGGACGGGCAGCCCGCCGAAGGAGGTGTTCGCGGAGAGCGCCAGCAGCACCATGGTCGCGAACTGGATGACGTAGAAGGCCCAGTTGTGCCCCAGCGAGGCGTCCGCGAGCTGGGCGAGGACGGTGACGCCCTCCACCGGCTGGAGCCCGAAGCGGGAGATCAGCACCGACAGTCCGATCAGCATGACGCCGAGCAGTGCACCCAGCGCGACCTCGGCGCGCATCGCCCGGCGGGCGGCCGGCGCCCGGAAGGAGGGCACGGCGTTGGCTATCGCCTCGACACCGGTCAACGCCGAGCAGCCGGAGGCGAACGCCTTCAGCAGGAGCAGGGCGCCGACCGTGGTGGCGTCGTCGGCGAGAACGGAGGCGTGTCCGTCGGAGGCGGCGGTGGAGAGGGGCGCGTCGCGGAACAGGCCTACGGCGATCATGACGAGGATCGCGCCGACGAAGACGGCGGTCGGGACGATGAAAGCGCGGGCCGAGTCGACGATCCCGCGCAGGTTCACGGCCGTGATGAGCACCAGGACGCCCAGGCAGATCACCAGCCGGTCGCCGTAGAGCCCCGGGAAGGCCGACGTCAGCGCGGCCACGCCCGCTGTCACGGCCACGGCCACGTTGAGGACGTAGTCCAGGACCAGCGAGCCCGCCGCGACCAGGCTCGTCCGCCGCCCCAGGTGCGCCTTCGCCACTGCGTAGGAGCCGCCGCCGTCCGGGAACACGGCGATGACCTGCCGGTACGAGGCGACCAGGACGGCCAGCAGGCCCGCGATGGCGAGCGTGACCGGCAGCGTGAACCCCAGCCCGTATCCGCCGGCCGCGGCCAGCACCAGCACGATGGCCTCGGGCCCGTACGCCACCGACGCCATCGCGTCCAGCGACAGCGCGGCCAACCCGGTGACGGCGGTCAGCTGGTGCCGCGCACCGGTATCAGGGGGCTCCTCGGCACCGGGTACGGCGTCCTTCTCGGTGGTCAAGGTGGTCATGCGGACGGGCTCCTTCACATCGGGCTCCGCTCAGCGTCCGCCCCCACCGTGGGCATGTCTGCCCTTCCTGGCGCGTTCTTGGCGCCGCCCGCCCTTCCCCTGACAGCTCCTTGACGTCGGCCTCGACGGCGCGGCGCGTCAGGTTCGCGTGAAGAACTCGCCCGCGCCATCCACGATCACGGCTCCCTGGTCGGCCACCTGCAGCAACCACGACACGGTGCTCGCCGGTTCACTTGAACTCGCGGTGGCGGACACACCCGTCTCCTCGATCGACCTCTTCGAGGAGACACCACACGGCGACCGCGCATGGTCACGCCGTACCGAGCGAGGGCACCTGCTGCAGACCTGCGGCTCGGCTACTGCCGCGCGATGCGAGTAAGAACCCGGAGCGCTCCCCTCGCCGGCAGCGATCCGCCCCACGAACCAGACGCCGCTGGGAAGAATCCCGGGAGAATGAGTTGCCCGGGGGCGGCTGGGGACGGCAGTTGCCGCTCTCTGACGACCCATGACGACCGTCCTGGTCCCCAACTGGTCCCCAAAAACGATCTTGAGGCCGTATCGAATGTTTCCGATACGACCTCCGACCTGCGTACAAGCAAGTCGGGACGACAGGATTTGAACCTGCGACCCCTTGACCCCCAGTCAAGTGCGCTACCAAGCTGCGCCACGTCCCGATGCCCGTCTGACCTGGGGTTTCCCCGGCCGAACGCGCATGAGAACAATACCGCACTTCCCTGGGTGGTCACGAACCACTTTGCCGCTTGACCTCAAGCGCGCTTGAGGTAGCACCGTGTGTGTCATGAAGAACACGACGTACGCACGGCACGCCCCACAGGCGCCGTCGGCAGCCGCCCTCCCCGAGCTGCACCGCCTCATGGCGCTGATGACCGGGGACGAGAAGCACTCCCCCGCCGCCACCTCCACCCTCGACGCCCTCTGGGTGCTGTACGACCGGGTGCTGCGGGTCTCGCCCGAGACCGTGGCGGACCGGGAGCGGGACCGGTTTCTGCTGTCGAAGGGGCACGGACCCATGGCGTACTACGCCGTGCTCGCCGCCAAGGGGTTCATCGACGAGGAGCTGCTGAGCGGGTTCGGCGGGTACGAGTCGCCGCTCGGGCACCACCCGGACCGGACGCTCTTGCCCGGGGTCGAGATCGGGAGCGGGTCGCTCGGGCACGGGCTGCCGCTCGGGGTCGGGAGCGCGCTGGGACTGCGGGCGCAGGGACTCACCGAGCCGCGGGTGTGGGTGCTCATCGGGGACGCCGAGCTCGACGAGGGCAGCAACCACGAGGCCATCGCCTACGCCGGGCCCGCCGGGCTCGACCGGCTGTACACCCTGGTGATCGACAACAGCTCCGCGACCCACGGCTGGCCCGGGGGGATCGCCTCCCGGTTCGAGGCGGCCGGGTGGTCCGCCGAGACCGTAGACGGGCGTGATCACGAGGCGCTGTACGCCGCCTACACCGCCCCGCACCCCGGCCGGCCGCGCGCCGTCGTGGCCCGCGTCGAGCCCAAGAACTCCTGAGCCCCCCGCCTCCGGAAGCCCGCCGCGTCCGGAAGCCCTGGCCCCCTGATCCCCGAGCCCCCTGATCTCCGATCCCCCTGCTTCCCCTTGAGGAGAGTCTGTCCGTGGACACCATGCGTGATCGTTTCATCGCCACCACCACCCGCCTGCTCGACGAGGATCCCCGGCTCGCGCTCGTGCTCGCCGAGATCAGCAAGGACGGCTTCCAGCCGGCCCTCGGGCGCCACCCCGACCGGGTGATCAACGTCGGCATCCGCGAGCAGCTGCTCATCGGGGCGGGCGGCGGGCTGGCTCTCACCGGGATGCGGCCGGTCATGCACACCTTCGCCAGTTTCCTGGTCGAGCGGCCCTTCGAGCAGCTGAAGCTGGACTTCGGGCACCAGGGCGTGAGCGGCGTCCTGGTCAGCGCCGGAGGCTCGTACGACTGGCCCGCCGGGGGGTTCACCCACATGTCGCCCGGCGACGTCGCACTGCTCGACACCCTGGACGGCTGGACCGTCCACGTGCCGGGGCACCCGGACGAGGCGGAGGCGCTGCTGCGGCAGGCGGTCGCGAGTGACGAGTCGGCGTACGTGCGCCTGTCGGTGCATGCCAACGCCGCGCCGCACCCGCTCGCCCGGAGCGGCTTCACCGTGCTGCGCGAGGGCTCCCGCGGGGTCGTCGTCGCGGTCGGGCCCATGCTGGACAACGTGCTGGCAGCGACCGAGGGACTGGACGTCACGGTCCTGTACGCGACGACCGTCCGCCCCTTCGACGGTCAGGCCCTGCGCCGGGCGGTGGCAGGCGCGCGGCCGGAGGTCGTCCTGGTGGAGCCGTATCTCGCCGGGACCTCGACGGGCGCGGCCAACGACGCCCTGGCCGAGGTGCCGCACCGGGTCCTGGGGCTCGGGATCGGGCGGCGCGAGCTGCGCCGCTACGGGTCGATCGACGAGCACCTGGCCGGTCAGGGGCTCGACCCGGCAGCCCTGCGGGGGCGGATCGGCGCCTTCCTCGGGTGATGCCGATCACCGGCGTTCGGCACCTGCCCCCGGGATGACGCGGGCCGGCCCGCTCCTCAGGCGGTCCGGCCCCGAGGCGTCACTCCCCCGGCCGCCCCAGCTCCGGGTGCTCCCCGAGGAGCTTGCGGGGTGCCGCCTGGCGCCAGGAGTCGGCCAGGATCGCCCGGAGCTCGTCCTCGTCGTCCAGGGCGCCGAGCCGGACGCGGATCCATGCGTAGCCGTCGTCGTGGCCCTCGCGCAGGAAGAACTTCTCCGGTTCGGCGGCGATCAGCCCGTCCCGGTCCTCTTTCGGACACTTGACGCCCATCACCTGATCGTCGTCGTCCAGGGAGGCGAACACCCGGCCGCCCTGTCCGGCGCGGAAGGTGGGCATGCCCCACGCGAGCTTCTCGAACGCCCCGGGCAGCGAGAGGGCGATCCTGCGCACGTCGTCGGAAGTGGCCATGCACCGACCGTACGACCTCCCGGCCGCCGGCGGGCACCGGCCGGCACGCGCGCCCGCGCACGCTCCGCCCCGCACACCCCTCACGCTCAGTGACACGCCCCCGCGCCCCGTGACGCCTCCATGCGCTCCCTACGGGCCCCGGACCGGTGCCCGACAGGCCCTCCCAGGCGGGTTCCACCGCCCGGACAGCCGGTGCCGCCGGTCCGCCCGGGCCCGGGGGATGGTTCCGGAATGCCGTCTCTCGGATGATGAAGTGACGTATGAGGCGATCCGACCCGCCACACCGCCATATGCCCGCGAATCCGTTGCCTTTGGCATGTGGCAGAAAGATGCCCCCGGGGAATGCCCTTCGGATCGGACTGAGCAGGCCAAGACCATGTGAAACACAGTCATAAACAAACGTCAACCGTTCCGGTTTCGGACAAACTTTGTGGCGATATTGATCCGCCTCAGAAAGATCAACACCATGAAGTGGTCGGCCTGTTCGGGACGGGACCACTGCCGATGCACCACCTGTTCGGCTCATCGGACGAGCAGGCGTTTCGCAGGGGAGGACTCGAATGGACGGCTACTTCAGCAGCCGACTGCATCATCAACTCCGGGAGACGGTACGCGACTTCGCAGAGCGTGAGGTTCGGCCACGGATACCGGAGATGGAGGAGACCCGCTCAGTCCACCATGAACTGTCCCGACTGATCGCGGAACAGGGCTGGTTGGGAGCGACTATCGGCCACGAGTACGGCGGGATGGGCGCCGGACACCTGGCCAAGACCATCATCATCGAGGAGCTGTCGCGGGTCAGCGGCGCGATGGGCGCCATGGTCCAGGCCTCGCAGCTCGGCACCGCCAAGATCGTGCACTTCGGCAGCGACGAGCAGCGCAAGACCTGGCTCCCGGCCATCGCCGCCGGCGAGTGCCTGCCGACCATCGCGGTCACCGAGCCCGAGTCGGGCGGCCATGTCCTCGGCATGTCCGCCAGCGCGGTACGGGACGGGGACGACTACATCCTCAACGGCAACAAGGTGTACGTCGGCAACAGCCATGTAGGCGACCTCCATGGCGTCGTGGTCAGGACCGGTCCCGGCTCGAAGGGCCTGACCGCCTTCCTGGTCGAATCCGATCGCCCTGGGTTCAGGATCGGTCCGGAACAGCCGTCCATGGGTCTGCACGGCTTCAGCTTCGGCGAGCTCATCTTCGAGAACTGCCGGGTGCCGGCCGCGAACCGGCTCGGCGACGAGGGCGACGGGCTCGCCGTCGCGTACTCCTCCAGCGTGCTCTACGGCCGGGCCAACCTCACGGCCGTCTCCCTCGGCATCCACCAGGCCATCCTGGAGGAGACCACCCGGTTCGCCGCCGAGCGCATCCGCTACGGCAAGCCGCTCGCCGACCTCCCCACCGTCAAGCTGAAGTTGGGCCAGATGCAGTCCCGGCTGATGACGGCCCGGCTCGCCGCGTACCACGCCGTCCATCTGCTCGACCAGGGCATGTCCTGCGACACCGAGCTGATGAACGCCAAGCTGGTCAACGTCGAATCCGCCATCGACTCCGGACGCAACGCCATGGAGATCCATGCCGCCGCGGGCCTCTTCACCAACCGCCCCATCGAGCGGTACCTCCGCGACGCGCACCACATGTTCGCCCCGGCCGGCACCTCCGACATCCAGCTCCTCCGCCTGGCCGAGGTCGCCCTCGGGCAGGACAAGGGCAGTTGGTCGGAACGCCTGTCGGACCTCGTACGCCTCGAACCGGCCGGCTGCTGACGACGCGGCGGCTGACACCACGTCGTACGAAGAACCGTGCCCCGGAGTCCGGCAAAGGAGCCGAACACCGGGGCACCCGCACGAGCGGACACGTGCACGAGCCGACACGTGGGCGAGCCGTCACGTGGGCAAGTCGTCACCGGGCGAGCCGTCACGCACCTCCGTCAGAACATGCCGTCCTCGCGCCGGTGGATCTGCTCCACCAGCTCGGCGGCCATGGCCTTGATCGTCTCCAGGCCCGCCCGCCCCCAGGGCCGTACGTCCGTGTCGACCACGCAGATCGTGCCCAGCGCGATGCCCGTACGGTCGATCAGCGGGGCGCCCATGTACGAGCGGATGCCGATCTCGTCCACCACCGGGTTGCCCGCGAACCGCGGGTAGTCGCAGACGTCCTCCAGGACCAGCGCCTTGCGGCGCACCACCACGTGCGGGCAGTAGCCGTGGTCGCGGTCCATGTAGCGGCCCACACCCCCGGTGCTGGCGGCCGCGGCACCGAGGTCGCTGCCCGAGTGCGTACCGCCCGGAGTGTGCAGGCCCGCGAAGAACTGGCGGTTCTCGTCGATGAAGTTGACCATCGAGAAGGGGGCGCCGGTCACGTCCGCGAGCCGGCGGGCGAACTCGTCGAAGGCCGCGTCGGGCTTCTCGCCGAGCCCCAGCTCGCGCAGACGGCGGACCCGGGCGGGCGCCTCCTGGTCGACGGGGGTGAGCAGCAGGTGACCGGTCGGGTCGAAAGTCATGGCGTGGCTCCGTAGCTCGGCACGGCGGCCGGGATGTTGGTGAGCAGATGCTGGACGAGGGTCAGCAGGGTGCGGATGCCGGAGCTGGAGATCCGGGCGTCGCACAGCATGACCGGCACCGTCGGCTTGAGGTCGAGGGCCGCCCGTACCTCGTCGGGCTCGTAGCGGTAGGCGCCGTCGAACTCGTTGACCGCCACCACGAACCGGATTCCCCGCCGCTCGAAGAAGTCGACGGCGGAGAAACATTCCTGCAGGCGGCGGGTGTCGGCGAGGACGACCGCTCCGAGCGCGCCCTCGGAGAGCTCGTCCCACATGAACCAGAAGCGCTCCTGGCCCGGGGTGCCGAACAGGTACAGCACGTTGCGGTCGTCGAGGGTGATGCGGCCGAAGTCCATGGCGACGGTGGTCGTGGTCTTGGACTCCACGCCCTCCAGGCTGTCGGTGGCCGCGCTGACCGAGGTCAGCAGCTCTTCGGTGCTCAGCGGTTCGATCTCGCTGACCGCGCCCACGAAGGTGGTCTTGCCCACCCCGAAGCCACCCGCCACCAGGATCTTCAGCGCGGTGGGAAACGGGTCGGCGGCGAGGGTTTCGTGGCGCTCAGAGCCGTTGTCGTAGGCCATCGAGCACTGCCTCCAGCAAGGAACGGTCGGTTGGGTTGGCGTGGAAGCGGGGCGCTCGGGCGGTGAGCGCCCCGCAGTCCACGAGGTCGGACAGCAGGACCTTGGTGACGACGGCCGGGAGCCGTAAGTGCGCCGCGATCTCCGCCACCGAGGTGGGTCCGTCGCACAGCCCGAGGGCCAGGCTGTGCTCGGGACCCAGGTGCGGCTGCGGGGCGGTGCCGGTGGCCATCACCATCGAGAGCAGGTCGAGCGCCGCGGTGGGCTTGGTCCGGCCACCGCTGACGGTGTACGGGCGGATCAGCCGGCCTGCCGCGTCGTCGAGCCAGGGTCCTTCCTGGTGGGACCCCATACTCACTGTCCCGCACTGCCCGCCGCGCCGGCGCCCTGTCTGGCCGGGGTGACCAGATACGGCCGGACGCTCTTGACGAGCATGGCCATCTCGTAGCCGAGGACGGCGGCGTCCGCCTCGCGGCCCGCCAGGACCGCGAGACAGGTGCCGGATCCGGCCGTCGAGACGAACAGCAGGGTGGAGTCCAGCTCGACCACCACCTGGCGCACCTCGCCGCCGTCGCCGAACCGCGCACCGGCGCTGCGGCCGAGCGAGTAGAGCCCGGAGGCCAGCGCGGCCATGTGGTCGGCGGCGTCGGGATCGAGGCCGTGCACGGACTTGACGAGGCCGTCGGAGGAGAGCAGTACGGCGTTGCGGGTGTAGGGGACCCGCTGGACCAGACCGCTCAGCAGCCAGTCGAGATCCGAGGAATGGCCGGTCGGCACATTGCTCGCCATGGTGCATCTACTCCTTGTGCGCGTCGCCGGGACGCAGCGGTTCACGGGGGGCGGGTTGGGATTCTGCGAGTCCGATGCCGCGCTGGAAGGCGGCCATCAGGCCCGGGTCGTGCAGGGCGTGCTCCTCGGGCTTGCGGGCCGTGGGCTCGTCGCGCAGCTGCGGGACGAGGTGTTCCTGGGCGCGGCGCTTGGGGAGGACGGGCCTGCCCGGTGCTCCGGTGCGCGGGGCCGGGGGGGCCTCGGGCGCCGAGGCGGGGAAGGCGCTGCCGAGCCGGGGGGCCTCGGCGTGGGTGGGCTGCGGGGGGACGCCGCCGGGCACGCCGGGTGCGGCGGGGGCCGAGTCGGCGGCGTAGAGCGGAGTCGTCGGAGCGGGCGGTGGTACGGGGGCGGGGGCGGGGGCCTGACCGTGGGCGTGGGTCTGAGTGTGTGCGTGGGTCTGGCCGTGCGCCTGGGTGTGAGTTTGGGCGTGGGCCTGTGTCCGGGACTGAGCCTGCATCGGTACGGGGGCCGGCGCGGGTACGGGCACGGGCGCGGGCCCGGCGGGCGCCGCTTGCGCGCCTGCCGGGACGGCCTGCCCCGGGGGGGCGGCCTGGACCTGCGGGGCGGCCTGGGCCGCCTTTGCCGCCTGGGCGGCCGGCTGGCTCTCGTTGCGGGCCAGCCCCTCGGGGTCGGCGCCGAGGAGGCCCTGCGGCAGGACGAGGACGGCCTGGACTCCGCCGTAGATGTTCGACTGGAGCCGTACGGCGATGCCGTGGCGCCGGGCCAGGGCCGAGACCACGAAGAGGCCGATGCGGCCGTCCTGGAGCAGATGCGCGACGTTGACCTGATCGGGATCGGCGAGCAGGGCGTTCATCTTGTTCTGCTCGGTGACGGGCATGCCGAGGCCGCGGTCCTCGACCTCGATGGCGAGGCCGGCCGTGACGTACTGGGCACGCAGCAGCACCGTCGTGTGCGGGGCGGAGAACAGCGTCGCGTTCTCGACCAGTTCGGCGAGCAGGTGGATGACGTCCGCCACGGCATGGCCCCGCAGCGTACCGTCGATGGGGGGGACCAGCTTCACGCGCGGGTACTGCTCGACCTCGGCGATGGAGGAGCGCAGCACCTCGGTCATGGTGACCGGATTCGACCACTGGCGGCGGGAGATGGCGCCGCCGAGGACGGCGAGGTTCTCCGCGTGCCGGCGGATGCGGGTGGCGAGGTGGTCGACGTGGAACAAGCCCTTGAGCAGCTCGGGGTCCTCGACCTCGTTCTCCAGCTCGTCGAGGAGCTGGATCTCGCGGTGGACGAGGGACTGGAGCCGGCGGGCGAGGTTGACGAAGACCTCGACCTTCTGTTCGTTTCCGACGCTGCTGGAGAGCCGGGAGGCCTGCACCACGGCGGCCACGGCGGCCTCGTGAGAGCGGGTCAGCTCCTGGGCCAGCAGGTCGAACTCGTCGCCGGAGCCGTTGCCGGACGGTGCTGCGGGGCGGGTCGGGGGGGCCTCACCACGGCGCAACTGTTCGACGACCGCCCGCAGTTCGCTCTGCGCCCGGGCGCTGGAGCGGCGCAGGGTGGTGCAACGGTCGAGGACCGCCTTGGCGGCCCGGTCGGCGCCGAGCGCGGCGGCGGTCACCGAGGCGACCGTGAGCGCGGCGGCGCCGGTGAGCGCGGCCCACAGGCCGGGGGTGGGGCTGGCACCGGTGGAGCGGATCGTGAACAGCACGGCGGCCGCGCCGCCGAGTGCCACGGCAACGGCAGGAAGAACGGAGGTACGCAGGAGTTGGGGGCGTATGCGCGCCTCGGTCGGAAGCGGCGCGGGGGACTGAGCGGAGCCGGCGCCGGCCGTTCCGGCGGAGGTACGGGCGCCTGACCGGCCGTGCCGCCCGCCCTCGCGGCGTTCTGACCGCGCGGCGGGTGCGCGAAGTTGAGACATGAGTGTCCTTGGTACGTGCCCAGGAGTCGGCGTACTACGGGGGTTCACTACGGGGGAGGTGTTCTGCGTGAGTGCGAGGAGCCTACCGATGATCACCAAGCACCCACTGTAGTCGTCAACCGTTCATGTGCGGTGCGCAGTTGGCAAACTTACCCGCAAGGCGTCCCTCTCTGGTATCGCCCTTCGCACGACAGGCCGAGACCTGTCGGCCGAAACCCGCCGAAGCGGGTTCGGCGGCGGGAACGGAAGAGGGCGGAGGCGTGTGTACGCCTCCGCCCTCCACGGGATTCGTCCGCCGCCGGTGTCCGTCCGGAATCCGACGCCGGGGTACGGACTAAGGGGTGTGCGCGGCCTCCGGCGCGCTCCTGCCGGTGCCCGTGCGCCGCTCGTCGGACACGTCCGCGACCTCCGAGTTCGCGTTCGCGTTCGCGTCGGTTTCGCGGCCGCGGCCGCCCTGGCCGTCCGTACCGTCCGTACCGCCCGGGGCGTCCCAGCCACCTGCGGGTACGTGGGCGACGGCGCGCCACCACGGGGTGTCGGGCAGCTGTGCGGCACCGGGCTCGAAGGGCTCGCCGGGGCGGGGCAGCGCGACGCGCTGGTCCGCGTCCGCGGCGGCGGCGACGGTTCCCTCGCCGGGCTCGGCCCAGGGGTGCGGGGCGAGGTTGAAGGTTCCCCAGTGGATGGGGAGCATGACGCCGTGCGGGCCACCGCCCTGGAGGTCGAGATGGGCGCGCATGCCCTCGGCGGGGGTCATGTGGATGTCGGGCAACAACCCCTCGTTCTGTACACGCCGTGCTCGGCGTCCAGCCGTGTGGTTATGGGTCTAGATCCACATGCTTTGCACGCGCGTACCCAGCCGTCAACCGATGTGGATCTCGACAAATAGGCACGCGCCGTGATGCCTGGAATACGGAAATGAAGGAGGAAGTGCCCCAGAACCATCGATTGCAACCCCGATGGTTAGGATTGGCCAGTGCATGACGTTGAGTGGTCCCCTGCTGAGCTGCGGGAACTGGAGGACCTGAAGCAGAGGGAATCCCTGCTCCCGCCAGACGCCCCAAGGGCCCTGCTCTCGATTCGCCTGTCCGCTTTGACCGAGGAGACGACCTCCCCGGTCCGACAGGAATTGGATCTTCGCCGTTTCGCCGTGAACCGAGGTTGTCGCGTCGTGGGGGTGGCCCGGGACCTCAACGTCTCAGCGACGAAGGTCCCGCCGTGGAAGCGCCCCGAGCTCGGCGACTGGATCAACAACCGAGCGCCTGAGTTCGATCAGATTCTCTTCTGGAAGCTCGACCGGTTCGTACGCCGAATCTCCGACCTGCACCTCATGATCGAGTGGTGCAGGGAGTACGACAAGGTGCTCGCGGCCGACAAGGATCCGATCGACCTCGACAGCGCGTACGGCGAAATGATGGTCACGATGATCGCCGGCATGGCACGCATCGAGGCCGCGAATACCGGCGTGCGCTTGGAGTCCCTGTGGAAGTACGCGCGGACCACCGACCGGTGGGTGATCGGCAAGCCGACCTACGGCTACACGACAGAGGACGGCCCCGACGGGCGCAGGCTGGTCGTGCACCCGTTCCGCAAGCGGGTGCTCCGGTGGATCTACGCCATGCTCCTGCGCGGCCGGTCCATGTACAAGATCACGCAGATCGTGAACCGAGCAGGCGTTCCCGCACCCAACGGCGGGAAGTGGTACGCGAGGAATCTGACAGCGATCTTGACGAACCCCGCGCTCAAGGGCGTGCGGGTGATTCGGCCACCCAAGGCGAAGAGCAAGGACATCTCACGCATCGTTTACGGAGCAGACGGTCAGCCGATCAGGCTCGCCCCTCCGATCTTCACCGATGAAGAGTTCGACGCCATCCAGGACAGGCTGAATCAGAACGCCAAGCACGGGCGTAAGTCCTCCAAGGGGAAGAAGCTGTCGCTGTTCCTCGGCGTAATCAAGTGCGGCACGTGCGACGCCAACATGTACAAGCACATATCGACGAAGAAGCGCAGGGACGGCACGGTCAAGCTGTATCCGAAGCTGCGGTGCTCGTCCTACACCAGGGAGCCGTGCGGAGCCCCGGTCTTCGACCCCGACGAGATGTACGGAGCCCTCGCTGACACGGTCCTTGACCAGCTCGGCGACTTCGAGGTCATCCACCGCGAGTACGCCCGGGGGGCGGAGAACCTGGCCCGTGTCACGGAGCTCCAGGCATCGATCAAGCACTATATGGACGGCCTCGCCCCCGGTGGCGTGTTCGCAGTCGGGGGATTCATCCAGGAGCAGTCGGAGGAAGCACTCCAGAAGCTCGGCGCCGAACTGAAGATGATCGATCCGGAGAGCACAAGGGACCGCTGGACGTACAAGTCCATGGGGGTCACCTACCGCCAGCACTGGGCCACCCTGGGGACGGAACAGATGGAGAAGGACCTTCTGCGGGCCGGCATCACATTCGTGGTCCACCGGGAGTACTGCGACCTCCTCATACCCGACGACGTGAAAAGCCGTCTGGTCGTGAAGGACGACTACTTCAAGAAGAAGCTGTAACGCCAAGAGCCCCACCGCACTCACGATGCGGCGGGGCTCTTTTCAGCGTTCTGTCACTGCAACGAGCTTTCGCTCGCCGGTCTTGCTCACCTCATAGACGAACACCTTCAAGTCGTTCTCCAGGTTCATGCAATTCGTTCGGCCACCACTCTGAGGCGGCGGCCATGGCCAATCCTGGCTGTGCTTGCTCCGCCTTCAAGCACAGCCAGGTACGACCATCAATGCTCACCACGATCGCCGGTTTGGCTAAGACGTTGTCTCATTTGGCGGATTGGGTAGCCTGTCGGCCGTGGTGGGGATTGTTGAGCGGCTGGTGCCGGATGAGTTGTGGGTGTTGTTCCAGCGGGTCGTGCCGGAGGCGCCGTCGCGGCCTCAGGGTGGCGGCCGGCGTCGGCATGGGGACCGGGAGGTGCTCGCCGCGATCGTGTTCGTCGCCACCTCGGGCTGTACCTGGCAGCAGCTACCTGCGGCATCGTTCGGGCCGTCGGGGGCGACAGCCCACAGGCGGTTCACTGAGTGGACGAAGGCGCGGGTGTGGGCGAAGCTCCACCGCCTGGTCCTCGACGAGCTTGGTGCCCGCGGCGAGCTGGACTGGTCTCGCTGTGCGATCGACTCGGTGAACATGCGGGCCCTGAAAAGGGGGACCTGACGGGTCCGAATCCTGTCGACAGGGGCAAGTACGGATCGAAGATCCACTTGATCACCGAACGGACCGGTCTGCCCCTGCCCGTCGGAATCTCAGGGGCGAACCTCCACGACAGTCAGGCCCTCGAACCCCTCGTCCGCGGCATCCCACCCATCCGTTCACGTCGCGGACGCCGACGGCGCAAGCCCGCCAAGCTCCATGCAGACAAGGGCTACGACTACACCCACCTGCGGAAATGGTTACGCCAGCGCGGCATCACACACCGCATCGCCCGCAGAGGTATCGAGTCCTCGCAGCGGCTCGGACGCCACCGCTGGACCATCGAACGCACCATGGCCTGGCTCGCCGGCTGCCGCCGACTTCACCGCCACTACGAACGCAAGGCCGAACACTTCCTCGCCTTCACCAGCATCGCCTGCACCCTCATCTGCTACCGCAGACTCGCCAAATGAGATGGCCTCTAAGAGCGCGGCCCGGCCGGCGCCATCTCGGCGGTAACGCGCGCAGACCACAAGCGACTCCCCATCCCGCCAGGGCTCCAGACAGCCGAGAACAAGCACCAGCTCACGAGTGGGCCCGAGCGACCTGCCCCGTCCTTCGCCGGCACCACCGGAACGCCTGCCGCTCCGGATCCATACCGCGCCCCCATCCGAAAGGAGCGTCTCCTGCATCCACTCCACCGTTCCGCCTTCGACATCGCCTTCCGCCTCCCCGGCACCTGGAAGACGATCCGCCACTGGTACCCGCGTCCCGGTGACCAGGCCGTCGACCTCTGCCTGATCTGGACGCCCCTCGAAGCACGGCCGCCCGTGGCCGGCCGCGTTCACGCAGCCACCCTGTTGCGCGACGACGGTCTGGGGCTCTACCTCACCGAACACCACCGGGATCGGATCATGGTCTGCCCCGTCATCCCCGCCGGCCTGCACGAGGACGTCACCGACCGCCTCCCCGCGCCGCCGTCCGTCGCCTGCCCCCGCGACCCGGCGCGAGCCGCCTGGCGGATCGCCGACTGCATCCTGCCCCACTACACCGCCGCGGTCACCGACGCCCGCCGGGCCGCCGAGAACCTCGCCGTACGACGCCGCACCGCTCCCGTGCCCCCGCTTCCGCCGTATCGCCCCGAGCAGCCCCGCATCCGCTGATCTCATCCCGCTCCAAGGAATCCCCATTTCCCCCACGCCACAGTTCCGCGCCCTTTCTCTCGGCGCGGGAGTTCAGTCCAGCACACTGCTCGCCCTGTCCGCCGAGGGCGTTCTCCCAAAGGTTGACTACGCGATCTTCGCCGACACTGGATGGGAACCAAAGGCCGTTTATGATCACCTCGACCGCCTCGAACGCGAAATAGCGGAGCCAGCCGGAATTCCCGTCCTCCGGGTCTCCTCCGGGAACATCAGAAATGACGCTTTGAACCCGGATCACCGCTTCGCTTCGATGCCCCTCTACATCCTCAACAAGGACGGTCGACCTGGGATGACCAGGCGCCAGTGCACAGGCGAATATAAGATAAAGCCAATCAAGAAGAAGGTCCGGGAAATCCTCGGATACCCCTACCCGCAGCGCATCCCCAAGGGTGTATTCGTTGAGCAGTGGGTAGGGATTTCCACGGATGAATTCCAGCGCGCCAAGGACGCAGACGTCCAGTACATGCGCAACACCCATCCGTTGATCGACATGAACTGGTCGCGTTCCGACTGCATCCGCTATCTGACATCCCGCGACTTGGCCGACACCCCGAAATCGAGTTGCCTCGGGTGTCCATTTCACGGCAACGCCCAGTGGAGAAACATTCGTGACACGTCCCCCGGCGAGTGGGCGGACGTCGTCGCCTTCGACGCGGCCATCCGGAAGGGGAACGCCCGCGCCAACGCCAGCGGGAGGAGGCTGCTGGGCGAGGCGTTCCTGCACCGCTCGCGGGTCCCGCTCGATCAGGCCCCGATCGACCACGTCACCGCGGCCGAGTGGGCCGCCCGTCAGCAGAACCTCGCCGACACGGACGAGCTGGAGCAGGGCGTCGTGGACGGCTGCTCCCCCTGGGCGTGCCGTGGCGAAGTGGAGGCGGTGCAGGACGACTTCGGACTCACCGCGTGAAGGGCCTGGTCCTGGACCTGTTCGCGGGCCCGGGCGGCTGGAGCCACCCCCTGCACCGACTCGGCGTACGGGACGTCGGGCTGGAGTGGGACGAGTGGGCGTGCCGCACTCGGGCGGCGGCAGGGCTTCTGACGATCCGTACCGACGTCGCGATGTACCCGTGCCGGGTTTTCGCCGGCCGTACGCGCGGGTTCATCGCGTCGCCTCCGTGTCAGGCGTGGTCCATGGCGGGCAAGCGCCTCGGTCTGGTGGACCAGCCGCTGGTGCACCAGGCGGTTGCGGATCTCGCCGCCGGCCTCGACACCCGCGAGAAGCTGCTGGCCGCCTGCCGGGATGAGCGCTCCCTGCTGGCGGCTGAGCCCATGCGCTACCTCCATGCCCTGCACCAGGTGGGCGAGCCGGAGTGGGTCGCGATGGAGGAGGTTCCTGATGTTCTGCCGCTGTGGCGCCAGTACGCGGCGATCCTGCGCGGCTGGGGATTCTCCGTGTGGTGCGGGATCCTGAACGCGGCCGACTACGGCGTCCCGCAGACGCGAAAGCGGGCCATCCTGCTCGCTTCGCGCGTCCGTACGGCAGAGCCACCGCCGCCCACGCACGCCCGGCTCACCGAGCCCGAGTCGCTGTTCGGCCCGGGCCGTGCGCAATGGGTGTCCATGGCCGAGGCGCTCGGCTGGGGTGCGACCGACCGTCCCGTCCCGACCATCTGCGCCGGCGGCGGGCCAGGCGGCGGCCCCGAGCCGTTCCCCTCCGGGGCCCGCAAGGTGCTCTCCGACGCCCGCGACCGGGGCACCTGGACGCCCCTCGCGGGCGAAGTCGTCCTGGCCTCCCGCCGGGAAGGGTCCGGCTGGGCCGCCAGGCACGGCGTACGCGACAACCGCTCCGCCGACGCGCCGGCACCGACCTTCACCTCCGAGGCGCACCGCTGGTCGTGGTCGCTGCGCAGCAACAACCAGACCAACGCCACGGTCCGTGGCCTCGACGAGCCGGCCGGGACGCTGTTCTTCGGGCACCGCGCGAACGAGTGCACCTGGGTGGCCGAGTCGTCGCTGGATGCCCCGCCCGGGGAGGTGGTCGCGCCGCCGGCGCCGATCCGGATCACGGCCGCTGAGGCCGGCGTCCTGCAGAGCTTCCCCGCTGGCTACCCGTGGCAGGGCAACAAGGGCCAGCAGTTCTCTCAGATCGGCAATGCCGTCCCTCCGAGGCTCGCCGCCCACCTCCTCGCCCCTCACATCGAACGCACCTTCAACCCCGACGACTTCACCCTGGCCGCCTAATGCACCGCACCCCCGACCACGACGACGAGGCTCCGTACGAACCGGCAGAGCGCCCGCCGGCGCACTACGCCGAGCAGGCTCTCCTCGGAGCCGGCCTGCTCAGCCCCACCCTCCTCGCGGACCTGACGGGACTCGAACCGGCGGACTTCAACAGCCCCTTCCACACCGCCGTCTTCGCCGCGATGCGCTCCGTTCCCGCCCCGGACGACCAAACGGCCGAGGCCGGCGTGGACTGGCTGAACGCCGTCCTGGCCAAGGCCCAGTCGGAGACACCGGGACTATCGGCCTCGTTCATGCACACCCTGATCTCCGCCTGCCCCCGGCCAAGCCACGCGGCCGCGTACGCGGCGATGATCCGGTCCGAACACGCCCGGCGCACCGTCCGCTTCCACGCCGAGCACCTGGCCCAGGCCGCCGCCGACACCACCGTGCCCGACCGCCCCGGACACGCCCTCGCCGCCGCCGACGCACTCGCCCGGCACCTGGACGAGCTCGCCGGCCGCTTCCCGTCCCACTCCGCACCTCTGCCCCGCACACCCCTGCCACCAGACCCACCGCCGACAGACAGTCAGGAGGCCCTGGAGGGCGAGCGGTGGCTGCTCGCGAGCGCCGTCTCCTGGCCCACGTACGTGAAGGAGATGCGCTGGCTGACTGCCTACGACTTCCTCCACCCTGCCCACGCCGGGCTGTGGCAGTGCGTGACCGCGCTGGCCCACCGCGGGGATCCGGTGGATCCGGTCACCGTGCTGCGGGAGGCCCAGCACCGCGGCGTCCTCGCCGCCGGCGTCACCCCGGCCGACGTGCTCGACCTGCTGTCGGCGCCCGTCGGCTCGCCGGAGTACTGGGGCGAGCGGCTCGTCGAACGGACCCTGCTCGCCCGAGCCCGCCAGGTAGCCGACCGGGTAACCGCCTACGCCGACGACCCGGCCAACAGCGTGCACCAGCTGCTCACCGGCAGCCGCCGGGCACTCGCCGACCTGCACGCCGTCCGTAACCGCTGGCAGCGAGCCACCCGACCCGCGGCCACGACCGCCAAGGCCGAGGCCACGATCGCCTCACGTGCCGGCCCGCGCGGTCTCTCCACCACGCCGCCCGTCCCCGCCCGCGTCGTCCCCGCCCGGCCAACCGCCGGACGGGCCCCATAGCCGAAAGATCCCGATGCCGTACGCCCCCGCCGACGCCCACATCCACTTCGCCCTCCACGCCGACCACCACCCCGGCGTGATCGCCACTACAACGGGCCCGACAGCCGACGCCGCCCGCTCCCACCTCCACGACCTCGGCTGGCGCAGCACCAGCCCGACCACCATGGTCCTCGCGCGCATCGACCGAGAAGAGCCCTCCTACGCCGCCGCGGCGGCCGAACAGCTCCAGCGCTACGGCTTCACCGTCGACATCGACCCCGCCCTCCAGGAAGAGATCGACACCGAATGGGAATGGGGCAACTACCCCTTCCCCTGGTGCTCCAGGGAGGAAGTCCGCGAATTGAGCGCCGAAGCCCAGCGCATCCACGACGACATCGCCGCCGGTCGCCTGATCATCCATCTCCACGCCGACGACGGGCACAACACGGTCGCCGTCGGCAGCTGGACCACAGGCGTGCGCCGCCATGTCCACCTCCACGGCGAGAACCACCTCCGCCTGATCAGCGCCCGCTTCGACAACGAGTCGGAAGCCATCGCCGAGTTCCAGCGGCTCTACTCCGCCGCCGTCCGCCCCGGCCCCGCGCCTCTCACCGACCTGGAGAAGACTGTCCGGCAGGTGCTCCGCCGGCAGACGCCGGCGAGTGGCTCCGCCAAGAGCACCGCCGGGGCGGCGGCAGCGCCGCCTGCCGCCGCCCTCGGCGAACACGAGGAGTTCCTCACGTCCTTCCTCGAGGGGAACCCGCAGTGGGAGAAGTACCGGCCCTACGACGACACGACCATCGCCTCGCACGAAAGCCTCACCATCCGGGCCGAGTTCGACCACGAGGCTCGCCACCGCACCGACACCGCCTGGACGGTCGCCGAGTACAACGGGCCCGTCGGCGAGCGCCTCTGGCACGCCACCCTCACCGTCGGCACCCCCATCCCGCTCATCCGGGAACTGCTTGAGCACCTCGACGCCCCATCCCCTGGGCGCGCCGAGGAGCCGCACGAACCACTGCGGGCCGCCGGATGGCGTCCATCGAGCCACCCAGCCTGGACGACCTGGCGCGCGCCGAACCGCACCATCGCCCTGGACCACGTCCCTCACGCCACGGATGACCGGTGGGTCTTGTACGGGGGCGAGGACCTCGACCGGGCGACATGGGCCGTCCGCCTATCCGCCAGCATTGGTCACGACATCCTCACCCAACTCGCCGGCACCGCCGCCGCGCTCGCCGGACCACCGCCCACCCCGACACATCGACCGCCCCTCGCCTTCCGGCTCCCCACCTCCGTTCCTCAGCAGCGCAGACGCGTCCGCTGAACAAGGCCACGCATGGGGCGGCCCCCATTTCCGGGGCCCTCGCCCTCGCGGCGCTCAATCACCGGACGGGTGCCCCCTGCCCAGTACCTGGGACGCCCTCGCTGCCTCGGCCTCGGCCTTCGCGTCGCTCACTACGGCGGCGGCCTGCTTCGCGACCTCATCAGCAGCCGCGGCAGCGTCGAGCGAGAATGTCGAGCCTGCCTCGAGCTCCGGAGCCCCGCCGTCGTCCGCCGCGCCGTCGGCAGCGGTAGTGGTGGTTGCCGCCTCCGGTTGCGCGGATCCGGGAAGGCCCATCGACGACTGATCGCCGAACGCGTGGGTGACGGCGCGAACTGCCTCGGTCAGCTCCCCGGGGATCACCCAGAACGTGTTGTTGTCGCTCTTCGCCAGATGCGGGAGCGTCTCGAGGTACTTGTAGGCCAGGACTTTCGGGTCGGCATTGTTGCGATGAACGGCCTGGAAGACACGCTCCACCGCCTTCGCCTCGCCGTCCGCACGCAAGATCATGGCCTGCTGTGTGCCCTGCGCTTCCAGGATGTCCTTCTGCTTCGTGCCCTCCGCGGTAAGGATCTTGGCCTGCCGTTCCCCTTCGGCGTGCAGGATGGCCGCGCGCTTGTCACGCTCGGCCCGCATCTGCTTCTCCATCGCCTCCTTGATGGTGGCCGGCGGATCGATGGCCTTGATCTCGACGCGGTTGACCCGGATGCCCCACTTGCCGGTGGCCTCGTCGAGGACGGCGCGGAGCCGGGCATTGATCTCCTCGCGCGAGGTGAGCGTCTCCTCCAGGTCCATGGAGCCGATAACGTTCCGCAGCGTGGTCACGGTGAGCTGATCTATCGCCTGCAGGTAGTCAGCGACCTCGTAGGCCGCCGCCCGCGGGTCGGTGATCTGGTAGTAGAGCACGGTGTCGATGTTCACGACGAGGTTGTCCTCGGTGATCACCGGCTTGGGGGCGGACGAATACACCTGCTCGCGCACGTCGAGTTTCGTGTTGACACGGTCTGCCACCGGCACGACGAAGTTGAGGCCGGGTTGCAGCGTCCGCCGATACCGGCCGAACCGCTCGATGTTGTAGCGGCGCGCCTGCGGGACGATCCGCACCGTGGCGGCCACCAGGAAGACGACAACGATCGCCGCCACAAGAATCGGGATGACAACGGGATCCACAATTCCTCCGCTGGGATGTGCTCAGCCGTTCACGGAAGCAGTTCGCGGGGGTAGACGACAGCTGTAGCGCCTTCGATCTCCATGACATCCACCAGCGCTCCCACCGGGATCACCAGGCTTTCGTCGAGAGCGCGAGCGGACCATTCCTCACCGGAGATCTTGATCAGGCCGCGGGTCGCGGTGACCTCCTGCATGACCTCGGCCCGCTTGCCGATCAGCGCATCGCTGCCCTCACGCGTGAGGGGTGCGCTCGCCATTTGCCGCATCGCGACAGGGCGGAAGAGGAGGAGGCCCGCTGCCACTGCCACTCCGAACGCCACAAGCTGGCCAAGGAGGCCGATGCCCACACCAGCGACTACAGCGGCGATCAGGGCAGCGCCCGCCAGCAGCCCGAAGACCAGCGTCAGGGTGAAAAACTCCGCGACACCAAGCACCCCGGCGGCGAGCAGCCATACGAACCAAGGCATCGAGTCAGCCTCCTTCAGGAGACCTACCCACGAACCAATCCCCCGGAACCCGGACAAAAGGGACTCGTCCGGCCCGGCCCGCGATCAGGACGCCCAGACGGCGACAGGAGGTCCTACCCGCTTTCGGTGCCGGTTCGGCAGCCCGGCGAACCTTGATACCGGAAGCAGACTGACGAGGACCACACCGCGAGGTATCCGGCGTCGCCCATTGGCCGGCCCGATCCTGGAGCGCCGGCGCGAGGGGGTGCCATGTACGCCGGCCGCAGTCTCGCCCTCCGTACGGATGCACATGCTGATCACTCCGCTCCTCTGCTCAGGGCCGGCCACCGTGGTGCCGCGCAATACCAGGGAGTACAAGACCGGGCCTCATGGACTCTCAGGCAGTTCCAACCCGGTGCAGTGCCCGCGCCGGACCTGGTCCTTCGCGAACGCGGCTACGTACTCGCGTAGCAGCACGCGCTGCGCTCGTTGCGATGCCTCGGTCGGAGGCTGGTCTCTCTTGTCCGCTTCGCGCTTCTCGCGGGGGCGGTCGTCGTAGCCCCAGTGCGCGGCGAAACCGACATTGTCTCCGCCGCACCGGGCGACGGCCCACGCTCTGTGCTCCGTCAGCGCGGGCTTCCAAGCGCCGTCGCCCATCGGCAGCGGGTCGGGGCCGGAGCCCATCTCACGGACGCGCGTGCCCCAGTCCCCGCGCCAACTGGTGAGTTCGACGAGCGGTCGGCCCCGCCCGTCGAAACGGTACGAATCTTCGCCCCTCGCCGCGTGCAGGGTGCACCGTCCGACGATCCCGCCGTCCGCGATGGCGATGCGCACCTCCCCGTCGCGGCCTTCCGCCGGGACGTGGGTAGTGGCAAGAGCGCTGCAGGCGGTGCCTTTCGCGTCCGCGCGAGGCACGAACCGGCCGGTGTCCGGGACCGCACCGTCCTTCGGTGCGGTCAGCGGCTCTCCACCACAACCGAGCTTCGTGGTCACCTCGTTCGTCATCCGTACCGCGAGCCGCAGCATGGCCGCTTTCTCCTCACGGCTCTCAGCGAAGTAGGTCCACGTGGTCACCAGCACCCGATGGTCTTTCCTGAGCGCGCCCTTGACGCGATTCGGGCACTCAGGCATCAAGAAGACCCGGCTGTTCTCGTCCTCGAATCCGGGCAGACCGCCCGGCAGCACGGCGTGCGGCGGATAGTACGCCGCGACGAACCGCAGCTCCTCGTCACGGGCCGCTCCGGGCGGATAGGCGTCGACCGCGACCACGACCTTGTCCCCGTCGCTCGCCAGCACGCAGTGATACTCGCCGAGGTCCTCGTCGAAGGACTCCCGTTCCGAGCCGAGCCGCGCGTCCGTCCGTACCGTCTTCAGGTCGCCACTGGGCAAGGCGCCCCCGCACGCCTCACGTGCCAGCCACCAATCCTTCACCGGCGCCCGGACCGCGAACCCGACGATGACCAATACGAGCCCCGTACAGGCCAAACTCCACAGCCACTTACGGTGCCGCAATGCCCAATCCCCCATGCGTTCCCCCGCTATCCCGAACACCACTTCCGCAACAGAGCAACCAGCCTCCCATCTACTGTGCGCCTGAAACTCAACGGGTCAGCCGGCGCCGCTTGGTGCTACCCACCGCCCTGCCCCCTCCCCCGCCGCATCACGTGGACATGGCCGCCGCCTTCACAGTGGTCTCGCCGAGATGTTCTCAGTAGCTGTGACCGGTCACCATGCCGGGATCCGGCAGTCTGCGGGGCCACTGCCTGCCGACGTAAGGAGGGGTGACACCCCGTCGCGAGCGCCTTTGATAAGGTCCTCGGCCGGATCAGCAGGGAAGGGCACGCAATGCCAGGCATACGGGGGCGCAGATGGCTCTTCTACGTCATAGTCGGAGGGACGCTCGCGGCCGTCGTCGCCGGGATCGTGGTGTGGTTCACGGCCGGTCGGACACAGCAGCGCGCGGCCAATCTGGATCAACTGGAGCGTGCCTGCGCGGGGTTGCTGCCTGGTGAGCAGTTGCGGGGCTTCGTGCCGGGGAACAGCGCCGGGGCGCTGGAGGAGTACGGCACGATGATCGACCCGGGCCAGGAGAGCCGGGCGCTGCTGAACTGCACGCTGTCCTGGGGTGCCGGGCGGTGGGAGCCCGAGACGCTGGTTCAGGTGCGTGTGGAAGCGCTGATCGCGTCGCAGGTCGCGGTGGCCGACGCGGGTGACAGGTCCGTCGGCGACTTCCCGATGCCCCTTCCGCCCGGCGCGAGGGGCAGTACCGGGGCCGACGACCGGGTCAACGGCAGTGAGGTCAGTGCCTCGTTGCAGGTGGCATGCCCTCGCGGGCTGCCCGGCCGGAGCCGGCCGTCCGAGAGGTTCCAGGTCTCGGTGGAGCTGCCGTCGAAGGCGGACAGCAAGTACGACGTCCCCGCCTCCGATCATCTCGTCGCGGCCCGCACTGCGGTGGGCATCGCCAACTGGGTCATTGGGCAGCAGAACTGCGGCCGCGAGCCGATCCGTACCAACGCCACGCCCCGCCCGGTCGAAGGTCCCACGCCGACGAAACTCTGTGCGTGGATGGACCCGGACGAGCTGGAATTCGCCGAGGAGGAATGGGAGTTCTCCGGGGACGGCACGTACGACCAGCGAGTCGGGTCCTGCACCGGCCACATCGCCGGATACGGAGCCCCTCCCGCCATGCCCGTGGTGGGTGTGACGGCCGAGAGCTGGTCGGGTGAGTTCGCCCGTGGCGCGTACGAGCGGCATACCTACGCCGGAACCGCCCCCGGACGGCGCACGCCGGCACCCACCACCCCGGCCGGCAGCGTGGTGATCAAGGACTCGGGTATCCCTCCCGCGTTGGCCCTGTGGGCCGAGTCGGTGTGTGACGGCAGCCCGAGCTACCACCGGATCACCGTCACCCCGGCACTCTCCTTCGGCGACAAGAAGGAAGTTGTCGTGGAAGCCCATGTCCGCAAGAGGTTCTCGACGGACGCGCGCGCCGCGCTCGACCGCTATCTGGCGGCGGCGGACGGCTGGCCGCAGCGTTCGCGCTGCCGCGACACCAAGATCCTGGGTGAGGTGGAGCAGTGGCTCCGATGAAGCGACACGTGGCGAGGGCCGGAGCGGGGCTGGGTGCGCTGGTGCTGCTCGCGAGCGGCTTCTTCTGGTTCGGCGGCGGCTACGACCGCTGGTCGAGCGGACGACTGCTCACGAGCGCGTGTGACGGCGTACTTCCCGCCGACCAGGTGCGTTCCATCCTCGGCGAACGCCACCTGAAGGCCGGCGACGAAGACAGCCAGGGAAGCCTCGACGACACCGCGACCTCGCTGCGGGTGGTGTGTGGCATCAGTCGGGACACCGAGAAGAACGCGGGCAAGCCCGTCGACGACGGATCGGTGACGGTCACCATCAATGGCGTACCGACCCTCGACCGCGAGGACCGGCGGTACGAGAGCCTCTACCCCTCGGTGCGATCCGAACTGCCGCCCGCCCCTCTGGGGCAGGGATGGAACGGCGTTTTCAGCGCGGGCGACTCCCACGGCGAGGCCGAGGCCACCACCGCCGTCCTGCTGGACTGCGCACCGGGCCGCGGCGACCTGCTCGTCACCGTCTCGGTCGCTGTGGACGGATACCTGGACGACAACCCCCTCGACAACCCCGAGCGCCGCACCGCCTTCGCGCGCATCGCCACCGACACGGCCGCCAACGCCTCCCAGCGATGGAACTGCGACGCCGACCTCGGGAAGGCGCTGACCACCGCGCCCCTGCCGGTGAACAAGGACGAGTACGTGGCCCCGGCGGACGCCAGGGGAACCTGCTCCGGAATCACCGCCCGGCGGAAGGCAGTGGCACGGACCTGGGAGAGCGAACGCGGCACCGCGCCGCTCGAGGAATGCGTACTGGGCGACACCGAGGGCCACACCACCTACCGGCTCGCCGCGCACTACGGCCCGTACGCGGAGAGTGCGCGCCACGACTACGCCGAGCGCTCCGGGGACCCCGATCCCATCGCATCCGGGCAGCGGTCGGGTCTTCTCCGGGACGGCCGCTACTGGACCACCGCCACCTGCCCTGGCAGCAGTGAACCCGCCTTCTTCTCACTCGTCTCGAACGGCGACGAGGCCAAGAGGTCGGACGCGGACCGGACGTACGCGCTTTCCGTACTGGAGGTCTTCGCCGAGCGCTCCGCCGCCGCCCACCACTGCACCGCGCCCACAGCAACGACCGCACCGTGACAGAGGGGAACCGTGCGACGACGGACCGAGTCGGCAGGGAGAGCGCTCGTCCTGGCGCCTGCCCAGGCGGGGCCCTGCCGCTGACGCCCAAGTGAATCGTGCCGGGTGACTTCGCAGGCCCCCTGGGACTCGTCCCGCACTCAGCGGGCACGCGTCGACTGCTACCAGGGGGAGAAGCCAGGGGACCTGTTGCAGATCAGCGCCCGGCCCTGGCCAGTATGCGGGGGCGGCCGATCTGGAGGACTCCGGTTCATGGTGGTCTTCGGGGTGAGTCAGCGCGGCCATCCTGCTCCAGCACTACCTCTGATCAGCCGCACGACCACGACCGTGAGGAAAGGCAACGAACATGAAGCCGGGACGGAGCCGGAAGGCGGCAGGGACGGCAGTCGCAGTCGTGCTCGCGCGGGAGCCACAGCTGGAAGTGGGATACGCCGTCGTGACGGGCGCTGCTGCCGCCGACGGGCGCGCCAGACACGCGCCCGTCGAGCAACACTTTGAGTAGACGGACACCGTACCGATCCGGTCACCGGGAGCGCCCCGAGGGCTGCGGCCGGGGCGGAGGACCGCCTGCTCCAGCCACGGGAGACGGCGATGAACGGCTCGGTACGGATAGGGCGGGTTCTCGGCGTGCCGCTGCGCGTCCACTGGACCGTGCCCCTCCTCGTGGTGTTCTTCGGATACAGCCTGGGAGCGCAGACGCTCCCCGCCTGGCTTCCGGACCGGTCGAACGCCGTGTACACAGCCGCCGGGCTGGTGGGTGCCCTGCTGCTCATGGGGAGCCTGCTGGCTCATGAGGCAGCGCACGCCTTCATCGCCCGGAGGAAGGACATCCCCGTCGAGGACGTCACGCTCTGGGCGCTGGGCGGAGTGACCCAGATGGGCAAGCCGCGCACGGCCGGCGCGGCCTTCCTGGTGGCCGTCGGCGGGCCGCTCACCAGCCTTGTCGTCGGCGGAGCGGCGCTCGGCGCGGGCGTCGGGCTGAACGCGCTGTTCGGCTGGGCGGTGCCCGCGGCCGTCCTGGTCTGGCTGGCGTGGGTGAACTTCTTGCTGGGAGTGTTCAACCTGCTGCCCGCCGCACCGCTCGACGGAGGCCGTGTGGTGCAGTCGGTGATCTGGTGGCGTACCGGAGACCGGGAGAGGGCCGAGCGAGCAGCAGCACGCAGCGGCCAGGTACTCGGCTTCCTGCTGATCGCCGGCGGCTGGGTCTCCGTCCTGCGCGGCGCGCTGGGCGGCCTCTGGCTGATGATCATCGGCTTCTTCGTCCTCATCGTCGCCAACGCGGAACGACGGCAGGCCGGAATGGCCGTGGCCCTGCACGGGGTACGAGCGGCCGACGCCATGTCGAGCCCGGTGGAGACCTGCCCCGACTGGCTCACCGTGGAACGCTGCATCGACGAGGTCGCGATGCGGGCCCGCCATTCCACCCTGCCCCTGATCGACTTCGGGGGCCGCCCCAGCGGCCTGGTCGACCTCTCGCAGTTCGCGAGGATTCCCGTTGCGCAGCGCGAGGAACTGCGTGTACGTGACGTGGCGACCCCGCTGTCGCGGTGCACCACCTGCACGCCGGACGAGCTTCTGGAAGGCGTCCTCGACAAGGCCCGCCCGAGCAGGAGCGGCATACGGATCCTCGTCACCGAAGGCGGGCTTCTGGTGGGCATCATCACTACAGGTGACATCACCCGGCTCGTCCAGCGGCGCTCACTGCGCGGCACGAACGGCGGACCGAACGACGGTACGGACAGCTGATGAAACTCCAGGCTGTGGCGACGGCTGAGCGGTGACGGACACCGCACGGCGACGGTCAGCTCCGTCGCGTGGCGTGCGGAAGGCTCGCGTACGCGGGACGCACGCGCTGGAGCGAAGCCCCCGCGGGCGCGTCGGTGTCGACGACGCTCACCATCAGCGGGGTGCTCCCCACCGGTCCGGACTCCAGAGCCCGCAACCGGTACCGCTCCGCGCGCACGGCGTCACGCGCCAGCGCGCGGCCCCCTCCGTACGCGGAGTAGTCCGGTACGTCGTTGGCGATGCGCAGCGGTTCGGCGCGCCACGTCCCGGTCGCGCGGTCCCACCGTTCCAGGACGAACCCGTCCTGCGCCGGGCGCTCGGCGGCCGGGACGGCGTCCACGAGGATCTCCATCTGGAAGACGGGCAGCAGGTGCTCGTACACCCTGGTGTTCCCGTTCCGCAGGATGATCGTGAACTCCTGCGCGGGTCCTCCGCGCAGGAGTTCCAGGCGGCCGCCCGGTGTGGTCACCGCCATGGACAGGTACGTCGGCCGGGCCACGGGCCGGGTGACCTCAGGTGTCCCGGCGGGTGACCGGGTCGCGGCAGTCGGGATCGGATCCGCGCTCGGCGAAGGTGAACGGGACGGTGGGACAGAAGGGGAGACGGCAGCCGATACGGACGACGCCGGCTCCGGTGGCGCCGGCCGGGGCGACACCGATGCGCGCGCCGGGACGCTGTCCGCTCCGTCCTTGCCGTCGCAGCCCGTGAGTGCCGACGTCAGCAGCACCGCAGCCGTGCAGCCGATGACAATGCCGCGGGCACGGCGCATTCCGTTTCTCCTGGGGTGTGGGGTGGCAAGGACCGTACGGGCAACGTAGCCAGGGAGGGTCGCGGTCCAGCATCTCCCCAGGTCACGCTTCGGCCTCGAAGCAGCACTGCGTCGGCAAGTCCCGCCTCCCCCTTGGCAGGGCCGATGGCCGGGCGGGGGGACACGCAGTCAGACTCCGCTGTGCTTCCGTGAATCGCCGGCCCGGAGAGTCGGCCTCGACACGCCGCCCACGGAATCGATTCGGTAACCCCTTCGCGAAGCCGCCCCGACTCTCACGAGATCATTGCATAGGCTAAAGGTGACCAGGAGCCTTCGCCGGATACCGCAGGAATGTGCCGGGCATGCAGAACGGGCGCTACACGGGATCGGGATCCACCAGGGGAGTAATTTGTCCAACCAGCAGCCGTCCGGAACACGCCCCATGTCCCGACTCCCGTACGTCGTCATGGCTGCCACTGCGATCGCTGACATCGCCGCCGGCCCGACCGTCGGGCTGCTGCCGCTCGTGGCGCTGGGGCCCGCGTTCGCCGGGCTCACCGGGGGACCACGCCGCACCGCTTTGATCGGCGGACTGGCTCTGTCCCTCTGCCTTGCGCTCGGCTGGTACGACGGCCTGTTCCCCGGGCGGCGCGGGACGACCGCGCTGGTCTCGGTGGCCGGGGTCACCGCCGCCGGCCTGGTCGCCGCCGTCATGCGGCGTCGCCGTGAGGCGGAACTGGCCAGTGTCCGCTCGATCGCCGAGGTGGCACAGCGCGTTCTGCTCCGCCCCGTGCCTCGTACCGCCGGTGAGTTGACCGCCGCCGTCTCGTACACGGCCGCGGTCGCGGAGGCCCGGATCGGCGGGGACCTGTATGAGGTGGTCACCTCGCCCGGTGGCGTACGCGTCATCGTCGGCGACGTCCAGGGCAAAGGGCTGGATGCCGTCGAGACGGCCGCGGACGTGCTCGGGGCCTTCCGGGAAGCCGCCCACGACGAACCCGACCTTTCGGGTGTCAGCACCCGGCTGGAGAGGGCCATGAACCGCACCTTGTGCGGGGAGCGGTTCGTCACCGCGGTGATCGCCGAGGTGCGGGAGGACCGGACCGTGGCCCTGCTCAACTACGGTCACCCCTCTCCCCTGCTCGTCCACGCCGACGGCAGCGCTCGCTTCCTCTCGCCGAATAGACGAGCACTGCCACTCGGCCTGGGCATCCACGGAGCAGAAGGACCCGAAACGCTGAGCACGACGTTCCACCCCGGCGAACAGCTCCTGCTGTACACGGACGGAGTCACCGAAGCCCGCGACGGCCGGGGTGAGTTCTATCCCCTCGCCTCCCGGCTCCACCTGCTGGAGGCGGACAGCCCCGAACTCGCCCTCGACGCCCTGCACAGCGACATCGTCGCGCACGCCGGGGGACCTCTCGGGGACGACGCCGCCATGCTGCTGCTGCGCTACCGCTCCTGACGAGACATCAGCCCGACCCGACCGGGACCGACCGACATCCCGGCACGCGGTACAAAGGTTCGTATGCGAGAGCACGACGAGACTCACCCGCCACACGACGACATCGAGGCTGTCACGCGCGCGGTACTGACCGCGTCCCGGCTGCTGGTCGCGGTCTCGGCCCGGTCGCTCGCGACCGTCGAGGAGAACATCACCCTGCCTCAGTTCCGCATGCTGGTGGTGTTGTCCACCCACGGCCCGTCGAAACTGGTGGCCCTGGCCGAGCACCTCGGTGTCCAGCCGTCCACTGCCATGCGGATGGTCGACCGGCTGATCGCCTCGGGCTTGATGAGCCGGAGCACGAACCCGGTGAACCGGCGCGAGACCGTCCTCCGCCTCACCGAGGAGGGAGGCCGTGTCGTCCAGGACGTGACCGCCCGCCGGCGCACGGAGATCACGACCATTCTGCGTCGCCTCGACCCCGCTCAGCGCAGAGCCCTCGTTGACGCCCTCGACGCCTTCAACGCCGCGGGTCAGGAACCGGCCTTCGGTGAAGGAGACATGGGGTCGTATCCCCTCGGCTGGTCCGACCCGTCGGACAGCACTCGGTAGGACCGCACGACGGCGACGAAACAGACCACGGCGAACACAAGAAGCAGGATCACCGTCCGGCCGAGTCCCCACAGCAGCGCGCCCGGCCCTTGGACACCGCGCGGCGCCACCCTCCCGGCAGGGTCGTAGACCATGCCGATGAGGTCCCCGGGAACCATGGAGGGCCCGCACCCTCTCCAGAGCCTCGCCTCCATGGGAGAACCGTCCTGGTGCCGGACGGAGCAGTAGTACGAGGGTGTGCCCGCCGGCTCGTACGCGACCGCGGTCACGACCACGTCCTGAGTTCGCCCCCGCTCCCACCAGTACCACCTCGGCGGCAGCCCCCGAGACGCCTGGAGCAAGAACGATGCCGAGCGTCGCCATGCCCGCAACAAGCAGGTGCCCCGCCCTGATGATCAGAAGATAGAGCGCGACGGCCGTCACGGCCACCACGACCGCGGCTACCGCCTGCGCGGGAGACATGCCGGCGAGAACGGCGACGACACCGGCACCGGCGACCAGGACGCTGCCGATGGCAGCAACCAAAAGGCCCTCGGTCACCAGCCACAGCGGAGGGCTGCCCGCGTATCCGGCGGAGCCGGGGAGCCTGTCGCTCAATCGTGCCCACGCCCTCACCTTTAGACTATGCAATGGTTCAGCCTCAGCGAGTAACACCCATCCACCAGCTGTTATCGAACCGAAGCCGCCCGGTACCCGCCCCGTAGCCGTGCCAGGAGAGCCGTCGCATGCATCGCGCACCGCAGTACCCCCGCACTCCCTCCGGCTGGAAACGCCGCCTCTTCCGGGTGCCGATCCACCTCTTCCGCGCCGGTCTCGGCCCGCTGTTCGGCGGGCGACTTCTGCTGCTCATCCACACAGGCCGGAAGAGCGGCCGTTCACACGAAGTGGTGCTGGAAGTGGTCGCCCACGACCGCGACCAAGGCACGTGGACCGTCGCCTCCGGCTTCGGCCCGAATGCCCAGTGGTACCGCAATCTCCGCCACACCCCCCGGGTGACGATCCTGTTCGGACGCCGCTACGAGGTCGTCACGGCCGGCTTCCCCACTCCCGAGGAAGGCGGCCGGATCATGACCGAGTACGCCCGCCGGCATCCCCGGGCCGCCCGGGCGCTGTGTCACTACATGGGCTTCACGGTCGACGGCACCGCTGCGGCCTACCGCGCGGCAGGCGAGCAGATCCCCTTCGTGCGGCTGAGGACGCCCTGGTCCCCGCCGTCAACTGCGGGGAGACCTGGCTGAACGTTGCACCATCAGCCCAAACTCGCACTCCCGTTGCAGCCAGATCCCTTCGCCGGGCATTGAAGGCACGCCAATCGGTATGCGCCTACGTTGAGGTGTCTTCTGTGGGGCTGCCATCCCGATTCCGCCCGCGCTCCGAGCGCACGAGGTACGGCACGCTGGTGACCATGACTCCAGGGGTGAACAGCAGGCGGGCTTTGAGCCTGAGCGCGCTCTGGTTGTGCAGGAGTTGGCCCCACCAGCGGTCCAGTACGTACTCGGGGACGACGACGGTGACCACATCGCGCGGGCCCTCCTTGCGGACGTGGCGGATGTAGTCGAGTGCCGGGCGACTGATCTCGCGGTAGGGAGAGGAAAGGACGATGAGCGGAACCCCCATGTCGTGAGCGTCCCATTCTTCACGCAGGGCGGTGCTCTCTGCAGGGTCGACGGAGACGGTCAGTGCGCTGACCGTGTCGGGGTGGATCGAGCGTGCGTAGCCGATCGCCCGCAGGGTGGGGGCGTGGATCCTGGAGACGAGAACGATGGCGTGGTTGCGCGAGGGGAGTTCCGGGCGGGCGTCGGCAGCGACGGCCAGATGGGCGGTGACCGAGTCGTAGTGCCGTCGGATGCCCTTCATGGCGAGGTAGAGCAGGGGCATGGCGATGGTGACGATGTACGCGCCGTGCGTGAACTTGGTGATCAGCACGATCACCAGGACGATGCCGGTGAAGGTCGCGCCGATCGCGTTGATGATCCGCGCCCGGTGGATGCGGCGCCGCTCCCCGGCGTCGTAAGTGTGCGGCAGCAGCTTGTTCCAGTGCTTGACCATGCCGGCCTGGGACAGGGTGAAGGAGATGAAGACCCCGATGATGTAGAGCTGGATAATCGCTGACACGTCGGCGTCGAAGGCGACGATCAGGCCGATCGCGGCGAGCGACAGCAGGATGATGCCGTTGGAGAAGACCAGGCGGTCGCCGCGGTTGTGCAGCTGGCGGGGCAGATAGCGGTCCTGGGCAAGGATCGAGGCGAGCATCGGGAAGCCGCTGTACGCGGTGTTGGCGGCCAGGATGAGGATTCCGGCGGTTGCCGCCTGCACGTAGTAGAAGAGGAACTCCATATCCCCGAAGGTGGCTTTGGCGATCTGGGACAGCGCGGTCGGCTCGACGGCGCCTGCGGGCAGGCCCAGTTCGGTGGGGTCGTCGGCGACATGCACTTCGTAGACCAGCGCAAGAGTCGTGATGCCGACGAACATGCTCACCGAGAACAGGCCCATGATCGCCAGCGTGGTGGCGGCGTTCTTGGCCTTGGGTTTGGTGAAGGACGGAACGCCGTTGCTGATCGCCTCCACGCCGGTCAGCGCGGTGCATCCAGAGGCGAACGCCCGCATGGCCAGGAAGACCAGAGCGATGCCGGCGAAGCTGCCGGTCGCGTGGATCGGCAGGTCGGCGGACTCGGCGCGGATCTCGGCGCCACCCGCCAGCCGGACAGCGGCGAAGGCGAACATCGTGTAGATGCCGAGCACAAAGCCGTAGGTGGGGATGGCGAAAGCCCGCCCGGTCTCCCTGATCCCGCGCAGGTTCATCAGGGCCAGCAGTACTACGAAGCCGACCGACATCGCCACCGCGTGGTCGGAGGTCGCCGGGAAGGCCGAGGTGATGGCCGCCACGCCGGCCACCACGGAGACGGAGACGGTCAGCACGTAGTCCACGAGGAGTGCGCTGCCGGCGGTGAGGGAGGCGGTGGAGCCCAGGTTGTCCGAGCTGACGGCGTACGCGCCGCCGCCGTTCGGGTAGGCGTGGCACGTCTGCCGGTACGAGGCGATCACGACGACCAGGAGCACCACGATGACGGCGCCGATGTACCAGGTCAGATCAAGAAATGCGGTCCCGGCGAGCGCCAGGATCAGCAGGATCTCCTCGGTGGCGTACGCGACCGAGGAGAGCGGGTCGCTGCAGAAGACCGGCAGGGCCAGGCGCTTGGGCAGCAGCGTCTCGCCCATCTGCTCGGTCCGCAGAGGCCGGCCGAGGACAATCTGCTTGGGGAGCCACGTCACACACCGGCATCGTACGGACGGACGGCCGGAGGGCTGATACGCCGAACGGACGCAGACCGGCCGGCGCACGTCGAGCGGCCCATGTCTCGGGGCCGGGGTTCTCCGTGCGGGTCACTCGAAGGTGTCGGGTCGCTCGGTGTGTGGCGTCACTCGGCGGTACGCCGCCCGGGCATTGACGAGGCGCGTCGCCCCGGTGCCGAGCACGAAAGCCATGAGGAGGAGTCCCAGCCTGTACGCGTCCGGGTAGCCGTCCCAGCGCAGCTCCCCCTTCGGGGGGACGACGAAGCCATTGTAGAACAGACAGCAGACGAGGGCCGCCCCCGGGGCCGCGGCGGCGCGCCCCATCACACCGAGGACGGCGGCGAGGCAGCAGAAGGCGGTCAGGGCCAACCCCGGGTGTTGCAGGCCATCAGCAGCCCCGAGCGCCACCAGGAGCACAAGGGCTCCCCCGTACGCCCCCGCCCAGATGAAGGGCGTGGGAACCGGCTCGGGAACGGGGCGCACGGCGCCGGCGAAGGGGCGCCACCGGACAGCGGTCACGGGCTCTCCCGTCGGGCCATCGGAGTCTTTACGGACGGACGCTTCGTCACGGAGAAGCAGGCCGACCGTACCCACACATATAGGGCCACGAAAGCTCCGTTGACGCCGTTCGTACGTCTCGTCGCCGTTTCTTGACGCACTCCATACGGGCCCCGTAGCGGGCCCTGGTCCGCCATGCAGCGACCGTCAGAAGCGCATCAAGGCGGATGCCCCAGGCGTCAGGGGTGTGTCAACCCCCGTCGTCATCGGCCTGTGTGGGGGCCTTGCGAGGTCACACTGGGGGGAGGAAAGGGTTCGCTCCCGGCTTTCGGCCGACCAGGCGGCGGCCCACCGATCTCGGGGTGTTGCCTGTGACCATGAACGCTTTGGGTGCGGTCGTCTCGCTGCTGCCCGTACTCGTCCTCACTGCGGTCGTTCTCGTCCGCCTCTTGCTGCGGCGCTGACGTCGCTCGCTCGGCGCGTGCCCCAGGGCAGCGGGCGTATGGATGTCGTTAAGAGTGCTGATCGCCGCGTAAGGACGTCGTCAACGGCCATCGGTTTCGCGCCAGGCATGCCGTTTCCTCGTGGAGTCCGTTCGTATCCGAACCTCTTCTAGGAGCATGCGATGGCCGACGTGGCCTTCGTCGTCACCACGATCGCGGTGTTCGCGCTGGTGGTCCTCATCGCCAAGGGGGTGGCGAAGCTGTGACTGCCGAGAACATCATCGGCCTCGTCGTGGCCGTCGCCCTGCTGGGCTACCTCGTCCTCGCCCTCGTCAAGCCGGAGAGGTTCTGAGTACGGATATGAGCCCCGTTCTTGCTGATGTGCTCCAGGTCACGGCGCTGATTGGTGCCCTGGCACTGGTCCACCGCCCGCTGGGCGACTACATGGCCCGGGTCTTCTCCGCCGAGAAGCACCTCCGGGTGGAGAAGTGGATCTACCGTTCGGTCGGCGCGAACCCGGACGCCGAGATGCGCTGGACCGCCTATCTGCGCGGCGTGCTGGCCTTCTCCGCGGTGAGCGTGCTGTTCCTCTACCTGATCCTTCGGATCCAGGGCGACCTCCCCGGATCGCTCGGCTTCGCAGCGATCACACCGGACCAGGCGTTCAACACGGCCGCCTCGTTCGTGTCCAACACGAACTGGCAGTCGTACTCGGGCGAGGCGGCGATGAGCCACGTCTCCCAGACCGCCGGCCTGGCGGTGCAGAACTTCGTCTCCGCTGCCGTCGGCATCGCCGTCGCGGTCGCGCTGGTCCGCGGCTTCGCCCGCTCCCGTACCGGTGAGCTGGGCAACTTCTGGGCCGACCTGGTCCGCGGCGTCGTCCGCATCCTCATCCCGATCTCGGTGATCGCCGCAATCCTGCTGGTGGCCGCGGGCGCGATCCAGAACTTCGCCGGCATCCACGAGCTGACCACCGTCACCGGGCAGACGCAGTCCATCAGCCCCGGCGCGGTCGCGTCCCAGGAGGCCATCAAGGACCTGGGCACCAACGGCGGCGGCTACTTCAACGCCAACTCGGCGCACCCCTTCGAGAACCCCAACGGCTTCTCCAACCTGCTGACGATCTTCCTGCTGCTCGTCATCCCGTTCTCGCTGCCGCGCACCTTCGGCACGATGGTGGGCAACGTCAAGCAGGGCTACGCGATCCTCGCCGCCATGGGCACCATCTGGTTCGTCGGCGTGGTCCTGGTGACCTGGCTGGAGTACGCCCACCCGGGCACCGCCTCGCAGCTCGCGGGCGGCGCGATGGAGGGCAAGGAGCAGCGCTTCGGCGAGGGCGCCTCGTCACTGTTCGCCGTCTCCACCACCATGACCTCGACCGGTTCGGTCAACTCCTTCCACGACTCGTACAGCGGCCTGTCCGGCGGCATCCTGCTGCTCGGCATGATGCTCGGCGAGATCGCGCCCGGCGGTGTCGGCTCCGGCCTCTACGGCATGCTGATCATGGCGGTCATCGCGGTGTTCATCGCCGGTCTGATGGTCGGCCGCACGCCCGAGTACCTGGGCAAGAAGATCGGCACCCGCGAGATCAAGTTCGCCGCGCTCTACATCCTCATCACCCCGGCGCTCGTGCTGATCGGCACGGCGATCGCGATGGCCACCGGCAACGGCGAGTCGTCCATGACCAACACGGGCGCGCACGGCTTCTCCGAGGTCCTGTACGCCTACACCTCGGCCTCGAACAACAACGGCTCGGCGTTCGCCGGCTTCGGCGCCAACACGGAGTTCCACAACACCGCGCTGGGTCTGTGCATGCTGCTCGGCCGGTTCCTGCCGATGGTGTTCGTCCTGGCCCTGGCGGGTTCGCTGGCCGAGCAGAAGCCCATTCCCGAGACCGCGGGCACGCTGCGGACGGAGAAGCCGCTGTTCACCGGCCTTCTCGTCGGCGCCATCCTCATCATCACCGGTCTGACCTTCTTCCCGGCCCTGGCGCTGGGTCCGCTCGCCGAGGGGCTGGCGTCATGACCATCAAGACAGAGAAGCAAGAGAACCCCATGTCCGTCCCGACGACGTCGGCCCCGCACAGTGACGTACCCACGGGGCACAAGCCCGAGGCGGGACGGGTCGGCGGAGGCCTTTTCGACCCGAAGCAGCTGGTCAAGTCCTTCCCCGACGCGATCAGGAAGCTCGACCCGCGCGTGATGATCAAGTCGCCGGTCATGTTCGTGGTCCTGGTCGGCTCGGTGGTCACCACCGCGCTCGCGATCAAGAACCCGGGCGACTGGTTCGGCTGGGCGATCGCCGCCTGGCTGTGGCTGACCACGATCTTCGCCAACCTGGCGGAGGCCGTCGCCGAGGGTCGCGGCAAGGCGCAGGCAGACACCCTGCGCAAGGCCAAGACCGACACCATCGCCCGCCGCCTGACTCAGGACGGCAAGAGCGAGGAGCAGGTCCCCGGCACCGAGCTGCGCATCGGTGACCTGGTGGTCTGCGAGGCCGGCGACATCATCCCCGGCGACGGTGACGTCGTCGAGGGCGTCGCGAGCGTCGACGAGTCCGCCATCACCGGCGAGTCGGCCCCGGTCATCCGCGAGTCCGGCGGCGACCGCTCGGCCGTCACCGGCGGCACGAAGGTGCTGTCGGACCGGATCGTCATCAAGATCACGACGAAGCCCGGCGAGACCTTCATCGACCGCATGATCAACCTGGTCGAGGGCGCCGCCCGGCAGAAGACCCCCAACGAGATCGCCCTCAACATCCTGCTTGCCTCGTTGACGATCGTCTTCCTGCTCGCGGTCGTCACCCTCAAGCCCTTCGCGGTTTACGCCGGGGCCGACAAGCAGACCTCGATGATCGTCCTCACGGCGCTCCTGGTCTGCCTCATCCCGACCACGATCGGCGCGCTGCTCTCCGCCATCGGCATCGCCGGCATGGACCGCCTGGTCCAGCGCAACGTACTGGCGATGTCCGGCCGCGCGGTCGAGGCCGCCGGTGACGTCTCCACGCTGCTGCTCGACAAGACCGGCACCATCACCCTCGGCAACCGCCAGGCTTCCGAGTTCGTCCCGGTCAAGGGCACCACCGAGGCCGAGGTCGCCGACGCCGCCCAGCTCTCCTCGCTCGCCGACGAGACGCCCGAGGGCCGCTCCATCGTCGTGCTCGCCAAGGAGAAGTACGGGCTGCGCGAGCGCCACCAGGGCGAGCTCGCCCACGCCACCTGGATCGAGTTCACCGCCCAGACCCGCATGTCGGGCGTGGACGTGGACGGCAAGCAGACCCGTAAGGGCGCGGCCGGTTCGGTCATCGCCTGGGTCCGCGAGCAGGGCGGCACCGTCGCCGACGACGCCGACACCCTGGCCAACAAGATCTCCGAGGCCGGTGGCACGCCGCTGCTCGTGGCGGTCAAGGACGACAAGGGCGCGCGCGTCCTCGGAGTCATCCACCTCAAGGACGTCGTCAAGGAGGGCATGCGGGAGCGGTTCGACGAGCTGCGCCGCATGGGCATCAAGACGATCATGATCACGGGCGACAACCCGCTGACCGCCAAGGCCATCGCCGATGAGGCGGGTGTCGACGACTTCCTCGCCGAGGCCACGCCCGAGGACAAGATGGCGCTGATCAAGCGCGAGCAGGCCGGCGGCAAGCTCGTCGCCATGACCGGCGACGGCACGAACGACGCCCCGGCGCTCGCGCAGGCCGATGTCGGCGTGGCGATGAACACGGGCACGTCGGCCGCGAAGGAGGCCGGCAACATGGTCGACCTCGACTCCAACCCGACCAAGCTCATCGAGATCGTCGAGATCGGCAAGCAGCTCCTCATCACCCGAGGCGCGCTGACCACGTTCTCCATCGCCAACGACGTGGCCAAGTACTTCGCGATCATCCCGGCCATGTTCGCGGTCGCCTACCCGGGCCTGGACAAGCTCAACATCATGGGCCTGGCTTCGCCCGAGTCCGCGATCCTCTCGGCCGTCATCTTCAACGCGCTGATCATCATCGCGCTCGTGCCGCTCGCCCTGAAGGGCGTGCAGTACCGGCCGACCAGCGCCGACAAGATGCTCCGCCGCAACCTGGGCCTCTACGGCCTCGGCGGCCTGATCGCCCCGTTCATCGGCATCAAGATCATCGACCTCCTCATCTCCCTCATCCCCGGAATCGGCTGACCGATCATGAACAATTCCGTAGGAAACGCGGCCCGGCTGCTCTGGGCGGGCCTGCGCATGCTGCTCGTGCTCACCGTCGTGACCGGGATCATCTATCCGCTCGTCGTCACGGGGATCGCGCAGGGCCTGTTCAACGACAAGGCCAACGGGTCGATCGTGAAGGTCGAGGGCAAGGAGGTCGGCTCCGAGCTGATCGGCCAGAGCTGGGACCTGCCGAAGAAGAACCCGGACGACGAGAACGAGGTTGCCCAGCCGGACCCGAAGTGGTTCCAGCCGAGGCCCTCCAACAGCGGGTACAACCCGCTGGCGACCGGCTCCAACCAGCTCGGCGCCTCCGACGCCAAGCTGACCACGATGGTCGGCGACACCAAGAAGGCCGTGGCCGCCTTCAACGGTGTGCCGGAGTCCGAGGTCCCCAAGGACGCGGTCACCGGCTCGGCGTCCGCGATCGACCCGCACATCTCCCCGGAGTACGCGGAGATCCAGGTCAAGCGGGTCGCGAAGGCCAACGGTCTGAGCGAGCAGCAGGTCGCCAAGCTGGTCGAGGACCACACCGAGGGCCGCACGGCCGGCTTCCTCGGCGAACCGCACGTCAACGTCCTCAAGCTCAATCTCGCGCTGATGGACCTGGCCGCACACTGACAGACCCGTCGACAGGCTGCTGGGAACCGCCGGGCCGGGACTTCTCCCGCCCGGCGGTTCCCGCACACGCGGATCCCCCACCCACGGATCCGGTACCTGCCGACGGATTCCGTCATCGACGAGACGACAAGAAAGGTGGCACCCCCGATGACCCGGGTGCTGGTGGTCGAGGACGAACCGCCGCTCGTGAGGGCCCTGACGATCAACCTCCGGGCGCGTGCGTACGAGGTGGACGCGGCCCCCGACGGCTCGACCGCGCTGCGGCTGGCCGCCGAACGCAGACCGGACGTTGTCGTCCTCGACCTCGGGCTGCCCGACATGGACGGCATCGACGTGATCAAGGCGCTGCGCGGCTGGACCCGCGTGCCTCTCGTCGTCCTGTCGGCCCGGCGCACCACCCACGAGAAGGTCGAGGCGTTCGAGGCGGGCGCGGACGACTACATCACCAAGCCGTTCGACATGGCCGAGCTCCTGGCCCGACTGCGCGCCGCGGTACGGCGCAACACCCCGGACGGTGCGAGCGGCGTGCTGCCGGCCGACGAGCCTCGGTCGCTCACCGTGGCCACGGAGGACTTCACGGTCGACCTCGCGGCCAAGAAGGTCCGGCGTGACGGCCAGCCGGTCCGCCTAACCCCGACGGAATGGCATCTGCTGGAGATCCTCGTCCGCAGCCCGGGGCGGCTGATCAGCCAGCGGCAGCTCCTGGAGGAAGTCTGGGGACCCACGTTCGCCGCCCGGACGAACTACCTCCGCGTCTACATGGCGCAGCTCAGGCGCAAACTGGAGAAGGACCCCGCCCACCCGCGCTACCTGATCACAGAACCGGGAATGGGCTACCGCTTCGAAGGCTGAGCGGCACTAGCCTCCGGCAGGCCGCGGAGCCATCTGGGACGGCCACGGAAACATCTGCTTCGACACGAAAGATCGCACCCATGGGACGCGGCAAACTCCGGATCTACCTCGGCGCGGCGCCGGGCGTCGGCAAGACGTACGCGATGCTCTCCGAGGCCCACCGCCGTGTCGAACGGGGCACGGACTGCGTCGTCGCCTTCGTCGAGCACCACAACCGCCCGCGTACCGAGGTGATGCTGCACGGCCTGGAGCAGATCCCGCGCCGCGAGATCGAGTACCGGGGCAGCACCTTCACCGAGATGGACGTCGACGCCGTCCTGGCCCGCCGGCCCGCCGTCGCCCTGGTCGACGAGCTCCCGCACACGAACATCCCCGGCTCGCGCAACAGCAAGCGCTGGCAGGACGTCGAGGAACTGCTCGCGGCGGGCATCGACGTCATATCGACGGCCAACATCCAGCACCTGGAGTCGCTCGGCGACGTCGTCGAGTCGATCACCGGCGTACGGCAGAAGGAGACCGTCCCCGACGAGGTCGTCCGCCACGCCGACCAGATAGAACTGGTCGACATGTCGCCCCAGGCGCTGCGCCGGCGGATGGCCCACGGGAACATCTACAAGCCGGACAAGATCGACGCCGCCCTGTCCAACTACTTCCGGCCCGGCAACCTCACCGCCCTGCGAGAGCTGGCCCTGCTGTGGGTGGCCGACCGGGTCGACGAGTACCTCAACCAGTACCGCTCGGACCACGAGGTCTCCGCGATCTGGGGCTCCAGGGAGCGGATCGTCGTCGGCCTCACCGGCGGCCCCGAGGGGCGGACCCTGATACGCCGGGCCGCCAGGCTCGCCGAGAAGGGCGCGGGCGGCGAGGTCCTGGCCGTCTACATCGCCCGCAGCGACGGCCTCACCTCGGCGTCCCCGAAGGAGCTGGCGGTCCAGCGCACGTTGGTCGAGGACCTCGGCGGAACGTTCCACCACGTCATAGGCGAGGACATCCCCTCCGCGCTGCTCGAATTCTCCCGTGGCGTGAACGCCACCCAGATCGTCCTGGGCGCGAGCCGCCGCCGCTCGTGGCAGTACGTGTTCGGGCCCGGGGTCAGCGCCACCGTCGCCCGCGAATCGGGCCCCGACCTGGACGTCCACATCGTCACCCACGACGCCGTGGGACGCGGCCGGGGGCTGCCCAAGCCGCAGCGCAGCCGCCTCGGGCGGCCACGCCTCGTGGCGGGCTGGCTCGTCGGCGTGGTCGGGCCGCTCCTGCTCACCCTCGTGCTGACGTCGTTCGGCGGCGGAACGGGGCTGGCCAACGAGATGCAGCTCTTCATGGCGGTGACCGTCGCGGCGGCCCTGCTGGGCGGGATGTGGCCGGCCCTCGCCTCGGCCACCGTCGGCTCACTGCTCCTGAACTGGTACTTCACACCCCCCGTCCACACGTGGACCATCGCCGACCCCGAGAACATCTTCGCGTTCTTCGTCTTCTTCGCCGTCGCGGCGTCCGTTGCGTCGGTCGTCGGCCTCGCGGCCCGCCGCACCCAGCAGGCCGCCCGGCTGCGGGCGGAGTCCGAGACCCTGTCCCTGCTCGCGGGCAGCGTGCTGCGCGGCGACACCAGCCTGGAAGCGCTGCTGGAGAGGGTGCGGGAGACCTTCGCCATGGAGGCCGTCGCCCTGCTCGAACGGGCCGGCGACGTCGAGCCGTGGACCTGCGTGGGCAGCGTCGGTACGTCCCGGCCGGTCGCCCGGCCCGAGGACGCCGACGTCGACATGCCCGTCAGTGACCACCTGGCCCTGGCCCTGACCGGCCGGGTCCTGCCCGCCGAGGACCGCCGCATCCTGGGCGCCTTCGCCTCCCAGGCCGCCGTCGTCCTGGACCGCCAGCGCCTCGTCGGCGAGGCGGCCCAGGCCCGGAAGCTCGCCGAGGGCAACAAGATCCGCACCGCCCTCCTCGCCGCCGTCAGCCACGACCTGCGCACCCCGCTGGCCGCCATCAAGGCTGCCGTCACCTCCCTGCGCGCCGACGACGTCGAATGGTCGGAGGAGGACCAGGCCGAGCTGCTCGCCGGCATCGAGGAGGGCACCGACCGCCTCGATCACCTGGTCGGGAACCTGCTCGACATGTCCCGGCTGCAGACCGGGACCGTCATGCCGGTGTTCCGCGAGACCGACGTCGACGAGGTCGTGCCGATGGCGCTGGGCGGCGTACCGGAGGACAGCGTCGTCCTGGACATCCCCGAGACCCTGCCCATGGTCACGGTGGACCGGGGCCTGCTTGAGCGGGCCGTCGCCAACATCGTCGAGAACGCCGTCAAGTACACCCCCGCCGGCACACCGGTCCTGGTGTCCGCCAGCGCGATCGGCGACCGGGTGGAACTGCGCGTCGTCGACCGCGGCCCCGGTATCCCCGACGAGGCCAAGGACGGCGTCTTCGAGCCCTTCCAGCGGTACGGCGACGCCCCGCGCGGCGCCGGAGTCGGCCTCGGCCTCGCGGTCGCCCGCGGCTTCGTCGAGGCCATGGGTGGCACCGTCACGGCCGAGGACACCCCCGGCGGCGGGCTGACCATGGTGATCGCGCTGCCCAAGACGCCGTCCCACCAGCCGGTCCGTGTGGAGCTGCCGGTGGAGGCAACCACCTGAGCCATGCCGGCCACCCGGCCTGACGTCAGCTGAGTTCGGAGAACGCCTCCACCGCTTGCGTCTTGCCGGTGACGATGATGATGTCCCCCTTCGCGACCACGGTCTCGGCAGTGGCGTGGGTGAAGCCCTCGCCCGGGCGCTTGATCCCGACGACCGTCACCCCGTGCTTCGTCCGCACGCCGCTCTCGCCCAGGGGAGCGCCCGTGATGCTGTCCGGCGTGACGGTCTTCACCAGGGCGTAGTCGTCGTCGAACTCGATGAAGTCGAGCATCCGCCCGGTCACGAGGTGGGCCACCCGCTCGCCCATCTCGTGCTCCGGCAGGACCACGTGGTGGACGCCGAGCCGCTCCAGGATCTGGCCGTGCTGCCGGCTGATCGCCTTCGCCCAGATGTTGGGGACGTTCTCCTCCAGGAGGTTGGAGGCGATCAGGATGCTGGCCTCTATGTCCGTACCGATGCCGACGACCGCGCTGGTGAACTCGTGCACGCCGAGCTGCCGCAGCACCTCGGGGTCCGTGCAGTCGGCGACCGCGGAGTGTGTGAGGGCGTCGCTGTGGCGCTGGACGAGCTGTGGGTCGGTGTCGATCCCGAGGACGTCCCAGCCACGCCGGGTCAGTTCCAGGGCCAGGGAGCTGCCGAACCGGCCCAGGCCGATGACGGCGACCCGCTGGTCGCTCATCTCGGGGTACTGGGCGGCGAGCTGCTTGCGGCGACGGCGGCGCAGGTTGTGCAGGTAGTTACCCAATGACGGGTCGCTCCTCGGGTAGCTGGTAGCGGCGGGTCCGCTCGCGCAGGGCGAGCGCGGAGACCAGGGTGACCGGGCCGAGTCGGCCCACGAACATGAGCAGGATGAGCACGAGCTGTCCGCTGTCCGGGAAGTCGGCTGTGATGCCGGTGGACAGTCCGACGGTGCCGAACGCGGACACCGCCTCGAACAGGACGGCCTCCATCGGGGCCGAGGAGACGGTCAGCAGGGCGAGCGTGGCCCCGATCACCAGTCCCACGGCCAGCAGTGCGACGGTCAGGGCCTGCCGCAGGACATGCGGGGCCAGGCGCCGGCCCATGACGGTGGAGTTCGGCTCGCCGCGCACCTCGGCGGCGATGGCCGCGGCGAGCACGGCGAAGGTGGTGACCTTGATGCCGCCGGCCGTGCCCGCGCTGCCGCCGCCGATGAACATCAGCGTGCAGGTCATCAGCAGAGTGGAGGCGTGCAGGGCGCCGATGTCGACGGCGTTGAAGCCGGCCGTGCGGCTCATCGCGGAGTGGAAGAACCCGTTGAGGAGCTTCTCGTCCCAGTCGAACCGGCCCAGCGTGCCGGGGTTGGTCCACTCCAGCAGGCAGGTGAGGGCCGTGCCGGTCAGGAGCAGGACGAGGGTGGTCAGCAGGGTCATCCGGGTGTGCAGTGTCCACGTGCGGCGCCCGGTGAGCCTTCTGCGCGTCCGGTGGCGCAGCAGTTCGAGGAGGACCGGGAAGCCGAGCCCGCCCAGGATGACCGCCAGGGCGATGGGCAGGGTCACCCAAGGGTCCTGGGCGTACGGGGTGAGGCTGTCGACGTGGAGGCCGAAGCCCGCGTTGTTGAACGCGGAGACCGCGTGGAAGAGCCCGGAGTACGCCGACTCGGCGATGGGCTGGTCGTAGCCGAACCGGAAGCGCAGCGCGAGCCAGCCGCCCACCGCGAGCTCCACCGCGAGTGTGGTCCCGGCGACGCCGAGCAGGACACGGCGTACGTCGCCGATGCCGAAGCTCTTCGTCTCCGCCGCCGCGGTCAGCTGCATGCGCAGCCGCAGCTTGCCCGAGACGAGCAGCGCGAGCAGCGAGGCCATGGTCATGATGCCGAAGCCGCCGACCTGGATCAACGCGAGGATCACGCCCTCGCCGAACCCGCTCCAGTACGTGCCGGTGTCCACCACGACCAGGCCCGTCACGCACACCGCGGAGGTGGACGTGAACAGCGCCGTCACGAAGCCCGTCGCGCCGCCGTCCTGCGAGGACACCGGCAGCATGAGCAGAAACGTCCCCAGCAGGATCACCGCGCCGAAGGCCATGACCAGGGTCCGGGCCGGGTGTACGGCGAACACCGACCGCCGCACTCTCGTCAGCTGCCCTGCCACCCGCCGGCCTCCCTCGCCTGACTGCTTCATGGCCGGGGGCGTATCGAACCCGTCAACGAACCGGCGGCGGTCACCCTATCCCGGCGCTCCAGTGCGGGCGGCGCGCGGCACGAGGTACCTCGCCGACAGGCGCTCAGAACTTCCCCGGGCGACTCACAACCGCCGCCAGATAGCCGACCAGTGACAGAGCCACCATGAGCCCGACCCAGTTCTCCTCGCTCACGAGCGATCAACTCCCTTGCGCTGCGGGCTGCCCCGCCCGAATCCGACCGGCTCAGGAAACCGCCTGAGCAGCCCGTACGGGGGAGCGTTGACGTCCTCCTTCCGTCACCGTGAGCGATTCTGACGCCGCTTTGACGTGTTTCGGCACGATCCGTCAGAGCATCGTCAAAGCCGCGTGCGAAAGGCGGACGACCTACCGGGAGGCCCGTAGGTTCCCTCTCGGCCGCTCAGTGCCGTGGACGTCAGTGGCCTGACCGTCCCCGGGCCGCGAGGTCGCGGACGTCCTCCCATCCGGCGTCCGCGACCTCGCGCCACGGCCACCTCTCCCGGCTTGAGTGAGAAGCAGGACGGTGCCTCGGCCAGTCGGCCTCCGGCTCGTGCCCGGTGCCGGTCGTCGGTCTCCTGCAGCCAGAGAAAGATCAGATGCGGGTCAGCTCGGCGGCGCCGAAGGAGACGTCGAAGCGGTCGCACCAGATGCTGACGCTGGTGTACTTCGTGAGGTCGGTGCCCTCGGGCAGGGCGTAGTTCTGGTCGCCCTTGTTCCCCTTGAGCTTCCCGAGGCTCAGGTAGCGGCCGTCGTCGAAGACGTGCCAGCCGGCCTCACCCTGCTTCACGGGGGCGTCGGTCAGCCAGACCCGGAGGTCCGGGCCGTTGCTGGTGTCCAGATTCTCCAGGCGGAGCGTGTGCGTGCCGTCCGGGAGGCGGACGAGCTTCACCGTGCCGGAGGTGGCGTGCTCGTGGCTGATCAGCTCGCCCGAGGCCACCGTCCGCGGCGCGGCCGGGGTAGGGGCAGCGGAGGCGGGTGCGGCGGGAGACTGTGTCGAGGCCGCGCTCGCCGTGGGGGCCGGCGCCGCGGGCAAGGCTTCGCGGACGGTCTCGTCCACGAACAGTTTCCAGGGCTGGAACCAGGCCAGGCCGACGCCCAGCCCCACCAGAACCACGGCCACAACTGCCATGGTGATCTTGCGACGCGACACCGCGACCATGTTCCCGCTCCCCGATCCATTCGATGGTTGCACGTCGGTCATTCAACGCGCCTCGGCACGCGCCTGTCCCGGAATGTCTGGTGACGATTCCCTTACGACGACCGGCCGGTGACGGCGTCGAGGGCGGCGCCCACGGTCCGGGCCAGATCGTCCGCGCTCGCTCCGGCACGGGAACGCAGGTTCACCCCGTACGCGACCAGCGCGAGGACCTCGGCTCCGGCGGCCGGGTCGGTGCCGGGGGCCAGCTGGCCGCGCGCCTGGGCGGTCCGCAGTGCCGCGTGGAAGGCGTCGCGCAGCCGCTGGTGCTGCCGGTCGAGGAGGGCCCGCACCTTCAGGTCGGTGTTCTCGGCGCCCGTGTGCGCGTTGGAGATCATGCAGCCCCACCGGGCGTACTCCCCGGTGCAGCGCGTCTCGATCAGTCCGGCGAAGAAGTCAGTGACGGCGGGCAGGCCGCGCTCGTCCTCCGTGAGCCGGCCGAGGGCGGGGCGCGAGCGGTCGGTGACGTAGCGCTCCAGAGCGGCCATGTAGAGCTGCTGCTTGCCGCCGAAGGTGGCGTACAGGCTGGAGCGGTTGAGCCCGGTCGCGGTCACGATGTCCTGGATGCCGGTGGAGGCCACGCCCTGCCGCCAGAACAGGCGCACCACCGTCTCCAGGGCGGCGTCCTGATCGAAGTGCTTGACGTCGGCCATGCCTGTCCCTGTCCGTCATCTTGAAACGAGAGTTCCAAGATATCGCGCCACGCGTTGACTTCGAGCGCACACGAACCACTATCTTGAAACGGTCGTTCCAAGAACCTGCCACCGACAAACCTGACACCGATATGAGGAGAAACCTCCCACCATGAGCCTCGACGCCGAACTCCGCGCCTTCTACGACAGCCGCCAGGAGCAGATCCCGGCCGACGTCCGCGCCGTCATGAACCGCGCCGCCCGGGAACTCGCCGACTCCGGACAGGCCGATCGCGCCCTGTCCGTGGGCGCCACCGCCCCCGGATTCCGGCTGCCGACCGCGACCGGCACGACCCTCGCCCTCGACGAACTGCTCGCCACCGGGCCCGTGGTGCTGACCTTCTACCGCGGCTCCTGGTGCCCGTACTGCAATATCGCCCTGCGCTCGCTCCAGCAGCACCACGACGAGATCGCCACGCGCGGCGCGCGACTCGTGGCCGTCTCACCGCAGATCCCCGACGAGTCCCTCTCGCTCACCGAGAAGCACGAACTCGCCTTCGACGTCCTCAGTGACCTCGGCTCCGACACCGCCAAGCAGTACGGCCTCGCCTTCGACCTGCCCGACGACCTCGCCGCCGTCTACGACAGCTTCGGCATCGACCTCCAGCGCGCCAACGGCGGCCACCCCCGCACCCTGCCGCTGCCCGCCACCTACGTCATCGACCGCGACTCCACGATCCGCTGGGCCTTCGTCACCAGCGACTACACCCAGCGCGCCGAACCCACGGACATCCTTGCGGCCCTAGACGCGATCAGCTGACACCGCCACGGTATGCGCGCGATGAGGGACAACCGTCCTCCGCCGGATCGCGCCTACCTGTTCTCCATCGGCGATCTCAAGGTGTCGCCCTCGGGCCGGGTTCGCCGACGCTCCCGGGCCTCCAGACTGCCTGGGGGCAGCTGTTCCAGGCCGGGCGCCTATCTCTTCGAGCCGGTGCTCGCACGCGGTCCAGGCCGTCGCCCACACGCACAACCTCGCACTGGCTACATGACCAGACCAGCCCCAAACCCTGGCCTGCCCAGACATCACCCTCTGCAACACGCTCAGGGCTTGTTGTGGAAGTAGATCTTGGGCTTGGTTCGGCAGGACCGATGGTGAGACCGGCCGGATCGAGGGCATCTCGATCCGGCCGGTTCCGTGGCCGTTACAGATCGAGCTGGTAGTCGAGCACCTTCCTCGTCGGTACGTAGCCGAGACTGTCGTTGATGTGTCTCATATACGTGTTGCTGTCGGCGGTGTCGGTGATCAGGCCGTCGACGTCCGGGTGGGCCCGGTGCGCCTGTCGGATCGACTCGGCCTTCATCCACCGGCCGAGGCCGTGACCGCGATGCTCGGGCAGTACGCCGGTACCGTAGTGCAGGCCCTCGCCCTTGCCCTTGCCGGGGATGACCAGTTCGGTGAAGGCGGCTATCGAGTTGTCCGAGGTGTCGATGGCGACGACGGTGTGCAGCAGGTCGCCGCGCTCTTCGATGACCTGGGCCGCCGCCCGGACCCGTTCCACGTCCCACACGACGGTGCCGAAGTCGGCCTCGTCCATGGGCATGTCGTCCATGGCGCGGCGGGAGGCGGCGAACGTTCGGGCGAGGCCGTCGGGGACCATTCCGTCCCAGGATTCCAACCGGTAGCCGGGATGCGGCTGTTCGACGATCTCGGAGAGAGCCGTGATGTTCGCCTCGGCCAATGCCAGTCGTGCGTAGGTCAGGGCGAGGACCTTGCGGAAGCCCTGGGCCGCCAGGAACCGGTCGCCGGCGGATCCGGCCTCGGTCTGGGCGACGACACAGCGTCTGCCGTCTTCTCGGGCAGTGGTGACTGCCGCGTCGAGCAGCCGCGAGCCGATGCGGTTGCGCCGCTCGGACGGATGGACACGGATGTCCAGTTCCGCCCGGTGCTCCTGCCCCGAGTTGGTGAACAGACGCAGGAACGCCGATCCGACGGGTATGGCGTCGGAGTCGGTCGCCAGCCAGGCCAGGCGGCGACTGGACAGACCGTGGTCGGGGTCGGTCAGAGGGGTGATGCGAATCGACAAGACTTCTCCGTCGTTGGGAGGTGGTGAAGGTCAGTACGCGAGATCGACTGCTGGGCACTGCTGCGCATGTGCTGCACACCTCCTGGGCGACGGAGCCGGTCCGGGAAAGCCTGGACGGCCGAGGGAACGTAACTGCCCGATCGGACTGTCGGCAAGGGGTTATCGGAGTGGCCGAGGCTGGGGAGAGGTGCCCAGGAGTTCGGCGAGGCCGCGGCGGGTCGCGGCGATGACCACGCGGTCCTGGGGACGCAAGACGTAGCCGGGGTGCAGGTCCCACAGGAGCTGGGGTTCCTCGCCCGCCTGGTGTGAGGAGGCGAGGTCGGGCCGGCGCGCGGCCGGGGAGGCCGTGTCGAGGGCGAGGACGCGCCAGGCGCCGGGGCGGAAGGCGTCGGCGACGGTGCGGCCTTCGAACTGCGGGTGTCCGGCGACGAGAAGTGCGGCGAAGAGCAGGACCTTTCGTTCGACGGGAATGGCACCGAGGATCTGGCGGCCCATCATCGCGCCGGCGAAGGCGGGGGCGGCGAGGTGGGTGACGCTGCGGCTGCGGGTGAGGGCCTCGGGGTGGGCGGTACGCAGGGTGCGGTAGACGGCAGTGGCGAAGTCGTCGTCGTACAGGCGCAAGGCAACGCGCAGGTCGGGTTTGACCGTTCGGGCGTAGAGCGCGGCCTCCAGGTTGGTGGTGTCGGAGCTAGTGAGGGCGAGCAGGGCGTGCGCCCGGTGGATCTTGGCGGCCTCCAGTACGCCGTCCTCGGTGACGTCGCCGAGCACGACGGGGATGCCCAGGCTGCGAGCGAGCGGGATGCCGCGGGCATCGGGATCCTCCTCGACGCACACGACCGGGATGTCGAGTTCCCGCAGTCGGGCGAGGACTCGGGTGCCGATCTTGCCGAGGCCGAGGAGGACGACGTGGCCGGACAGGCCGCGGGGTGGCCGACGCAGAGCTCCGGCCGCGCGGAAGGTTCCGAGTGCCTCCAGTGCCCCGGCGACGAGGAGGGGAAGCAGGGCGAGGCCGACGAGGCCGGACAGGAGTTGGAGGATCTGGTGGGTGACTGGCGCGTCGATTGCGGGGTCGTTGATCGAGAACAGGTCCAGCAGCGTGATGTAGGCGGCGTGCGCGGGGTCGGCGTCGGTGAGCAGCATCGTGGTGAGCGTCAGCGCGAGGACGGAGGCGACGATGCCGGCGAGTGCCCACCGCAGGCGGCTGGAGAAGAGCTCGCGCAGCGGCGCACCGCGGCGGGCCAGGCGCCGCGCGGACAGGGCGGGACCGGCGTACCGGACGGTCTCCAGGACCACGCTCCCTCGACCGGCCGCGCCCGCCACCGTCCGGTCGTCGGGCAGGAGGAGGGGGCCCTGCGGGCCGCTGCCCTCCGAGCCCTCCGACCCCGCCGGGTCGGTGGTGGTGGACGACAGCAGTGCCAGGGTGCACAGGCCGGGGTCGGGTACCTCGCCGCGTCCGGGCGGGGTGCGTTCGGCGGCGCGCAGGAGTACGCCGTCGGCCTGGACGACCTTGCTCGTGCCGGCGACGGCGGTGGCGGCGAGCGCGGGGGCCGCCGTGTCCGCGTCCGACAGGACGGTGGTGGAGGCGTCGAGCACGGCGCGGTCGATGCCCGGCGCGGCGAGGAGGGCGGCCTGGTCGAGGAGTTCCTCCAGGTGCTGTCCGAGCTTGCGGTTGTACATGCGGACCACGAGCCGCAGTCCGGGGCTGAGGCGGCGGGCGGCGAGGGCGGCGCGGAGGTTGGTCTCGTCGTCCTCGTAGAGCAGGGCGAGCGCCGCGGCCCCGTCCACCCCGGCCCGCAGCAGCGTCTCCTCGGTCGGCGCGGATGACACGACGTCACGCAGCGGCGGAGGAGGGCCACCGAGCGTGTCCTCGACGGCAGGTCCGCCGGACCGGCGCAGCAGCCGCGCCGCACGGGACAGCACGGCGGGCTGCTCGCCCACCCGCTCCTCGACCTGGTCGCCAGGAGCGACGAGAACGACCCGCTGGCGGTAGACGTCGCGCAACTCGTCGGCGAGCCGGTGCGCGAGCCCGTCGTCGCCGCAGACCACCATGTGGCCGCCGTCCCGTGGAACTCCGGCGTCCTGGTGCGGTAGCGCGATCATGATTCCCCCAAGTGCCGAGATGGACCCGCCTGATCACGCGGGCGGATCAAGTGTCTGTCGTTCCTGCCCCGGTGTGCCTCGCGTGCCGAGTGCGATGACGGGAGATCAGGGTTCGTACCAGCAGGACGAGGCATACGGCGGCGAGGACGCCGGCGCCGATGCGCACCCAGGTCGGGGTGACGCTGCTTGCGGCAGTCCGGCCCAACCACACGAGGTACAAAGCCATCCCGGCGGGGCTCTCCAGGAAGTCGCGCCTGGCGTTCGCGATGACATGCCAGCCCCTCGCTCGTGGTCGTCGTGGCCCGGTGCTGGGTGGCGGCTCATCGTCAGGTGCGATGCCGCAGGTGCCGGCGACTCACGAAAGCACCGACTCCCACCGCCGCCGGAGTCCAGAGCGCGAGGAAAGTGCCGAGGTCTTCGTCCCTGCCGTCCAGGACCACCATCAGTACGAAGGTGTAGGCGCCCAGAACGGCCAGCGTGCAGGCGTCGGCGGTGAGGGCGGCCCTCCGGTACGGGCGGGCGGAACGCTCGTCGGAGCGGAGCCGTCCCCACGAGACGTAGGTGCCAGTCCCCCCGCCCAAGATGAGCAGGATGCCGGATCCGGCTGCGACCAGCGGGTCTCCGACCGGGTGGGAAAGGGTCCGCTGTGCGGCCGCGCCGTCCGACAGTACGACGACCTCGCCACTCCAGATCGTGCCCGCGACGCGATCGCCCGGACGCACACTCTCCAGGAAGTCTCCGAGTCCGCTGAACTCGACCCGGCCGGCGCCCTCTTCGGGCCCGGAGACCCGCACCCAGCCGCCCGGTTGCTTGCCACGCCGCACATCGACGGAATCGACGGTGAACCACGCCGCGTACAGGCAGTCCTCGGCCGGCGCCCCCCGGCACACGGACGCCGAGCGGAAAGCGCGCTCCTCCGCAACAGCGTGTGGGAGCCAGGCCACCAGCAGGGCGCTACCAGCGAGGAGGGCGATGAGTCCGGCGAGGCCGACGAGTACGTCCCGCGCTCGGCGACGGCGGGTGCTGTAGGGCTTGCCGTGGCGGCGGCCTGTGGTCATGCCCTGCCGGCCCAGGAATCCAGCTTCCCGAAGAGGAGTGTCAGGCCGCCGCCACCCGCCGCGAAGAGACCGAACGCCGCGAACGCGACCCGCTGATCGTCCTTGCGCAACGCCTCGTACTGACTTCTGGTGATCGGGACCCGCCTGCGTTCGGGGTCGGCGGTGTCGATCGCGGAGTAGTGCCCGCGGACGGACTCGACTCGTTCGAGGCCCGAGTCGTCCCACAACACTCCGGTGACGAGGAACACCCCGCCGAGGCCCGCGCCCACGAGCAGTGCGTGGACGCGGTGGGGCAGGGCCCGCACGGCCCGCCACTGGTTCGACTTGTTGCTGGCGAAGCCCCTGTTGCGCAGTTCGACCGCGATGCTGCGGAAGATCGTCGCCAGGTGAAGGGGGACCAGCAGGGCGATGCCGATGCCGAGCAGCAGCCACTCGTCGGCGAAGGGAGGCAGGAGCGGCACGGCAGCCAGGACTGCGGCGAGCAATCCCACCCCGGAGAGGGTCAGTTGCATGCCCGCGTGAAGCTTGAAGCTGGTTCTCACCGCGTCCCCCCTCCCGTCGCGTTCTACTCGGTGATCTCGACCGGCGTGCCCAAGGCGGCCGGAGCGGGCACGGGCTCAGCCGTCGTCTTCTTCTGGGTGATGCCCTGGAGGAGTTGGGCGAGGTCGACTCCGGTGGTGGAGGAGAGGAGTTCCATGCCCTGGGCGACGTTGTCGGCGACCGTACGGGACAACTGGCTCGCCCCGTCGGTGGAGATGACGGTCATCTTGTCGACGGCCGACAGCGGCTCGGACGCCTTGGCGACGACCTGCGGCAGGACCTCGACGAGCATCTGCAGGACGGCGGCGTCCCCGTACTGGGCGAAGGCGTCGGCCTTTTTCCGCATGGCCTCGGCCTCGGCGGAGCCCCGCGCCGCGATGGCGGCCGCCTCGGCCTCGCCCTCGATGCGTACGGCGTCGGCGAGCGCGGCACGGTGGGCCTTCTCGCCCTCACCGGTCAGGCGCGAGCGCTGGGCATCGGCCTCGGCCTCCTTCACCAGGGCGATACGACGGGCCTCAGCCTCCTGCTCCGCCTGGTAGCGGGCGGCGTCGGCGGGCTTGCGGACCTGGGTGTCGAGCTGACGGTCGGTCAGCGCGGCCTGTCGCTCGGCGACCTTCTCCTGCTCGGCGAGGATCTGCTGCTGGCGGTCGGCCTCGGCCAGCGGGCCCGCGGCGTTCGCCTGGGCGGCGGCCTCGTCCGTCTGCGCCTTGATCTCGGCCTGCTTCAGGTAGAGCGTCCGCTGCGCGATCGCGATCTCCTCCTCGGCCTTCAGCCGGGCCTGCTCGGCGGCACGCCGGGCGACGGCCTCGGCGATGTCCGCCTCCTGCTTGGCCCGGGCGGCCTCGGGCCGGCCGAGGTCCTCCAGGTACGAGCCCTCGGTGGTGATGTCCTGGATCTGGAACGCGTCCAGGACCAGGCCCTGCCCCGACAGGCTCGCCTCGGCCTCCTCCGCGACCTGCCCGGCGAACGCCGCCCGGTCGCGGATGATGTCCTCCACCGACATCCGGCCCACGATCGAGCGCAGCGCGCCGGACAGCACCTCCTGCGTGAAGCCGACGATGCCGTCCTGCTGCATCAGGAACCGCTGCGCGGCGGCCCGGATCGAGTCCTCGGTGCCCCCGACCTTGACGATCGCGACGCCCTCCAGATTGGCCTTCACGCCACGCAGGGTCACGGCACCGCGCACCGCGACCGGGATGTGCCGGCTGGACAGGTCGAGGCTGAACTTCTGCTGCACGAACGGCACGACGAACACACCGCCGCCGACCACGACCTTCTGGCCGCTGTTGTCGGTGAACACCCGCCCGGTCGCGGGATCCGTCGCCTGCTTGCCACGCCGGCCGGTGATGATGAACGCCTCGCTCGGCCCGGCCACCTTGTAGCGCGTGACGACGACGAGGCCGAGGAGCACGACGAGGACGACGATGCCCACGACGGCGAACAGGACAGGGCTCATGAAGCGCCCCCTTTCGATGGGAACTGAAAAGAAGAAAGAGCAGAACGCACGGGCCGGTCAGCGCTGGACGGGCCGGACGGCCACCGAGGTGGACGTGAGCACCGCCTCGACCCAGACCTCCGTGCCGCGGGTGACCGGAGCCTCGGCTTTCGCCGCGTACTTCACCGGCTGCCCGGCCAGATACAGCAGGACCTCGCCATAGCCCGCCACCGGGATCGGGGTGACCACCGTCCCCGAGGTGCCGGTAAGGTCCTCGCCCTGCGGCGCGGGCGCGGCGCCGTCCCGGAGCAGCGCCCGGCTGAACCGCCAGGTCACCCACCCCGCCACGCCCCCCGCGGCCACGCCCGCACCGGTGGCGACCCCCGCCCCCGTACCGGTGGTGCCGAGCACGATCGCCCCCGTGAAACCGAGGGCCGACACGAACCCGGCGATCACCGGCAACGACAGAAACCCGTCCAGTCCCCCGCCGAACCCGTCGAGGAGCCCCTCCAACACCCCGTCGAAGACCAGGGACAGGACGAGCAGCACGAGACCCACGATGCCGAGACCTAGAAACCAGCTCATGTACGCCACCTCGCCCCGTGCCTTGCTTCTCCCGTTGCCGGGGATGGTGTCACGGACCAGTACAGATGTTCACTGCCGGAATCCGGCAGCCTTTACGCGCTCTTAATGCCGCCCTCGCGCACGCGCGATCCCGCCACCACCATGAACGGCAAGCTCCGGGCGCGCGCCAGGACGGCGGACGGCAACGGCGCGGAAGTGAGGCTACTGCGGTAGGAGCCGCACCAGCCCGGCGGTGGACTCGAGCACGCGACCGGCGAGCAGGTCGGATCGGGAGGCGAGGGCGAACGCGCCGCCGAGCGAATGGCCCACGACCACGACCGGTTCGGACGTCACGTGCATCAGGGTCCCGGTGAGCCACCCGCATCAGTCCATGCGGCGCCGGCCGGTGATGACGACCGCCTCGGCGCGCACCATGTCGTCCTGCCCGAGCATGAAATGGGTGAACGCGCCGCCCACGGTCGTGACCGACAGGCAAACGCCCGGGTGAGGACTTCACGTATTCCACCGCCGACGCGGTGGTCGAGAAGGGCGACACAGCCGTCGTCGCCGGCAAGACCGGGGCGGTGGAGAGCTTCACAGATCTTCCCTGACGCATAGGATCGCGCACGGGTGAGCCGGGAAGTCTGGTCGGCACAGTCTTCCGCCTGCCCTGGAGCTCCCGTCCATGCCCCTCACTCTTGTCGTGCTCGCCGTGTGGGCACTCACCTTCCTCGCCTTCAACACCGTGGTCAGCGTCCGCGTCTGGCGGATCAAGACCCTGCCGCGCTGGCGACGGGCGCTGCCCGGGCTGCTGCTGTGCATCGCGCTCGTGGCCAGCCTCAGCCGGGCCACGGGAACCACCGTGATCGCCGAGACACTCGCCTTTCCCCTCTACCTGGCCACTGCGGGGATCAGCCTGTTCGAGCTGCGTCGCCACCGGGCGCGTACCTCCGGCCTGGACAGTTCCGAGGCCCTCACGTGAGCACCTGGGCAAGCTGGACACTGCTGGTCGGTGGCGCGGCAGTGCTCCTGGCGCCGAGCATCGCGGTACTGCTGGGCTGGAGGCCGACCCGCCTCGCCCGAGCCGACGCCCCGGTCCGCCTGCTCGGTGCCGCGGGTGTCACGCTGTACGGGGCCGCGCTGACCAACGAGGTGGCACGGCTTGCCGAGGCATCGAGCGGCGTACTGAAGGCATGCTCCTACGTCGCACTCGGCCTCGTCGGGTGCTCCCTCACCCTCGTGATCGTTTACGACTTCCTGGCGGGACCGTCCCGGTCACGACGCCGATGACCCTGCCCACCGCCACCCCGAGAGGCCCGCGCCGACGTGTGATCTAACCGCCCTCCTCGGGCCGAGACGGAAGCAGCGGCGGTGAACGCGAGCACCAGCGCCCCGAAGCCGAACAGCGGCGACTGGAGCCGCGGCGTGAAGTACATGAGCGTTCCGACGGTCGTCAGCACGGATCCGCTGATCAGGAGCGGGACGGACGGTCCGGCGTACGGTCCGTTTCCTGCGGGCCACGGCACGCGGCGGCCTCCTTCGGTCGACAGCGAGCATAGAAGAGCGGCCTCGTGCGCGCAGGGACCGGCGCGGGTGCCTCCCGATCCGGCGAGCCGTCGTGCCGGACTACGGGAGAGTGTGGCCTTCGTGTGCTCCTGTGACCGCCGAGAGGGACGAGAGCGCGGCCGGTCCCCCGTCCACTCCCGCCGGCGGGGCCGACCGGCTGCCCAGCATGGCGGTCAGGATCAGCGCAAGCAGGGCGATGACGGCCAGGACGACCGCCGTCACGACGCGGGGATTGCGGCGCGGGGCTCGGGCGTCCGAAGGCACATCTGCCGCGTGGGGGAACTGCTCGTTGAGCGTGTCAATCAGGGTGGCGAGGGCTGGGTCGTCGCGGGTCAGACCACGCTCGATCTCGCCGAGAATCCGCTGGTCATCGCTGGAATAACTCATGGTGACCGCCCTGGTGCCGACGAAGACGGCAGACAGACGCGTAGCTGGCGCGTCCCTTCTCCTCTCAGTCTCCACGCCCGGCCCCGTGATCACAGCGGCTGGTCGGGCCAGTCCAGGAGTCGGGCGCCGACGACGGCGGTCTGGAGGGTGTAGCGCTGGACGGGATCGCCGGGGTCGGCGCCGGTCAGGTGGTGTATGCGGTCGAGGCGGTACGTCATGGCGCGCACACTGAGGGCCAGGCGGCGGGCTGCCTGAGCGGTGACGCAGCCGCTGTCGAAGTACGCCGTGAGCGTGTCCAGGAGTGGCTTCGCGCCGCCACGTGCCTGCTGGAGCGGGCCGAGGACTGTGCGGACGAGGTCCGCCATGGCCTGCCGGTCGCGGGTGAGTACGGGATAGACCAGGAGATCTGCGGCATACAGAACGGGGGCGTCCAGGTTCATACGGGCCGCGAGGTCGAGGGCGTTGAGGGCCTCCTCATAGGAGTGGACGACGCCGCCCGCGCCCGGGTGGGATCGGCCGACGGCGACCTGGCCGCCGTCGGTCGCCGCGTACGCCTGCTTGGCGAAGTGGGCGAGCACGTCGGGCTCGTCGGCCGGCGCGACACAGATCAGCCGGCCGTCCTTGGTGGTGAGCAGGATGCGGCGGTTACCGAAGCGGGCGGCGAGCGAGGACTCGACGGTACGGGTGACCTCGTAGCCATCGCTGTACGGTTCCGGGCCCTGCGCGACGGCCACGGCGTGGGCGTGCGACAGGAGCAGTCCGAAGCGTTCTGCTCGCTCCGCCAGGCGTCCGAGATCGCTCCGGCCGTAGAGCAGGTCGTCGATGAACTCGCGCCGGGCGGCCTCTTCTTGTCGTATGGCCACGTGCTGGGCTCTTTCGTGGCCTTCGGCGAAGGCGTCGACGGCCTGTTCGACGGCGGCGAGGAGGTGGTCGGCGGCGGCCTGCGGGAGGTCGGGGCGGACCCGCTGTGCGGCGGCGAGGTGGGCGCGGACGGCGGCTCGCAGCCCGATGCCGGCCTCGGCGGCCCGCTCCCCTCGGGAGCGCAGGGCTTCACGTTCCTCGCGGGTGAGTTTGCGGCGGGTCGCGCACACACCCGCGAGGATCTCGGCGTACCCCTCCAGGTACTCCTCGGCCGGCTGCCTATCCGTCACTGCCCCTCCCGGATTCCTGACACGTCTCTGACGAGTTCTTGACACGTGGAGACCAAGACTGACACGCCGGTCACGGGCGTTTGCGACCGGCATCAAGAGGCCGTCAAAGACTGCCTGGTTACGGCAATGCCAAGGGGTGTACTTCTGCTTCAGGATGGTTCAGCGGCAGGGCGTGGGCGGGACCCGATGCCGGGAGACGGAAACTGCGAGTGGTCAGAGGGGAGAGCCATGCGGGAGTTCCTGGACACCGTCGGCACCTTCCCCACGCTGCTGTTCAGCGTGGCCCTGGTCGTCGTAGCGGTGTTCTGGCTCCTCGTGCTGTGCGGTACCGCTGACCCCCGCAGTTTCGACTCCGACGTGGACACCCAGGCGCTGCGCCTCGGCCCCGTGCCCGTCTCGGTGGCAGCCACCGTGTTCACCGTGGCCGGCTGGCTTCTGAGCCTCACCGGATCCGTACTCGTGGACCATGCCGATCCGGCCCGTCCCTTGTCCTCCCTGCTCTCGCTCGGCGTCCTGGCGCTCGCCGCCGTCGCCTCCTGGTCGGTGACCCGGCGCCTCGTCCCGCCGCTGACGAAGCTCTTCCCCGACGAACCCGGGCCGTCCCGACAGGACTTCGCTGGCCTGCCGGGCCCTCTCGAACGGCACCGATCCGCCGTCCTGGGGCAGCATCGCGCCACCGTGCGCCTACGACGACGCCGGTAGCGCGTCCGGGTCGCGCCACCGGTGTGGCGCTCGACCCTTGTAACACCGCCGCCTGAGCCTGCGGCTCCCCCTTCTTCTTCCATCGACACGGGGTTTCTCATGGATGCCATCACCGTGGGCATCGGCGTGCTCGTCGCCGTTGTCCTGCTCGTCACCGTCACGCTGCTGTTCGTGGTCAGCCGGCTGTTCCGCAAGGTGGAGCAGGGCAAGGCGCTGATCGTCTCCAAGATGCGGAAGGTCGACGTCACCTTCACCGGGCAGGTCGTCCTGCCCGTGCTGCACAAGGCCGAGGTCATGGACATCTCGGTGAAGACGATCGAGATCTCCCGGACCGGCCGGGACGGGCTGATCTGCCGGGACAACATCCGCGCCGACATCCGGATCTCGTTCTTCGTGCGGGTGAACAAGACGGTCGAGGACGTCATCAAGGTCGCCCAGGCCATCGGTACCCAGCGGGCCAGCGACAAGGAGACGCTGCAGAAGCTGTTCAACGCCAAGTTCTCCGAGGCACTCAAGACCGTGGGCAAGCAGCTCGACTTCACCGACCTGTACACCAAGCGTGAGGAGCTGCGGTTCCGGATCATCGAGATCATCGGCATCGACCTCAACGGCTACAGCCTGGAGGACGCGGCCATCGACTACCTGGAGCAGACCCCGCTCTCCCAGCTCGACCCCGGCAACATCCTCGACGCCCAGGGCATCCGCAAGATCACCGAGCTGACCGCCGTGGAGAACGTCCGCACGAACGAGTTCCGTCAGCACGAGCAGAAGGAGATCACCCGGCAGAACGTCGACGCCCGCGAGGCCATCCTGGAGCTGGAACGGCGCGAGGCGGACGCCGAGATCAAGCAGAAGCGCGAGATCGACACCGTACGGGCCCGGGAAGAGGCCGAGACGGCGCGGGTGGTGGAGGAGGAGCGGCTGCGCGCCCAGAGCGCCTTCCTCAAGACGGAGGAGCAGCTCGGCATTCAGCGGGAGAACCAGGCCCGCGAGGTCGCGGTCGCGCAGAAGAACCGCGAGCGCGTCATCGCCGTCGAGAACGAGCGGATCGAGAAGGACCGCCTCCTGGAGGTCATCGCCCGGGACCGGGAGACCCAACTGACCCGCATCTCAGCCGAGAAGGAGGTCGAGGCCGAGCGCCGGGACATCGCCGAGGTGATCCGCGAGCGGATCGCGGTGGATCGCACGGTCGCAGAGCAGGAGGAGTCCATCAAGCGGCTGCGTACGGTCGAGGAGGCCGAGCGCACGCGCCAGGCCGTCGTCATCGCGGCCGAGGCCGAGGCCCAGGAGCGGCTGGTCAAGGACATCAAGGCCGCCGAGGCCGCCGAGCAGGCCGCCGTACACCGCGCCGCCGAGGAACTCACCCTGGCAGAGGCCCGCAACAAGGCCGCCGACATGGACGCCCGCGCCAAGATCCGCCTCGCCGAAGGCATCCAGGCCGAAGCCGCCGCCGAAGGACTCGCGGCCGTGCAGGTGCGCGAGAAGGAGGCCGACGCGATCGAGAAGACCGGCCGCGCCGAGGCGGAGGCCACCGAGGCCCGCCTGCGCGCCGAAGCCCTCGGTACCCGAGAGCAGGCACTGGCCGAGGCGACCGCGATCGGCGAGAAGCTGAAGGCGGAGGCGGCCGGTCTGACCGAGAAGGCGGCCGCCATGGCAGCCCTCGACGAGGCGTCCCGTACGCACGAGGAGTACCGGCTGCGTCTGGAGGCCGAGAAGGACATCCGGCTCGCCGGGCTCGAAGTGCAGCGTCAGGTGGCCGAGGCGCAGGCCACGGTCCTCGCGACTGGTCTGGAGCATGCCGACATCAACATCGTCGGCGGCGAGTCCGTCTTCCTCGACCGTCTGGTGCAGTCGATCGCGCTCGGCAAGTCCGTCGACGGCTTCATGGAGCACTCGCAGACCGCGCAGACGCTGGCCGGCCCGTGGCTGAACGGCTCGGGTTCCTTCACCGAGGACCTGACCAAGGTGCTCGGCTCCCTGTCCACCGCCGACGTTCAGAACCTCAGCGTGTCCGCGCTGCTGGCGAAGGTCATGAAGTCCGGCGTACTCGACGCGGGAACACAGGGTACGGACGCGGCCCCGACTCCGGGAGAGACCGGCGTGCTGAACGGCGTCGCCAAGGACTGACCGCCCACGGGGGAGCGGTCAAAAGGGGTCCGGTGCCGGCAAACGGGGGAGTTACCGGCACCGGACCCAAACAACGATACGGTACAAGGAGCGGAACGGGATGAGCGTCGGAATCGACCAGGACACCTACGCGGTGCTGCGCGACCGACTCACCGCGCAGGCCGGCGAGCTGGCCCGGCGCACCGAGACCCTCAACAAGGCCCGGATCGCTGAGTTCGGTTCGGGCGAGCTGACCCTCACGGGCACGGACCGCATCCGCACCGAGCGCAACGGCCTGCCCCGGGACATCGTCGCCGTCGGTGACGACATCCTGCTCCTCGGCCGCCACACGACCTCCGCGGGGCAGGCCGAGACCTCGGTCCCTGACGTCTTCACGCTGTACGACCGCGGCCTGAACCCGGTGCCCGAGGGCGCGGTGCCCGGCCTCCTCAACGACCCGGACTTCGTACGGGAGTTCACCGCCCTGCACCGCTACTTCCGGGGCACCCGCCTGCTGCGGCTGCGCCGGGTGGAGGGCCGACTGCTCGCGGTCTTCCGGACCGGGGAGCAGGCCGACGACCTGCGCGTCCTACGCTGGTCGGTCGGACCGTCCGGCGAGACGACGTTCCTCGACGCCCAGGGCGAGCGCGACCACGTCTTCCCTCCCTCGCACGACGTCGCCTGGGTGGAGACGACGCGCGACGATCACGTGCTGGGCCGGCACCCGCACGTCTCACTCGACGGCCGCCTCTTCGTCTCCACGGTCGGCGGGGCGTTGACGGTGAAGACGGAGAACGACACCGAGAAGGCGGAGGGCGTCTACGCCGAGCCGGTCGACGAGCCCCTGCAGTCCCTGGCCGACGCCGAGGTCGCGTACGCGAGCGTGGGCGCCCTGCTCCTCGTGCGGGTCCGCCCGTACAAGGAGGAGAGCCGGCGGTACCTCGTGTTCAACACCCTGACGGGGACCGTGGTCAGGCTCGACGGCATCGGGCAGGCATGCCTGCGGCTGCCCGACGATGAGGGCATCGTGTTTCCCGGCGGGTACTGCCTCGCCTCCGGCACGGTGAAGACCTTCGACACGGATGCGGCCGAGATGGCGTTCGAGCGGGCGGTCCGGTCGCCCAACGGCGAGGACATCCTCTTCGTCTTCCACGCCCAGGAGGCGCGCCGCAGCCTTCTCCTCCCGTACAACCTCATCCGCAAGGAGATCGCCACCCCCGTCCCCTGCCGCGGATTCGCGCTCCTCGACGACGGCACGATGGTCGTCCTGCGTGCGGACGACGGGGAACCCGGTCGGGTGCACCCGGTGCAGATCTGGCGGACGGCGTACGTCGCCGACACCCACGCGGCTCCCCAGGGCGAGGGGCCGCTGGCTCGCATCGGCAACGCGGACCTCGTCCGCGGCATCTCCGACTGCCTGTCGATCGCCCGCCGGGCCACCGAGCTGACGCCCGCGGGCGCGGTGTACGAGGCGCTGGTCGCCGCCTGCGTCCGCGCGGCCGACGTCCACCACTGGCTGGGCGACCCGGAGACGGGAGACCTGCACGGTCCGCTTGCCGAGCTGCGGGGCACCGCCGCGCAGGTGCTCGACGAGTTCGAGACCGTGACGACACTCACCCGGCAGGCCGCCGAGGCACTGGCGGAGTCCGCCCAGCAGATCACCCGGCTGGTCCGGCGCATCCGCGGCGAAGCTCCAGCCACGGCGGAGGAGTGGGTCGCCCGGATCACCGAACTCCGCCAGGCCCAGGGTCACTTGGTGACCCTGAAGGAGACGCGCTACGCCGACACGGACCGCATCGACACCCTCGCCGGGGACGTCGAGGCCGACATCGCCTCGGCCGCGCAGCGGGCCGTCGCCTTCCTCCAGCGCGAGGACGCCTTCACCGGTCATCACACGGAGGCCGAGCGGCTCGCCGCCGAGGCCGGGGCGCTCACCACCGTGGCGGAGGCAGCCTCGGTCGGCGAGGCGATCGACGCTCACACGCTCGGCCTGCGCACCCTCAGCGAGATCATCGCCGGCCTCGACATCGGCGACGCGACCGTACGCACTTCTATCCTGGAGCGGATCGCCGACGTCCTCGGCTCGCTCAACCGCGCCCGGGCCGTCCTCAGCTCCCGCCGTGCCGAACTCCTCGACCAGGAGGGCCGGGCCGAGTTCGCCGCCGAGATCGCCCTGCTGGGCCAGGCCGTCACCGGCGCTCTGGCGGCTTCGGACACCCCTGAGCACTGCGACGACCAGCTCGGCCGCCTGCTGCTCCAGTTGGAGAACCTGGAGTCCCGCTTCGCCGAGCACGACAGCTTCCTGGCCGCCATCGGCGAGAAGCGCACCGAGATCTACGACGCCTTCACCGCCCGCAAACAGTCCCTCCAGGACGCCCGCGCCCGCCGCGCGGATCGGCTCGCCGACTCGGCGGGCCGGGTGCTTGAGGCGATCGCCCGGCGCACCGCGACCCTCAGCGACCTCGACGAGGTGCACACGTACTTCGCCTCCGACCCCATGGTCGCCAAGGTCCGGCGCACCGTGGCGGAGCTGCGGGTACTCGGCGACCAGGTGCGGGCCGAGGAGCTCGACGGCCGGCTCGCGTCCGCCCGCCAGGAGGCCGGCCGCGCGCTGCGGGACCGCACCGACCTCTTCTCCGACGGCGGCGACACGATCCGCCTCGGCCGGCACCACTTCGCCGTCAACCAGCAGGCCCCCGAGCTCACGCTCGTCCCGTACGAGGACACCCTCGCCTTCGCGCTGAGCGGAACCGACTACCGCTCCCCCGTCACCGACCCCGAATTCGCCGCGACCCGGCCGTACTGGGACCGGACGCTGCCCTCCGAATCGGCTGAGGTCTACCGCTCCGAGCACCTGGCCGCACGCCTCCTCGCCGAGCACGGCGCGGACGGCCTGACGGGCGCGGACCTCGCCGAACTCGCACGGCGCGCGGCCGAGGCCGCCTACGACGAGGGGTACGAGCGCGGGGTCCACGACCATGACGCGGCGCTGATCCTGGAAGCGGTACTGGCGCTGAGCGAAGATGCCGGACTGCTGAGGTACCCAGGGGCGGCGCGCGCGGCCGCCCAGACCTTCTGGGCCCATTCCACCACCGCCGAGGCCCGCGACCAGTGGACCCACCGCGCCGTCGCACTGGCCCAGGCCCGTGACCTCTTCGGCTCCGCAACGGCCGTCGACGGACTGCGCTGGGAGCTGGCGGACGCGATCGGCGACGCTACGGCCGCCGCGTACCTCGTCGACGAGCTCGCGTCCGGTCCGCCGGGCTTCGCCGTCTCGGACGCGGCGCGCACCCTGCTGGACAAGTTCCGCCGCACCGTCGGCACTTCCGCGTACGACGACGCTCTCGCCGCCGTCACCGAGCCGGGCGCGCGCCGGCAACTCGTCGAGGCATGGCTCACCTCGTACGCCTCGGCCTCCGGAGAGCAGCTCGACGAAGGCGTTCTGGCCGAGGCCGTCGCCGTCGAGCTCAGCCCCGGTCTCGACCGCTACGAGGTGAGCGCCCCGACCACGGCGACGGTCACCGGACTCCTCGGCAGCCATCCCCGTGTGGAGGGACGCGCGCTGGAGCTGCGCCTGGACGAGTTCCTGGCGAGGACCGGGACGTTCGCCGACCTGGACGTGCCCGCCTTCCGCGCCTACCAGCAGCACCGGGCGGATCTCGTCGCCGCCGAGCGCGCATGGCTGCGGATCGACGAGTACCGGCCCCAGGTCATGTCGTCCTTCGTCCGCAACCGCCTCGTCGACGAGGTCTACCTCCCCCTGATCGGCGACAACCTCGCAAAACAACTTGGCGCGGCAGGAGACGCCAAGCGGACCGACTCCCACGGCCTGCTGCTGCTTCTCTCGCCCCCCGGATATGGCAAGACCACGCTGATCGAGTACGTCGCCGACCGCCTCGGCCTGCTCCTGGTCAAGGTCGACGGTCCCGCCCTCGGCCAGGACACGACCTCGCTCGACCCCGCTGAAGCGCCCGACGCCGCCGCCCGCCGGGAACTGGAGAAGATCGCCTTCGCCCTGATCGCGGGCAACAACGTCCTGCTGTATGTCGACGACATCCAGCACACCTCACCGGAGTTCCTGCAGAAGTTCATCCCGCTCTGCGACGCCACCCGCACCCTGAACGGCCACGACCTGCGCGGGAAGCGATTCGCGGTCTGCATGGCCGGCAACCCGTACACCGAGTCGGGGCAGCGCTTCCGCGTGCCGGACATGCTCGCCAACCGGGCCGACGTGTGGAACCTCGGCGACGTGCTGACCGGCAAGGAGGACGCCTTCGCGCTGAGCTTCGTCGAGAACGCCCTCACCTCCCACCCGGCCCTCGCCCCGCTCTCCGGCCGCAACCGCACGGACCTGGAGCTGCTGACCCGGCTGGCGACGGACGATCCGACCGCACGACGCGACCGGCTCGCCCACCCATACGCCCCCGCCGAACTCGACCGGATCCTCGCCGTCCTGCGCCACCTGCTGACCGCCCGCGACACCGTCCTCGCGGTCAACGCCGCCTACATCGCCTCCGCCGCCCAGTCCGACGACGCCCGAACCGAACCCCCCTTCCGGCTCCAGGGCTCCTACCGCAACATGAACAAGATCGCCGCCCGCATCTCCCCCGCCATGAACGACGCCGAGCTCGCCACCGTCATCGACGACCACTACACCGCCGAGGCCCAGACCCTCACCACCGAAGCGGAGGCCAACCTCCTCAAGCTCGCCGCGCTGCGCGGCACCCTCACGGCGGCGCAGGCCGCCCGCTGGGCCGAGGTGACCGCCGCGTACGTGCGCACCCAGGCCATCGGCGGCTCCGGGGACGCCCCCCTAACCCGGGCGGTCGCCGCCCTCGGACTGCTCGCCGACCGCATCACGGCCGTCGAGACGGCGATCACGCGAGCCGCGGATCCATGGCACCTGCTCGCCCGCCCGTCGGCACGGCACGCGGCACGGACGACCGAAGAATCCGAGTAGGAGGGGACCTGCCATGGCCAAACCCGTGCACGCAGCGATCGGGGGCGTCGAGATCCGTTGCCTCATGTGCGACAACGACAGCTTCCGCGAGCGGGAGGTGAAGCTCAACAGCACCGGGATGGAGCTCTTCAACCTGGCATGGGCCAACGAGTCCGCGACCGGCCTGATCTGTTGGTCGTGCGGACACGTCCACCTGTTCGTGAACCGCGACCTCCAGCTCTACCGGATCCGGAAATAATTCGTCGGCCAGAGGGAGATTCGGGTTCGACGCCTCACTGCGCGCCGCCGAGGCCCGGTGCGCCCCAGACCGGGAACCAGCGGGCCAGGTCGGGCTCGATCCGCAGGTCGTCGGTGAGCAAGGCCCTGATCTGGAGTTCGAGCGCGTTGTCTCGCTTCTCGGTGCCGTCGGGCAACGGCGCGAAGGGGTAGAACGTGCCGCGTTTGTAGAGGTAGACCAGAGCCAGGATCCGCTCTCCCGCCGCCTCGCGGAAGCCGATCAGAGAGCAGAGAAGCTGAGGACCGAAGCCGGCGTCCTGGAGGAGGGTGTTGACGGCGTGCAGGTCGTTGACCAGGGAGGCGGTGTCGTCGGCGGGGTGCCGGGCCAGGAGCCAGGTGTAGCCGTACGCGTCCCGCCTGAACTCGACCGGGACGCCGCCCCGCTGGGTGTCCGCGTCGAGTAGATCCCGCACCTCCTCCCGGAGCGCAGCGAAGGTGCCGCCCTCGACTCCGGCGAAGCACACCGAGCCGCTGCCGGTCGGGAGGAAGCCGGCCCCGGCCTGGAGGGTGATGGCGGCTGAGGGCAGGCCGAAGAGCTGGTCGAGGTCGGGGCGGATCGGCTTGCTGCGGCCGAGGATGCTATCGAGGAGTCCCACCGTCAACCTCTGTTCCTGGTCACGGACGGCCGAGCTGCGCCGAGATCCGGCCCAGCTGGTCAAGGCGCTGTTCGAGCGTCGGGTGCGAGGAGAGCAGCCGGCTCAGGCTCTCCTTGGAGGAGAACGCGGGCGCAAACCAGAACGCGTTGAACGGCTCGGCCTTCCGCAGGTCCCTGGTCGGGATCTTCGCCATGTCGCCGGTCACCTTGGTGAGCGCGGCGGCGAGCGCGGAGGGGCGGCCGGTCAGCAGCGCGGCGGCCCGGTCGGCGGACAGCTCGCGATAGCGGGTGAGTAGCCGGGTGAGCAGAAAACTGATCACGTAGACGACAGCGCTCACCAACGGAACGACGATCACCGCGACGGCCATGGCCGGGTCCCTGCTGTTGCGGCCGAGGCCGCTATAGAGCGCGACGCGGGCCATCACTCCCGCGAGGACCCCGAGAAACGACGCGATGCTCATCACCGCGACATCACGATGGGCGACATGGGACAGCTCGTGGGCGAGAACGCCCTCCAGCTCCTCCGGTTCCAGGCGTCGCAGCAGGCCAGTGGTGGCGCAGACCAGGGCGGACTTCTCGTTACGGCCGGTGGCGAAGGCGTTCGGCACGTCACTGTCGGCGATCGCCACCCGCGGCTTGGGCATGTCGGCGAGCGCGCAGATACGGTCAACGGCGCCGTGCAGCTCGGGCGCCTGCTCGGGGGTGACCTCGCGGGCCCCCATGCTGAAGGCCGCGATCCGGTCGCTGAACCAGAACTGCGCGATGAACAGCCCGCCCGCGATCAGCAGGATGATCGGCCACGAGCCCTGGAGGAGCACCAGCAGGACGCCGACGAAGACGACGTAGAGCAGCCCGATCAGGAACATCGTCGTCACCATGCGGGTGGTCAGTCCCCGATCCGGGACGTAGCGCGAAGACGACCGGGCGCCGGGCATCACAACCACCCTCCTGGCAGAAATCCGCTGTGGGTGCCTTTCTGCCAGTGTGCTCCTCGGCGAGAGGACACGCGCATAGCTCCGTACACTCCTGACCAGCGGAGATAAGTGCCCTGCGAACGGACACCTCTGTCCGGATAACGGTCGCATCACGCTTGCAGGGACTTTCGAAGATCACCGTATGTAACGTGACGTGCGTCACGTGCCGCAGGGCTGGTGTCGTGGCCGGAATGCGCAACTCCGCAGGTGGCACCACCCCTCGCCACTCCTGCGCAGCGCCGGCACGCACCGGCAGCACGACCAAGGTGATCACGTTCCGAGTCCGTGGACGTCGACCCCTCGGATCGCCGATCGGACAACGGCGTTCGCTCAAAGCCCGCACATCCACTGGCGCAGCCTCCCGCGCGCCGGTCCTGCGCCATCGAGGTTTCCCACCGTGTCGCTCGATTCCCTCACCCAGTCCGTGGACGACGCCGTCAGCGGCTTCTTCGAGCCCATAGCCACCTGGCTGGGCGAGATCGTCTTCTACTCCGTCCCCGTCGGGGGTACGCAGCTGCCGTTGATCGTGGCCTGGCTCGTCGTCGCGGGTCTGGTCTTCACCGGATGGTTCGGCTTCGTGCAGCTGCGCAAGTTCCGGCTCGCCGTGAACGTGGTGCGGGGCAAGTACGACGAGAAGGGGTCGGCCGGTGAGGTCAACCACTTCCAGGCGCTGACCGCCGCCGTCTCCGGCACCGTGGGCCTCGGCAACATGGCCGGTGTGGCCGTTGCGGTCTCCATCGGTGGCCCTGGTGCCACGTTCTGGATGATCCTGTGCGGTCTGCTCGGCATGGCGACGAAGTTCGTCGAGGTCACCCTCGGTGTGAAGTACCGCGAGGTGCACGCCGACGGCTCTGTCTCCGGCGGCCCGATGCACTACCTGCCGAAGGGTCTGGCCGAGCGGTTCGGCAAGAACGGCAAGTCCCTCGGCAAGGTCCTCGCGGTCCTCGCCTCGTTCTTCCTGCTGTTCTTCGGCCTCTTCGGCGGCAACCTCTTCCAGGTCAACCAGTCCTACGCCCAGCTCGTCTCCGTCACCGGCGGCGAGAACGGCCTCATGGGCTCCTCGGCCGGTGCGCTCTTCTTCGGCATCCTGATCGCCGCCCTCGTCGGCATCGTGCTCCTCGGCGGCATCCGCTCCATCGCCTCCGTCACCAGCAAGCTCGTGCCCGCGATGGCCGGCATCTACATCGCCGCCTGCCTCGTCGTGATCGCCGTCAACGTCGATGCCGTCCCGTCCGCGATCTCCACGATCATCGAGGGCGCGTTCAACCCGCAGGGCATCGCCGGCGGTGTCCTCGGCGCGCTGATCATCGGCTTCAAACGGGCCGCGTTCTCCAACGAGGCCGGCCTCGGCTCCGCCCCGATCGCGCATTCGGCCGTGAAGACCAAGCACCCCGCGAGCGAGGGCCTGGTCGCCCTGCTCGAGCCGTTCATCGACACGGTCGTCATCTGCACCATGACCGCGCTCACCATCGTCATCGCCAACCCCGCCAGCTGGGCCGAGGCCCGCGCGGGCGAGTCCATCGGCGGCGTCACGATCACCTCCGACGCGTTCGCCACCGTCCTTCCCTGGTTCCCCTACATCCTGACCATCGCGGTCATGCTGTTCGCCGTGTCCACGGTGCTGACCTGGGGCTACTACTGCATGAAGGCGTGGACGCACCTGTTCGGCCGCAGCAAGGCCAGTGAGGTGACCTTCAAGGTCTTCTACACCCTGTTCGCGGTGGCCGGCTCGCTGCTGACCCTGCAGACCCTGATCGACATGGCGGACGCGGTGCTCTTCATGCTCGCCGTCATCAACATCATCGGTCTCTACCTCCTCGCCCCGGTCGTCAAGCGGGAGCTGAACTCCTTCCTTGCCTTCGTGAAGAGGCGCGACGCCGGCCTCGACACGGATGAGGACACCGACCAGGAGCTGGTGAAGACCACCGTCTGACCGTCCCCCCGGCGGCCCGGCTCCTGAAGGGCCCTGTCCTCACCTCGCGCCTTGGTGGGGACAGGGCCCTTCACCCTGTTCCAGCAGGTGAGAGACGCCTGGTGAGGCTCCCGCGCGCCCGATAGGGTGTAAACAACGCGTCAAGGGATGACGCTGGTGTGCCGGGAAGTCTGGTCGGCGTCCGAGGGCCTGTGTGCCCGTTTGTCGACATGCCCCGGAGGCTCGCCCCATGACGCAGTCACGTCCCCGCAAAGTGATCTTCGGCCTGCTGCCCTGGCCCGAGCGCCAAGCCGTCGGCGAAGCCCTGCGCACGGAGACGGTCGGCGGCCTGGTCCTCCTCGCGGCGGGCGTCGTCGCGCTCGTCTGGGCCAACAGCCCGTGGAGCGAGGCATACGCGGACGTCCGCGACTTCCACTTCGGCTTCCCCGCCCTGGGGTTGGACCTGTCGGTCGCTCACTGGACCGCCGACGGTCTCCTCGCGGTCTTCTTCCTCGTCGCGGGCATCGAGCTGAAGCGCGAACTCGTCGTGGGCGAACTACGCACACCCGCCACAGCGGCCCTGCCGGTGGTCGCGGCCCTGTGCGGCATGGCGGTACCCGCCGCCCTCTACGCACTCACCGCCACGGCCGGCGGCGGAAGCCTGGACGGCTGGGCCGTCCCGATGGCCACCGACATCGCCTTCGCCCTCGCCGTCCTCGCGGTGATCAGCACCCATCTGCCCGCCGCCCTGCGGGCGTTCCTGCTCACCCTGGCCGTCGTCGACGACCTCGGCGCCATCCTGATCATCGCGATCTTCTTCACCGCGGACCTCAACTTCTGGGCCCTGGCCGGTGCGTTCGCCGGACTCGTCCTCTTCTACGCCCTCCAGCGCTTCCGGGTGCGCGGCTGGTGGTGGTACGTGCCGCTCGGCATCACCATCTGGGCACTGATGTACAACTCCGGGGTCCACGCCACCGTCGCCGGCGTCGCCATGGGCCTCATCCTCCGCACGACCCGCGACAAGGGCGAGGAGCAGTCCCCGGCAGCCCGCGTCTCACACCTCGTGCACCCCTTCTCCGCCGGCGTCGCGGTCCCCCTCTTCGCGCTGTTCGCCGCAGGCGTCGGCATCTCCGGCAGCGCCCTCGGTCACGTCTTCACCGACCCCGAACCGCTCGGCGTCTTCCTCGGCCTCGTCGTGGGCAAGATCCTCGGCATCTTCCTCGGCACCTACCTCGCCGCCCGCTTCACCCGAGCCCAGCTCAATCCCGACCTCGCCTGGGCCGACGTCCTCGGCCTCGCCACCCTGGCCGGCATCGGCTTCACCGTCGCCCTCCTGATCGGCGAACTCGCCTTCCCGAACGGCGCCGAGGCCGAACACGTCAAGGCCGCCGTCCTGACCGGCTCCTTCACCGCAGCCGTACTCGCCGCCGTACTGCTGCGCCGCCGCAACCGCATCTACCGGCGCCTGTGGGAAGAGGAGGAACGCGACGAGGACGCAGACGGCATCCCCGACATCTACCAGGCGGAGTCAGCGGGCAGCGGCAGGTGACACTGGGGGACGCGGGACACGCGCTCCTCGGCACAGCTGTCGTGGTCGCCGTCCTGGTCATTCGCACCGCCGTACGCGAGATGCGGGAACCGGGGAGCGCTCGACGCGAGTGGTCCGTCCTCCGGCAACGGCGGGTCCTGGCCACCGGTCTGGCGACGACCCTGGTCCTCGGCACCGTCGGCTGGGCGCATTCCGGACCGCCAGCCGCCCCGTGGGCCGTCCTCGCCGGTCTCCTGGCAGCTCGAATCGTCGGTAACGGAAGGTGACATGACGTTTCAGGTCCTGTGGATCGTGATGTCGACGCTCGTGTTCGTCCCCCTGGCAGTGGCCTCGCTGAGGGGATGGACGCCGCGCTGGGCACCCGCCATGAGCACACGCGTCGCGAAGGCCCGGGGCTTGGCGGCCTCCATGATCTACGGCGCGAGCCTTACGCCCGCACTCCTCGGCCTGGCCAGAGTGCCGGCTGACGAACTGCTCCTGCTGCGGATCACGGCCGGGCCACTGCTCCTGCTCGTCGCCGTCGGAATCGTGGTCTGGACCTCCCTGGCCGGCCCGCGGCGCCACGAGGAGACAACGCGTCGACCGCCCGGGTAGCGAAGGCCCCCGACGCGGACGCGGCGCCTCGATGCCCACCCGCCCACGGCTATCCGGCCGAGTCCTCATCCGACAGCCAGCGCTCCAGGCCCAGCCTGCGCATCACCACCCGCACCTGCCCCTGGGCGTGCGTAACCCTGAACCGGGTCCCCTGGCCACGCGCTCCCCTGGCTGCGAGGAACAAGGGCAGTGCGCCGTCCGCACTGAGATGCGCAACACGGGACACGTCCACCTCAAGGACCTTCGGCTCTTCACGCAGAGCCGCGCGCAGGACACGACTGGTGTCCTCGGCCGTGTCGGCACCGAGGTCGCCCTTGAGGTGGATGACGAGGAGTGCTCGACGAGGGTGGAACCGACGCAGCAGTGCGCGCGAGCCGCGTCGGAGCCGTTCGGCCGGTGACATCGGTGGCATGAGCGCTCCAGGGCAGGCGTCGGCAGTTGCCGACCAGCCTTCCCGGCGCACCTGCTGCGGACGATACGCGCCGGAGCGTGCACCCGCCCCTCGACCACGGGCCAGCGGCCACGTCAGGGCTGCCGGGTTCCGGCAACATGCGCGGGGTCTGGTTGCGCGTCAAGAACCTGTCAATGCCGCGTATGGAACGTGTAAGGTCCGTGGCGGAGTGCCGGGAAGCCTGGTCGGCGAACAAGGGACACGTGTCTTTTCTGCCGATCGGGGGATATCCGCCATGGTGCTCGTCGCCGTCTTCGGAGCCGCGCTGCTTGTCGCGGTCCTGCTGTCCGGGCTCGCCGCCCGCACCGTTCTGTCGACCTCGCTGCTCTTCCTCGTGGGCGGTGCGCTGGTCAGCGACGGCTTCCTCGGACTGATCCACATCACACCCGAGAGCGAGATCGTGGCGGTCACCGCCGACCTCGCCCTGTTCGCCGTGCTGTTCACCGACGGCATGCACGTGTCCTTCGCCAAGCTGCGGGCCAACTGGCGCAACCCCGCCCGCGCCCTCGGCATGGGCATGCCGCTCGCGTGCGTCGGGATGGCGCTGATCACGCACTACCTCGTCGGCCTGGACTGGACGACCTCGTTCCTCGTCGGCGCCGTCCTCGCGCCGACCGACCCGGTGTTCGCCTCCGCCATCGTGGGCCGCAAGGAAGTCCCGGCCCGCCTGCGCGAACTCCTCAACGTCGAGAGCGGCATCAACGACGGCCTCGCCCTGCCCGTGGTCCTCATCCTCATCGCCGCCGCCGGGCCCACCGCGGCCGGCACGGAGGCATCCTTCGCGACGATCGCCCTGGAACTGGGCCTCGGCCTCGCCCTCGGCGTCCTGCTACCCCTGCTCGTCAACGGCCTCGTACGCTTCCGACTCATGGGCGCCGAGCCCAAGCTCCAGCCGCTCCTTCCACTGGCCACCGGGATCATCCTCTACGCCGCCTGCCACCTCACCCACGCCAACCCCTACCTCGCCGCCTTCTCCGCCGGCGCGGTCCTCGCCGCGAACTCCCCGGAGTCGAAGCACTCGTTCGAGCCGCTGGGAGAGTCGCTGGCCGAACTCGCCAAGTTCGCAGCCCTGCTCGTGTTCGGCGCGCTCCTCACCCCGCAGCTCTTCGGCGACCTCTCCCTCGGCGGCTACGTGGCCGTGGTCCTCGCCATCGTGCTCATCCGGCCCGGATCGCTCCTGCTGTCCCTGTGGGGAACCCGCATCGACCGCCGCGAGAAGCTGGTCGCCGCCTGGTTCGGCCCGAAGGGCTTCGCCTCCGTCGTCTACGGCCTCCTCGTCCTCCAGGCCGGCATCCCCCAGGGCCACGAGGCGTACACCCTCATCGCCGTCTGCATCGCCTTCTCGATCATCGCCCACAGCAGCACCGACGTCCCCATCGCCCGCCTCTTCCACGTCGACGACCTCGTCGACACCGGGGCCGCGGCCCAGGCACACTCCGACGACACCCCGAAGGCCAAGGCACTTCCCCATGCGCGCACGTGATCTGACCTGGCCCTGCACCCCGGTCCGCCTGGATGTCACACTGCGTGAAGCGGCCCAGCTCCTGGTCCGCGAACGCGCCCCGGTACTCGTCGTCGTAAGCGAGGACGGACGCCCCCTCACCGCGGTGCCCGCGGCACGGGTACTGGCCGCGGCCCTGCCCGAGGCCGTACGGAAGGACCCCCTCCTCGCCGCCGTCGTGGGCGATTCGCTCGATGACGACGTACGGGCGAGGGCAGCCTCGCTCCGGCTCGGCGACGTGCTGCCCACACGTCTGACCAGTCCCGCCGTCGTCAGCCCTGACGCATCGCCGATCCAGATGGCCTCACTCATGGCCCGGACCGGAAGCACCGTCGTCCTGGTCGTCGACTACGACGACGACAAGCCACACCTGTTCGGCACCGTCGACGCGGCCACCCTGCTCCAGCACTACCTCTGACCAGCCCGACAGCCGTACGAGACGACCGCCCCGGGGGGACCATGAACACCAAGCGCCGCGCCGCCACCACCCTCGTCCTTCCAGGGCTCCTCCAGGGCACGGTCGGCACCGTCACCGAGAGCAAGGACTTCGGAGCCCCCCCCGTTCTGGAGCGCCACCCTCAGCTGCGCCTTCGGCTGGTTTGCCGAGCGCCGGGCGACCACGTCGTGAGTCTGCGGCGCCGGGCACTCTGGCACAGGACATGGGGAGCCCTCGCTGCCCTTCTGGGCCTCGCCGTCCTCCTGGTCGTGGCGTCCGGCCTGGCCGCCATATCGGAGACGCTGGAGGACGAGCACCTGTATCGCCAGGCGACGACCTGCCCGAATTCCGCCCCCAAGCCGACGGAGAACTGCATCCACAGCCGTTCCGCGCGCGTCGCCGGTGTCGTCATCAGGGAGGAGGCGAAGTATGAGGAGTTCACCCTCCGCCTGCAGGAGGGCGCCGGGCTGCCCGAGGAGATCGACATGGGCAGAGAAGGACCGCTCCTGAAGCATCTCAACCCAGGTGACGAGGTCAACGTCACCCTGTGGCGCGACTACACCGTCGCTGTGGCCCACGACGGAACCGTCCAGGGGACAGCGGACACACCCGAAGGCGGGGCGGTGTTCATCACCACCGTCGTCCTTGCCCTGATCTCCGCGGGTGCCTTCCTCCTCCACACCGGAGGCACCGCGCTCACCCGCGCCGGCACGTGGGCCAGGGATGGTCTGCCCGCCGTTCTCGTGGTCAGGGCGAAATGGGCCTTCGGTTCCGCGCTATGCGCACTGCCGGCCCTCCTTCTCGTCGACCTGCTCGACCTCGGGCCAGCCGCCGAGGTGTTGGCCTGGTGCGCCATGGTCCCGCTCGTCCGCTGGTACCTGCAATGGAAGTCCGGCCGTCACCGGGGTGCCCACGCACTCCCCCTCACAACAAGGAGCCCGTTGCGATGAACGACGACGAACCCGTCTTCAAGAAGAGCAAGTGGGGCACCAGCCGCTACGTCTACAACCCGAACAACCCGATCGGCCTGGCCCTGATCGTCGCAAGCAGCGTCTTCGCCATCGTCATGATCATCCTTATGGAGAACCGGGCGGGCCCGTTCGCACCACCCGCGTCTCCCACGTGGAGCCCGCCCGCGTCTCAGGCCCCTTGGCCCTTCGCACGCCGTGATCAGTAGGTGTGTCATCGATGTTTGAGCGATCGCTCGAGGGGGCGGCACCCCGAGCTCGCTTACCCGATCCGGTGAACTTCCGCGGAGCCGTATGTACCAGGTCGGGGCCAGCGAGAAGCTCTTACGCCTCGGCTCACCAGCGGTCTGCCTGCGGTGATTCCCTCCGTCCGGCACGCCAAGGTCGGGAGAGTCGGTTCCCCGGCCGGTTCCGTGCCTGGCCGGGTTCCGTTCTACCGCCTCTACGGTGCGGATCATGAGCATCCCCACTGAGCCCATCGGCAGCATCCCCCGGCCACGAGCCCTGCAAGAGGCCCTGGCGGAGCACGCCGAAGGCCGACTGAGCGACACGGAACTGGCGAAGCTACAGCAGCAGGCCACGACCGACACCCTGGCCCGGCTGGAGGAGCTGGGCAGTGACGTCGTCGTCGACGGAGACCAGGCCAAGCCCTCCTCCATCACTTACCCCCTCCCAGGGTTGAGCCTCGCCCGGGACGGCGTGGTCATCCCCTACGCCGACGGCCACACTCGGCAGCTGCCACGGCTGACAGCAGGACCGTTCCGCTACCAGGTGCGGGCCGATACCTACCTGCGCGCCGCCAAGAAGCTCACCGACCGCCCCGTCAAGCAGGCTGTCGTGGCCCCCTCCGCCCTCAGCCTGCTCTACCCGGTCGACCGCCCCATCGCCGGCTACTCCCGTGAGGCGTTCCTGAACGACCTCGCCAACGAGGCCGAGGCCGAGATCCGCGGCTGCCTGGAAGCCGGCGCGCACTGCGTGCAGCTCGACTTCACCGAGGCCCGGCTGTCGCTCAAGCTGGACCCGTCCGGTGGGGTGCTCAACGACCTCATTGCCCTCAACAACAAGGTCCTCAGCCGCTTCACCGCGGCAGAGCAAGCCCGTCTCGGGGTGCACACCTGCCCCGGAGCCGACCACGACTCCACTCACAGCCTGGACATCGACTACGCGGGCCTGCTGCCCAGGCTGTTCCAGCTCAAGGTCGGAAACTTCTACCTCCAGTTGGCCAGCGAGCCGGACCCCGAGCGCGTTCTGAAGATCATCTCCGACCAGCTGCGTCCAGGGGCCCGGGTGTTCATCGGGGTGATCGACCCCATCAGCACGACCGTGGAGACCCCCGAAGAGGTACGGGACCGTGTCCTTCTCGCCTCCCGGTACATCCCCGTCGACCAGCTCGGCACCTGCGACGACGCCGGCTTCTCCCCATACGCCGACGACACCTCCACCTCACGCGACCTCGCCTTCGCCAAGATCGAAGCCCACGTGCGAGGCACTGCACTCGCCTCCCAGGCCCTCGGCCTGTAATCAAGATCGGAACCACCCGCGAGCATCAGTGGGGAGAGAATGCCGTTCCAGCGACGGTGCATGACGTGAGCCGGACACCGGCCATGAGCCTTCGGTCTCACCCGGTGCCCGGCCTCAGCCATCACCCGAGAGGAGCCCTCGGCACGGTGCCCGCAGCGCCGTGACAAAAGTTGGGTAGCACACGATCAAACTTCAGCGACACAGGAGAATCGCCAAGGGGATGCCCTTGCCGATGCCCTCGGCGACCATGCTGACGAGCCATTTGTCCGTGATCCCGAGGGCCTCTGGTTGATTGTGTTGAAGGTGGCCGGCGCGACGACGATGACGTCCGACTTCGGCCAGACGTGTCCGGTTGACCGGGGCGGCAGTAGTCCCAGCGGACCGGGCGGCCGGTGAGGCCGTCGAGGGATTCGGTGAGCCAGCGGGCCGTCGTCGGGGCGAGCCCGAGGCAACGTCCCAGCCGTCGGCCTCCGCCTCCTCGATGACGCGGGCGACGCCGAAGAAGGGGGCGTGGCCGCGCTGCCGAACATGTACAGGTGGTGGGCATCCGATCACACCTGGGCCACCGCCAACTCGGCGAAATCCAGTGCGAATCCGCCTCTCGTGGCGCAGGGCAGCACGGAGCGTTCCGGGTGACGAGGCAGAGACGGGAGACCGGTATGCCGACGCGGGACGACGACCACACCGATACGCGGACCAAGGAGCAGCGGAGGCTGGCGGGGCTGACACAGCTCATCCCAAGTCACGGTCGTGCGCGCTCTTGTCATCGGGCTTCACCCTTGGGTTGTCAGGCATGGCACCCCATCCTGTCGAGCACCGCTGGCCTCCAAGGTGGATAGCTGAAATAGACATCCACGAGTCGGCATCCGCCGCATCAAGCCGCTCGGCGTTCGTGAGCCCGATCACTGGGCGTCCCTGGACGCCGGGCCAGGCAGCTCGTCACGTACTGTCGAACCGCAGGAGGTCCTGCCGCACCGGACATGCCGCATCGTACGTTTTGGATCGAGGAGACGACCGTTGAGTACCGACCCCCTGCCGCTCGCCGAGGGTGACGCCTTCTGGCAGGAGCGCCGGGTGTGCTTGCTGACCACCCAGCGCCCAGACGGCACTCCTCACCTTGTGCCGGTCGGCGTCACATATGACCCGGAGACCGGGATCGCCCGGGTGATCAGCGACGGCGGCAGTATGAAGGTGCGCAACATCCGCGCGGCCGGCCCCGGGGCTCTGGCCGCGGTGGGGCAAGTCGACGGGCGGCGCTGGTGCACCTTGGAGGGCACGGCGGTCGTGAAGGACGACCCTGAATCCGTCGCCGAGGCCGAACGTCGGTACACCGAGCGCTACAAGCCTCCGCGGGTCAACCCGAACCGGGTCGTCATCGAGATCACCGTCACTCGGGCGATGGGGACCGCGAAGCCCTCCGGTTGGTGACCTTTCCCGGTCGCTTCCGCGGCGAAAGGTAGCCGAAAGTCCCCGGTTAGCGTAACCGGGGACTTTCTGGATGATGGCTTCTCCACCGCCACTTCCTGCCCGCCCGTCGAAAGGCACCCGTACGACAGAGAATCCCGTGAAGCGCGAGCGACTTCCAACGCCGTTGGCGCATTCGAAGTCCGTTGGCGTTTCACGCTGCTGCGTAGCTGGCGCGGAACAGGCGCTGGGCGCGCTCCAGGTCCCGCTCGGTGCGCAGTTGTACCTCTAGGTCGCCCGTTCCGTGGTGGCCGATGCCCTTCACGTTCCTGGTGAAGTCGGGGACGAGGTCGACCTCGGCCGGGTCGAGCGAGAGGTAGACCAGGACCTTGGTCCGCTGGGGCGGGCAGATTGTCGCGAAGTTCCGCAGCCGCTGGTAGGCGCAGTATTTCTTGCGCTGCACCCGGGTGATCCCGTCGCCGAGGCCGAGCAGGACCTCGTCTGCCGCTGCCGCCAGCTCCGCGATCCCTTCGCGCCCTGCGCGCATCGGCTGTGCCGGCCCGGTGGGCTGCTCCCGCCCGCCCTTGGGCGTCCGCCCTGTGGCCGTCGCCACGGCCTCAAGGCCGATGAGGTCCCTGCCGAAGAAGCGGTAGCGGACCAGGTCGATGCTGCGTCGGTGCTCGCGTATGGCGTGAATGTCGTAGCGGGTGAAGTCGCCGGCGACGCAGATCAGCCGGGGCCCGTTCCAGAGCACCTGGGCCGCGGCCGTCGCCCCGAGCCGGTCGCGGACCAGGTGCGCGAACTCGGCCCGGTGGTCCAAGAGCCAGCTCAGGTAGAACAGGCCCTGGTGGATCACGCCGGGATCTGTGCCGCGCTTGTACTCGACGACGACGGGTGCGCCGTTCTCGTCGATGCCCAGAGAGTCGATCCGGCCCGCGTGGATTGGCCCCGTGCTGTACTCGGACGCCAGGAACCGGACCCCGAGCAGCGCCTCCATGTTCGCCTCGACGAGGCGCTGTACGTCAGCCTCTGCCCCGGCAAGCCGCGGCATGACCTCGGTCACGCCGCCATTCGTGTTGTACAGCCTCAGTTCCGGCACCGCCCTTCCGCGCATCCAGCGTGGGCGGACGTCAACCACGAAGGCATCGGACTTATTTCCAGGGGGCAGGTCTGGCCGGCCGCGGGGCCAACACACACAAGCCACGCCTGTTCGACCATCGGCTGCCACGCCTCGATCAGGGTTGTACACCCAGGTCGCCAGCTGAGGCATAGGGAGGTCGAGCGGCTCCTCCCGATGAACGTGGTCCGCCCCCCGGCCCGCCTTCGACCGGTGCGGCTCATTCGCCCCGATCAGCATGCCCATCTACCGAATGGCCCGCTCCAAGCGTGGACACCGGCCTGTTCGACGTCGAGAAGGCCCAGCAGGCCCGGGCTGGGTGAAGGAGCTCAACGGCGACCACGTGCCGGAGACCGAGGAGTACGGCATCTCCTCTCTGGTGTTCCACTCCGAACTGCCCTTCCACCCCGAACGGCTGTGGACCTTCGTCACCAAGGGTCTGGACAGCGGTACGTTCGGCCGGGTCCTGCGTTCCAAGGGGTTTTTCTGGCTCGCCAGCCGGCCCCGGGTGACGGGACTGTGGTCCCAGGCCGGCGCCGTCGCCCGGTTCGAACCGTCCGGCGCCCGCGGCCCGGAGACCGCGCAGGGCCAGAACTGGTCTTCATCGGCACCGGCCTGCGCGCCGACGCCCTCCAGGCGGCCCTGGCGGCCTGCCTGTTGGCTCCGGGCGAGACCGTCCCCACCGGCGACGACTTCCCCGCCTGGGAGACGTACGGCATCGAGGACGCCTGCGAACACGAGCAGGCGGCCTGAAACCCAGGCCCACGCACTCCGGGCCGGACGGTGGTCGCAGCCACGGCACCGTCCGGCACGACGACGCGACGCTGCGGATGATCGACCAGATCGAGGCACTTCTGAACCTGCTGCGGATCACAGCCCGTGCCCGCTTCACCACCGCCGGCGTCGATCTCGACGCCGCTCCAGCCCTTCTGGGAGCGGCCCGGCAGCGGTGGCGGACGAGACCCTGGGATACGCACTGCTGATCGCGGAATCGGGGCCGGGCAACGCATGATCGAAGCACGCTCCCGCCTGCGTCCGCTGACAGATACACGCGAATGTTCAGGAAGTGCCCGCCGGAGGCGCGTCGCGCAGATGGCGCGCCTGGGTGTCGTAATCGCTCAGTACATGGCGGAGCTGCTCGAGCGACTCTTCCGGGATGTCTGGCGGAGCGGACTCGGCCACGTAGCGGGCGGCGGCGACCAGCGCCGCGAACTCGAAGGCGTGCGCGGTCACTTGCAGCACGCCGGGCCGGGTCCACTCCAGGTGCATGTTCAGCCCTTCGACGACAGGTATTCCTTGATCTGGCCGAGCTCCTGCTCGAAGTCGTCGTAGTCCTCACGGATTCCGTTGAGGTACGCGCTCCAGCCGAGGCTGTTCTTCGCGTAGTGGACGGCCTCCTGGATCTCCTCGTCGGTGGCCCCGAACAGCTTCGCCGCCTCGGTGTGGAACAGAGTGCAGTAGCGGCACTTCGTCTCCGAGTGCAGCGCGATCCCGATCAGCTCCTTGTACTTGTTCGGGATCAGCGTCTCGCCGAGCTCGATCTTCTTGAAGATCTCCCACTCGTGGTCCAGCAGATCATCGGGGATCCGGGAGAAGAAATGGGGAACGAGTCCCAGGGTCTCCTTGATCTCCGCCTCCACGTCGCCCCGGCTACGTCCCGCCATGGCGACCACTCCTCTCAGCCGAGCGGAACCGGCCCCCACGTTCCACGCTAGGCCGCACCGACGGCCCCCGCGACTCCAGCGGGCACCGCCGCGTCACATCACTTGGGCGGCAGGCCGGCAGCGAACACGTGGCCTTGGTCCACCCATTCGGCCAGGGCGTCGTCCTCGGTCAGGGCGGAGGCATCGACGACGGCCCAGCCGCGCATCGGGCGCCCTGTGAAGTCGAAGGGCCTCGTGCCGGGCCGCGCGAGAGCCTCGCCGTTGGCGTCGGGGCCGACCCGGACCATTAGCTCGTCGCCGATCACGCCCACGACCATGTTGCCGGCGTACAGGAAGGCCAGGCCGCCGGACATCCGCTTCTCCGAGACGCTCGGGCCCGTACCCAGCCGGGCCCGGATCCGTTCCGCCAGTCCCTCGTCGAACGCCATGGCCGTCCTCACGCTCCGTTCTGTGGCGGGCTCAGCCACCGCACCAGGTCCCGCAGGTCCTTGGCCAACGAGGAGCGCACCTTGCGTCCGATGACGAGAGCAGCGAGCCCGTAGAGACCGGACGTGTCGCCCCGTACACGGATATTGGCGAGCGTGCCGCATTCATCCGGGGTCGGGGCGAACATGTACGTCACACATATCGGCATCGGGGCCCGCGACCGACACCATGTCCAGCAGCCGAGGCGGGCCGAAGCCGCCCGCGCCGGCCTCACGCGTCACCTGCGCCGTGCGGATGCCCTGTGCGCACTCTCCGCCTCGTGCGTTTCACGCTGCCGTATGGCTGGCGCGGAACAGGTCCAGGGCGCGCCCCAGGTCCCGTTGGGTGCGCAGCCGTACCTCCAAGTCGCCCGTTCCGTGATGGCCGAGGCCCTTCACGTTCCTGGTGAAGTCAGGGACGAGATCGACCTCGGCCGGGTCGTAGCGGGTGAAGTCGCCGACGACGCAGATCAGCCGGGCCCGCTCCAGAGCACCTGGGCCCCGGCCCTCGCCCCGAGCCGGTCGCGGACCAGATGCTCGAACTCGGCCCGGTGGTCCATGGGCCAGCTCAGGTGGAACGGGCCCTGGTAGATCACGCCGGGTCGGTTGCCCGCTTGTACTCGACGATGGCTGGCGAGCCCTTCCTCGGCCAGCCACGGCGTGACCTCGGTCGCGCCGTTCGTCGTGTCGAACAGTTTCAGGTCCAGCAACCTCCGCGCTCGGGATCTTCGAGCGGTAACCCTCTCGAACGCAGGGCTATTTCCATATATCTTCCAGCCACCTCTGGATCCGATGCCACCCAGGTCGACGACTGCTGGCGCCAGTTCGGCTGCTGACACCGGACCCACATGCGATGGACTGTTGGTTCTCGGAGTTGCAGATGCACCGCCGTCCATGTAGGAGGCATTCCCTGAGGAGGAGCCTGTCGAGTGCCGGGCAGGCCGCCTGGCGGCGACCTGGTGGGTGGTCAGGCGGGGCGCCCTCTGTGGACGCGCTGCGCCGCCTGTCCCGTGTACTGGCGGCACTCGCCGGTGAAGACGGTGGCGAGTTCGGCGTCGAGCAGGGGGCCCACGAACAGCGCCACGGGCACCCCCGCGCCCCCCTCCGGCTCGCGGTAGACCTGGAGCGCGAGCCCCTCCATCACGGCGGCGAGGCGCACGGCGGCGGGCAGCGGATCCAGGTGCTCGTCGACCTCGCCGCACTCCTTGCCGTTGTGGACGGCCCGGGCGATGTCCTCGCGCAGCTTCCGGGCGGTCTCGGTGTCGACCTCGGCGAGGGCGGGGGCGTCGAGGGCACGGCCGGCGAACGCGCGGGCCACGCGGTACTCGGCGCGGCGGGCCTCGTCCAGAGGGATGTACTCGGTCATCACCTCCGCCATGACCCGTGCGATGGGTCGCTTGTGCTGGACGCCGTCCCTGACGCGCTCCTCGACGCGTGCGCGGATCCGGGCGGAGATCTCACGGAAGGCGTGGAGCAGCATCTCGTCCTTGGTGCGGAAGTAGTGCTGCACCAGGCCCACGGACATGCCCGCGGTGGCGGCCGTGCGCGCGACGGTGACGGCGTCGAGCCCGTGCTCGGAGATCAACCGGCTGACGGCGTCGGCGATCTGACGGCGGCGTTGTTCGTGGTCGGCGGTTCGCGGCACTTGATAACCGTACCAGCGTACGGCTATAACCGTATCCCCATACGGTTATCTGTCCGTGCCCACGGAAGGACAAGGCCCCCATGCCCAGCCTGCTCCGACGCGCCGCCGCAGCGGCGACCGCCCTCCTGCTCGGCCTGCTCCCCTTAGATGAGGCGTCTGCAGCGGCCAACCCACCTGTCCCGGCGGACCGCTTCGCGGCGATCGACGCCTACGTGCGCGAACGCATGGAAGCCACCCGCACGCCCGGGCTCGCCTACGCCGTGGTCGGCCCCGACGGGCCGGCCCACTCACGTGCCTGGGGTACGGACGGACACGGCGAACGGGTCACAGGCGACACGCCGTTCCTCTGGGGCTCGGTCGCCAAGCCGATCGCCGCGAGCGCCGTAATGACGCTCGTGCAGGACGGGCGACTCCGCCTCGACGACCGGGTCGTCGACCACCTGCCGGCCTTCCGCTTCGGCGGCACCGGCCACGCCGCACGCGTCACCGTCCGCCATCTTCTCCAGCAGACGGCGGGCGTCCCGGAGTCGGCGACCTTCGAGGTCGCGGACTGCGTCGACGCTGACTGTCCGGACGCGACCGGGCGGGTCGCCGCGCTGAACGGCGTACGCCCGCTCGGTCCGCCCGGTACCACGTACGCCTATAGCAGCGCCAACTACCTCGTCCTGGCGGCCGTGGTCGAGTCCGTGACGGGCCGGTCCTTCGCCGATCACCTCCGGGACAGTGTCCTGCGCCCGGCCGGCATGGACGGGGCGATCGCCGACCGGGCGGCCGCCCGTGAGCGGAACCTTCCGCCCGGACACCAGCTCCTGTGGGGCGTGCCGTCAGCGATCGCCGACGGCGTGGACGACGACGGAGCCGCCTACGGCTACACCGGCGGCAACCTGAACGACCTCGCCGCCTTCGCCTCCCTCAAACTTCGGTCGGGGAAGGCTGGCAACGGCACGACGGTCCTCACTCCCGAGTCCGTCCGCCTCATGCGGCAATCCGGCCGAATCCACCCGTCCGGCGAAGACACCGGATACGGGCTCGGCTGGCGCGTCGGCGGCTTGGAGGCCCCGCTCGACACCGCGATCTGGCACACCGGCGCCACTCCCGGCTACTCGGCCATGCTCTTCCTCCTGCCGGAGCAGAACCTCGCTCTCGTCGTCCAGCAGAACCTTCACGGCCTTCTCCATGACGGCAGCGTCATGCAGGTCGGCTTCGGCGCGGCCCGCATCCTCGCCGGAGGCGCCGCTCCCGCCGACGCTCCCTCCGCCGCGACCTACCACGCCACGGTCTGGAGCTTCACCGCCCTGGCCCTCGTCCTCCTCGCGGAGACCTTCCACTCACTCCGCCTGCTCCGCCGTCGGCCGGCGCACCGCCGCATCGTCCCCACCGTCCTGTGGTGTCTGGCCGGCGCCCTGCCCTGGATCGTCATGGCGGCGGCCCTTGCCCTCATAGGCCCCAGGGCGCTGTGGACCTGGACACCCGACGCGTTCATCACCCTGTGCGCGGCATCCGCCGCCGGGACCGCCGTCATCACCCTGCGGCTCGCGACCGCGTACATCGGGAGAGGCAGCATGCGGCGTCATACGGCGGCCGGCGCGCCGTGAAGCCTCGTGTGGGGGCTCGGCGTGCGGGGCGGAGGAGCAGGGCAGGCGCGTTACGGATGCGCGGATCGTCGGCTCAGGAGCGTACGTTCCCCGAGCCCGGGCCCGGCGAGGCGTCGGGGCGTCCATCGCTCTGCGCGGCCGGGTTCTGCAGGGGGCGGCTGTCGGCGGCCTGGTAGGTGGCCTGCTGCTCCGGGGTGCCGTCGGCCTTCATGGCCTTGGCCTCGCTCTTGAGGATGCGGGCGGCCTTGCCCGCGTTGCGGGCGAGTTCGGGCAGCTTCTTGGCGCCGACGAGGAGGATGACGACGATCAGGATGATCGCTATCTCGCTGATTCCGAACACTGTCTTCCGCTCTCTCAGGAGGTGGCCCTCTCGGAGCTGCAAATCTACAGTGATGTAGAAGGTGCGGGAAGGGCGGGTTCTGGCCGCCCGCCGCGACACCTTTCGTAGGACAACGCCACCCACACCACACCAACAGCAGCAGGCCGAGCCGTGTCGTCTCAGTACGATGAACCGCCCCACGGGGGCGGGACGAGTCGGCGGGAGGGCGGCGGAATGACGAAGGACAAGCGAGTGGGCCAGGACGAGTCTCCCCGGCGGCGGGGGCAGGGCGAGCTCGAAGCGCAGGTGCTGGCCGCCCTGCGTCAGGCCGACGGTGCCCACACCGCGGGGTGGGTGCAGGAGCGCCTCGGCGGCGATCTCGCCTATACGACCGTCATCACCATCCTGACGCGCCTGCACGCCAAGGGCGCGGTGAGCAGGGAGAGGGCGGGCCGTTCGTTCGAGTGGACGGCCGTGGCCGACGAGGCCGGCCTCGCGGCGCTGCGGATGCGGAAGGTCCTCGACGGCGAGGCGAACCGGGAGGCGGTCCTGGCCAGCTTCGTGACGGGGCTCTCGCCCCACGACGAGCGCCTGCTGCGTGATCTGCTGGCTCAGGACTCCGAGGAGGGGGAAGACTGACGGCATGGGGGTCTTCGTCTTCCTGCCGCTGGTCCTGCCCTTGACGGCATGGCCGGTCGCGCGACTTGCCGCACACCATCTGCATCCCCGGACGGCCACGCGGCTGCTCACCGGTTTCTCCGGCGTGCTCGCCGTATGCAGCACCCTGTGCCTCGCCCTGCTGATGGTGGTCGGCACCGCGCAGTTGCCGGGCAACCCGCTGCCGGACGGCTGGTCCGACCCCGAGGTGCGTGAGGCCGTCCCGTACGACGAGGTCGCGGGCAAGGCCGCCATCCCTGCTCTGATCGCCGTACTCGTCTCCTGTGCCAGGGCCGCGTGGCGGCACCACCGGGTACGCCGCCGAGCCGGCCGGGCGCTGGCGGGGCTGCCGGGCACCTCCGTCGTGGTGCTCTCCGACGAGTCGCCCTACGCGTACGCCCTTCCTGGCCGGAAGGACCGCGTCGTGGTCACGACGTCGATGCTCGCCACGCTGACCGGGCCCGAGCGCCGCGCGCTGTTCGCCCACGAGCGCGCCCACCTGGACGCCCGCCACCACAGGTTCCTGCTGACCGTGCAGCTCGCGGCGCGGGCCAACCCGTTCCTGCGGCCCCTGCGTACGGCGGTCACTTACACCACCGAGCGCTGGGCGGACGAGGAGGCCGCCACCCGAGTCGGCAGCCGCCGTGTCGTGGCCCGGGCCGTCGGCAAGGCCGCGCTGGTCTCCCGTGGCGCACCCGTGGCGACCCTCGCGGGATTCGCTGCGGCCGGCCCGGTACCGCGCCGCGTGGCGGCCCTCCTGGGGCCTGCTCCCGTTGCACGTGTCTGGCCGTCGATCTTCACCAGCGCGGGCCTGGCCGCGTGGGGCGCCGCGGCCGGCACCACGGTCTCCGCGCTCTGCTCGGCGAACTCGGCGGTCACATTGTTGCTGATCCTGAAGGCCGCGACCCCTCTGTAGAGGGACGTGCGCCGTTCAGGCTGCCCTGTCAGGCGACGAGCGCCCGGATCGGCATGACGATGTAGAGGGCAAGCAGGCCGATGCCGGCCACCCCGAGCGGCACGCCGCCACTGGAGAACGTGCCCGACAGGTAGGGCAGGGCGGCCAGCACCACGCCCGTGACGACGGCGGCGTGCACGGTCTGGGCGATCGGGGACCACGCCTGCTCCTGGAGGCTGTCGGCCTCCGCCGCGACCGATGTGGGAAGCATGCAGGCCAGCACCAGAAGCAGGGGGAACAGTGCGATGGCCGACCCGGACAGCGTGAGCCCCCAGTCACGGTTCAGATAGCGGTCCAGCTGCGCGCCGTCCTCCACCACGCCGCCCAACTCGGGTGCGGCGGGCGCCCAGAGGACCTCGACCCGGCTGCCCGGCTTCGGCTTGTCCTTGGTGTAGGCGCCTTGCGAGCGGACCTGGCTGCCGTCCGGCAGGGTCAGGAACAGAGTGGCGTGATAACCCGTTACCTCGTCCTCGTCGTTGCGCATCTGCCGGACATCGGCGACCTCTGCCACGGTGGCCGCCGAGTACCCCGCTCCCGCCTGGACCAGCGAGCGGACGTACTGCGACGTGTGCGAGCGGCCGAGCCCGGCCAGCGCTACGACGGAGACCACGACCAGCAGCCAGACGAGGGCCTGCCGGAGAAACACCCAGGGCACGCTCTCGTACTCGTACGACGCCAGCCGCCGGAACACCCCGGGCCGCTCCCGCCGACTGGGGGTCACACCCTTCTCCAAGGAGACCGTTGGCGCGTTCGTCTTCCTCGCGTCGGTCCAGTGGTGCGGCATCCAGTAGTAGTTGTCGTCGGACCACCAGATCCACAGCGCGACGACTCGCAGCCAGACCAGGCCGACCACGGTCCAGGACAATGTCACAAGGCCGGGCACGGGCAGTAGAGCACCAGTCGGCAGCCCCGCCGTCCACACGGCAAGGACGGCTGCCGCCGCGTACGCGAGCACGCCCGTTATCCGCACGGACCAGACCAGCACGCTCTCCCCCCGGTGATCGACGACGGCCGAGTATCGCAGCCGGGCGGCTCTCTGACGAGGCATTGTCAATCGGGGGGGCTGGCGGGGTGAGGCCCGTGACGACGGGACGGGCCCCACCCCGGACGGGGACTACAGGTCGAACTCGTGCGGCGGGAGGTCGAGGGTGTAGCACGCCTCCCGTACGACCGCCTGCTCGTCCTTGTCGAAGTCGCCGTCGGCGCCGCCGATGATGATGCCGATCTGGACGACGGCGCGGGCCTCGGCGGGCTTCTTCTTCGCCTTGGCGACCTCCTGGAGGACGCTGACCTTGCCGAAGTCGAAGTCGGCGGTGAGCTTGTCGCAGTTGGCCTCGAAGCGGCGCTGCAGGTCCTCCGCCGGGAAGTTCTGCAGTACCTCGTTGCTCATGATGAGCTGGGCGACCTTCTGGCGCTCGGATGGATCGATGCTGCCGTCGGCGGCAGCGACGAGCGCGCACATCGCCATGCTGGCGTCACGGAACGCGCCGCTCTGCAGGTCCTTCTTCTTCGCCATGAGCTGCGTCTGCATCGTCGATGCGGACTCCTTGATGCGGTCCCACAGGGCCATCGAGAACTCCGTTACGTGTGGGAGGTCGCCCAGGCCGGGTGAGTGTGATGTCCGGACGGCCTCACTTCTACATTGCTGTAGAAGCTATCAGGTGGAGGTCGTTGATTCAGCCGGGTCTGCCCGGCACGCGACGCCGATGCGCCTTACTCGTCTGCGGCAGGTCCTGCCGCGGGGGCGAGCTTGGCGATTTCCCGGCCCAGGGCGCTGAGTTCGGTGCCGTTTCCGCGGAACGCCACGCTGTCGTTCTTGTCGATCAGGACGTAGGTGTCGGCCTGATCGACCTTGAACCGGTCGCGCAGGACGTGCCCCTTGTCCGCGAGGTGCGGGAAGTTCGTCGCCCCGGTCGAGGAGATGAAGCGGCTCAGTTCGCCGTCCGGTCCGGGGTCGGCCACTCCCACGACGTGGAGCTGCCCCATGCGTACATCCGCCCATGCGGAGATGCGGAGTGCGTGGGTCGCGCAGGTCTCGCACGAGGGTGCGTAGAACCACAGCAGGGCCGGCTTGCCGGCGAGGGTCGCCGCGTCGAAGGGCTTGCCGTCCACGGTCGTGGTCGAGGTCCGGAGGGCGTCCGGCAGCACGATCCGCTCGGCCGGCGCGTTCGTGCCGCACGCGGTCAGGGCCAGGCTGAGGGCGGCGAGCAGAGCGGCTGCGGTGAGGCGACGTCGCATGGCGGGCTCCCGGTAGGGGCGGCTCACGCGCCGCCGCGTCACCCTTGGCCCGATGGCGGTGCCCAGGGGGCGGGAAGCCGGGGACCGGTGCTGTGCACGACCGGTCCCCGGACTCCGGCACCGTGAATCTACGTCTCTGTAGAGGTGGGTACGCGCCTGTGACACGGCCTCAGTCGGACTGTTCAGCCGGTCGGCGCACCGGGCGGGCTACGCCTCGTCGTCCCCGCCGTCTTCCTCGTCGCCTTCGAAGAAATCGCCGACCTCGTCGACGACTTCGGCGGCCACCATGCCACCGACGACGCCGACGGCGAGTCCGGCCGCGCCGGCCGCGACCACGGCGCCCATGCCCGACCCGGAGCGGTGACCGTGGTCGCCGTGGTGGTGGTCGTCGTGGCCGTAATGGCCGTGCCCCTGGGAGGCATGGGAGCCGTACGAGGCGCGGTGCTCGACGAGCTGCCGGATCCAGCCCTCGACCTCGGCGTTCCAGTTGATCTGCTCGACGCCGTGGTGGCTGACCGTGAAGCGGGTCAGCGCATCGTGACCCTCGGAGAAGAAGCCGCCGCGCTTGTCGGCCTCCAGGACGACCTCCATTCCCGCCGGGCCGGCGAGGAAGGTCACCTCGATCTCGTTGACCTGGTGGGCGTACTGCGGCGACGGTGCGAGCTCGATCTCCTGGTAGAAGGGGAGCTGCTGGCCGGTGCCCCGGATGTGGCCGAGTTCGAGGTCGGCGGACTTGAAGCCGAAGCCGAGCTGTCCGAGGGCTTCGAGGATCGCCTCCTGGGCAGGCAGCGGGCGCACGGCGAGCGGGTCGAGGTCGCCCTTGTCCTTGGCGCCGGCGACGCCCAGCTCGGTGCGTACGCCGAGGGTGATGCCCAGGCCCTGGCCGTACAGCTCGGTGATCGGCGTCTCCCACGGCAGCGCGAAGGAGAAGGGCACGCTGCGCTGCTCACCCTCCGCGAGGCGGAAGTTGCCGCCGACGACGTGCTGGTGGAAGACGACCGCGCCGTGCGACTCCCCGTCCTCGTGCTCCGCCTCGACCCGGGCCACGAGCTCCAGCGTGATGTGCTCGATGGTGAAGTCGGCGCTGCCGCCTTGCAGGTGAACCTGACCGCTCAGGATGCCGCCGGGTGTGACCGCGCCGGGATCGAGCACGGTGTCCACCGAGGGGCCCCCTACGCCGAGCGAGCCGAGCAGACGCTTGAACACCATGGGGCGTTCACTCCTTCAAATAGCCTGTGTGGTTCAGCAGTTCGAGGCCGTATAACCTCGACCATCTACATGCGTGTAGAAGCATAGGGCCGGAGTGTCCGTCCCGGGGCAGACGAAGCCGAGAGGGGCGAGCACATTCGGACAGCGACATCGCCTTCGGCTGAAAGGGGTGCGGGCAAGATGGCGGGGGAGCAGTGCGCGGGCGTTCTCGGGGGCGCGTCCGGCGAGACCCTGGAGCACGCGGCCGCGGTCTTCGGAGTGCTGGCCTCTCCCGTGCGCCTGCGCATCCTCCAAGTGCTGTCGCAGGGCGAGAGCGACGTCGCGCACCTCGCGGAACAGGTCGGCGGAGCGCTGTCCACGATCAGCCAGCACCTGTCCGCCCTCACGAGGTCCGGCCTCGTCGCCGCCCACAGGGACGGGCGGCGGCGGGTGTACTTCATCGACGACCCCGCCGGCGTCGCCGCGATGAGGATCGTGGTCGAGCGGGTCTCGCGGCGCACCGACGCGGGGATCGTGGCGGCCGGCGAAGCTCATCGGGGCGCCCCTTGAACGCGGAGTCCTCGCGCGATGCCGTGCCCTCGGCTCTCGATGACTGTTTGCCTTTCCTTTACAGTGGTGTAGAAGCCTGCGTGCTTCTCCGACCACCCGATCCGCCCGAGTACGACAAGGAGTGAGCGACCCGCAATGGGTGAGCCTCCCAGTACCAGCCGTGCCACCGCCTGCCCTGACGCGTCGAGCCAGGGAGCGGGGGTGGCACGGTGACCGAAGTGCTTCTGCTGCTTCTGGCCCTGGCCCTCACGCTGGCGTGTGCGGTGTTCGTCGCGGCCGAGTTCTCCCTGACCACCGTGGAGCGCGGTGAGCTGGAGCGGGCCGTCGAGGCGAAGGAGCGCGGAGCCGAGGGCGCACTGCGCGCCGTCCGACGGCTGACCGTTCAGCTCTCCGGTGCCCAGCTGGGCATCACCGTCACCTCGCTGGTGATCGGCATGCTCGCCGAGCCGTCGTTGGCGGCGCTGCTGCGCGGTCCGCTGGAAGCGATCGGGCTCGGCGGTGCGGCGTCCTCGCTCGCCACTGTTCTCGGTGTGGCTATCTCCACCGTCGTCCTCATGGTCGTGGGCGAGCTGGTCCCGAAGAACTGGGCGATCTCCCGCCCGCTGGCTGTTGCCAAGGTCGTGGCCGGACCCCAGCGGGGCTTCACCGCGGCCTTCGGGCCGTTCATCCGGCACCTCAACAACACCGCGAACAGGTTCGTACGCCGCTTCGGCCTGGAGCCGGCCGAGGAACTGGCCACCGTGCGCACCCCCGCCGAGCTGGCCTCCCTCGCCCGGCACTCGGCCGCTGAGGGGGCCATCGAGGCCGACTCCGTCGAGTTGTTCGTCCGTACGCTCCACCTGGGCGAGCTGACAGCGGAGAACGTGATGACGCCACGCGTCGACGTCCGCGCCCTGGAGGCGCAGGCAACGGCCGCCGACGCCGCCAACCTCACATACGCCACCGGTCTCTCCCGCTTCCCGGTCTACCGGGTCTCCCTGGACGACGTGATCGGCACCGTCCACATCCGTGACGTCCTCGCCCTCGAACCGGACGCCCGCGCGGCCACCCCGATCACCGACCTGGTGACCGAGCCGCTCCTCGTGCCCGAGACGCCGCCCGCCGACCGACTTCTGGAGCGGATGCGGGAGCACCGGACCATGGCGGTCGTCATCGACGAGTACGGCGGCATGGCCGGCGTGGCGACGGTGGAGGACATCGTCGAGGAGGTCGTCGGCGAGGTCCGTGACGAGCACGACCCGGTCGAGGTTCCCGACCTGCTGCCCGCGCCGCCCACCGAGGACGGCCGTGCCACCTGGGAGGCCGACGGAGGCGTACGGATCGACGAGCTGGCCCGCATAGGGCTACGGGCGCCCCACGGCCCGTACGAAACGGTGGCCGGCCTGATCGCCACCCGCCTCGGCCGCATCCCCGCCCAGGGCGACGCGATCCTGCTCGACGGCTGGCGCCTCGACGTCCTCGACATCGAGCACCACCGCGCGGACCGGATCCACCTCACCGAGCCCGCTCGCCTTTCGGAGCACAAGCACGCCGAGGCCGGGGTGTCCCGATGACCGCGCTCCAGCTCACCATCGGCTTCCTCACCCTCCTGACGAACGCGTTCTTCGTCGGCGGCGAGTTCTCCCTGATCTCCGTGCGCCGCAGCCAGATCGAGCCGCTTGCCCGCGATGGCGACCGGCGCGCCCGCATGACCCTGTGGGGCCTGGAGCACATCTCCGCCCTGCTGGCCACCGCCCAGCTCGGCATCACCGCCTCCTCGCTGGTGCTCGGCGCGGTCGCCGAACCGGCCATCGCCCACCTTCTGGAGCCGGCGTTCGAGGCCACCCATGTACCGGATGCCCTGGTGCACCCGATCGCCTTCGTCATCGCGCTCACCCTCGCGACGTACGCGCACATGCTCATCGGCGAGATGGTCCCCAAGAACATCGCGCTTGCCGCCCCGGTGAAGACCGCGCTGCTCCTCGGCCCGCCGCTGGTCGCCCTCACCCACGCGCTGAAGCCCGTCGTCTTCGGCATCAACGCCTTCGCCAACTCGCTGCTGCGCCTCCTGCGGGTCGAGCCGAAGGACGAGGTCTCCTCGGTCTTCACCGACGACGAACTCGCCCGCATGGTCCAGGACACCAGCGAGGCCGGACTGCTGTCACCCGCCGACGGCGAGCGACTGCGCGACGCACTGGAGCTGGGAACCCGGCCGGTAGGCGAGATCCTCGTCCCCGCCGCCCGGATGGTCACGGTCGACCACCGGATCACCCCTGCCGAGCTGGAGCGGACGGCGGCACGCGCGGGCTACTCCCGCCTCCCGGTCACCGGCCCCGCCGGAGCCGTCCTGGGCTACCTGCACATCAAGGACACCCTCGGCGTCACGGACCGCGACAAGCCGTTCCCACGCACCGCGTTCCACGCCGTGACCCGCGTACGGATCGACACCCCGCTGGACGACACCCTCACCGCCCTGCGCGCCGTCGGCAGCCACCTCGCCGCCGTCACCGGCCAGGCCGGCACTGTCCTGGGCTACGTGACGATGGAGGACGTCCTGGAGGAGCTGGTCGGCCCCGCCTCCGTGTGATCCCGCGCGGCCGTCGCGTACCCGCAGATACTCAGTCCTGATCACCGCCCTCACCGCCCCACGAAGGAGCACCTCCTTGTCCGCCAGATCGACGCGCCCCTACGCCCTGCGTGAAGGGGTGCGGTAGCCGATGAACGCCGCTCTCGGCCTGCTGGCCGTCCTCGTGCTGACCGCCGGCACCGGCTACTTCGTCGCCCAGGAGTTCGCCTACGTCGCCGCCGACCGCATCGCGCTCGCCGGCGAGGCAGCGGCAGGCGACAAGCGGGCTGCTCGCGCCCTGAAGGTCCTCGAACGGCTCTCCTTCATGCTCTCCGGCGCCCAGCTCGGCATCACCGTCACCGGTCTGGTCGTCGGTTTCCTCGCCGAGCCGTCGGTCTCGGCGCTCCTCAAGCCCGCACTGGAGGGGACGGGGCTGTCCGAGGGCGCCGTCTCTGTCATCTCCGTCGTCCTCGCCTTCGTGGTGGCGACGGTGCTGCAGATGGTGCTCGGCGAACTGGCCCCGAAGAACCTGGCGCTGGCCGTGCCCGAGCGGCTGGCCAAGTCTTTGGCCTCCTCCACCCTCGTCTACCTCAGGATCGTCGGACCGGTCGTCCACGTCTTCGACGGCGCCGCCAACAAGCTGCTGCGCAAGGTCGGTATCGAGCCGGTCGAGGAGCTGCACCACGGCGCGACGCTCGAAGAGCTCAGCCACCTGATCGGGGAGTCCCACGAGCAGGGCCAGCTGCCGGCCGATACCGCCGAGCTCCTCGACCACGCCCTGGAGTTCTCCGAGCGGACCCTGGACGAGGTCATGGTGCCGCGCGTGGACGCCGTGTTCGTACGCAAGGACGCCCCGCTCACCGAAGCCGTCGAACTGATCGCGAAGTACGGCCACTCCAACTACCCGGTCCTCGGCGACCACCCCGACGACGTCGCCGGCGTCCTCGGCGTACGCGAACTCGTCCGCCTGCCCGCCGACCGGTTCGAGAGCATGAGCGCAGGGGAGGCCGGCCGCTCGCCCCTGCTGCTGCCCGACACGCTGCCGCTGCCGCAGGCGGTGGCACAGATGCGGGAGTCCGACGACGAGTTCGCCGTCGTCCTGGACGAGCACGGCGGCGTCGCCGGCATCGTCACCTACGAGGACATCGCCGAGGAACTGGTCGGCGACATCGCCGACGAGAGCGACACCGTCGTCGCCCTGGCGGTGCCCGACGGCGACGGCTGGCGCGTGGACGCGGGCCGCCGCCTGGACGAGGTCGAGGACGCCACCGGCATCGCCCTGCCCGAGGAGGAGGACTACGACACCGTGGCCGGCCTGATCATCGACCGCCTCGGCCGCTTCCCCACGATCGGGGACCGCCTCACCGTCGACGACGTACGGATCGAGGTCCTGAGCCTCGACCGTCACGTCCCCGAACGCGTCCGCATCGAACGCGTCGAGTCTGCCGCCGAGGAGGCCCAGGCATGAGCTTCCCCATGGCCCTCTTCGTCACCGTCCTGCTGTTGATCGGCAGCGGCTTCTTCGTCGCGGCCGAGTTCGCGCTCGTCGCCGCCAAGCGGCACCGCATCGAGAAGGCCGTCGCGGACCGTCAGCGCGGCGCGAAGGCCGCGCTCGCCGGCATGCGCGAACTGTCGCTGATGCTCGCCGGCGCCCAGCTCGGCATCACCATCTGCACCCTGGGGCTCGGCTCCATCTCCAAGCCCGCGATCTCCCACGAGCTCGACCCCCTGCTGGTCAAACTCGGCCTGCCCACGGCCCTCAGCTACGGCATCGCGTTCGCCGTCGCCATGATCATCGTGGTGTTCCTGCACATGGTCGTCGGCGAGATGGCCCCCAAGTCGTGGGCCATCGCCCACCCGGAGCGCTCCGCCATGCTGCTCACCCCGCCGTTCCGTGCCGTGGTCAAGGCCGTACGTCCGCTGCTCTGGGTCCTGAACAAGGTCAGCAACGCACTCGTACGGATGTGCCGCGTCCAGCCCCGCTACGAACTGACCGCCGTCCACAACCGCGAACAGCTCACCCACCTCGTCGAGGAGTCCGAGCGCCTCGGCCTCATCAACAAGACCGACTCACAGCTCATCACCCGCTCCCTGACCGAACCGCAGACCCCGGTCGCCGAACTCCAGACCCCGGCGGACGACATCGTCTCCGTCCAGGCCGGAGCCGGCCTCGACGCGGTCCTCGCCCGCGCCGCCGACGCCGACCGCTCCCGCCTCCTCGTCAGGGACGGCGACCGCATCCTCGGTTCCGTCCACACCCGCGACGTTCTGGTCGCACGCACCCGCGGGCGGACCGTTACCGCCGGCGACCTGGCCCGACCGGTACCGGAACTGGCCGCGACCGACACCATCTCCCACGCCGTCGAACAGCTCCGCCAGCGCCGCGCCTCCCTCGCCCTCGTACGGGACGCCCAGGGTGTGCTCACCGGCCTGGTCAGCCTCGACGACCTGTTGGTCCGGATCATGGGGCCGCAGACCGTGTGACCTATCGCAACCGCGCCGGACGCGCATCCCGTGCGGTGACGGACAGCCCGGGCGAGGCTGGACGTAAGGGATCGGAGGTGGTGATGGGCGACCCGGTGGGTGCGCCGGCAGACCATGGGCCAGGTCGCCACTCGTAGTCACCGGGGAAGCATTGGGCAGACGCGCTATGCCTCACAGGCCATGGCCCCCGATCAACCAGAACGGCCAGCACGTTGGTATGGCTCAACAGTCCACGATGCGTGTTCGGACGACAACCGGGAACGGTCCCTCTTGAGTCGGCAAGGGCCTGAACTGCTGGGCACCCCTCGAACGCTCCTGGCGGGGCGCGCCATCCAGCGCGCGCACCACACGATCGCGCTCTTCGCTGGAAAGACGTGCCAGCAGGCGCACGATCCCGCCGAAGTCATCCTCCTTCGCCGTCACCGATCACCCGCAAGGTCGAGATCGTGCGCGGGGGACTCGGCAGGAACCTCGACCGGCTGGGGCCGACGCCACGGGTGAGGCAATATGACGCTCAATCACTTCTCAGAAAATCGTGTTGTGTTGGCCTTCAGGTCGCGCTGCCGAGTCGCCGCGCCACTCTTGATCACCGCTCGGCGACCGCCACGGATGCCCATAGCAAGCCCCCAATGCAGCTTCGTCGCGGTCCACCCCCTCACGCACCACGGGGGACCTCCCGCAGCGGCGGAATCCACTCCGCCTGGCCCCGGGTCCGCCCTTCGCCCATGTTCAAACATGCGGTCGTCGCGGCCACAACGTGGCTTCCTGGTCCTGCGTCAGGGGAGTTCCAAGGGCCGTGAAAGCGTTCTGGACACGGTTGGCAAGCTGGCGACAGGGCCGCACTGACACGGTGATCCCGACCGTCGGCCCCGGCGGGCAGTCACCCCTCGGCATACGGGCTCTGGCTTCGCCGGAGACCCCAACCGATCTGGCGGCACGTGACCCCGACCTTCACCACCGACGCCGGTCCTGATCGTCACGCAGACAGAGACCGGATCTTCCGAAAGGATGACTATCCGGGCAGGGTGGGGCGCACCATGGACTGCGGCTGAGGTCACCCGGCCGCCGGACCACAACGATGCTGTGGCGACTTGCCGCTGCCCTCCTGGAGACTCCGTTGCTACCAACTGCAGAACTTCTTGTCGGCATGTCACGACACCTGAGCACCTACGGGGCCAGCCAGCCCAAGGCTGATCTGGCCCAGCTTGAGTTCGCAGGCCGAATCTTTGAGCTCGCTCTCCGGCTACGGGGCAGCGGTGTCAGCTCACCCGAGCGTGTCGAGGCCCTTGGCGTCAGCGCCGGCATCAGCAAACGAGAGATCCGTAGGGAGTTCCTTCCCACGCTTGAGGTGCTGGGCCTTGTCGACCTTGAGCGCGACCATGAGGGCGCCATCAAGGTGGTGTCCGAGAAAATCCCGCCTGTCGACGATCTCTACCAACGTGCCGACAGCGTTCTCAGTAACGTCATGCCTGAACCGCTTGAAATGATGGCTCTCACGATTCTCCGCATGACCACCATCATGCCGATCACCATCTCGACGGCAAAGGAGGAGTGCGCGGCACTCGGACCCGAAGAACTCGCGGCCCGGGCGATCGAAAACCTTGAATCCCTGCACCTCTGCACTCGTCAGCGGAGCGCCGACGGGGACGAGGTGCTCTTCAACCCCAATGTCTGGGCAGTTGACAAAGATCATTCTCATGCCGCTTTGCAGGCCGAGGATGGGGCCATACGAGCGGCACTGAGCGCCGTTCTGGAGGAGGTGGCTGCGACGGCTGGGATATCCGAGGACGAGATCCAGTCCGGAGAACGCAAGTGGGTGGACTATGCCGTCTCCCAAGGACTTCTGCTGCGATCTATCGTCACCACGCTCGGAGGCCAGGAGCGAGCATTCCTCTTCTCTCCACACATGGGGCGATCCGTGTTCGACGCCCCGACGGGAGCCGACCCGTCCGGGCACGTGCGTCAGCTCATCGGCTCCATGGTGTTCGCTCGACGATTCGCCAGTAACCGGCTCTTCGCACCAACAGCCTTCCTTCGAAAGCTGGTACGAAACGGCGAGGCAGGAGACGCATCCAACATCGGCACCGACTACTCCATGCTCGAAACTGCGGGAATCGTCCGCGTTGAGCCGGCATGCAGGTTCAAGAAGTTCGTCCTCCTGCAGGCAGACGTCGCCGAGGAAGCCATCACCTACCTTGAGGACAGCGCAGACGGAAACACCACGTCGGGTGCCCTACAAGGACAGCGCGGCTACCGCCACCCCGAAGCGGAACGTGCACGACGCCTGGTCCAGTCCCCTAAGGAAGCAGCCCCCAGCCCCAGCGCTTCGCAAGATATTCTCGCCGCACTGCGACAGGAAATGGGGCGGCGGCGCTATGACCGGTAGGGCTGGAAAGGAAAAGGGTGACGAACTGGAACGCCGGTTCGCCCGAGCGGAGTTCGCGGATGGCGCACTCGTCCGCGTACGTCACCCCGTCACGCAGAGCGTCGGAGGGCGGCCGCGTACGGTAACGGACGTCGACGTGCTGTCGATCGACTTCGACTCAAGACTCCGTCCCCACATCGGCATCAGCGAGTGCAAGTCCACCCGCGGACAGAGCGGGGAGCAGGACCGCCTCTTGTGGTTGCGGGGGCTGCAGGCCCTCGTCGGTGCGGACCGCTCGGCGCTCGTTCGCCAAACCGTCACTGAGGCCGGCCGCGGGGTAGCGCGCCACATCGGGGTTGACCTGTTTGCCAGCTCGGAGCTGGAGCGTCGTGAGCAAGTCCTAGAACACGTACCGCAGCACTTCGCCACCATCGGGGAGACCGCCTTCAAGGAGGAGAGCGCTGCCGCGGACCAGCAACTCAAGAAGATCGGAGATCTCCCATCAGGGCTCGTCTCCTTCCTCAGGCACGACGCACTCCTGGCTGATCCTCACAGAGTCCTAGGAGCGCTGCTGACCCTGAACGAGGTGACACGCACCGGGACAGTTCTTCCCAACCCTTTGGCCAAGCTGTTGGCCGGTCACGTTCTCCAAGCGCTGGTATCCGCAGCCCTACGCGCCGGCGGCCGGACCGACACCGTGGGCTCCGAGGGGGCGCGACGAGAGATCGAGCAGGGGCTGAACACCGGAGACCCTCACGACCGCCAGATCCTGCGAGTGGCGGAGATGGCTGACGCCTTGCTCCGTGAGGAGCTCGTAACCATCCATCAGGCGTACCGGTCGGCAGGTGCACCCGCGATTGAGCGACCTGTCCCCTCCGTCCGCGATGCGATGTCGCAGACACCAGTGTGGCTGGTCAACTTCATGGACCTCGCCGAACGGCTTCGGCGCCGAAGTCCAATTGCCCGCCAGCTGCCGCAGACGATCGACCTGGCGGTCTTCGACGCCCTACTCGGCGGCGACGCTTGGAAGGCGCCGGCGTTCGATCACCTCTTCGCGCGAGAGCACCGACAGGCCCTGGGAATTGCCATGGACTGCCTGGCGAAGGCGGTGCCAGAGTTGACGAAACACCTACTCCCCTTGAAGGACCTGCCCTTCGACCGAGCCGCAACAGCCTCGCTCAGCCAGGCTAAGCATCAGTGATCACGCACCTGGGTTGGGGCAGGCACCCGCCTGTCCCAACCCAGGCCGCACTCTCAATGAACCGCACGTGAGAGGCTGGCCGTGGCTGCATTCCGAGCTAAGGACCCTGGTGCGCGGAAGTTGCCGCTGGCCGTCGCCGCATGGGGCACAATGCCTCGGTGACAGGTGGGAACCCGAATCGTCGCCCGGTAGAACATCCCGCGCCGACAGACGCAACAGTGAAACAGCTGTACGGAACCGCTTTCCGCTGCGGCAAGCCGGACTGTCAGCGCCCCTTGTTCCGGTTGGACAACGAGACGGGCGATCGGACCCTCAACAGCCGCGTCGCGCACATCCACGCTCGCAGGGAGGGTGGCCCCCGATGGAACGCCGGCATGTCGGACGAGGCGAACCGCAGCGGGGAGAACTTGCTCCTGCTATGCATCGAGCACTCGTATGAGATCGATGAAAACGCCGCCCGGTTCCCTCCGGGGATGCTGCGGGAGTGGAAGGCGGCGCAACTGGCCGAGCACGACCAGATTCAGCGGTCGTGGCACCTGAACAACGATGAAGTCGCGGAAGCATCCGTGCTCTCCTTCGACCCGCTTCCGCTGAGCGTCGCCACGGCCAGTGCGACGACGGTCGTGGCGGCGGCCCGGGCGGTAGGGAAGATGGTTAGCGTCGGTCGCCAGCGACGTCGCCTCGCGCATCAAGCGGCTCAGGATTGGCAGGCATTGCGTCTCCACACGAACAGGACGATGCCCGTCTTCGATCTGGACGGGGACCGCCTGACCGTCGAGCCGTCCAGGGCAGAGACCAAGCCTCACGAGGATGCGCTGAACGGAGCTCTCGCCGCGAGCCTGGCCGAACTAGAACCCCTGGCCGTAGAGGTCGTTGCCGAGCTCCACGCCGTATCTGCCGCCGACCAGAGTCTCGGACCGTGGTGCGACTGGGTAGAACGACGGGTCGAAGAACTGATTGCCGCAGCAGGTCGATGGCCAGGACGCCCGCCGACCGAGGACGACCAGGCATGGCCGGACGCGGTCGCCGAGCTGCAGCGCGCCTCAGCGGCACTGAGCGCCGCCTGGCGAGGGAACCGGGCCGTCTCTCCGCCCGAGCCGACCCTCGCCGTCTCTGGACCGGTCGAAACAGACCAGCAGCGTGCGGTGCGGGAGCACTGGGAACTACTGGAATCGGCAGGCCCCTGGGGCCGGGTGAAGCACCGTGACTATGACGCGGCACTGTACGCACGCCTGATCGAGGCGCTGCCGTTGGCGAACGCTCTTCCCCCCGTGCCATCGCTGACGGCGATGGGGCTAGACGTTACGGCCCGGCGTGCGGCGACTGTGGCCCGCAACGCCGACGAGACCACTTACCGTGCCCTCATTCGTCAGGCCAGCGAGCAGACGCCTCTGGCTGCCTCGGTCGTTCTGCTTCAGCATCTCGGCACCATCGCGAAACAGCAGGGTCACGAGGCACTGCAGGATGCGGCAGCCGCCGAAGCCACGAAGCTCCTGCTGGCTGAAGACTGGAAGGCTCCCACTGCCTGGGCGGACAACAGCAATTACGCACGCCGGCTGCTTGCATGGACTGCGGGTGCCAGCCACGGCGGAGAAGTTCGAGAGACCCTGGAGACAGCACTCGAGGGAAACCCAGACCTGCTGCCGGCGATGATCGAAGCGATGGGGCAGTGGGGTGAGACCTTCAGCCGTGACGGAACCGATGCAACTCGGATATTCCAGCGAATCTCGGAATTGCCGGATTGGTTCCCTGCGGGGTTGGTCGCAGATCTCATCAAGCAGATGTTCCCAGCGGTCTCTGCGGCCGACGAGTTTGACAGCGAGCGATACAGCGACGTGGTGCAGCGACTCGCCAGCCAGATCCTGCGGATCGCCCAGGGCAACAGCAACGAGTGGTAACGCGGGGCTTACGCCACGGGTGAGCGATCGGATGGGATACAGCCCGCCACCACGGCTTCTCTGGCAGCTTCCCCGCAGGCTCGAACGGCTCGCCCGGACACGGGAACCCTCCCTGGCCCCGGTAGACAACTTCGATGCGCAAACGGGGCCGAGGCCGGTCGCTCAAAGCGAGAAGGCCCAGGGGTCGTCGTACGGTTCGGGCTTTTCGGGGTGGAGCATGCAGCGGATACAGCGCGAGAGTCCCGGTTCACCGGTTCCGGCGGCGGCGTACATCCACGGCAGAGTGTCCATGGCGTGCGCGCGTTCTTCTGTGGCAAAGGTGTCGATGGTCTGGTGCAGGTCCTCGGGGGCGGGTTCGTCCGTGAGGCAGAGCCAGCCGATTGCCGCGGCCAGGCGGACTTCGGGGGCCTCTGTCCGGTCTTGCCACCGCTCGCGGAACCACGAGACGGCCGGCGGCTGTACGTGAGCTCGGGCGGTCTCGGCGACGGCGAGGAGCAGGGCGGCGCGGACCATGGCGTCATGCTCGGTGGCGAACCTGGCGGCAAGGGCGGTTCGGACCACGTGGTCGGGGTCGGCGGCGGTGGCCAGGGCGTAGGCGGCGTCAATGCGGATGGTGGGGTCGGAGTCGTTGAGAAGCGGCAGGAGTACGGGTGCTTCGGCGGTGATCGCGGCTCGGGCGGCGGCCACCGACCAGCCTGCCGGGTAACCCGTCACCTCGACGCTGTAGTCGTCGTAGTCGTCGGGGGCGTGGCGCCGAGGATCGTTGCGGTGGAGCAGGAGTTCATCGCGGGAGGCGACGCCGAAGTGCCGGGCGCGGGCCGGGCCGGAGAGTACGGCGAGGGCGGCGGCACGGTGTGGGTGGTGGGCATCAGTGGCGATGGAGATCAGGAACGGTACGGCGAGGGCGGCTGCGGCCCGGCTGTCGTTGGCGCACAGGCCCCCTAGCACGCCCGTCGCGTGGCTAGCGAGGTCCTCGCCGGTGTGCAGCAAGTGAACGGCCTCCCGGGCATCGTCGCCGTGAGGGAAGTTCCCCCAGGGGACGGCGTCGAGGAGCAACCTGCTGTAGGCCCCGGATTGGATGTCGGCCACCACCGCCCGCACATCGAACGCGCCTCCCGCGAACGAGGCCAGATCCGCTCCGTCCACCAGCGCCCGGCACATCGCGAACGTCGGATCGGTCCGCCAATCCCTCACACCACACCAATCCCCAGAGAACTCGATCATGCCTTGCCCGACCGCCTCCGCCGGCCGACTGCTAGAAGGAGCACATCCCGACACCCACGAACCGCCAAGAATCCGGAAGATCCGCACGAAACTGCAGCTCAGCGATCGACGATGCGCGTTCGGACCACAACTCGCGACGGGTCCTGCGCGGTCGGCAAGGGTCTGAACCGCTGGACGACGGCCGCTTGCTCTCTGCGGGGTTCCCCCTCCAATGCCCGCAGCACACGGTCGCGCCCTTCGGACGGGAGACGCTCCAGCATCCGCACGACCTCGGCAAGGACGTCCCCGATCGACGTCACCGCTCGCCCGCGAGATCGAGATCGGCGCTGCGCGGCTCGGCAACGACCTCAGCAGGCCGGGGGCGACGCCACGGCTGAGCGATCGAATGCGACACAGCCCGCCACCACGGCTCCACAGGCAGCTTCCCTGCAGCCTCGAACGGCTCACCGGGCCTTGGGAACGCCACCGCCTGGCCGACCTCCTCGGCCTCGTACTTCGTCCACTCCCCCGGCTCCGCCCAGGCATGCGGGGCCAGATTGAAGGTGGCCCAGTGGATCGGCAGAAGCACCCCACCCGGACCACCTCCCTGCAGGTCAAGGTGGGCCTGCACCCCCTGCGCGGGTGACATGTGAATGTCCGGCCACGCGCCGGGAAGGGGCGTATAGTCCGTGGGGTTCTTGGGCGACATGACGCTCTATCAGGCATCAGCGCTTCGGTCGCGTGCCGCGTTGGCTTCTCGCAATCGACGCGGTCTTGGGACAGACGCCCACCACGATGGCATACCGTACTGCCACAGGATTGCCCGCAGTTGGAAGCAGACAAGGGTGTCAAGCATGGGGGACGACGGGAAGCAGACGCCTTCACCCGCCAAGGCCATCGTCGTGTCGATGTCGAAGTTCCGCCTCCCGGTGTCCGAGGGCGAGAGCCTAGGTGACGGAGACCTGGAGGACGAGGAGCCACCCGGTCGATCCAGTTGGAGAGACCTCCGCTTCGCGCCGGCGCTCGGCCGTCGTGTGGCCGCCGAACTCGGCCCGCTAGTCGCGCCCGGGACCACCCATCTGCCGGACCTCAACAGCGAGACGCTGAAAGCACGCATGGACGATGTCCTGGCCGCCATTAAGGGTGGGGACAGGATGGTCGTACACGTTCTCAGCCACGGATTCCTCGACGTCAACAGCGAGTCCGATCTACTGATCGCCGCCACTGACACACTCCACCCCAAGCACGACGCCGTCCGGGATACGGCCTTCGATGTCCGCCAGTTCCTCATTAACGCGGATCGTAAGGCGGGTCAACTGCTGCTCCTGCTAGATGTTTGCCACGGCGGCGGTGCCCTCGACTGGACGACGCGCATTAAGTACGCCAAGCGGCGGACCTTTGTGATCGCTGCATGCCCGCCAGATGAACAAGCATGGAGCGGACGGTTCTCCCAAGCCGTGTGCGAGGTGCTTTCCGGAGTCGTACGCGGCCACAAGGGCATCGATCCGAGTGAACGCTTCGTACGCCTCACGTGGTTCAGGGATGAGTTGCATCGCACGTTGATCGACCTGTGCAACAAAGCAGACGTTCCCGAGCAGGACCTCGTTTACAGCAAGTTAGAGGGGCCTAGCCCGGAGTTTCTTCTCAATCCCTGGTTCCGCGAAGATCCCGCAGAAGTGTACAAGCTGGGGGACTATTGGCGGCTTCAGGACTTCATGGACGGCGTCGTCCATCCGGCTCTAGACATTGGCCATTACCTCTCCAGGGCATCTGGGCGACACGACGTCGACCCGACCGACAAGGGCAGCCTCTTCTCCGGGAGGCAGGACCAGCTGGTGGAGGTGGCTGACTGGCTGTCGGACGGCGCGGACCACGGCACCTTGTGCGTTGTAACCGGCAGCCCAGGTGTCGGAAAGTCTGCTCTTCTCGGCGCCGTTGTTTGCTGCACGCAGACCCAACTAGCCAAGGTTCTACACAACACGCTCGTACAGCACATTCCGCCATCCGCGCGCCCCGAACAACGCCCCCTGGTCGCCGCGGTACACACGCGGCACATGACCCTGGCAGACACGATGGACAGTATCGGCGCCCAGCTGGACCTGGAGCAGCCGACGGAGGGCTGGAGCTCCCAGCAACTGGTCAGTGCCATCGCCTCGCTCTCCCATGAACCGCTCATCGTGGTCGACGGGCTGGACGAGGCCACCGACAGGGTGTCCATTACCGTGGAACTACTTCTACCACTGGCCGAACAGGTCTTTACCGACGGGCCACGCCGACGGGCGTGCCAGCTCTTGGTGGGCGTACGGCCGTACTGGGACCAGCTGCCTCAGCTGGCGGCCACTGTATCCGGCGGAAACCAGCTGCTGGTGGACCTCGACGCCGCGGACCGTGGGCAGCTCCAGCAAGATCTGAAGACGTACGTGGAGCGACTGCTCTATGAGAGCGAAACCTACGCGTCCGAGCGAAAGTTGCGCAGCCGGATCGCACGGACAATCGCGGAGCGCGTGGTGAGGGCATCGCATGGTGGGGAATTCCTCAAGGCCCAGATGGCAGCGCGGTCCCTCACGCAAGCTGCCCCCCTCACCGAGGAAGCAGTCGATGCTGCCCTGGCCGCGATGCCGATGACCTTCGCAGCACTGCTGGAGGGTCAGTTAGCAGACGAGCGCACGCACCCTTGGGCGCGTCGTGTCATGACGGCTCTCGCCTTCGGCAAGGGCAGCGGTATGCCAGCCCGTCTACTTCCCCAGGTGGCCGCCGGGCTTCCGCCTGCCTGCAGTGCGCCCGGCCGCGAAGACGTCGACGCGGTGCTCACCGGAATGTCGTTCCACTTACGGCAGGACGTCGACCCCTCATACGGCACCACCCTGTACCGCCTGTTCCACCAGGAACTTGTCGACCACCTGATTGCATCCGCCCGAGATCTCCCCGATCCGAATGCCCTCTGCGACGACGGTGACGCCTCATGAACGGCCCGGAGGATGTGGTCTTCCGGGAGCTGTTGAAGGCTCTTCCACGGTCTGGCGAGACCGATCGCTGGGACTTGGCCGACCCGTACATGCGTCGTCATGCCGTCGAGCATGCAGCACGGGTCGGCTGGTCAGCTCTGCAGCGTCTCTTCTCAGACGGCGAGTTCCTCATCAACGCGGAACCGCGATCGGTACTCGCCGCGCTGCCCCCTTTCCGTGACGAACTTCCCGGACCGGCACGCCGGCTCCTCGACGTGTACTGTGCTTCGCTGAGTTGGCATCAGCACGTCGACTCTGGTGCCAGACGCCAGATCCTCGCTCTGGACGCGAGGCGGCTCGGACATGGGGATCTAGCGGAGAGGATCGAGATCGCACCGCCGGGACGGCAACCAACCTGGCGCTGCGTCTGGTCGACCGCCGACAACGTCTCCTCGTCGGCCGGCGTCACCATGTCCGGGCATGGTGGGGGCATCAACGCCATCCTCGTCGCACGACTCGCCGACACCACCGTCGCCGTGACAGCCAGCGCGGACCGTACAGCACGTATCTGGGATCTCCACACCGGCCAGGCACGACATGTGCTGCTGCACACCGCTCCCGTCGACGCTATCGCGGTTGCATCCGTGGAGGGTCGAAGCATCGTCCTCACGGGGAGCGACCGGCTCGTGTGGTGGGACCCGCTGTCCGGCAAACCGCTGGGTTCCCTGAACACCGGCAACGCGGTGAAACAGCTCGCCCCTGCCTCGGACGGCCGCATTGTCCTGGCGACGGGCGGCGGGCCCGTCGTGGTCGACTTGCCCCGAGGGACACGAGATGTCCACGCGATCACCGTCACGGCCGCCGGCAGGCAAGCACGGTATGTCGCCGCATGCCGGGAACGCGGCACTCAGTTCGGACTCAGCGTGACCGCGGGCAATGTCGTCAGTGCATTCACGCTGTCTGACGGAGCTGTACTGCACCGTGGGGTGCTGCGCACGGCCGACCGAATCACCGCCCAATTCGTCGGCGACGTCGGAGACCAGAGCATCGCCCTCTTCGGTCATGCCAGCGGAGCCTGCACCGTCGTGCACGCACACACGGGAACGGTCCTCCACACCCTCCGCGCCCTCGACACCGCACGACTGCGGGACGCTGTCTCAACCCTCACCGTCCATGCCTCCCGCGACCATTGGTGCGCCGTTGTCGGCCACCGCGATGGAACCCTGCGCACCTGGAATCTCGGGTCAGGCGAGCTACTGCGGACGACTCAGGCCCATGCAGCTTCCATCGCCGTCATCACCACTCACACCGTGGGACGCCGCCGCGTTCTGCTCACGGCCTCAGAGGACGACACCGTTCGTACCTGGGACGCCGACACGGGTGACCCGCGCGACGTACTCGCCGGACACACAAGTGACGTCACCGCCGCGGTCGCAGCTGACATGGAAAGCCGTTCCATCGCGGTGACCGGCTCAAAGGACTGTACGGTGCGGACCTGGGACCTACGCCGCGAGCGGCCATCCGGGGCTCCCGGAGGGCACGGGAACTGGGTCCGCGCCATCACACTGCACCGGGAGGACGGCCTACTGCGAGCCGTCACCACCTGCAGTGACCCGTACGTCCGGATTTTCGACACAGATGCGGGGCGGCCCCTGGCCCGCATGGCGGTGCCTGAACGGGACTTCCTGCAGGCGTGTGCGATCTTCACTCACAATCACCGGTCGAAAATCGTCGCTGGTGGAGCCGGCGGCGTGCTCGCCGTATGGGACTACGCCACGCAACGGCGGGACATCACCCTTCGTACGGGCAGCGCGTCCATCAATACAGTGGCCGTACACACCGCCGCAGACGGACGGATTCGGGTGATCGTGGGAGCAAACGACGGCATCGTCGCGCGATGGGAACCGTACACCGGCCGCCAGCCCGACCCCCTACTCTTCCCCTCCTCGCGGCAAGAGAGCGTCGCCTGTCTGGCCATCGCCGATGACGCCCACGGACCCGTGGTGGTCACCGGCCACTTCGACGGCAGCTACCGCGTCACCTCGCTGGAGGACGGACACCCACTGCAACAGCAATCTCAAAGCGAAGCCATCAAGGCCGTAGCCGCAGGCAAGCTCAACTCGACGCCCTGTACCGTGACCGGAGACGACACCGGGCTCATCAAGCTGCGGTGCCTCGCCGACGGCGTCGTACTCCGCACCCTGCATGGACACAGTGACGCCGTCCGGTCGCTCGTGTTCGGCGAACTCTCAGGCCATCCGGTTCTGTTCTCTGGCAGCAGGGATGGCACAGTGCGCATCTGGGATCCAGCGAGCGGAGAACAGATCGACCGCATTGACCTCCCCGACTTCGTTCAGACAGTCGCGTATGAGGACGGGACCCTCGTCGTTGGATACGGCCGCGAAGTCTCCGTCTTCGCCACCACCCAGCAGCAACCGCCCACACCGCGAGGAAGTGACTGATGCCCCAGATCCTGACCATCCACGGCGTCAACCAGTTCGACCCCGACCGCGAACCGTCCGCTGCCGCCGCACGCCTCGGCGCGGTTTGGACTGCGGCTCTCAACCGCGGCCTGGAAAAACCCGTCGAGGCGGCGGACGTGCACATGGTGTACTACGCGGACCTCCTCCAGCCCACCGGCGAGATCCCCCAGGGTGAGGACCTGGACCATCTGCCGCCCCTGGCTGCCGACGCCGCCCGCCGATGGGCCGAGCTGCACGGCGTGAACCTCGACGAGGCCCAGGGGCGCATCGCCACTCCTCTGCGCTGGGTCGCCGATGCGGTGGCCCGCCGAAAGGGGCTCGGCAACGACACCGTCCAACGTCTGATCGCTCGCTTCTTCCCCGACCTCGTCGCCTATCTTCACTCCCCCACCACCCGCAAGGCAGTCCAGGCGCGGCTCGTAGAGGCGATCGAGCGGACCTCGCCCACCGTACTGATCGCCCACTCGCTGGGCTCCGTCGTGGCGTACGACACCTTGTGGCAACACGACGTGAAGGTCGACGCCCTAATCACCGTCGGGTCCCCACTCGCCATGCCCGACATCGTCTTCCCGTACCTTCAGCACCCGTGCACCGGCGGAAAGGGCAGCCGACCGCACGGGGCAGCCGCCTGGGTCAACATCGCGGATCCCGGCGACCTCGTCGCAATTCCCCAGCCCCTCACCGAGCGCTTCGAAAGGGTCACCACAGATGTTCGATCGGGGATCGGCGCCTTCGCCTTCCACAAGGCGGCCGGCTACCTTGCGAACCGCAAAACGGCCGAGGCCGTGACCCGCTACTTGGGTTGATCGAAGCAACAGGCGAACCGACCATGTCGACCGGTGGCACCGTCGATGCCACCGGTCAGACACCATCGCCTTCGTCTATCTAGCGCAGCAATCCACGATGCGTGTTCGGACGACAACCGCGGACGATCCCGCTCTGGTCGGCAAGGGCACGAACCGTTGGGCACTCACCGAAGACTCCCGCCGGGACGGGCCGTCCAGAGCACGCAGCGCACGATCACGATCCTCAGCCGAAAAGCGAGCAAGCAGAGCCACGACCCTGCCCTTCGCCCTCACCCGACGTCACTGATCCCCCGCCAGGACGAGATCATGCTTGGGCGCCCCTTCGGGAACCTGCGGCGGCTTCGGACGGCGCCACGGATGAGCGAGGGGCTGAGACACCCCACGCCACCAAGCATCCGCGGGCACCTTCCCCGCCGGCTTGAACGGCTCACCAGGACGCGGGAACGCCACCGCCTACCCCGCCTCCTCCGCCGCGTCCTTCGTCCACTCCCCCGGCTCCGCCCACGCATGCGGAGCCAGGATGAACGTGCCCCAGTGGATCGGCAGCATCACACCGGACGGAGCGCCTCCCCGCAGGTCAAGATGGGCCTGGACCCCCTGCGCGGGCGTCATGTGAATGTCTGGCCACCACCCGGCAGCGGCGTATAGTCCGTGTGATTCTTGGGCAATATGACGCTCTATCAGGTCAGTCGCAGCAGCAGCTTCCACATACGAGCTGCCCTCGTTCGAGCGGGCCGGGTACCCCACCGCCCTTCCTCTGCCGCACCTGTCATTCGAAGCACTGGGACGCTGCGGTGATGCGAGCTAATCTGCGAGGCATCACACGCCCGGCCCAACCTGGCTGGCTCAGCCGCCTCGGCGGCAGCTGCCGCCCCACTCTCCAAGCCGCTGGTGCCGCTACTGGCACATCCTCCAGGCTGGTGACTCTCCAGCATCCGCACGAGCTCCGCAAGGCCGCCCCAATCAACATCACCAATTACCCGCAAGGTCGAGATCACTGCTGCGCGTCTCGCCAACGGCCTCAACGGGCCGGGGGCGGCACTGCCCCTTGTGCCGCGTCAAGTGATCACCACCCCGCGATCGTCGCTGGGCTCTATCACGGGGCGGGTCTCAGATCGTTCGGGTTCTCGCGTCCACCAGGAATGCGCACAACGACCACGAGGCATGGCTCCAACTCGCCGGGGCGCTGAACTTCCTCGATCCAGATGCTGTCAAACAGGTTGATCGCACCGGCTTTGCCGACAGTTTTGTCCAGGGCCAAGAGGATCGCGAAGGAAGGGCCGGCGTTTTGGTACTCAGTCGCCTGAGCAACGTAGGTGCGTAGGGCGTCCCTGCTCGCGTCCTTTTCCTCAATTTTGCATTCGACATTGAAGTACGCCCAAGGGAAGGTAACCACCACGTCGGCGCGGCCTCCTGCCTTGTCGATCACCTCGCAGTGGGCCAACCGGAACAGGGCAGTGACTGCAAGGAACTCGCGATAGTGCTGATGGAACAGGGCCTCATCGACCTTCTGCTTCTTCCCATCCTTGTCGCGACCACGGAGATATTCGGTGTAGCTTCCACCCATCTGGCGGCCCACGTCGTAGCAACGGAAAGCGAAGCGGACCGTTGCCTCCAGGAGGACCTGGAAGGGCTCCGCGACCTTGGGGATCCAGTCACGCGACTGCACCAGTCTCGCGACCAGCGTGTCCATCAAGCGACTGTATTTGGCGTCAGTGATGGCCGAGAGAAAGTGCTCACTGTCGCGCAACGCGAGCTCCAGTCGATCCAGCACATCGTCGCTGTTCAGCTCAGCGAAGTCGGCGAACTCTCCGGACAGCTGGCCCGCCAGCTGCGGCCAGCGGCGGACTTTTCCCGGGTCACCCACCGTCCCGGGCTCCTGTAAGGCGGGACTGCGCAAGCGCGCCTCGAGCACCGCATGGAGGCGCTGCGCATCCTCATTGTCTCGCAAGTCCTCATCGTGCGTCAGAGCATGCTCAAGGATGCGGAACCGGTTCTCGTGCCTGAGAAAGGCGTCCTCGATGACCGGAGCCACGAGGGTTTCGACCACCCGCTCGGTCGGAGTATGAGTCAGCACTCTCACAGTGTGGTGGGCGGTGTAGGCGCGTAGAAGAGCAGTCAAGATGCCGTGGCCGTGGGTGTACCACGGGTCGTCATCGCCCATGTGCTGGACAGCGTGGTCCAGGAGGACGGTCAGCTCGTACCAGGCGGTGATGTCGTCCTGTCGCCCCTTGGCCCACGCAGGTGTGCTTGTCCCTAGGCGCCAGGCCCGATAGTGCTGTAGCCGATCCTGCAACGCCTGAGCCGCCGCTGCCACGCGAGCGGGGGCATCGGGGGCTGACAAGCCGAGCAGGCCATCGATACCGGCCGAGTAGATCTGTGCGTCGAGTCGGTCTGGGTCGACTGCAGTCAGCTCGGCGAGACGCCGTCTGCAGACAGCCAACTGCTCAGCCATCGCCTGGTAGCCGTCCTGCTCCAAGGCGGTTCGGACGTCGCCGAGCGCGAGTTCGAAGGCTGCGTCGCGGAAGGTGTGCTCTGGGGTGAGGCAGCGTTCCAGGGCTTCCCGCAGGCCGGCGCCAGGATGATGCGCGTCCAAAACGCCCAGCAGGCGGGGGAGTCTTGCCGCGAACTCGGTCGGCAGAGCGTTTGTGTCCTCTGTGACCATGTCCATCGCTCCCAGCAACTGAGCAGGAGTGGTGACACCTGCCAGGGTGAGCTGAACGAGACACTCAGCAGCTTCCGCACCAATCAAGGCGGTTGCTGGGTCGTCCTCCGCATCCTGGGCGTCGGTGAGGCGGCGTAGCAGTGTCCTGGTGGCCTTGGGTCCCAGGTCGCCTACCAGACGAGGATGGGCTGCCAGTGTGTCGACGGCCTCCGCGAAGGCGAGATGCCGAGTGGAGGACGCTAGCCCTGCGATGACTGCCTCGCTCAGTGCGGGCGGAAGAGGAGCCTGTTGCGCCTCCTGTGCAGCGGCACTGACGAGGAAACCCAAGAACGGGCCACTTGTGAGGTGGTCCTTGTGGGCGAGGACCTCGTTCAGCCCGCCAAGATCATCAAGGGTGGGGCCGCCCCGATGCTGGTCGGGAGTGGCCGTGCGCGCCCACGCGGCGATTCGCTCGTCCATGACGTGCACGACTACCCCCAGCGTCGCTTGGATTCCCGCCTTGCCCCTTCGTCTGTCAGAACAGCTCTCGGCCCTCGGCTCCGGTCAGAATACGTTCCTTGGGGAAGATGTCCCAGATGACTTCCTCAATCGAGGTGATGATCATCTGCAAGCCCGGGACCTCTTCGCCCGTTCGATAGAGGGTGTCCAGCACCTGGCGGGTCACCTCTGGAGTCAACTCGTCAGCTGTGGGTGCGTCGATCAGCAGGAGGCCGGGGTGAGACATGATGCCCCGCCTGCGGCTGACCTTGATCATGCCGACGACGACCGCGATTCTCATCCGTAGCCGGTCAACCGGGCTGAATGCAGAGAAACGGTGCTTGGAACCGGACTTGACGGCGTTGAGTTGGCCTCCAAGGGAGAGATTCACACTCGTGAGGTTCGTGACGCCCAAGTCATGGGCAACCTGAACAATCTCGTCGTTCAATTCCGAGAACAGCGCGCGGCTGTGCCGATCAACTACCTCTTTGAGGACCTCAGCTGCCGCAGCCAGCAGGGTCTCGTCATCCGGGCCCTGCTCGTCAGAGGTGTTCGTCGCGGATTTCACAGCGGCCAATGCCGCCGCGAGTGCCGGCGGAGTGTCGCCGCTGCTGCCGCCGGTGGCCAAGGTCAAGGCACCCTGCAGTTGGTGAACTTCGCGTTGGGCCTTGTCGAAGAGGGTGAACCAGTCGCTGGCACGGGCCTGTGCCAGTTGAGCAACGGATTGGTCGTAGGCTGCCCGTGCGGCCGTGAGTCGCTGACCAGCGGCGGCGAGCGTAGCCGCACAGCTGTCCTCGGCTGCCTTCGAGGCAGCAAGTCGCGCTGCAATACGAGCCAGGGCGTCAGCCTGCGCCTGCGGGTCTTCAGGTACGAGAGGCAGCGGACGGGTGCAGACAGAGCATTGGTGCTCGCTTTCCTCAGCAGCGCGGCGCTCGTCGTCAATCTCGTGATCGCACCGTGGGCACACCTCCGGTTCCAGTGCCCCGAGCAACAGCCGCGCAGCGCTGCTCTGCTTGGCGCGGCGCTCGGCTCGCTGGTCCGACTGGCGGCCCTTCTTGGCGGCCTGGTGCTGGTCAGCTGCCTCCTGATGCGCCGCCTGACATGTGGTGAGTGCGGCCGCCGCCTGGTCCACTGCGGCAAGCTGGCGTCCGACATCCGGCCGGCTGGCCTCCAGACACTGGAGGCGGCCCTGGGCTTCCTCAAGCGCTCTATAAAGGGGAGCGACCTGCTCCTCGCGTGCTCGAGCGTCCTCTTTGGCGCGTCGCGCGACCCGGTTCGTCTCCTGCGTCTCGGCCTTGCGTAGCGTGGCCAGGCGGGACAGCTCCGGCGCGTAGGGGACGTCCAGGAACAGCTGCATCAGCTTGACCGGGAGCTGTCCGACGAGCGTCGGCCCAAGGAGGAGACTGTCGCTCGCAGAGTTCAGCGCGATGGCGTAGAAGAAGCTCGACCAGCCATGAACCTGTTCGGCGCTGTCCCGATTACCGTCCTCATCTTTCGGCGCGTTGGCCTCCGCCGCCCAGACCGACACAGACTGCAGGCCAAGGCGCTCCATCATGAACCGGCCGATCAGGGCCTTCACGCCGCTAGGCTCAGCCGTGGCCGCCAGGCGCACCCCGATCCGCTCCTCGCCCTGGCCCTCGAGCGCCAGTAGATCGTCGATCGAGTCGGCGGTCAGGAGGCGGACGCTGGGGCGCCCGGGTTTGTCGAAGTACAGACGGATCGAAGCTGCCGCTCCTCCGACCTGGATGTCGGCACGAACGAACCGGAACCAACTGACGGTCTCGGGACGACAGAATGCATCGAACCCCTCGCCTCGTAGGGCGAAACTCAGGGCCCAGAGCAGGCTTGACTTGCCGGCCGAGTTGATGCTGCTTGAGATTGCCCAGGGTCCGCGGCCCAGATGCATGTCGACGGTGAAGGGGCCGTCGCTGCCCGTCGTGCCGGTCTTGCGGCCTTGGCAGATCAAGCGATGCACGACCAGCTCCCGCTTGGCGGGCAGTGATCCCGTCAGCTTCAGCCCGTGGGACGCCAATGCCCTGGATATCTGGTCTGCTTCGACACCGACCCGTTTGGCGATGCGCTCGTAAAGCTGGCCCTCCGATGGAACCGCAAGGTCCGCGGTCATACGGCGTTCCCTCCCGACGCGGTCACGCGAAGGCACTGCAGCCGTTCCCGCGTCCTGTCTGCGATCGACGGAATGATGTCGCCCAGTGGCGTCTGCGCGTAGTCTCGCTGTAGGTACTGCCGTTTACGTAGCGCCAATGCTGAGTGCCCCGTGGCCTCCGCCAATGCCCGGACGAGCACGGCCCGCTCGGTGTACCACGCCAGGTCGGGAAACTGCGCCGTGGCCTGTGCGGCGACGTCTTGGCCTTTCTGGGTCAGGTAGTAGCTGTCCTTGATCACCTGACCGCTCGCTCCACGCTGGCTGGACACCACGAGGAGCCGAGGTGCCACCAGGACACTCAATGCACGATCCAGGTGTTCAAACGCCCCGAAGAGGTAGCGGACCATCGGGATCGAGCAGATCTCCGGTTCCTCCGAGTCGAGGATCCGGCCAGCCAGGTCCAACAACAACGGGTCTGGTTCGCGCTCGTAGTCGTTGAGGAGTTCGTCCGCGAGATAGTCGGGATTACGCAGCCAGAAGTCCAGCTTCTGCAACCGGCTCTCTGCATGAAGGACCGCGACCGCGTTGGTTGGCGCCGCGCGCCTGGCGACTTCATCGAGTGGATCAGAGGTTGCAGCTATGAGAAGCAGAAGCCGGACCGCTTCAGCAAAGCGGTCTACCCCAACGTCAACAGCCATTGACACACCGTAGCGATACGACTGAACGTGATCAACCCGTCGACGCCACAAGATCTACACCGAGCCTCCACGACCATCGGGACCACCAACCACGACCTGGCCCCGGTTTACCGTCTGTCACGCGCTCCAAGCCCACCGGAACCGGTCGTCCGCTGATCTGGCTAACCCCGCGCGTCGAGTCCGGGCCGTACGCGACAATCGTCCCGACGGGCGCGGCGCCCGGGCGGGCACGACGCACGGGCGGGGCGATGGAGGACGTACGGGAACTGCTGGCCGACTACGGCCAGGTCCACAGCGACGAGCTGCCGGAGCAGGACCGCCACCAACTCCTGGTCGACGTGGTGGCGGCGCTGATCCGGCGCACCGACCCTGGCGCGACGGTCGCCCACCGCGCGCCCGACGCACCGGCCGTGCATTTCGAACTCTCCGGACGCGACTACGCGATCACTGTCACGACCGCAGTTGGCGAGGCGGCGGCCACTGCGGCCCGCGCCGCGGTGGCCGGCCGCGAGCGAGACCTCGGGCCGGGGGTGCGATGGGTCCTGATCTACGCGAGGGCCTCAGGCCAGGAGATTGGCAACGACGTGAGCGCCGTCATGCAGGCGCAGGGCGTGTGCCTGGACCGCGACCATCTTGAGGCCGCCGTCTGCGACCTCGTCCAGCTCACCGCCCTGATCCGCGCTGCCTTCCGGCCGCCGCGACCACCGCACACCCCGCTGCACGAGCTCCTGCTGCAAGAACCCTCGGAGCCTGCCCCGGCGCTGGCCCTGGCGGCCCGCCCGTCCGCGGCGCCGAGCGTGCCGTCCCGGGCGCCGGCAGGCATCAACCTCTCCATCGTCCTTGCCGGCGAGTCCTGGCCGGCCAGGCCATCCGGGCTGGCCTGGGAGTCTGCCGAGCGCGCGCTGATCACCACCGAGGCGGGTGTCGTCGATGTGGACCTGCAGCGGGGCGGGACCAGGTGGCGGCTGCCCCTGCCCGGCGTACACGGCGATGCGGCGGTGCCGGCGGACGGCTCGGTGTGGGTACTGTGCGGGCCGGCGGTGGTGAGGTGGCGCGACGGCGTGCTGCGGGCGGTCGGCGGCGGATTCGAGGCGAACGCCAGCCTGTTGCTCGGCCCCGACTCGAGCGTATGGGTTCTGTCCGGGTCCGGGGCGATGCTCGGCGCCGGCACTGGCTCGACCCTGGCGCTCACGCGGCTCGACGAGCAGGTGGGCGACCAGCAGCGCTTCGCCCTCGGCTTCGACGCGGCCGTCCGCTCGGCCGCCTGGCTCGGCGAGCGGCGCTTCCTCCTCGCCGCCAGCGGACACAGCTCCGTCGTCGACCTCGCCGTCAGCACCAGCGCCGGAAGGCACGAGGAGTGGATGCTGACCCCAGTGTCCTACCCGGGCCATCTCGCACGCGGCGACGGCGACACCGTCCTGGTGGCGGGGCGGGCCGGCGCGGGCGTCGGAGTAGAACTGCACGCCCTCGACACGGCTAGCCGCACCAGCGACACGGTCGCCGAGGTGCAGCTCGGCGACGTCCTCGGACTCGTCCAAAGCCCGGCGGGCGGACCCGCATATCTGCTGGGGGTGCGGCCGACAAACGACATCGACGCCGTCCACCCCGTGCTGGTGAAGATCACCGGACATGCAGCCGTCGCCTCACCTGCCGCCCCAGCCCCTGAGCCGCCGTCCGCCGACAACTACGCCGAGGTACGCCGTCTGGCCCGCGGAGTGAGGCAGGACTACGCCCTGGAGAAGTTCCCACTGCCGGGCGGCCAGGGCGGCATGGGCATCGTCCACGAGGCCGTGCATAAGGCAACGGGGACGGTCGTCGCATTCAAGAAGCCGCTCTCGCTGCGCGAGAACCGGACCGCGAGAATGCGGCGCGAGATCGAGGTGGCGCAGAAGCTCGGCGCCAACCGCCACGTGATGCCGGTCCTCGACTTCAGCCCGCGGGCCGAGTGGTTCGTCATGCCGATGGCCCAGAACACCGCCGAACACCTCCAGCCTGAACTGCAGCGCGATCCGATCGCGCTGCGGGCCCTGGTCGACGCGGTCGCCTCCGCCCTGGCCGACGCCCACCGTCTGGACTACCTACACCGCGACATCAAGCCCGCCAACATCCTCCATCTCGACGGCCGCTGGGTCCTCGGCGACTGGGGCATCGTGCGCCGTCCCCGCGGACAGACGACCAACCCCAAGCGCACCGGCACCGAGATCGGGACTGTCGAGTTCGGCGCCCCCGAACTGTCCATCGCCCCGCACAACGCCACACCCGCCAGCGACATCTACAGCCTGGGCAGGGTCATCGGCTGGCTGCTCACCGGTCTTCCTCCAGAGGTGAACGTGCCGCTGCTGCCATCCGGACCTTGGAGAGGCGTCGTCCGGCGGTGCACCTACCGCGATCCGCACCAACGCCCCCAGACGATCGCCGACTTCCTCGACGTGGTCGAGCAGGAGACCGCACCCCTGATCGACCTGCCCGTCGCGCGGGCCCAACAGCTCATGACGGCTGCCCAGGAGGGAGACACCGACGCCGCCCGCCGGCTGCTGGCCCTGGCCGCCGACCACGGCGACGACTACGAGCTCTACCTGGACATCCTGACCGGCCTGGACATGGAGACGATCGCGCCGCTCCTGCTGGACCACCCCGAGCAGACGCGCACCCTGGTGGAGGCGATGACCGGGCACGTCCGGGGCGACGGAACCGGGTGGCCGCACTACAACGAGTCCAAGCGCGCCATCGCCTGGCTGCGCGGCGTCGCCCGACACGCCGCCGAGGAAGAACAGTGGGACCTCCTGGAGGAGGCCGCCCTCGGCATGTGCACCTGGGACGAGGCCAGCAACGAGTTCGACCAGCAAACCGCAACGCGCAACTGGCTGCGCCGCCTACACGGCCAAGCGGCCCGGATCGTCGCCAACGCACTTCGAGACCACCCCGGCAGCGCCCACTTCTACTACGAACTCGCAAGCGAGCGAGCCGTGGACATGGCCATCCGCAGCGCCGTGAACCAGGCGACTGGCTACTGACCACACCCCCTACGCGGCCGGACCCTCACCCTGACCATCGCCGCTTGCCTGTACGCACTGATCGGTCTAACTGGCCCCGCACTGTTTTGGTGGCTCCGCTGGCAGCCCTGTGTCTTGGCCGGGCCCGGCCAAGAGAGGTACCCATGTCCCAAGACCTTCCCGACCTCACCGTGTTCGATGCCCATATGGCCGACGCCGTGCTGGCCCTCGACCTCACTGTGGCTCGCCCGGCTGCCGCTGAGGAGCAGTTGGCCGCCCGCGACACCGCCCCGGGTGAGGCTATTGAGTAGGCGCAGCAAGAAGGACCGGGCCCGCAGCTCTGACACCCTCCCGTCCGAGTGGGACGGCGCTAGCTGGGTGACGAGCGTCGGCGTGAAGAAGCACGGTTGGTCCGATGCTGCACGCAGCGCCCTAATACCCGAGAACCCAGCCGCGCCGGGAAAAGTCAAGATCTACTCCGCCGAGCAGATCGCTGTGATCGTCGATCACCCCGAGTGGTCCAAGCATGTCCATGAGAACAACCCGGACTACTGGGAAGACCCCGCCATCCGCAGTGCTCTCCGCGACGCAGTCGCCCGACGCAGCACGGCGCAGCCGGCCGAAGCCCCCTCCGACCGACCGACCGCCCCGAAGCCGCTGTTCCTTGCGCCGCAGATACAGCCCACGCAGCCGCCTGCGAACAGCCGCACGAAGGACAAGCAGCAGAAGCATGAGGGGACTACGCCTGCTCGGAAACCCGGCCGGACGGCCGAGGAACGCACAGCACTCCTGAGAGCCGCCGAGACCGAGGCACGGGACCGCGCCGAGGCAACCCGCCACGAGTTCGCCCACCCGCTCCCTCAGCAGAAGCCTCGGACTTCACCCCAGCCGGCCCACACCCCGCCGATGGTCACGAGCTCCCTCGCGTATCCCCCGATCCAGCCCGACCCCCGCATCGGCGGTACCCCTGCGGCCACACCGAAACCCGCGGCTTCCACCGCGCCGATGACGGAGGACGAACTCAGCACCGAGTACCGGCGCCTGGTCGCCATCGCCGAGCGTCGCGCCGCCACCACCACAGGCAAGCGCCGTGCGGCCAGCGCACGTCCTGTACGGATCCCGGCCTCTCGAGAGGCCGTCGTGCTGCGCAGCCGGGGGAAGTGCGAGAACCCGCTGTGTGGCGGCCAGCCCTACGACGAGGGCTTGGACGGGCAGCCGCTGCTCGATGTGGACCACATCGACGACCTCGCCCTGGGTGGCGCGGACCTCCCCGAAAACATGGTGGCGCTGTGCCCGAATTGCCACCGGGTCAAGACGCTGGGCCGGTCCCGCGACGAGCTGCGCGAGGTGCTCCGCCGGGTCGCCGCCCAGGCGCACGCCGATACCTGGGCACACGGCCGTACCTGAACCCGCGGGACACCTCCCTGCGGAGAGGCACTACGGAGAGGGGCTCACACCCGTACGAGGGGTGTGAGCCCCCCTTCGCGTGTGGACGGTGGTCAGCCGATGCCTTCGAACTCAGGGATGTTGGTGAGATCGACGGGCAGGAGCGGCTGGCGGCGAAGCGGAGGGGCGTCGTATAGAGCCTGCCGCAGTGCCGGAGCCGACCGCGGTCGTCGACTGATGGCGGTCCTGGAGGAGTCCGTCCGGAAGGCCCGCGCGTCCCAGGGCGAGCAAAAGGCGGAACGAGCCCGGGCCTTGGATCCCGCAATCGCTCGCAGGGAGTGACGGGGCTGGTGGCTCCAGCTCGACTGCGGTCATGGGGCCCCGGGAGAGAGCGGGGAGGTTCGGTCCCGGCCGCCGTCGGCCGCGTCACTGGGCCAGTGCCGCGGTGGCCGCGTCCCGGCTACTGTCGTCTGCCGCCGGGCCCTCGCCCCGTGTCCACGTTCTACGCACCGTAGCCCGTCATTGCCCCGCGCCGCCGGGGCGCACCTGCAGCGCTTGCTGGCCACTCCCGAAGCGGCACGGCTCACCATCCCGATGACAAACCCGGACGTCATCCCGATGCGCAGAAGCTGGCGCGGTCTGATGGGAATCGACGCGAGCAGCTTCCGTTCACTACTGTCGCAAGGGAAAGGATATGGACAAGGCACTGGTCAAAAGGGATCGCGGCTCATCACCGTGGATGGCACCACCTACCGGTGGCGACTCCGCGGACGGCCGACTTACCACCAGGGACTAGTCATGTCACCCCTTACCTATGCGGTCGAACACGCCCAGACTCCCGGCACCACACTGGTGATCACTACCAACCGGCCATACCCGAGTAGCTGGTTCGGAACAGCCAGCATCCCGGTCCTGCCCGCTCAGGTAGCTGACAGCATCCGAACCGCTCTCACCGACGGCTGGACACCCGAGAAGCCCGGCTCACCATTCCACTTCGACCAGTCAGTCGGCTTCATCTCGCCCCACTGACCAACCCGCACCAAGGAACCGTGACACGCTGCACTCATCGCGTGGCTTGGTCTCCCATTCTCACCACGGGGCCACCGATGTCGAGGGCCGGTGAGACCTGAGCCGACGTGCCTCACATGACGGCGCCCCGGACGGGAGACCTTCTCGCGCTGCAAGGTGGCCAGGGCCGCCCACCAGGAGCGCTACAGCATCGTCGTCACGCGTTCGTTCGCGGGCTATCCAAAGGAACTCACAGGATAGTCACGGTTAATCTGTGGCTTGGTGACGGGCCGCCGCCGAGGCAGTCCTCAGGGGGAGAGGGCGGGGCGCATGGACGGCGAACTCATCGCAGCGATCGCAGCGACGGCAGTGAGCGCGGGCGCGGCCGGCGTCGCCGCATGGCAGTCGCGTATTGCTGCACGAACAGCGAAGGACGCACGCACTCAGGCGAACGCTGCCCAGGAACAGGTTGCGCTGATGCGTCGCCAGCTCGACGCGGAGGACGCCGATCGACACGAGGCTGCCGGCCCGCAGTTCGTGGTCGAGCAGGCGCACACCGAAACGCCTGACCACGCTCCCTACGGCGTGCTCGTTCTCAGACAGGAGTCCGGTCCCGCGCTCGCGTCCGTGCTCGTCACCGCGGAGGGCGACGGCGTCGAGGGTCTGAGGGGCGAGTACCGCAGCGGCACCGATTCCTATGGCCGCTTGGACGAAGCCGAAATCGGCCCGATGGCCGCCGGGAACGGGACGCATACGGTTCGCGTGGTGCTCGACTACGACCACCCCCGGACCACGGTCCGCCTGCACCTGGAATGCCGTGCTCAGGACGGCGACGGGGTGTGGCAGCGGTCGATCTCCAGCGACGTCGCCCCCACCCCCGAACCGCCCCGCCGCCGCACCTCTCGATCGCCCTGGGTGCAGTGACCGGCCCGAAGGAATGTCAGGGCCGTCGCGGCCGGACCGCACCAAAGGAGGACCCGTGACTTCATCCGCAGGACGAGGCGCACAGCCTTCCGTCGGGGGGCCGGCTGAGGAGACTAGTCCCCACGACGTGCTCCGGCTGGCCAGAATCGCCGTCGACCACCACATGGCAAAGCGACTGGACGACGACCACATGTGGAAGGAGACAACGGCGACCGACATCCTCCTCTCGACCGCGTCCCCGCGGATCCGATATGCGGAGTTCAACACGGCCCACGAGAAGGAGCACGGTGCCGACTGGCTGTGGTGCTGGGTGGACCGGGACGGCACCACCTTCTGTCTCTTGGTCCAGGCGAAGATCCTCAAGACGCGTGGTAAGCGCTGGAGCATCGACTTCACCTACAAGAGCAAAGGTGACAACCGACCGCAGATCTCCAAGCTGATCGCCGCCTCGGACCGCTACGAAGCCGCCGCGGCCTACATCCTGTACTGCGGTGACGCGCAGTACCGCGCGACCCTGGAGTGCGACCGGAGGCACGCCGGCGTCCCGTGCCGAGAGCGGGACCGGGTCGGGGTGTCCTCATTTTCCGCCCTGGTCGCGGAGAACGCCGTCAACTACTACGGGAAGGACGCGGGCGTGGCCGCCTTCCATGCCGCCATCCCCCTCGAAGACATAGCCGGACCCGACAACCTGGACACGCCAATCGTGCCACTCACCCGAGGGCTGCCCGAGGATCTAGCCCGCTTCCTTCGGCAGCCTCAGCGCGGCGCACGGCGCGTGGCCAAGGAACTCCTCCGCCCGGTCGAGCAGATCAGGATCGGGCAGTTCACCACCGCGGTCCTGGAGCGCGCCAAACCGGTCGCTGGAGCCCTCTTCCCGGACCTGCCGGCAGACAGGGGCCACTTCTCGGTGCCCTACCTCGCTCACATGCTGCGCGGCCTACGCGCCGAGGTCCCCAGTTACGCACGCGACGTACTGGAAGGCCGAACCCCTCCGGCCTGGGTCACCGACCACCTCGCCGGCATCGTCGTCATCACCGACGCGGACGCCCTGCCCGCAGCCGCGGGCCGGCTCGCCGACTACGCGCACAAGGTCTTGGAGGACCAGAGCGCTTCGGCGACCGACTGGGATTAGGTATCGCTACGAATCTTGGTCCGCTTGTATCCCGAATACCCGGCCGCCGAAGACGTTGTGTACCTGCCACCAGCCCGCCGCCCCTTCTTGGGTGCCGGCTTCTTGGCGGGTTCTGCAGGGGCCCCGGGCGGCCCCCGGCGCCCTTCCGGGCCCCTATCTCCCCTCGGCCCCCGCTCGCCCCGAGGGCCGGGATCCCCTTGGGGCCCGGAAGGTCCCTGCTGACCGGGCGCGGCCTCGGCCTCGGCCTCGATGACCTCCTTGGCCGTGTTCGCGACCGCTTTGATCCCGAAGTACGACGTCGTAATCGCCGTGACGGCGGTGAAAGCGCTCGTGAGAATAGGGACGACGTGTTCGCTCTGCCCCGCCTTCGTGATGCCCCAAATCCCGGCCACGACGACCGCAATGTCACTGGCCACTACCGCAATCAAGCCTGTGACCGAACGGGAGACGTCCCGGTCGAACGTCTTCCCATCGCGGCCCCGTCGCGCCCTGCTGGTGATCACTAGGCCCCAGACGGCAATGCCGAGCGCCACGGCGACTGCGATGAGCAGCACAACATCCAGGGCATCCACGAAGGCCCCATTTCAGCCATGGACCAAACCTGGCCTGACAGCGGGTTCAGGAAGCACCATCGAAGTCCAGTTTCACCCCGGGGCTCCTGATCTGCATGTCTGGCCCGAGGCGTTACTGAGGTTGAACTCGTCAAGGCCCGGCTGCGGTGTTCGAACAGCGATCGCTCGTAGAGCGTCTCGATGGGGGCGGCTCCGGCCGCAACTTACTCCAGGTAGAGAGCAGCCAGTCGCGGCAGGCGGCGAGCCATCTCGCCTGAGTCAGAGAAGTCGAAGCCCCACGCAGGGTCCAGCTGGGGGTAGCGGATGGTGAAAGCGTCTGTAGGGAGCTGATCACCGGTCGCCGTGATGTGTGCGTTCCAGGCAATGACCAGCATGTCCTCCCCCTCCAGGTCGACACCGGCGGCCGCAGAGGCTTGAACGATGGGCAGTTCAGCGAGGGCATCAGGATCAGCAACTACACGCTCAAAGACCTCACGACCCTGAGCGATCAGCCAGCCGCGGAAGTAGTCGAAGCCGTCGTCAGAGCATCCACCGTTGGCGATGTAGGCAGCGGCCCACAGAGGGTTGGTGTAGGACTCAACCATCAGGTCCCACAGCACCTGCTCAGCGGCGACGATCTCCTCGACCGGCCGCTTGGCCAGCAGCGAGGTCGACTCGCGAGCGACCGCTTCGCTTTCGTGTGGGGCGAGCGCCTGGTCACGGGCCGCCGCGATGAGCTCCCAGAACTGCTGCTTGTTCATGGTGGCTGAGCATGTCACCTGGTACTGACAGAGCACTTCTCGACGGTTGGAGATCACGCTGCTGCCTTCTCCGCAACCAGGGTCGGGGCCGGAAAGGCGACCAGTTCATCGAAGATCGTGTGCTCCTGTAGGCAACAATAGAGCTGGCCGAGCATCGGTTGAAGAGGTTGCGCAGGGCGGCCGCGTGCCAGTCCCCGTGGATGTCACGTCGGCGCCGGTAGTGGGCCTTGGCACGAGGCGATCCGTTGGGGGCCGCGAAGGCCCACAGATAGCCAGCGTGGTTGAGCCGGTCGTTCTTCACCCTCCGCCGGATGATGCTCGACTTCTTGCCGGAGGCTCTGGTGATCGGTGAGGCGCCGGCATAAGCCTTCAGGCCGCGGGCGTCGGCGAACCGGCTTCGGCCAAGCGCGAACTCTCTCTGAGACCCATAGAGCTCGTAACACGATCGTGATCGATGCTTCTTGAGTCGTCGCCAGCAGATGAGCCGCAGGCCAGGGAGACGAAGGCGTCGTGGAGTTCGGTACGACGTTCCCAGCGGACGGCGAGGCGCTTGAACTGGTGGAGGAGAGCGAAGGTCTGCTCGACGACGTAGCGGAGCTTGCCCAGCCCCTCGATGTTCGGGGCACCCCTGCGGGAGATGACCGGCAGGATCCGGCACTTGGCAGTTCGCGACGGTTGGGGTCGGAGTCGTAGCCCTTGTCGCCGAGCAGAGCCTCGGGACGCCGCCGCGGGCGGCCGGGGCGTCCGGCGACGGGCGGGATGCCGTCGACCAGGGCGAGCGTCTGGGTGACGTCGTTGACGTTGGCCGCGATGGTGATGACCTTGAACGGGGTACCGCGTCCGTCGCAGATCAGATGGTGCTCGCTGCCCGCCTTCCGCCGGCCGACCGGCGACGGACCGGTGTCGGCTCCCCCTTTTTTTCGCGCGGACATGGGAAGCGTCGACGCACGCTCTGGACCAGTCCAGCTCGCCGGCCGCGTTCAGCTCGGCGAGCAGAATGCGGTGGAGCTGGTCGAAGACCCCGGCCTTCTGCCACCGGTCCAGACGCCGCCAGCAGGTCTGCCCGGAGCCGAACCCCAGCTCCGAGGGCAGGAGTTGCCAGGCTATGTCGTTGTAGAGGACGAACAGGATGCCCTGGAGGCAGAGACGGTCCGGCACCGGCCGCGGCTCAGGCGACCTCTCGGGCCAGGGCGGCAGCAGCGGCTCGATCAGCGCCCACAGGTCATCGTCCACGATCCACGGCCGTGTAGTCACACCATCCCGAACGGCCGAATCGTCACACCGGTCACGGCTGACCAGGACTCTTCAGCAAGATCGTGTTACGAGCCCATAACTACACCTCGGACGGGAACAGCATCTGCGGGAATCGGTCCATAGGCTGGCTCAGCAACCAACGGTTCGTGTTCGGACGTCGACCGGGAACAGCCCCTTCTGAGTCGGCAAGGGCCTGAACTGCTCGGCATCCGCCGCATGCTCCCGGCGGGGCACACCGTCCAGCGCATGCACCAGGCGGTCTCGTTCTTCGCTCGGAACACGTGCCAGCAGGTGCACGATCCCGCCGAGGTCGTCCTCGCTCGCCGTCACCGATCACCGGCAAGGTCGAGATCGTGCGTGGGCACCTCAGAAGGAGCCTGCGTCGGCTGGGGCCGGCGCCATGGGTGAGCGATGGGCTGGGACACCCCACGCCACCACGGGTCAGAGGGCAGCTTCCCTCCAGGTTCGAACGGCTGGCCGGGACGGGGGAAAGCCACCGCCTGCCCCACCTCCTCGGCCTCGTACTTCGTCCACTCCCCCGGCTCCGCCCAGGCATGCGGTGCCAGGTTGAACGTGGCCCAGTGAATCGGCAGCAGCACGCCGGCCGAGGTGCCTCCCTGCAGGTCAAGGTGGGCCTGCACCCCCTGGGCGGGCGACATGTGAATGTCTGGCCAGGCACCAGGCAGCGGCGTATAGTCCGTGTGGTTCTTGGGCCAGTACGCGGAGTACGCACCGATCTGGATCATGGTGGCGTCGAAAAGGCCGTGGGCCGCGCCGATGTCCTTGAAGCCGGAGAAGTAGCCCGTGTCACCGCTGTGGTAGACGCGGTGGTCCGGGCCCTCGACGACCCAGGAGGCCCACAGGGTGTGTTGCTGGTTGCGCAGACCGCGGCCGCAGAAGTGGCGGGCGGGGGTCGCGGTGAGCCGCAGGTCGTCGACCTCGGTGGACTCGGTCCAGTCCAGCTCACGGATCCGGGAGGCGGACACACCCCAGCGCTCCAGGTGCGCGCCGACGCCGAGCGGCACCGCGAAGAGGGTGTCGGTGGTGGCGAGCGCCTTGATCGTCGGCAGGTCGAGGTGGTCGTAGTGGTCGTGCGAGATCACCACCACGTCGACCGGTCCGAGGGCGGCGAGGGAGGCCGGGACGGGGTGCAGCCGCTTGGGGCCGGCGAAGGCGAAGGGCGAGCAGCGGTCGCCCCAGACCGGGTCGAAGAGCACCCGCCGGCCGTCGATCTCGGTGAGCACGCTGGAGTGCCCCATCCAGGTGAGCCGGAGGCCGGAGGCCGGGGGGCGGGCCAGGTCGGCGACGGTGGTGGGGTGGACGGGGATCGTGCCGACGGGGGCCCGGCGCGCCCGCGCCTCCTTCTCGAAGTAGATCTTCGCGAACTCGACGGTCGACCCGGACGGCCGGTGCCGGGCCGTCTCGGGATTCCGGAAGACGCCGTCCGCGAAGTTCGGGGAGCGGCGGATGCGCTCCATGCGCTCCCCCGTCGGGTCGGCGCCGAACGCCTCGGGGCGCAGTGCGCGCAGCCGTGCCCGCAGCGAGTGGTCGGGGCCAGTGCCGGTCACAGGACCTCCTGAAAGTCGAGGATCTTTTCATTATGGGCGGCCCGCGGCGTCCGGCGCCCTGACGATCAGCGATACTGAATCATCGTTCAGTAAGGATGGGGTCGCCGTGGCCCCGGATTCCGCCCCCGGGAGTACCGAGGAGTACGCCGATGAGCACCGCCCCGCTGTTGTCCGTCGGATGGACCGACCACGTCACGGGCCGCCGCGGCCATCTCGTGGTGGACCGGCTCGTGCGCGGGGTGGCCAGTGGCGGGCTGCGGATGCGCGAGGGGTGCACGGCCGAGGAGGTCGCCGGCCTCGCCCGCGGGATGACCATGAAGGAGGCCTTGCACTACGACCCGGCGGCCCGCTATGTCCCTCTGGGCGGCGCCAAGGGCGGCATCGACTGCGATCCCCGCTCCCCCGAGGCGTACGGCGTGCTGGTGCGCTACCTGCGGGCCATGCGCCCGTACATCGAGCGCTTCTGGACCACCGGCGAGGACCTGGGCCTCACCCAGGACCTGGTGGACCGGGCTGCCGCCGAGGCCGGGCTCGTCTCCTCGATCCAGGCCGTGTACCCGCTGCTCGACGACGAGGCCGCAGCCCGTACGCGGCTCGCCGACGCGTTCGCCCTCGAGGTGGACGGGATCGGCCTGGACGAGCTGGTCGGCGGCTGCGGGGTCGCGGAGGCGGCGCTGACGGCGCTGGAGCGGGCGGGGAGGCCATACGCCGGGGCTCGGGTCTCGGTGCAGGGCTTCGGGACGATGGGCGGGGCCACCGCGCGCTTCCTGGCCCGGGCGGGGCTGCGGGTGGTGGCCGTCGCCGACGTGAAGGGCACGATCGTCAGTCAGGACGGCCTGGACGTCGAGGCGCTGCTCGCCGCGCGCGACGCGCACGGCGCGGTGGACCGGGCGGCGCTGCGGCCCGGGGACCGGGAGGAGGGCGGGGACGCCTGGCTCGCGGTGGACGCGGAGGTGCTGGTCCCCGCGGCGGTCTCGTACGCCGTGGACGCGGAGAACCAGGACCGGGTGCGCGCCCGGCTGGTCGTCGAGGCCGCGAACATGCCGGTGCTGCCGGAGGCGGAGCGGCTGCTCGCGGCGCGCGGGGTGACCGTGCTGCCGGACGTGGTGGTCAACTCGGGGACCAACGCCTGGTGGTGGTGGACGCTCTTCGGCGACGTGGAGGCGGACGCGGACGCGGCGTTCGCGCAGGTGCGGCGGGCGATGCGGGGGCTCGTGGGGCGGATGCTCGACCGGGCGGAGGCGGATGGCACGACACCGCGGGCGGCGGCGCACGCGCTGGTGGAGGAGCGGCTGCCGGAGATCGCGGAGCGGTACGGCTGGTACTGACCCCGGATATCGAATCGTGGATATCGAATACGGGATACGAGTATTGGATATTGGATCCAATATCGTCTCGCCGTGCGCTGTGTAGGGTGCGAAGCGTGGCGAGAGTGCGGTTGAGCGTGGCCGAGCGGCGGGAGGCGCTGCTCCAGGCGGCCGTCGGTCAGATCGAGGCCCGGGGCGTCGCTTCGGTCCGGATCGCCGACGTGGCAGCCGACCTCGGCGTGAGCAACGCCCTGGTCCTCTACCACTTCGCCACCAAGGAACAGCTCGTCGGAGCGGCCTTCGCGTACGCGGCCGAGAAGGACCTGGACCGGCTGCGCACACTGCTCGGCCGCCGCTCCACGGCGGTGCGCCGGCTCCGGGCGGCGGTCCGCTGGTACGCCCCGACCGGCCAGGCCAAGGGCTGGCGGCTGTGGATCGAGGGCTGGGCGGCCGCGCTGCGCGAACCGGCGTTGCGCGAGGTCGCCGGTTCGCTGGACCGGGAGTGGAAGGCGGCGCTGACGGCGGTGATCTCCGAGGGTGCGGCGGCCGGCGAGTTCCCGTGCCCGGACCCGACAGCCGCCGCCTGGCGGCTCACCGCGTTCCTGGACGGCCTGGCCGTCCAGATGACCTCGTACACCGGCTCGCTCGCCCGCACCACGATGCTGGAGTGGGCGGACGCGGCACTCGCCCGGGAGCTCGGACTGCCGTCCCTGGACGGCCTGGACGGAGCGACCGGGCCGGACGGGTCGGATGGTTCGGACAGGCCGGACGGGCTGGCCGGGCCGGACGGGTCGGACGGGCGGGACACCGCCGGAACGGCCGACGCGCCCGGCACCACCTCCGGCGCGACGGGTCAGATCAGCTCGTAGACCGCCTGGACCGTCACGTGCTCCTCGATCTCGCCGGGAGCGATCGCGACGCCCTCGCCGCCGTCGGCGGGTGCGCTCTGCATGGCGCCGGGGCCGGGCCGTGCGCTCTCGCCCTCGGTCAGCGAGATCAGCCGGCCCAGCCGGCGGCCGCTGAGCCTGGCGTGCTGGGCCGCCTTGTCGTAGGCGTCGTGGTGGGCGGCCTCCCGGGCCTTGGCGCGCAGCGCGGTCGGGTCGGAGACGTCGAACGTGACGCCGTTGACCCGGCCCGCGTCCCCGGTGGCGTCGTTGACGGCGCCGACGACCTGGCCGGTCCTGTCGATGTCGCGCACCTTCACGGAGAAGCTCTGCCCTGCCTGGTAGCCGGTCACCTTGCTCTCGCCGGCCTTGTTCTGGGTGTAGACGGGTGACAGGGACAGGCTCTCGGTGCGGATGTCCCGGTCGGCGATGCCCTGTCCGTGCAGCCCGGCGAGGAGCGCCTTGGCCGCCGTGCTCTGCGCGGCCATCGCCTCCTTGGCTGTCTTACGGGTCGCCTCCACGCCCACCGACACCACGGCCAGGTCGGGCGCGGCGGACGCCCGGCCGCTGCCGCTGACGGAGATGGTGGATGCCTCCGCGGCCCGTACGGCGGCGGGACGGGCCGTGGTGCCCGGGGCGGCGGCGACGGCGGGTGCGGCGGCGCCGAGGAGCAGTCCGCCGAGCGTGGCGGCTACGGCGAGCAGGCGGGCGGCGGGAACGGAACGGGCGGGTCGGTCGGCGGGGTGACGGGGCGTCATGGGCGGTCCCTTCGGCGGTGTGACGGCGCGCACATCCCACCAGTCCCCGGCCCCGCCACCGCCGCGCCACTCCTGGGCGGGCTCGTCCTTCACCTCTCCGGACGCGGAGAGGCCCGGGCGCCGTACCCCGTCCTCAGCAGTGGAGGGCGAGCGGCGGCCGCCAGACCAGTCCGTCGCCGGCGACGCCCGGTGCGGGGCGGTAGGAGAGCGGGACGAGATGGGTGGCGGCCGCCGCTTCGTTGCGGGTGCCCAGCCACAGGTCGATGATCTGCCAGGGCTGCCCGTCGAGGACGGCGACGGTGCGGGGCTGGCCGCCGCAGCTGTTGCCGTTGAAGATGCGGCGGCCGTTGGCCGGTGCGCTCCAGCCGATGTTGTCGGGGGCGCTCCAGCCGGCGTACAGCGAGGGGGCGGTGGCGTAGCCGATGGGGGTGCCGGTGCAGTAGCCGCAGGCGGGGTCGGCGTACGTGAGGATGTACTGCCCTGTCCTGGGGTCCCAATAGCCGCCCGGCCCCTCGACGTTCCGCAGGCCGGCGACCTTGCGGACGCCGATGCCCTGGCCGCCGGTCCCCGAGGGGTCGATCTGCTCGATGTTGAGCTGTGCGGTGCCGGGGAGGGTGCAGACGAGGGCGGGAGGGTCGCCGCGGGTGCCGGAGTCGATGAAGCCGAAGTCGCCGTTGCCCTTGCAGATGGCGAGTTCGGGCTTGGTGTACGAGCCGTTCGGCGTGACGCCGGGGCCGCAGGGGCCGGCCGCCGAGGCGCAGCCCATCGCGTTGTAGGCGTTGGTCCGGCTGATCGTGTAGTGCCGGGGGCTGTTGAACCAGAGGATGAAGGCGCCGTCGTCGAGTCCCCATCCGCTGCGGCGGATCATCCGCGGGTTGAAGCAGCCCTGGCCGGTGCCGCCGCAGGTGCCCTGCCAGGAGTCGTCGGTCCACGGGTCGACCGTGGCCGGGTCGAACAGCTGCTTGGGGGCGCTCCAGGGACCTCGCGGGGTGGGGGCGGTGGAGACGCCGAACCCGCACCAGGGGGTGCCGTACACGTTCCATTCGAAGCCGCAGGCGTACATCGAGCCGTACATGTAGTAGGCGCCGTCGAACTTGGCGATGTGGGCGTCGTGGAGGTCGATGCCCGAGATGGTGAACGAGCGCGGGTGCGCGCCGGGTCCGGGGGTGCGGCCGCCGCCGTTCGCTGTGGCGGTCGGTGTGGTGCCGAGCAGGGTGCTCAGGGCGAGCAGCAGGACGGTGAGGACATGGCGGACGGGCAACGAACGCCCCCTCCTCTCGGGCCGGGGACACCGGTCGACGCTCGACGGTTCCATCACTTCAGATGATTACAGGACAAGGAGGAACAATCGGCTGCGGACACGCGAACGCCGCGCCGCACGTCCACGCGCCGGGCCCGGCGGGGGCTTTGTCAGTGCCGCTTGGTAGAACTTCTCGCATCAGCCGATCAACGCCGTCGGGGACGGGGAGCACTCATGACCGTGTCGCACTACCTGCAGGAGCTGGACGGGCTGCCGTCGTTCGACTTCCCGGAGCGGGAGGCCGACGGCACGCTGCCGGACGCCGCCTCCGTGGCCTGGCGGCTGTCCACGCCGACCTACTGCGACGAAGGCGACGAGCAGTGGGAGCAGCGCTTCGCGCGCTTCGTCGAGGCGGTCGACACCACGCGGGTGCGGGCCCTGATCGTGGGCGGCTGGGACGAGGCGTACGAGACGTCCTCGGCCGGGATCGTGGAGGCACTGGTGGGGGCGAAGGACGAATTCCCCGCGCTGGAGGCGGTCTTCCTCGGCGACATGCTGTCCGAGGACTGCGAGATCTCGTGGATCGTGCAATCCGACGTGACCCCGCTGCTGGCCGCCTATCCGCGGCTCACCACCTTGGGCGTCCGGGGCTCCACCGAGCTGGCGTTCCCGCCGGTCCGGCACGAGGGGCTGCGCCGGCTGGTCGTGGAGACGGGCGGGCTGCCGGCCGCGCTGGTGCGGGACATCGCCGCGTGCGACCTGCCCGCCCTTGAGCACCTGGAGCTGTGGCTCGGCACCGACTGGTACGGGGGTGACAGCACGCCCGGGGACCTGGAGCCGGTCCTGGCCGGTGACCGGCTGCCCGCGCTGCGCTATCTGGGGCTGCGCAACTGCGTCACGCAGGACGCGGTGGCGGCCGCCGTCGCGGGCGCCCCGGTCGTCGCCCGGCTGGCCGAGCTCGACCTGTCGATGGGCACGCTCACCGACGCGGGCGGGCAGGCACTGCTCGACGGGCAGCGGTCGCTCGCCCATCTGAAGCGCCTCGACCTGTCGCACCACTACCTGTCGGAGGAGATGAGCGAGCGGATCGTGGCCGCGCTCGCGCCGCACGGTGTGGACGTGGACGTGGCCGACCGGCAGCAGCCGGACGAGTACGACGGCGAGCTCAACCGGTACACCGCGGTCGGCGAGTGACCACCTCCGCGGGCCTTCGCGTGGCCGTCGTCGGCAACCCGGAGAGCCGCCGCGTCCGGTTCTTCCGCGACGCGGTGCGCGCCGCCGGGCTGCAGGAGGCGCGGGTGGTGCGGTGGCTCGACGTGCTGCGCGGGCGTGCGGAGTTCCACGCCGGTGAGACGGTCCGGGTCGACACGCCCGGGGAGGACCCGGAGGTCGACCGGCTGCTGCGCGGCGCGGCCGACCCGGCCCGGGTGGAGGGATCGCTGCGCTGGTACGAGGGGTTCACCGCCGCCCTGCCGGAGCTCGCCGCCCAGGTGGTCGAGGCGGGGGCGACGCTGGTCGACGACCCGGCCGAGCCGGCCGTGCTGTTCGACAAGCGGCTGACCCACGGGCGGCTGCGGGCGGCCGGGGTGCCGGTGCCCGACTCCCCCACCTCGGGCCCCGACGCGCCCGAGGTGCGCGGCTGGGCGGACGTGCGGGCGCTCACGGTGCGGGACGGCCTGCGCCGGGTGTTCGTGAAGCTCGCGCACGGGTCCTCCGCCTCGGGCGTGCTCGCGGTGGAGACGGCCGGCGCGGGCCGGGTGCAGGCCACCACGTCGGTGGAACGGGCCCCGGACGGACGGCTGTTCAACTCGCTGCGGGTGCGGCGCTACCACACGGAGGGGGAGGTGGCCGCGCTGGTGGACGCCCTGGCCCCGGACGGGCTGCACATCGAGCGCTGGCTGCCGAAGGCCGCCCAGGGCGGCCGGGCGGCCGATCTGCGGGTGGTGGTCGTCGGCGGGCGGGCCACCCACGCCGTCGTCCGCACCAGTCGCTCCCCCATGACCAACCTGCATCTCGGCGGCGCCCGGGGCGACTTGACCGCCGCGCGGGCCGCCGTGGCGGGGGCCGGGAGCCGCTGGGCGGACGCGCTCGACGTCTGCGAGCGGGCCGCGGCCGCCTTCCCCGGCACCCGCTGCGTCGGGGTCGACCTGCTGCCGACGGCGGGTTGGCGCCGGTTCGCCGTCGGCGAGGTCAACGCCTTCGGCGACCTGCTGCCGGGCCTCACCGGCCTGCCGGGCAGCGGCGCCGAGGACCAGGACACCTACGCGGCCCAGGTCGCCGACCTGCTCCGGCTCGGCGACGGCCCCGGCCGCCCGCACCACCGCACCCTTCGCACCCTTAGCACCACCACAGGAACGAGCACCCCGTGATCCCCCCGCCCGCACCCGCGGCCGAGACCGTACCGGCTCCTGCACCGGCCCCCGCACCGCCCGCGCCGTCAGCCGAGCTCGACATGAACGACATCGTCGGCAGCCACGACCTGCTCCTGGTCACCCTCGACACCCTCCGCTACGACGTCGCCGCCGAGCTCGCCGCCCAGGGCCGCATCCCGAACCTGGCCCGCCATCTGCCCGGTGGCGTCTGGGAGCGCCGGCACGCGCCCGGCAGCTTCACCTACGCCTCCCACCAGGCGATCTTCGCGGGCTTCCTGCCCACTCCGGCCACGCCAGGGCCGCACCCCCGGCTGTTCGCCGCCCGGTTCGCGGGCAGCGAGACCACCGCCGACGGCACGTACGTCTTCCACGACACCCCCGACCTGGTCTCGGCGCTCGCGCACGAGGGCTACCGGACCGTGTGCGTCGGCGGGGTCGGCTTCTTCAACGGGCGGCCGCCGCTCGGCAGCGTGCTCCCCGGTCTGTTCCAGGAGAGCCACTGGGAGCCGTCGTTCGGGGTGGCCTCGCCGACCTCGTTCGAGTCGCAGGTGGCCCGGGCGGAGGAGGTCGTCGCCGCGCTCCCCCGCGACCGGCGGCTGTTCCTGTTCGTCAACGTCTCCGCCCTGCACCAGCCCAACTGGTTCCACCTGCCGGGCGCGACCGTTGAGGCCGGCGACTCCCGCGCCAGCCACGCCGCCGCCCTGGAGTACGTGGACCGGCACATCGGCCGGCTGTTCGCGGCGATGAGCAGCCGCCGCGAATGCTTCGCGATCGTCTGTTCCGACCACGGCACGGCGTACGGGGACGACGGCTTCACCGGCCACCGGCTGGGGCACGAGGCCGTGTGGACGGTGCCGTACGCCCAGTTCGTCCTGGAGACCACCGCATGACCACGACCGAGACCGAGACCGTCTCCGAGACCGAGTCCGGCAACGAGACCGGGACCCCCCGCCCGTACCGCAGTTACGTCTACGCGTACCCCCACAAGACCGCCTACCGTCCGCTGCCCGACCGGCCCCCGCTCGCCGGACTCTGGGCGGACGAGCCGAAGGACGCGCTCTCCCTCTACGCACACATACCGTTCTGCGAGGTCCGCTGCGGCTTCTGCAATCTGTTCACCCGGATCGGCGCCCCGGACGAGCTGACCACCCGCTACCTCGACGCTCTCGACCGGCAGGCCGCGGCGGTGCGCGAGGCGCTGGGGGACGCGGCGCCGGTGCGGTTCGCCACGGCCGCGTTCGGCGGCGGCACGCCCACCTTCCTGACCGCCGGCGAGCTGGAGCGGCTCTGCGACATCGCTGAGCGGCGCATGGGCGTCGACCTGCGGGCGGTGCCCCTGTCGGTGGAGACCTCGCCGTCCACGGCGACCGCCGACCGGCTCGCGGTGCTCGCCGAGCGGGGCGCGACCCGGCTGAGCATCGGGGTGCAGAGCTTCGTCGAGGCGGAGGCCCGCGCCGCCGTGCGCCCGCAGCGCCGCGCGGACGTAGAGGCGGCCCTCGGCCGCATCCGGGACACGGGCGTCCCGGTCCTCAACATCGACCTGATCTACGGGATCGACGGCCAGACCGAGGAGTCCTGGCGCCGCTCGCTGGACGCCGCGCTCGCCTGGCGCCCCGAGGAGCTGTACGTCTACCCGCTGTACGTCCGTCCCCTCACCGGCCTCGGACGCCAGGCCGGCGAGCCTGGCCCCGCCGCCGACCGCGCGTGGGACGAGCAGCGCCTCCGGCTCTACCGCCACGGCCGGGACCATCTCCTCGCCCACGGCTACGAGCAGGTGTCGATGCGCATGTTCCGCCGGGCGGACGCGCCGCCGCTCGGCCCCGACGACTACGCCTGCCAGACGGACGGCATGATCGGTCTCGGCTGCGGGGCCCGCTCCTACACCTCGGAGCTGCACTACTCCTTCGACTACGCGGTCGGGATGCCGCAGATCCGCTCGATCATCGACACGTACACGGAGACGACGGACTTCTCCCGGGCCGAGGTGGGCCGCCGGGTCGACGCGGACGAGGCGCGCCGCCGCCATCTGCTGCAGTCGCTGCTCCAGGCCGAGGGCATGACCCTGGCCGGCTACGCAGAGCGGTTCGGCGGTTCGCCGTTCACGGACTTCGCGGCCGAGCTGGCCCGCTTCGCGGCCCTCGGCTGGCTGGACACCGGAGCGCCGACCGGGCTGCTGCGGCTCTCCCCCGAGGGCCTCGCGCACGCGGACGGACTCGGGCCCGAGCTGTTCTCGCCGTCCGTGCGGGCGGCGATGGCCGCGTACGAGGCGAAGTAGCGGGGCACGCCATGGATCTGACGCTCCTTTACCGCGGCCCGCTCGCCTCCTGCGACTACGACTGCCCGTACTGCCCCTTCGCCAAGCGCCGCGACAGCCGTGAGCAGCTGCGCGCCGACCGCGCGGCGCTCGAGCGTTTCGCCGGCTGGGCGGGCGCGCAGAGCGAGGACCGGCTGCGGATCCTGTTCACGCCGTGGGGCGAGGGCCTGGTGCGGTCCTGGTACCGGCGGGCGATGGTCGAGCTGTCCCGGCTGCCGCACGTGGAGCGGGTCGCGATCCAGACCAATCTGAGCTGCCGTACGGAGTGGCTGGCCGAGGCGGACCCGCAGACGGTGGCGCTGTGGTGTACGTACCACCCGGGCCAGACGCCGTACGAGCGGTTCCTCGGCAAGTGCCTGGCACTCGCGGAGCAGGGCATCCGTTTCAGCGTCGGTATCGTCGGCCTGCCGGAGCACCGGGAGCACGCGAGGCGGTTGCGGGCCGAGCTGCCGGACGATGTCTATCTGTGGGTGAACGCGGCCGAGGGTCACAGCTACACGGACGAGGAGGCCGAGGCCTGGACGGTCCTCGACCCCCTCTTCCCGTACAGCCGCAGCCCGCACCGCTCGGCGGGGCTGCCGTGCCGCACCGGCGAGTCGGTCGTCTCGGTGGACGGCGACGGGACGGTGCGGCGCTGCCACTTCGTCACGTCCGAGCTGGGCAACCTGTACGACGGCTCGTACCGTGCGGCGCTGCGCCCGCGCGCCTGCCCGCTCGCCGCGTGCGACTGTCACATCGGCTATGTCCACCTGGAGACGCTGCCGTTGTACGACGTGTTCGCCGGCGGCGTCCTGGAGCGCATACCGGCGAAGAACCCCTGACCGCTACAGCGGCATGAGGTCGGGGCGCTTGGCCTCCACGTGGTCGCCGGAGCTCTCGCCGCGCAGCCGGCGCCCGATCCAGGGGACCAGGTACTCCTTCGCCCAGTAGATGTCGTCCTTGCGGACCTCCAGGGTGCCCCGGGGCGGCAGCGGGGGCCACGCCTGGTCCGGGTCGGCCGGCACGGGCAGGCCGAGGACCTGGGCGGCGCGCAGCGCGACCCGGGTGTGGCCGTCGGGCGACAGGTGGAGCCGGTCGTCGTCCCAGGCACGGCGGTCCTGGACGGACTTCAGCGACCAGAGGTCGAGCACGGGGCAGTCGTAGCGGTCGGCGATGGCCCGCACGTGCGCCGTGTAGGTGGCGATCTTCCCCCGCAGGTGCTTGAGGACGGGGACGTCACGCGTGTCGAAGCCGGTGGTCACCATGACGGTGCCGACGGCGGAGGTCAGGTCGGCCACGGCGCGCTCGAAGCGCTCGGCGACGTCGTCGGGGTCGGTGCCGGGGCGGATGATGTCGTTGCCGCCGGCGCAGAAGGTCACCAGGTCGGGGGCGAGTTCCTTCGCCCGGGGGACCTGCTCCGCCACGATCTGGTCCAGGAGCCGTCCGCGTACGGCCAGGTTCGCGTAGCGGAACTCGTCGTGCTCCGGCAGCTGGTCGGCGAGCAGGACCGCGAACCGGTCCGCCCATCCGACGTAGGTCCCGTCGGGCCCGGGGTCTCCGACGCCCTCGGTGAAGCTGTCACCGATCGCCGCGTACGACCCGAATGCGTTCTTGTCTCTTGATCTCGAATCGTCTGCCACGGGAGCACATCTTTCCCTTACGGGTGTGACCTACGCGACCGTAAGGAGGGGTTGACGCCGGGTGACATATGCCACCGATAAAGATTGCACCAAGCCGGAATACGCCGGAGGGCCCGGCACACAGGTGCCGGGCCCTCCGCGGTGAAGCGGGTGTCAGATGCTGACGCCGTGCTGGCGCAGGTAGGCCAGCGGATCGACGTCGGAGCCGTAGCTCGGTCCGGTGCGGATCTCGAAGTGCAGGTGCGGGCCGGTGGAGTTGCCCGTCGAACCGGACAGGCCGATCTGCTGCCCGCCGCTCACGGACTGGCCGGCGGAGACGGACAGCGAGGAGAGGTGGGCGTACTGCGAGTAGCTGCCGTCGGCGTGCTGGATGACGACCTCGTTGCCGTACGCGCCGCTCCAGCCGGCGGAGTAGACGGTGCCGGCGCCGACGGCACGGACGGTGGTGCCGGAGGAGGCGATGAAGTCGACACCGGTGTGGTAGCCGGAGGACCACATCGCACCGGCGGCCCGGTACGGGGTCGAGATGCCGCCGCCGGCGACGGGGGCGACCCAGCCGGAGGAGGAGGCCGCACCGGCCGAGGACGACGAGGAGGAGGAAGAGGAGGAGGAAGAAGAGGGCGCCGACGAGTCCGCCGAGGTGGCTGCCGCGGCGGCCGGACGCTCGCTGCCGCGGGAGGCGCGCGAGGTGTCGGCTGAGCTCTTGGAGGCGCGCTCCGGGGCGGCGGCCTTCGGCGCGTGGTCGCCCTTGGCGGTGTTCTTGGCGCCGAGGGTGAGCTTCATGCCCGGGAGGATCAGCGAGGGGTTGTCGCCGACGACCTGGCGGTTGTCGCGGTAGAGCTTCTGCCAGCCGCCCGCGAGGTGGTGCTCGGCGGCGATCTTGGACAGGTAGTCGCCGCGGACGACGGAGTACGTCTTCGAGGCGGCGGCGGGGGCGGCGGCAGGGGCCTTGGCGGGAACCGCGGCGGCGACGGCCTGCTGGGGCGTCACGGCCGGGGCGGCCTTCTCGGCGGCGTGCGCGCCGGTCGCGCCGATGAGCGGCAGGGCAACGACGGCGCCACCGGTGCCGGCGGCGACGAACCCGCGGGTGATCGGGTTGACCTTGGGACGGCGGTGCTTACCCTTCGCGGGCATGGCGAATTCCTCTCCGTCGCCTGCGAGGTGAGCTGTCGGGTTCGGACTGGAGATGTCCGGTCGCGTGGTGACGCGACTTCACCCCAAAGCCGTCCTTCATCGAGGGATCGGCGTACTACCTGGGTCCCCCGCTCCTGCCTTACACGGGTGGGTGCGGATTCCGGGCGGTGGCAGGATTCGGCGGTCCGTCCGGATTGAGCGCGACGCTAGACGAGCGGGGTAGGCGCGAACAAGCCACTGTTTTCACCACCCCTTCGCATGCGTGAAATTCGGCCGGAATTCCGGTCACCCTCCGTGGATGACGACCCCTCGATTTCCCTTTCCAGGAGGGAATTTGGGAAAGACGATCAGGCACGGTCCGTCACGGTTATGACGCTGCTCACGCACCGAATCCCATCTCCCCAGCAACCAGGGCGCGTTATCCCTAAACCCTCAATTCGGACAGTTTTCTCATTCCCGCCCGAGGGGGTGCGCGCAGGGCGTCTCACCTGGATGATTGCCCCAGGAACCGATCTCGAGACCAGGAGCATCCGTGACGCAAGCGACGACCGAGCCCGAGCTCACCGGCGTACGCAACTTCCGCGACCTCGGCGGGCTGCCGACGGCGGACGGCCGGACCGTGCGCCCCGGGCGGCTCTTCCGCAGCGGCCACCTGGCACACGCCACGCCGGAGGACGCCGCGTTTCTGGCCACGCTGGGCCTGCACACCGTCTTCGACTTCCGCAACGAGGCCGACCGGCGCGTCGAGGGGCCGGACGTGGAGCTTCCGGGCGTACGGAACGTGAACGTACCCCTCAACGATCCGGCCGACGGCAAGGAGTTCTGGAAGCTGGTGCATTCGGGTGACCTGCCGCAGCTTCGCGAGATCCTGGCGGACGGCAAGGCAGCGGCCCGAATGTCTGGTTCGTACCAGAAGATGATTGTCGAGCGGACGGCGGAGCACAGCCGCATCCTGCACGCGATGGCCGAGGACAGCGTCCCCGCGCTGATGCACTGCGCCGCCGGCAAGGACCGGGCGGGCCTGGCGATCGCGATCTCGCTGCTCGCGGTCGGCGTGGAGCGCGAGGCGATCGAGGAGGACTACCTCAAGTCGAACGCGCCGCACCGCCGCTACAAGGTGCAGCGCAGCTCCACCGCCCCGGACGGGATGTCGCCCGAGGTGATGGAGCTGCTGAGCCCGCTCTTCGACGCACGGGTGGACTATCTGCGGGCCGCCTTCGAGACGATCGAGGAGACCTGGGGCTCGGTGGACGCCTACCTGGTCGAGGGCCTGCGGCTCGCCCCGGAGACCCGGGAGCAGCTGCGGGACCGGCTGCTCGCCGAGGCGTAGTCCCGGCCACCGCCCCTCGCGGCTACTGGTTCTGCCCGCCGAGCATGAACAGCAGGTAGAGGAAGCCGGCGAAGAGGTGTCCGGCGATCAGATAGGCGAAGAGGCGGAGCACCAGCCCCTTGGGGAACTTGCCGCCACCGCGCTCTTCGCCGGTGACCGGTGCGGACTTCTCGGACATGTCGGTCCTTTCCGAAGGAATGGCATCGAAGGAAGGGCGGCGAAGGAACGGCGCGAAGGATCAGCGCCGGTGCCGCGCCCCGCCGCCGAGGCACAGTTCGGCGACGGGGCTCTGCATCAGCGTGTGGACGAACAGCAGCTCGGCGCCGCCGCGGGTGGCGGCGCCGATGCGGTGCGGGGTGAGCGAGTCGAAGTGCGCACCGTCTCCCGGGTCGAGGACGTGTACGGCGTCTCCCAGCGCGAGCCGCACCCGCCCCTCCAGGACGTGGATCCACTCCTCCCCCGGATGGACCCGCACGATGTCGGCGCTCGTGGCGTACGGCACATGGACGCGCAGCGCCTGCATGGCACGGCCGGCACCGCCCGCGGGGCGGTAGGTCCAGCCGTCGGCCTCGACGGCCTCGGCCCGCCCGGCCCGGATCACCGGGTCACGCTCCGGGGGCACCTCGCCCAGCAGCTCGGAGACGGTCGTACCGTAGGTACGGGCGAGGGCGAGCAGCATGGGCAGCGAGGGCTGCCGACGGCCCGTCTCCAGCCGTGAAAGGTGCGCCGGGGAGAGACCGGCCCGCTGGGCCGCGGCCTCCAGGGTGAGCCCGCGCCGGCGGCGCAGCCCGCGCAGCTGCGGGGCGACGTCCGGCAGGCCGCCGGAAACATCCCCGGCACCGGAAGCGGCACCGGGAGCATCCTCGACACCGGAAGCGGCTACCGCTCCCGTGTCACCGGGCGGGGCTGGTTCCGGGGACTGCTCCCCGGGGTGGTGGTCCATGCCTCCATTCCGCCAGGATCTTTCCTCTGGGGCAAGTTTCTTGCCCCAGAGGCAAAACCCGCGCGCGGCCGCGCGTACGGATCCGGTCAGCGCTGCGCCACGGCCTGCTTGACCAGCGTCTTCCCGAAGTCCCACATCAGGCCGCCGCCACCGTGGGCGTCGTCCATCACCGCCGTGAAGGCGGTCACGAAGCGGTCCACGTCCTCCTCGTCGATGATCAGCGGCGGGATCAGCTTGATCACCTCCAGGTGGTCGCCCGACACCTGTGTCAGGATCCGGTGCCGCTGCAGCAGCGGCACCACGACCATCTGGGCGAAGAGGCCCTTGCGGGCCGTCTGGAGCATCGTCCAGCGGCTGCGCAGGCCCAGCGAGGAGGGGCGGCCGAACTCGATGCCGATCATCAGTCCGCGGCCCCTGATCTCGTGCAGCAGCTCGTAGCGCGGTACGAGCTCCCGCAGCCGGGAGGCGAGCAGGTCGCCGATCCGGCGGACGTGGGCGACCGTCCCCTCGGACTCCATCACCGAGAGCACGGCGAGCCCGGCCGCCATGGCCTGCGCGTTCGAGCCGAAACTGGCCGAGTGGACCAGGACCCGGTCCATCGACGAGTAGACCTTCTTGAAGATCCAGTCCTTGCCGAGGGTGGCGCCGACCGGCACGTAGCCGCCGGAGAGCGCCTTGGCGACGCAGACCAGATCCGGCTCGACGCCGTCCTCGTGCTGGTACGCGTAGAAGTCGCCGGTCCGGCCGAGGCCGGTCTGCACCTCGTCGGCGATCAAAAGGGCGCCGTGCCGGTGGAGCAGCTCCTGTGCGGCGCGCAGGAAGCCCGGCGGGGCGGCGTGGACGCCCTTGCCCTGGATGGGTTCGACGACGAAGGCGGCCACGTCGCCCTTGCGCAGCTCCCGTTCCAGGGCGTCGAGGTCGCCGAGCCCGATCGCCGTGTCGGGCAGCAGCGGGGCGAAGCCGTCCCGGAAGCCGCTCTCTCCGTTGACGGAGAGGGAGCCGGTGGTGAGGCCGTGGAAGGCGTGGGTGCAGTAGAGGACCCTCGGCCGGCCGGTGGCGTACCGGGCGAATTTGAGCGCGGTCTCCACGGCCTCGGTGCCGCTGTTGCCGAAGAAGACCCGGTCGAGGTGGGGGCTGTGGGCCAGCAGCCGCTCGGCGAGGAGTCCGGGCAGCGGCTGGCAGTCGAAGCGGGTGAGGTCGGCGAGCTGGGCGTCGAGGACGTCGTGCAGGGCCTTGCGGACGACGGGGTGGTGCCGGCCGAGGCCCATGACGCCGAAGCCGGCGAGCATGTCGAGGTAGTCGGCGCCGTCGGCGTCCCAGAAGTGGGCGCCCTCCGCCCGCTCGTAGACCTTGTCGAAGCCGATGGTGTGGAGCATGCGCGGGAGCTGGTGGTTGAGGTGGCGGGCGTGCAGCTCGTAACGCTCGCCGCCGCGCTCGGCGAGCAGCGCCCGCAGGTCGAACTCGCCCTTCATGACTCGCTCACCCGTTGTTCCCGGAGACGGTCTCCCGGACCGCGCGCAGCGACTCCTTGAGCGAGCCCATGGTGGCGAGGACGGCGGTGGGCTCGTAGCCGCAGTGCGCCATGCAGTTGGCGCAGCGCGGGTCCTTGCCGCGGCCGTACTTGTCCCAGTCCGTCTCCTCGATGAGCTCGCGGTACGTGGGGACGTAGCCGTCGCTCATCAGATAGCAGGGGCGCTGCCACCCGAAGAGGGAGTAGTTGGGGATCGCCCACGCGGTGCACGGGAAATCGGCCTTGCCTTCCAGGAAATCGAGGAAGAGCGGCGAGTGGTTCAGCCGCCAGCGGCGCCGGTTTCCGCCCGCGAAGGCCTTCTTGAAGAGTTCCCTGGTCTGCTCGACGCCGAGGAAGTGCTCCTGGTCGGGGGCCTTTTCGTAGGCGTAGGCGGGCGAGATCATCATTTCGTCGACCTGGAGGTCGTCGTTGAGGAAGTTGAGCACCTCGATGATGGTCTGCGGGGTGTCGGTGTTGAAGAAGGTCGAATTGGTGGTGACCCGGAAGCCGCGCCGCTTGGCTTCCTTGATCGCGGCCACCGCCTCGTCGAACACGCCCTCCTTGGCGACGGATTCGTCGTGCCGCTCGCGCAGCCCGTCGATGTGCACGGCGAAGGCGAAGTACGGCGAGGGGGTGAATTCGTCGAGCTTCTTGCGCAGCAGCATGGCGTTGGTGCACAGGAAGACGTACTTCCGCTTGGCCACCAACTGACGAACGATCTCGTCGATCTGAGGGTGCATCAGCGGCTCGCCGCCGGCGATGGAGACCATCGGCGCCCCGGACTCCAGGACGGCGCCGACCGCCTGGGCGACCGGCATGCGCTGCTTGAGCACGCCCGCCGGGTGCTGGATCTTGCCGCAGCCCTCGCACTTGAGGTTGCAGGCGAACAACGGCTCCAGCTCGACGATGAGGGGGAACTTCTCCCGCTTGCGGAGCTTCTGTTCGAAGAGGTAGGTCCCGACCCGGATGGACTGACGGAGCGGCATGGCCATAACTCGCTCACCTCCTGGGGAGCAGCAAAGAACGGTGCCATTCGAAGAATGCGGGAAGGACGGCACGAAGAACGCGGAAAGCCGATATTCCACCGCGCACCGTGCCGATCCGGACCAGTTCATGTTCTGGAGCGTCCACGACCACTCGTACGGCCGCAACCGGGCGGGGTCCGGCGGCCACGGCGGTACGGAGGGTGGCGGCGGACTCCATGTCGACGGCGATCGCCCCGCCGGCCCGCAGCGCGGCCCGCTCGGGGCCGCGCACCACGTGGTCGGAGCCGGTCAGCGGCCCGGTGTGGACCGTGCGGCCGGGTACGGCCCGGACGAGCGCCTCGGCCAGGAGCCCGGTCCCGGTGCAGGGCGTGGTCCCGTCGGGGCCACGGGTCTCGTCGGCGACGATCAGGTCGCCGGGGTGCATCCCCGGCGCGAGGCCGGCGCAGAAGCCGGAGGCGATGACGGCCGCGTCCCGCCAGGGCTCCTTCTCCAGGGCCCGGGAGACGGCCCTGCGCGCGTGCGCCGGGCCCATCCGGGTCCGTACCACGGTGACGGGCGCGGGCGCCCCGCCCCGGTCGCCGCTGCGCAGCGCGAGCTGCTCGATGCCGAGCGCGCAGGCGATCAGCAGCGGCGGTACGGCCGCTCCCGCGGCCTGCTCCCGGGCCATCAGCCGCCCTCCAGGCCGTACAGCACGGGCTCCCCGTTCACGTAGCGGCCAAGCGCCGTGAGCGGGAAGACCTGCCGGTAGAGGTGGTAGTTGATGGAGAAGTCCCAGGGGAAGCCGGTGCCGGTGAAGTACGGCTCGTCCCAGGAGCCGTCCTCGCCCTGCGTCTCGACCAGCCAGGCGACGCCCCGCCGGGCCGCGGCGGAGTCCCGTTCGCCGGCCGCGAGCAGCGCGAGCAGCGCCCAGGCGGTCTGCGAGGCGGTCGAGGCTCCGTGGCCGATCCACTGCCGCTCCTTGTACGAGCGCAGGTCCTCGCCCCAGCCGCCGTCCTCGTTCTGTACGGACTCCAGCCAGGCGACGGCCCGCCGGATCGCCGGGTGGGTGCCGGGCAGGCCGGCGGCGGTGAGGGCCGGGACCACCGAGCCGGTGCCGTAGACGTAGTTGACGCCCCAGCGGCCGAACCAGGCGCCGCTGGGCTCCTGTTCGGCGAGCAGCCACTCGATGCCGCGGCGGGTGCGGGGGTGTGCGGTCTTGCCCTCGTAGGCGAGCATCTCGACCATGTGGGCGGTGACGTCGGCCGAGGGGGGATCGATGACCTCGCCGAAGTCGCAGAACGGCAGCCGGTTGGGGAAGGGGCTGGTGTTGTCGGCGTCGAAGGCGCCCCATGCGCCGTTCTTCGACTGCATGCCGGCGCTCCAGCGGGCGCCCCGGACGACGGCCGCGTGGACCCGCGCGGGGTCGGGATGCCTGACCCGGCGCAGGGCGAGGATGACCTCGGCGGTGTCGTCGATGTCGGGGTAGTTGTCGTTGTGGAACTCGAACGCCCAGCCGCCGGGCGGGAGTCCGGGCCGCCGCACCGCCCAGTCGCCCTTGCGGACGATCTCCTCGTCGAGCATCCAGTCCACGGCTTTGACGAGCGCCGGGTGGTCGGGGCGGACGCCGGCGTCGGCGAGGGCGATGGTGGCGAGGCAGGTGTCCCAGACCGGGGACTGGCAGGCCTCGATCATGCGGGCGCCGTCCTCGCGCCACACGGCGAACCGGTCGAGGGACTCGAGGCCGGCCCGCATGACGGGGTGGTCGAGGTCGTAGCCGAGCAGGTGGAGGGCGATCATCGAGTAGACGGCGGGCGGCTGGATGCCGCCCCAGCAGCCGTCGTTCTCCTGCCGCTCGACGATCCAGCGGGCGGCGACGTCCATGGCGATCTTGCGCAGCTGGCGCGGGGCGAGCTTGCGGTAGAGGTGCAGTCCCCTGTCGACGCGCTGGAAGAAGCCGTCCCAACTGGCCACGGGGGCAAGGGGTTTCGCCGGATTGGGGCGGGCCGGGTCGACGTGCAGCTCGTCCAGCGGGAAGGGCGCGGGCCGCACCGGGCGCTTGGCGGAGACGACGGTGAGCGGCACGATCGTCTGCCGGGCCCAGCAGCCGAAGTCGTAGAGGTTGAGCGGGAACCACTTGGGCAGGAAGACCAGCTCGGGCGGCAGCTCGGGCAGGTCGTCCCAGCGCCACCAGCCGAAGAGGGCGAGCCAGATCCGGGTGAAGACGCGGGCGGCGGCGATGCCGCCCCGCTCGCGGATCCAGGCCGCGGCGCGGGCCATGTGCGGGGCGTCGGGCGGATCCCCGGCGAGCCGCAGGGCGACATAGGCCTCGACGGTGGTGGAGAGCTCGCCGGGTCCGCCGTAGAAGGAGGCCCAGGTGCCGTCCTCGCGCTGTTCGCCCCGGATGAAGAGGGCGGCGGCGCGGGTGGTGTCCGGGTCGAGGATGCCGAGGAACCTGCGCAGCAGGAGGTCCTCGGCGTCCATGGTGACGTTGGTCTCCAGGTCGCCCTTCCACCAGCCTTCGGCGTCCTGTCGGCCGAGCAGGTGTGTCACGGAGCGTTCCGCGGCCCGCTTGGCGGCCTCGTCGAGGCCGCCCGCTCCGGGAGCGGGCGCGGTGTCGGTCGTCTCGCTGGCCGCGGCTGCCCGGGGTCCCACGGCCCCGGCGCTTCCGTCGGTCGTCGCTGTCATGGCTTCCCCTTCGTGCAGTAGGTGTACTTCTGCTTCTTCGGGTCTGCCGTCGGCCGGTGCGCGGTGGCACCGGCCGGCGACTGCGAACTCATATCAGAGCGATGGTGATCATCTCTTCCGTACGACGACGAAATCGGCCAGCGCCGTGAGCTGGGCCCGGACGTGGGCCGGCAGGTCCACGTCGTGCAGGGCCTCGATGGCGATGGCGTGCTGGCGGCGGGCCTCCTGGGAGGTCCACTCGCGGCCGCCGGCCTCCTCGATGAGAGCGGCGCGGGTGGCGAACTCCTCCTCCGAGAAGGAGTCGAAGTCGCTGCTCTTGGCGTCGGCGGCGAGCAGTTCGCCGAGCTGCTCGGAGGCGGGGCCGCCGGCGGCGAGGGCGGCGACGACCGGAAGGGACTTCTTGCGCTGGCGCAGGTCGCTCCAGGTCTGCTTGCCAGTGGCCTCCGGGTCTCCCCAGATGCCGAGCAGGTCGTCGACCGCCTGGAAGGCGAGGCCGAGGTGGTAGCCGTACTCCTCCAGCTTGTCGGCGGTGCAGTCGTCGGCGCCGCCGAGGACGGCGCCGATGGAGACGGCGCAGGCGAGCAGCGCGCCGGTCTTGTTGCCCTCCATCTCCAGGCACTCCTCGACGGTGACCCGTTCGCGGTGCTCGTAGGAGATGTCCTGGGCCTGGCCGTCGATGAGCTTGCGGGTGGCGGTGGTCAGGCGGCGGGTGGCGCGGCCGGCCTCGACGGTGCCGAGTTCGAGCAGCAGCTCGTTGGCGAGGGCGAAGAGGGCGTCGCCGACCAGGATGGCCTGGGCGGGGCCGTGCACCTTCCACACGGTGTCGCGGTGGCGGCGCTGCTCGTCGCCGTCCATGAGGTCGTCGTGGAGCAGCGAGAAGTTGTGGACGAGCTCGACGGCGACGGCGCCGGGGATGCCGACCTCGGGGGCGGCGCCCGCGGCTTCGGCGGAGATCAGGGCGAGCGCGGGGCGGACGGCCTTGCCGCTGTCGCCGTCGGTCGGCTTGCCGTGGGCGTCGATCCAGCCGAAGTGGTAGGCGGCCACGGTGTCCATGGGCGGCGCGAGGCGGTCGATCGCCGCCCGCATGACGGGCGTGGACAGGGCGCGGCCCCGTTCCAGCAGTGCGGCGACGTCCGCGGTGTCGACGGCCGGATTTCCCGGGGGCACAGTCGGCACGGTCTCTCCTCTAGTTCCGGTACTCACACTCATGCCGCCTCCTGCAGCGGATGGTCATGGCGGCGGCCGAGGGCGCGGAGTGCGGCGCCCGCGGCGCTGAAGCCGCTGCGGACGGCGCTCTCCATGGTCGCGGGCCAGCCGGTGGCGGTCCACGCGCCGGCCAGGTACAGGCCGGGGGCGTGGGTGCCGGCGCCGGGGCGGAGCCGGCCGACGCCTGGGGTCGGGGCGAAGGTGGCGGTCCGCTCCCGGGTGACGAAGAAGTCCCGGATCCCGGCGCCGCGCGCGGCCGGCAGCAGCCGCTCCAGCTCGGGGAGGTAGCGCTCGCGCAGGACGGCGACGGGTTCGTCGATGTCGTCCTGGGCGGCGGACTGGGAGACGGCGAGGTATTGACCGCCGCCGGTGAGCCCGGAGGACTCGGTGCGGTCGAAGACCCACTGGACCGGGGAGCCGAGCGCGGTGAAGAAGGGCTGCCGCAGCACCTTGCGGTCGTAGACGACGTGCAGGTTGAGGATGGGCGCGGTGCCGATGTCGAGGAGCCGGTCGGGGTCGTCGAGGGCGCCGTCCGGCAGCAGCTCGCGGGTCTCGCGCTGGGGTACGGCGAGGACGACGGCGTCGGCCCGAAGGGTCTCGCCGGGCACCTGGACGCTCCAGCGGCCGTCGTCGCTGCGGGTGATCCGCTCGGCCTTGGTGCGTAGTTCGGTGCGCACGCCGAGGGAGTCGAGGGCCTTGCGGGCGAGGGTGTCGTGGAGCTCGCCGAGCGGGACGTGCGCCCAGCCGATGTCGGCGGCGCCGTTCTCGGAGAGCAGTCCGGTCTTGAAGACCATCGCCGCGAGGCCCATGGAGGCGTGCGGCGCGGTGGCGTTGAGGGTGGCGACGCCGACGAGGTCCCACAGGGCCTCGATGGCGCGGGCGGACTGGCCGTGCCGGCCGAGCCAGGTGGCGAAGTCGATGCCGTCGAGGGCGGGGTCGGCGGGGTCGAGCTTCTTCAGGGCGAGCGCGGCACGGGCGACGCCGGCGCGTTCGGCGAGGGAGAGGTGCGGGTAGGTGGCGAGGCTCTTGGCGAGGTGCAGCGGTACGGGCAGCGCGGTGCGCCGCAGCCGGCCGAGCCGGGGTCCTGCCGGGTGTCCGACGTCGAGCACGGGTACGTCGAGCCGGGGCTGTACGGGCGCGAGGTGGGCGCCATCGACGCGGTCGAGGAACCAGCGGTAGGCGGTGCAGCAGCGCAGGTAGACGTGCTGGCCGTTGTCGACGGTGAGGTCGCCGCGTCTGAAGGAGAAGGCGAGGCCGCCGAGCCGGGGCCGTCCTTCGAGGAGGGTGACGCGCACGCCGGCCTCGGCGAGTTGCAGCGCGCTGGTGACTCCGGCGAGGCCGCCGCCGACGACGACGGCGTGCGGCCGCTCGCCGCCGTGCGGCCGCAGGGCGGCGTGGCCGCCCGTGACGCGGATGTCGTCCGCGGTCATCGCGTCTCCCCTCGGTACGTCGTGCTCAGGGACGCCGGAACGCCGTCGGGGGTTGTCCGGCCCGGGTCCGGGGTGACGGGTACGCCTCCGCGGGTCGTCGCGTGCGGGGCCGCGGCCCGGCGAACGCCTCGTACGCGCCTCACGCGGGCCTCCTGACCGTGCGCCGGGAGATGTGGCGGGCGTCCAGTCCGGAGAGGCCGCGGACGGCGACGTACGCCTTCTCGCGTCCGGGCAGCGAGACGCGGCCGCGCAGCACGGCCTGGGGGTCGCGTTCGATCCGGTCGAGGAGGCGGCGGTAGATGCCGGCCATGGCGGCGACGCAGGCACCGCTGCGGCGGTCCAGCATGGGCAGCAGCCGGTAGCCCTCGGCGAACAGGGCGCGGGCGCGGCGGACTTCGAAGTGGACCAGGCCGGTGAAGTCGGCTCCGGCGGGCGGGGTGTCGCTCACGAAGCCGTCGGAGCAGCCGAACTTGGCCAGGTCGTCGGCGGGCAGGTAGGTGCGCCCGTTGGCGGCGTCCTCGCGTACGTCCCGCAGGATGTTGGTGAGCTGGAGGGCGAGGCCGAGGGTGTCGGCGTACTCGGCGGCGCGGTCGGCGCCCGGGGCGCCGGGCTGGGTGCCGAAGACGCCGAGCGAGAGCCGTCCGATGGCGCCGGCCACGCAGCGGCAGTAGACCTTGAGGTCGTCCCAGGTCTCGTAGGTCTCGCCGCGCACGTCCATGAGGACGCCGTCGATGAGCTCGTCGAGCCCGCCGAGCGGGATCGGGAAGCGGCGGGCGGCGTCGGCGAGGGCGACGGCGACCGGGTCGGTGTCGTCCTCCTCGACGTGTCCGTCGCGGATCCGGCCGAGGAGCGCGCGGGTCGCGTCCAGGCGGTCCTGCTTGGCCCCGGGCGCGAGCGGCCCGTCGCCGATGTCGTCGACCCGGCGCGAGAACGCGTAGAGCGCCGACATGGCCTGGCGCTTCTCGGTCGGCAGGAGCCGGATCCCGTAGGCGAAGTTGCGGGCCTGCTGTCCGGTCACGGCCTCGCAGTAGCTGTACGCGGCCTGGACCGGCGCGGACGGCTGCGGCTGTCCCTCCACTGTCCTGCTCACCCCTCTCTCCGCGCCGCGAGCAGGACGCCGCCCGCCCGGCGCATCAGACTCGGTTTGGCGGCCTTGGGAGGTCCGGACAGGACGTCGAACCCGGCGGCCGCGATCGCGTCGAGCGCCGCGTACCCCCCGGCGGTGAAGCCGGCGAGCAGCAGGCGCAGTCTGCCGCGGACGCTACCGACCAGGGGGGCGCCCGCGTCGAGCAGGGAGCGGGCGCGGTCGGCCTCGAAGGCGATCAGGGCGCGCACCGAGGCGCCGGCGGTGGGCCGGGCGAGCTCGTCCTCGGTGACGTGGAAACGTTTCATGTCCTCTGCGGGCAGGTAGATCCGGTCCCGGCCCAGGTCCTCGGCGACGTCCTGGAGGTGCTCGACGATCTGCAGCGCGGTGCAGATCTCGTCGGAGCGGCGGATGCGCTCGGGGGTCGCGGTGCCGGTGAGGGCGAGGACGAGCCGGCCGACGGGGTTGGCGGAGAGCTCGCAGTACGCGGCGAGGTCGTCGTAGGTCTCGTAGCGGCCGACCAGCTGGTCCTGGCGGTTGGCGGCGATCAGGCCGAGGAACGGCTCCGGGGTGAGGCCGCAGCGTGCGACGGTGGGGCCGAGGGCCCGCAGCAGCGGGTGGCCGGGGGCGCCGTCCGCGGGGTCGAAGACGCGTCGCAGGTCGGCCTCGAAGGCGTCGAGGAGGAGGAGCCGGTCGTCGGCATGCTCGGGGGGAACGCCCAGGTGGCGGGCGTCGGCGCCGCCGGGGGCGAGGTCGCCGTCGCCGATGTCGTCGACGAGGCGGGCGAAGCCGTAGACGGCCATGAGGTCGTCGCGCCACGCGCGCGGCAGGAAGAAGGGCGCCACGGGGAAGTTCTCGTCCGCGGCCTTGCCGAGAGTGGTGCGCGCTGTGGCGTCGGGGCGCACCTGCCGGGTTCCCGTCACCGGCCGCTGCCCGACGCGGGGACGGCGACACCCTCGTGGAGTTGGAGATTCTGCGTCATGGCCGTCACATCTCCCGTTCTACACTGCGGATCGAATCCATCCTATTTCGGACACGCCGCCGAGCCCTGCCCGTGGCTCACCGCCCGGTGGCCCGGACGCCGAGGGGTATCGCCCCACTTGCCGCGAAACAGACCGGTACAGCTTACGTTGAACGGGGCCGGGTGCCGCGCCGGGGGGCCGGGCGCTTCGCGGACAACGTCCGGGGCCGCGTCAACCTTCCCGTACGGACGGGTAGTTCACCTTTTCTTGACTTTCAGTCGGCGCGGGTGCCGGAGACCACCATGGCGAGGGTGGACTCGACGACGTCGGCACGGCGTTGGGCCGGCAGCCGGCACAGGGGGCCGTCGAGCAGCAGAAGTGACAGTCCGTGTACGGCCGACCACGCGGCGGCCTCGGCGGCGGGGCGGGCGGGGCGCGGCGGGCGGGCGGTCGCCGCGAGGGCGGCGAGGGCGTCGGTGAGCAGCGTGAAGGCGCGCACCTCGGCGCCGGAGGCGTCGGCGTCGTGGTCGCTGTGGCCGGAGGCGGTACGGGGGGTGCTGAAGGCCGACCGGTAGAGGCCGGGGTGGTCGACGGCGAAGGCTACGTAGCCGCGGCAGAGGGCGGCGAGCCGGGCCTCGGCGGCGAGGGCGGGGTCGTCGGCGCCGGGGGCGCGGACGGCGGCCCGTTCCATGGAGTCGGCGAGCACCCGGCGGGCGTGTTCCCGGACGGCCGCGAGGAGCTCTCCGCGGCCGTCGAAGTGCCGGTAGGCGGCGGTGGGCGAGACGCCGACCCGGCGGGCCGCCTCGCGCAGCACGACCCGTTCGGGGCCGCCTTCGGTGGCGAGGTCGACGGCTGCGCCGATGAGGGCGTTGCGCAGATCGCCGTGGTGGTAGTTCTTTCCTCCGGAGATCGCTGCCATGCGCTCATCCTGCCCGATGTTGACCGCATGAACATTCCGGGTGGGTTCGCGACGCGCAAAAAGCGACAGCCGCCTCCACCGGTATGACCGGCGAAGACGGCTGTGAGCCGTGGCGGCGGGGTGCTCCCGGCTACTTGCCGGTCTCGCGCTCGTAGGCGGCGATGACCTCGTCGGTCGGGCCGTCCATGAGCAGCTCGCCCTTCTCCAGCCAGAGCACACGGTCACAGGTGTCCCTGATCGACTTGTTGCTGTGGCTCACCAGGAAGACCGTGCCGGCCTCCTTGCGCAGCTCACGGATGCGCGCCTCGGAACGGATCTGGAACTTGCGGTCGCCGGTGGCGAGGGCCTCGTCGATCATGAGGACGTCGTGCTGCTTGGCGGCCGCGATCGCGAAGCGGAGACGGGCGCCCATGCCGGACGAGTAGGTCCGCATCGGCAGCGAGATGAAGTCGCCCTTCTCGTTGATCCCGGAGAAGTCGACGATGTCCTGATATCGACTCTTGACCTCCTCGCGGCTCATGCCCATCGCGAGCCCGCCGAGGATCACGTTGCGCTCCCCGGTCAGGTCGCTCATCAGCGCCGCGTTGACGCCGAGGAGCGAGGGCTGGCCGTCGGTGTAGACCTTGCCGCTCTCGGTGGGGAGCAGTCCGGCGATGGCGCGCAGCAGGGTCGACTTGCCCGAGCCGTTGGTGCCGATGAGGCCGATGGCCTCGCCGCGGTAGGCGGTGAAGGAGACGCCCCGCACCGCGTGCACCTTGCGCACGCCCCGCTCGGCGACGCCCTTGCGCTTGCGGATGATCCGGCTCAGCGCCGCGGTGGCGCTGCCCCGGCCGCCGCCGGCGCCGTTGACCCGGTAGACGATGTGGACGTCGTCCGCGATGACGGTGGGCACCCGGCCCTCGGTGTCGTGGTCAGCCACGGCCGTACCTCTCCTCCGCCTTCCAGAAGTACACGAAGCCTCCCACACCGATGACGACGGACCAGGCCACGGTGACGAACCAGACGTGCGGCGGAAGGTTGGCGCCGCCGTAGCCGTCGATCAGCGCGAACCGGACCAGGTCCATGTGGAGGGCGGCCGGGTTGTACTGGAGCAGGTCGGCGATCCAGGCCGGCTTGTCCTGGAGCATGATCGGGATGGAGAACATGACGCCCGACGCGTACATCCAGGTGCGCATGATGAACGGCATCAGCTGCGCGAGGTCGGGGGTCTTGGCGCCCATCCGCGCCACGATCATGGCGAGGCCGGCGTTGAAGACGAACTGGAGCACGAGCGCGGGCACGAGCAGCAGCCAGCTGAGCGACGGGTAGCTGCCGAAGGCGACCGCGATGACGACGAGCACGACCATCGAGAACAGCAGCTGCTGGAGCTGCTGGAGGCAGAAGGAGATCGGCAGCGAGGCCCGCGGGAAGTGCAGCGCGCGCACCAGGCCGAGGTTGCCGGAGATCGCCCGTACGCCGGCCATGACCGAGCTCTGGGTGAAGGTGAACACGAACACGCCCGTCACGAGGAACGGGATGTACACGGACCGCGACATGCCCCGGTCCGCTTCGAGGATCAGGCCGAAGATCAGGAAGTAGACCATGGCGTTGAGCAGGGGGGTGACCACCTGCCAGACCTGGCCGAGCTTCGCCTGGCTGTACTGGGCGGTGAGCTTCGCCTGGGAGAAGGCCAGGATGAAGTGGCGGCGTCCCCACAGCTGGCGGACGTACTCCGCGAGACCCGGCCGGGCGCCGCTGACCGAGAGGCCGTACCTGGCGGCCAGCTCGGCCGGACTCAGGCCGTCGTCGGCGGATGGCCGGGCGCTCGTCACGACCCCACCGTCCTGGGATGTGTCACTCACAAGTCGAAACTTTCGTGTTCAAGATGCGCGGCAGGTCGGGTACCACGATGTCAGACGACGGGCGGGCGTCCCAGTCGGGTCAGCCGCCACACCGTACGCCACCTCATGGGATGCCGAGGTCCGCAGGAGGCCGTCCAGCCCTCCCGGAAACCGCCGAACCAGGCCTTGAGAGCGGGTACGGAGGGTCGCCGTGCCAGGGTGAGCAGCAGCCACACGCCGAGATACACCGGCACCAGGGGCGCGGGCAGATTGCGACGTGCCAGCCACACTCGGTTGCGGGCCACGTTGAAGTGGTACGTCGCATGCCGGGACGGCGGGGTGGTGGGGTGCAGCAGCACCATGTCGGAACGGTAGTCGATCATCCAGTCGGCGTCGAGGGCCCGCCAGGCGAGATCCGTCTCCTCGTGCGCGTAGAAGAAATCGTCCGGCAGGCCGCCGACCTCGGCGAACACCTTGGTGCGCACGGCGTTGGCGCCGCCGAGGAAGGTGGTCACCCGCGAGGAGCGCATCGGGTCCGCGGCCCGCAGCCGCGGCACGTGCCGGCGCTGGGTGAGACCGGTCTCCGGGTCGGCGATCCGGAAGCTGATGATGCCGAGCTTCGGGTCGGCGGTGAAGGCCTGGCGGACCAGCTCCGCGGTGTCGGTGTTGGCGAGCAGGCCGTCGTCGTCGAGGAACAGCAGGGCGTCGACGTCGGCGCCGCCGGGGCCGAAGGCCTCGATGCCGACGTTGCGGCCGCCGGGGATGCCGATGTTCTCGGGCAGGGTCACCGTGCGGACGCCCTCGGGTACGTCGGTGATCTCGACGCCCTGGCCGACGACGACGACCTCGACCGGGGCGCCGTCCTGTTTGGCGACCGAGTCCAGCAGGGCGCGCAGGTCGTCCGGACGGTTGCCCATCGTGATGACGACGGCGCCCAGCTTCATCGGTTCGGTCATGGTCGCGGCCCTCACTTCAGCCTGCTCGAGACCATGATCGACACCAGGTGGAGCACGGTCTGCAGCAGGGCGATGCCGGCCAGGACCGCCACGCCGAGCCGCGTGAAGAACAGGTCGCCCCGGATCTGGTCCACGACCGCGAGGGCCAGGATGAGCAGGGAGGCCTCGATGCCGAGGACCAGCCGGTGGAACTTCAGCGCGGCGGCCGCCTTGCGGGCCAGCGCCATGCCGGAGGAGCGCGGCTCGGACGCCGACTCCTTGACCGGCGGCAGACCGCCCTGGTGCCGGGCGACGCCGACGAGGTCGGTCTCGGCCTTGATCAGGATGGCGCCGAGCGCGGCGAGGGTGCCGAGGAAGGCCCACAGCCAGTCGATCCGGCCGGATCCCCACAGGTCGGCGGCGCGCAGGCCGAAACCGACGAGGACGGCCGCGTCGCACAGGTAGGCACCGACCCGGTCGAGGTACACGCCGCCCAGCGAGAACTGCTGCTTCCAGCGGGCCACCTCGCCGTCGACGCAGTCGAGCAGCAGGTAGAGCTGGACCATGAGCACGCCGAGCAGCGCACCCCAGATCCCCGGGATCAGCAGGGCCGGGGCGGCGAGGACGCCCGCGAGGGTCATCAGGTACGTGAGCTGGTTCGGCGTGACCCGGGTCCGCACGAGGTGCCGGGTGATCCGCAGCGAGATCTCCCGCATGTACAGGCGGCCGGCCCAGTGTTCGCCGCTCCGGCGGTCCTTCACTCCCGCGGGGTGAACGACCGGGCGGAGCTCAGCTACCGATGGCTTTTGCATAGTCGGCGTATGCGTCCCTGATCTCGTCGGCGGACAGGTCGAGGTGCTCGAGGATGGTGAAACGGCCCGGGCGGGTCTGCGGAGCGAACTCCACGGCCCGGACGAACTCGTCCACGCTGAAGCCCATCTCCTCCGGGAGGACGGGCAGACCGTGCCGGCGCAGCGTCGTGACCATCTGCGCGGACTCCTCGCGGGCCCCGCGCAGGTGCATGGCGAAGGCGGCACCGATACCGCACTGCTCGCCGTGGCTCGCGGCGCGCGTCGGGTAGAGCAGGTCGAAGGCGTGGCTGATCTCGTGGCAGGCACCCGAGGAGGGGCGGCTGTCCCCGCTGATCGACATGGCGATGCCGGACATCACCAGGCCCTCGGAGAGCGTGACGAGGAAGTCGTCGTCGCCGACGCCGCCGGGGTGGCGGAGCACCGCCTCGCCGGCGCTGCGGGCCATGGCGGCGGCCAGGCCGTCGACCTTCTCGCCGGTCTCGCGGTGGGAGAGCTCCCAGTCGGCGATGGCCGAGAGGTTGGAGATCGCGTCGCCGATGCCGGAGCGGACGAAGCGCACCGGGGCGTCGCGGATCACGTCCAGGTCGATGACGAGGGCGATCGGGGTCGGCACGCCGTAGGAGCCCCGGCCGTTGTCGTTGTCCAGGGTGGAGATCGGCGAGCAGATGCCGTCGTGCGACAGGTTGGTGGCGATCGCGACGAGCGGCAGGCCGACCCGGGCAGCCGCGTACTTGGTGACGTCGATGATCTTGCCGCCGCCGAGGGCCACGACCGCGTCGTACCGCTTGCCGCGCATCGCGTCGGCGAGCTTCACGGCCTCGTCGATGGTGCCGCCCGAGACCGGGTACCAGTCGGCGTCCGGGAGCTCGGGGGCGAAGCGGTCACGCAGCTTCAGGCCGGAGCCGCCGCTCATGGCGACGGCGATCCGGCCGTTGCTGGAGATCCGCTGGTCCGCGAGGAGCGCGGACAGGTCGTCCAGCGCTCCTCCGCGAATGTCGACGACGACCGGCGACGGAATGAGCCGGGTCAGTACTGGCACGCGATGTCACGGCCCTTCGCCAGGTCGTCGTGGTTGTCGATCTCCACCCACTTCACGTCGCCGATGGGCTCCACGTCGACGGTGAAGCCGCGGTTCGCGAGCTCCTGGTAGCCGTCCTCGTAGTAGAGGTCGGGGTCGCGCTCGAAGGTGGTCCTCAGGGCGTCGGCGAGCTCCTCGGCGGCCTCGGCCTCGATGAGGGTGACGCCGATGTACTCGCCGGTCGCGTCGGCCGGGTCCATCAGCTTGGTGATCTTCTGGACGCCCTTGCCCTCGGCGGTGACGACCTTCATCTCCTCGTCGGCGAGGTTCTTCACCGTGTCGAGGGCGAGGATGATCTTCCGGCCGTTGCCGCGGGCGGCGAGCAGGGTCTTCTCGACGGAGACGGGGTGGACGGTGTCGCCGTTGGCGAGGATCACTCCGCGCTTGATGACCTCACGGGCGCACCACAGGGAGTAGGCGTTGTTCCACTCCTCGGCCTTGTCGTTGTCGATGAGGGTGAGCTTCAGGCCGTACTTGGCCTCCAGCTCCTCCTTGCGCGCGTACACGGCCTCCTTGCGGTAGCCGACGACGATCGCGGCCTCGGTGAGGCCGACCTCGGCGAAGTTCTTCAGCGTGAGGTCGAGGACGGTGAGCGAACCGTCCCCCGCGGGGTCCACGGGCACGAGGGCCTTCGGAAGGGTGTCGGTGTAGGGGCGCAGACGCCGTCCGGCACCGGCTGCCAGTACGAGGCCAATCATGCTGTCTCTCCTTCGTCATGTACGGCGGGTGCTCCGGAGGAGACCCAGAAGCGGATGGACTCCACGAGGACCACGAGGGCGACGGCGACCGCCAGAGCGGTGAGCGCCGAGGTGAAGTCGTTGCCGCGGTTCGCCAGCAGAGCGGCGAGTACGACCACCACGAGGGTGCGTCCCTCGTGGCCGCCGATGGTGCGCACCAGCCAGGCGGGCGGGGCGCCGGTGCCGCCGCGGATGCGGTACACCGTGTCGTAGTGATGGTAGGCGACCGCCGCGACCAGCCCGAATGCGGCGGGCAGCGCCTGGGCGGAGCCGGCCTTGGCGGCGAGGATCAGGATCGTGCCGTACTCGGCGGCCCGGAAGACCGGCGGGACGAGCCAGTCGAGGGCGCCCTTGAGGGGGCGGGAGGCGGCCACGCCCGCGGTCATCGCGTAGATCACGGCGACGGCGATCAGCCGTGCGTCGCCGAACGGCAGGTACAGCGCGCCGGCGATCATCAGCGCGGCGCCCAGGGCGGCGGCGTACACCGGGCCGACGACGCCGGCGCGGCCGTGCAGCAGCCGGGCCTGGAGTCCGGCGGCCGGCCCGCTGTCGGCGAGGTCGGCCAGCGCCTGCGCGGCCCGGTCCGTGCGCTCGGCCTTGCGGGTCAGCGAGCGCAGCACGCGGCCCGCGGTGGTGTAGCAGGCGCCGAAGGCGCAGCCGATGATCAGCGCCCAGAAGACGATCCGGGGGCTGGTGGTGGCGGTGAGGACGGCGATCATCGCCCAGCGCTCGCCGATCGGCAGGATGATCATGCGGCGGACCCAGACGGTCCAGCCGACGCTGTCGAGCCGGCTGGAGAGGGCCGCGGTGGGGCTGGTGTTGGCCGTGGCGTCGTGGTTGGCCTCGTTGAAGGAGAAGTCCACGACGTGCCGGCAGGTCATGAGCACCATCGAGCCGAGTGCGAGGGCCCACACGTCGTCGCCGTCACGGGCGGCGCCGAGGGCGAGACCGGCGTAGAAGGCGTACTCCTTGGCGCGGTCGAAGGTGGCGTCGAGCCAGGCGCCCATCGTCGAGTACTGCAGGGAGTAGCGGGCGAGCTGCCCGTCGGTGCAGTCGAGGACGAAGGAGACCAGGAGCAGCACGCCGGCCGCGATGTAGCCGCCGCGCTCGCCGGTGGCGGCGCAGCCGGCCGCGAGCAGCGCGGTGAGCAGCGAGGCGGTGGTGACCTGGTTGGGGGTCAGGCCGCGGCGCGCGCACCAGCGGGCGATGTAGCGCGAGTACGGGCTGATGAAGAAGGTGGTGAAGAACCCGTCGTGGGCCTTGACCGCGGAGCGCAGCCGTACGGCCTCGTCGTCGACGGCCGCGACGGCGGCGCGCGCCTCGTGGCGGGCCTCGGCGTCGGCGGGGACGGCGGCGACGAGCGAGCCGAGCGGGGGCCGGTGGACGGCGACGCCGTCGGCGTCGAGCGCCTCGGCGAGGGTGTCGGGGAGGTTGACCACGACGGCGTGCGTACCGCCGGCGGCCACGGTCGTCCCGGGGGCCGCTGCGAGCGCGCGGGCCAGGGCCGGGCGGGCCTCGGGCTGCGCGGTGAGGGCTCCGGGGGCCGAGGCGGCCGGGAAGCGGGGGTCGGTGAGTGCCAGCCGCAGGGCGTGGAGGTGGCCGACGAAGCGCGGGTCGACGACGGCGACGCGCTGTCCGGCGGGTACGGCGGCGAGCAGGGCGCCGGTGTCGTGGGGGCCCGAGGCGACCTCGACGTCGAAGCCGAGGGACCGCAGATCGGCGTCGAGCGACGATCCGGGTACCGGCGGACCGGTGAGGATGGCGGTCGACAGGACGAACTCACTCCTTGGAGCTGACGGGCGGGCCGGCGGGGCCAGGGGCACGGCCCCGGGCGCGTTCATGCGGCCCGGCACCGGGCGGCGGCACGTCGGCTGAGGCTATCGGATGAACGGAAGCGTGAGTTCACCGAGGTTTCGCGGGCAGGACTCCCCCGGGCCCACTCGCGTCCGCGCGCGTGCGCCGTGTCCTTGTGGAGATCATCATGGGTGATCGGCGGCCCGCCTCACAAACCGCGTGCGGGGCGAGGGCGCACGGCGCCGCGCGCAGCGTTGCGGGAAGGGATTCGGACATGATCGGCACGAGGTTCGCACCACCTTCGACGCGAACCACATAACCGCAGGTCAGAGCATATGACAACGGTGTTCAGTACCGTGTTGCACATACCCCCCACCCGTAGTTCACTTGCGAATCGGGGACCACCACCGAGCACACTGTCGACACGACCGGGAGGCCTTGTCATGGGGGCTGGACACGACCACGGGCACAGCCACGGCGGCCCGCCGCCGACCGGCACCGCGGGCGCCGCCTACCGGAGCCGGCTGCGGATCGCGCTCGGCATCACGCTTTCCGTGATGGTGATCGAGATCATCGGCGGCATCGTCTCCGACTCGCTCGCGCTGATCGCCGACGCGGCGCACATGGCGACGGACGCCGTCGGCCTCGCCATGGCCCTGCTGGCGATCCACTTCGCCAACCGGCCCCCCTCGGGCAACCGCACCTTCGGCTACGCACGGGCCGAGATCCTTGCCGCGCTCGCCAACTGCCTGCTGCTGCTCGGTGTGGGCGGCTACGTCCTGTACGAGGCGATCCAGCGCTTCCTCGAGCCGGCCGAGACCCGCGGCGGGCTCGCCATCGCCTTCGCCGTGATCGGCCTGGTCGCCAACATCGTCTCCCTGTCCCTGCTGATGCGCGGCCAGAAGGAGAGCCTGAACGTGCGCGGCGCCTACCTGGAGGTGCTCGCCGACGCGCTGGGTTCGGTGACGGTGATCGTCGCGGCCGGCATCATCCTGGCCACCGGCTGGCAGTACGCGGACCCGATCGCCTCGATCGTGATCGGCCTGATGATCGTCCCGCGTACGGTGAAGCTGCTCCGGGAGACCCTGGACGTGCTCCTGGAGGCGGCTCCCAAGGGCGTGGACATGCTGGAGGTACGGGCGCACATCCTGGCCCTGCCGGGCGTCCAGGACGTCCACGACCTGCACGCCTGGACGATCACCTCGGGCATGCCGGTGCTCTCCGCCCATGTGGTGGTGACCCAGGAGGTCCTGGACGAGGTCGGGCACGAGAAGCTGCTGCACGACCTGCAGGGCTGCCTCGGCTCCCACTTCGACGTCGAACACTGCACCTTCCAGCTGGAGCCGGTCGGCCACGCCGAGCACGAGGCCAAGCTCTGCCTCTGAGCGACGTGTCCGTCCTTTCTCACCCAAGGGATTCCCACGGTGTCCGATATCCACGACAACCCTGACAAGCCCGATACCCCCGACCGCCTCTGGCGGACCCGAGAGGAGACCCCGGCCGACATTCCCGCCGTACGGGACGTCAACGCGGCGGCCTTCCCGACACCCGAGGAGGCCGGTCTCGTCGACGCCCTGCGCGAGGACCCGGCCGCCTGGCTGCCCGGCCTCTCGTACGTCGCCGAGGCGCCGGACGGCACGGTCGCCGGGTACGCCCTGATCACCCGCTGCCACGTGGACGGCGTTCCGGCGGCGGCCCTGGCACCGGTCGCGGTGGCCCCGGCCTACCAGCGCAAGGGCGCCGGACAGGCCGTCGTGCGCGCCGTGCTCGACGCGGCGCGGCTGCGCGGGGAGCGGCTCGTCCTCGTGCTCGGCCATCCGGAGTACTACCCGAGGTTCGGATTCGTACGGGCGTCCGCGTACGGGATCAAGCCGACCTTCGAGGTTCCGGACGAGGCCATGATGGCGCTCGACCTGGACGGTTCCGGGGCCGTTCCCCCGGGCACGATCTCGTATCCGGCGGCCTTCGGCGTCTGAGGCACGGGCCGCTCCCACCGCATCGGGTGTACTCCGGAGTGGTGGGAGCGGTCATGTCCGGCCGCCGAAGTACGGACAAGCCGCTTTTGTACGGCAGACTGAGGTGGCCCCCACCAGGGCGAGGACCGAAGCGAAGGATGGGTATGCCGACCACACCAGCCACCGTGGCCCACAACTCGTCGAACGGCGTCCAGCCGACCGCGGCCGAGGCGTCGATCATGCTCGAACTGGTCGACGAGGACGGCGTGACGATCGGCACGGCGGAGAAGCTCGCCGCGCACCAGGCGCCGGGGCAGCTGCACCGCGCGTTCTCGGTCTTCCTCTTCGACGAGTCGGGCCGGCTGCTGCTCCAGCGGCGCGCGCTGGGCAAGTACCACTCCCCCGGAGTCTGGTCGAACACCTGCTGCGGCCACCCCTACCCCGGCGAGGCACCGTTCGCGGCCGCCGCCCGGCGCACGTACGAGGAGCTGGGCGTCTCGCCCTCGCTGCTCGCGGAGGCGGGGACGGTCCGCTACAACCACCCGGACCCGGCCTCCGGCCTGGTGGAGCAGGAGTACAACCACCTCTTCGTCGGCATGGTGCAGACCGGGCTGCGGCCGGACGCGGAGGAGGTCGAGGAGACCGCCTTCGTGACCGCGGCCGAGCTCGCCGAGCGCCACGCGTCCGCGCCGTTCTCCGCCTGGTTCATGACGGTGCTCGACGCGGCGCGTCCGGCGATCAAGGAGCTGACGGGTCCGGCTGGGGGCTGGTGACCCCGGGGATCCCCCGCGCGGTGCCGGGCATCGGCCCCGGCACCGCACTCGGCACCACCGGCCCGGCCGGTGCCCGGCCCGGGACGAACGGGTTCATGGGCAGCGCCGCCCAGATGATCTTGCCGCCGCTCGCGGTGTGCTCGACGTCGCAGGCTCCGCCGGACTCCTTGGCGATCTCGCGCACCAGGAGCAGGCCGCGGCCGCCGGTCTGGCCCCAGTCCGCCTCCAGCGCCTTGGGACGGTAGGGATGGTTGTCCTCGACGGACACCCGGATCCACTCCGCCCCGATCGCCACCTCCACCGCTATCTCCGGGGAGAGCAACGCGGCGTGCTTGACCGCGTTGGTGACCAGCTCGGAGACGATGAGGAGCAGTCCCTGGAGAGAGTCGTCATGGACCGGGACGGACTGCCGGATCAGTAGGTCGCGTACGGCGTGCCGGGCCTGCGGCACGGAGACGTCGACCGCGGGAGCGGTGAAGCGCCAGACCCCTTCGTAGGACGGTGGCCGGGCGGGGACGCTCCCGCGGCTCTCCATAGTCCGGCTCCCGCCCTCGTGCTCGATTGTCGCCACGAGGTCGAGTCTTGATAATCCGGGGGTGCCCACCGGGCTACTGACCAGAAGTCGACACTTATCGACCGACTTCTGATCGGGTGAGTATGCCAACGTCAGTTGTTCGACTGCTCTTGATCCTCCGCTGACGGCTTCGGAGGCTTGGCCGAAGGTCTACGGCGGCCCCCCCGACCCCCTCGCGACCAGGCCGACGTCCGAGGCCATGCGCCCCCACTCCCGCCCCCTTCCTGATCGTACGGAGGAGGTGCCCGGATAGCATCCGGCGCATGAAGCCCACCGAGCCGACCGAGCCGACCGAGCCGACCGGACCCGCGCTTCCCCGGCTGACGTCGACCGTCGCCGACGGGGTCGCCACCCTGGTCATCGCGAACCCGGCCAAGCGCAACGCCATGACCGCCGGGATGTGGCGGGCGCTGCCCGAGCTCCTCGCCCCGCTCGCCACCGACCCGGCCGTGCGCGCACTCGTCCTGACGGGTGAGGGCGCGACCTTCTGCGCCGGCGCCGACATCTCCACCCTGCGCGAGCCGGGCGACGAGCAACAGGCGCTCGCGGTACGGGCCGAGGAGGCGCTCGCCTCCTTCCCCAAGCCGACCCTGGCGTCCGTCCGCGGCTACTGCGTGGGCGGCGGCAGCCAGCTCGCCGCCGCCTGCGACCTGCGGTTCGCCGAGGACGGCGCGCGCTTCGGGGTCACACCGGCGAAGCTGGGCATCGTCTACCCGGCCTCCTCCACCCGTCGCCTCGCCGCCCTGGTGGGCCCATCCGCCGCCAAGTACCTGCTGTTCTCTGGCGAGTTGATCGACACCGAGCGGGCGCTGCGCACCGGGCTCGTCGACGAGGTCCACCCGGCGGGCGAACTCGACAAGCGGGTGGCCGAGTTCACCCGCACCCTCGTCTCCCGCTCCCTGCTCACCCAGGCCGCGGCGAAGGACTTCGCCGACGGGCGGACCGACCGCGACGCGCACTGGACGGAGCAGGCGCACCGCAGCGGCGACACGGCCGAGGGCGTCGCCGCCTTCCTGGAGCGGCGCGCGCCCCGGTTCACGTACGGGCTCTGACGAGTTCAGTCCTGCTGCTCCGCGAGGACCTTCTCCGACCGGTCGCGCCAGTGCGCGACGATCGCGGCCGGGGCCCTGTCCGGGGAGCCCGCGTCGTACGGCGGCTGCGGGTCGTACTCGGTGAGGAGCTGGATCGTCTGGGCGGTCGCGTCGCCCGCGACCCGGCCGATCAGGTGCAGGGCCATGTCGATGCCGGAGGAGACCCCGGCCGCCGTCACGTACTTGCCGTCGAAGACGACCCGCTCGCCGGTGGGCTCGGCGCCCAGCGGCACCAGTTCGTCGAGGGCGAGCCAGTGGGAGGTGGCCCGGCGGCCCTTGAGCAGGCCCGCTCCGGCCAGCACCAGGGAGCCGGTGCAGACCGAGGTGGTCCAGGTGCTGGACGCGTCGGCGGTACGGAGCCAGGCGAGGATCTCCGGGTCGTGCATGGCCACCCGGGAGCCGGGGCCGCCGGGGACCACGAGGATGTCGGGGCGGGGCACCTCGGCGAGGCTCCGGTCGGCGACGAGCGCGAGGTTGCCCTGGTCGTTGCGGACCGGGCCCGCCTCCTTGGCCACGAGGACGGTCTCGGCGCCGGGGAGCCGGGCGAGCAGTTCGAAGGGGCCGACGGCGTCGAGCGAGGTGAAGCGGTCGTAGAGGAGGATGGCGATCTGCATGGTGGTCCCTTGCTGTGGGGGTGTCGTGAGACGTGCTGCGGCCTTGGCGCGCAGCGCGGTCTTGGTGAGCAATGCGCTCTTGGCGCGCAGCGCGGTCTTGGTGAGCAATGCGAGCGTGATGAGGCGAGCGTGGTGCGACGTGCGAGCGTGGTGCGTCATGCGGTCGGGTCGGTGGCAGCCCGGGGTCGGTCGACCGGGGCGTGGAAGCGGCGGCGGTAGTCGACGGGCGCGGTGCCGAGCGCCTTGACGAAGGCACGGCGCATGGCCTCGGGAGTCCCGTATCCGGCGGCGCGGGCGACCTCCTGGACGCCCTGGGTGGAGTCCTCCAGGAGCCGGCGGGCGTGTTCGAGCCGTACCCGGCCCACGTAGCGGCCCGGGGTCGTGCCCGTCTCCGCGTGGAAGGCGCGCGCGAAGTGCCGCGGAGAGAGCCGGGCGCGGGCGGCCAGGGCCTCGACCGACAGGTCGCCCCCGGGGTGCTCGGCTATCCAGTGCTGGAGGTCCCGCAGCGGCGCCCGGCTGGCGGTCTGCGCGGCGAGCTGGGCGCTGAACTGGGCCTGGTTGCCCGGGCGGCGCAGGAAGACGACGAGGTGGCGGGCGACGGTCAGGGCGGCCTCACGGCCCAGGTCCTCCTCGACCAGGGCGAGCGCCAGGTCGATGCCGGCGGTGACGCCCGCGGAGGTGGCGAGCCGGCCGTCCCGTACGAAGATCGGCTCCGGTTCCACGGTCACCTCGGGGTGGTTGCGGGCCAGGTGCTCGCAGACCGTCCAGTGGGTGGTGACCCGGTGGCCGTCCAGCTGTCCGGCCGCGGCGAGCAGCAGTGCTCCGGTGCAGACCGAGACCAGCCGATCCGCCTCGGGGGCGTGCCGGCGCAGCCAGGCGACCAGCGCCGGGTCGGGGGCGCGGGTGCCCTCGCCGCCGGGGACGAGCAGGGTGTGCGGGGGGCCGTCGGCGACGGCCTCCGCGAGCGAGGTGTCGGGCAGCATCCGCAATCCGCTGTGGGTGCGGACGGGGCCGCCGTCGAGGGAGGCGGTGCGGATCGCGTACGCGTCGGGCCGCCCGGACGCCTGGGCGGCACCGGCGAAGACCTCGTAGGGGCCGGTGACATCGAGGCTCTGTGCGCCCTCGAAGAGGACGACGAGGACGGATCGCTGCGTCATGTCCTCCATCCTTGGCGCGGCCGTGGATGGCCGCAACGACGAGCTCCCCACCTTTTCTGCCATGCGCGCCGCAGCTCGTCCTCGCCCGGGCGTTTCCTCCGTACCGACCGGTAGGTAAGGTGCGGCAGCATGACGAACCTGCCGCCCCGCGCGGGCCGCCGCTGCGCCCACTCGATCAACCTGCTGCACGCGACGCTGTTCTTCTCGCCCGACCTGGACCCCGCGTTCCAGGAGCTCGGCATCGAGGACCCGGGCGCGATGCGGCTGGCCGCGCGCAGCGCTCCGCTGGGAGCCGTCGGTGCCGGAACGGTCGCCGCGGCCTTCTACAACTACAACCACGAGCTGCTCGCCCGGCACCTGCCCGCCGTCTGGGAGACCGCCTCCCCCGCCGCCGTCCTCGACGCCCGGCTGCGGGTCATGGACGTGACCCTGCGCCGGCTGCTCGGCGACGAGGCCGTCGCCTCGCCCGAGATGGCCGAGGCCGCCGAGCTCGCGCTGCGCGCCGCCGAGGCCTGCACCCGGCACGCCCGCCCGCTGTACGCCGGCAACGCCGACCTGGCCACCCCCGAGGCCCCACACCTGCGGCTGTGGCACGCGTCGACGCTACTGCGCGAGCACCGCGGCGACGGTCACCTGGTGGCCCTGCTGAGCGCCGGGCTCGACCCGGTGGAGGCCCTCGCCAGCCACACCGCGACCGGCAAGGGCATGGCCCCGCGCTGGGTCCTCGGCACCCGCGGCTGGCAGCGCGCCGACTGGGACGCGGCGGTGGAGCGGCTGCGCGGGCGCGGGCTGCTGGACGCCGAGGGCGAGCTCACCGAGGCTGGTGTCGCCCTGCGCGAGTCCCTGGAGGCCGAGACGGACCGGCTCGACAGCGCCCCGTACGAGCACCTCGGCGCGGAGGGCGTGGCCCGGCTCACCCAGCTGGCCAAGGGCTTCCTGGTGGCGGCGGTGGGCGCGGGCGCCTTCCCGGCCGACCTCACCGGCAAGGCCTAGGACGGTCCCCGGCGGGTTGGGGCCGGTCCGGGACGGGTCCTGTGCCGGCCCTGGGCCGGTCCTGGGCCGGTCCGGGGCGGGTCGGTTGCCGCGTACGGGTGAGCGACCCGGCAGAATGCTTCCGCAAGCTTGAGGCACGAGAAGGCGGGTCGGCACACCGTGACGCAGTCCATCGAGGCAAGGATCGCCGAGGAGCTCGGCGTACGCGAGCGACAGGTGAAGGCGGCCGTCGAGCTGCTCGACGGCGGCTCCACCGTGCCGTTCATCGCGCGCTACCGCAAGGAAGCGACCGAGATGCTCGACGACGCGCAGCTGCGCACCCTGGAGGAGCGGCTGCGCTATCTGCGCGAGCTGGAGGACCGGCGCAGCGCCGTCCTCGACTCCGTCCGCGAGCAGGGCAAGCTCACGCCCGAGCTGGAGGCGCAGATCCGGGCGGCCGACACCAAGGCGCGGCTCGAGGACATCTACCTGCCCTTCAAGCCGAAGCGGCGGACGAAGGCGCAGATCGCCCGCGAGGCCGGTCTGGAGCCGCTGGCCGACGGGCTGCTCGGCGACCCGTCGGTGGAACCGGCCGCCGCGGCCGCCGCGTTCGTGGACGCGGACAAGGGGGTCGCGGATCCGGCGGCGGCCCTGGAGGGCGCGCGGGCCATCCTCGCCGAGCGGTTCTCGGAGGACGCCGACCTGATCGGCGAGCTGCGGGAGCGGATGTGGAGCCGGGGCCGGCTCGCGGCGAAGGTCCGTGAGGGCAAGGAGGAGGCCGGCGCGAAGTTCGCCGACTACTTCGACTTCACCGAGCCGTTCACCGCGCTGCCCTCGCACCGCGTCCTCGCCATGCTGCGCGGCGAGAAGGAGGACGTCCTCACCCTGGACCTGGAGCCGGAGGAGCCCGCCGAGGGCCCCGGGGCATCCGCGGCGTCGTCTTCGTACGAGCCGATCGTCGCCGCCCGCTTCGGCATCGCGGACCGCGGCCGCCCCGGCGACAAGTGGCTCCAGGACACGGTCCGCTGGGCCTGGCGGACCCGGATCCTGGTCCACCTCGGGATCGATCTGCGGCTGCGGCTGCGCACCGCCGCCGAGGACGAGGCGGTCCGGGTCTTCGCCGCGAACCTGCGCGACCTGCTGCTCGCCGCGCCCGCGGGCACGCGAGCCACGCTGGGCCTCGACCCCGGTTTCCGTACGGGTGTGAAGGTGGCCGTGGTCGACGCGACGGGCAAGGTGGTCGCCACCGACACGATCTACCCGCACGTGCCGGCCAACAAGTGGGACGAGTCCCTCGCCAAGCTGGCCCGGATCGCCAAGGAGCACGCGGTCGAGCTGGTCGCCATCGGCAACGGCACCGCGTCCCGCGAGACGGACAAGCTGGCCGGTGAACTCATCGCCAAGCACCCGGAGTTGAAGCTCACCAAGGTGATGGTGTCGGAGGCCGGCGCGTCGGTGTACTCGGCTTCCGCGTTCGCCTCGCAGGAACTCCCGGACCTGGACGTGTCGTTGCGCGGCGCCGTGTCGATCGCGCGGCGGCTGCAGGACCCGCTGGCCGAGCTGGTGAAGATCGACCCGAAGTCGATCGGCGTCGGCCAGTACCAGCACGACCTGTCCGAGGTGAAGCTCTCGCGCTCCCTCGACGCCGTCGTCGAGGACTGTGTGAACGGAGTCGGCGTCGACGTCAACACGGCCTCCGCGCCGCTGCTTTCGCGGGTCTCGGGCATCGGCGCCGGCCTCGCCGAGAACATCGTGTCCCACCGGGACGCCAACGGCCCGTTCCGCTCCCGCCGCGCCCTGAAGGACGTCTCCCGGCTCGGCCCGAAGGCGTACGAGCAGTGCGCGGGCTTCCTGCGCATCCGTGGCGGCGACGACCCGCTGGACGCCTCGGCCGTGCACCCGGAGGCGTACCCCGTGGTGCGCCGGATGGTGAAGACGGCGGGCGGCGAGGTCGGCGCGCTGATCGGCAACACCGGCGTGCTGCGCTCCCTGCGGGCGGACGCGTTCGTCGACGAGACCTTCGGTCTGCCGACGGTCACCGACATCCTGAAGGAGCTGGAGAAGCCGGGCCGCGACCCGCGCCCCGCGTTCCGTACGGCCACCTTCAAGGAGGGCGTCGAGAAGATCGGCGACCTGGTGTCGGGCATGGTCCTGGAGGGCGTCGTCACCAACGTGGCGGCGTTCGGGGCGTTCGTGGACGTCGGTGTGCACCAGGACGGTCTGGTGCACGTCTCGGCCATGTCGAAGACCTTCGTCAAGGACCCGCGGGACGTGGTGAAGCCGGGCGACGTGGTGAAGGTGAAGGTCCTCGACGTCGACATCCCGCGCAAGCGGATCTCCCTGACGCTCCGCCTGGACGACGAGGCGACGGCGGCGTCCGGCTCGGGCTCCGGCGAGCGCGCGCCGAAGCGGGACCGGGCCGAGCGCGGCGACCGTACGGGGCGTCCGCCGCAGCAGCGGCGCGGGAGCGGCGGAGGAGGCGGTGGTGACCGCGGCCGGGAGCGTGACCGTGACCGCGGCCAGTCCTCGGCCCCGGCGCCGTCGAACAGCGCGATGGCCGACGCCCTGCGCAAGGCGGGCCTCCTGAACGAGGGCGGATCGTCCGACCGGGGCCGCCGCGGGCGGCGCTGAGACAGGGGGAATCCCCCGGGAGGGCCCGGCCGTCCGGCCGGGCCCTCCCGCGCGCGCACCGCGTTTGCGGAGGTTTTCGGCCCGGCGGAGACTGATGGTGTACCCGTGCCTGCAGGACTCGGATCGATCGCATCGATACCGAAGGAGTCCCCCATGGGACAGCACACGACCGGGTCGAGGCCGTCGGTGGCCGACGTGGCGCTCACGGAGCGCGGTGAACGACAGGATGGTTTCCAGTACGTCCAGCACTTCCTCGAGCAGTTCGGCTATCTGCCGGCACGCTCCTACGAGGCGGGACGCCTGGACGACATCACCGCGCTGGCCCTCGCCAGGTTCCAGGAGCACAGCGCGCTGGTGACGACCGGCGTGTTCGACGAGCAGACGCGCGACATGATGATGATGCCGCGCTGCGGACTCGTCCAGGCCGAGGCCACGCGCGCGACCGGGAGTCCCATCCAGGACATCAACGGGTCGCAGTGCGCCTGGGACAAGAACCACTTCACGTACTCCTTCGACGGAGGGACCGCGCAGATCCCGGGTGACAACGAATTCGGCGCCGTGCGGGCCGCGTTCGCCACCTGGCAGGCCCTGCTGCCACTCACGTTCACCGAGGTGTCCTCCGGGGCGAACCCCGACTTCCGGATCCGCTGGGTGCCCGCGCACGACCCCGACTACCCGCTGATGGTGGGCAGCGTCTACGCCCATGCGGCGCCGCCGCCGGGATGCGGGACGACCGCGGTGCCGCTGCCGCTCCACTTCGACGACGAGGAGCACATGTGGCGCATCGGGGCCCAGTTCGCCTGCATGGACGTGCAGAGCATCGCTCTCCACGAGATCGGCCATCTCATCGGCCTGCGACACGTGACGGGCGTGGACAACACCAGGGACGTCATGTGGCCCCTGCTGAACACCAACGTCGAGAGGCGGGTGCCGACGGCGAACGACACGAGCCGTGCACGCAGCCTGTACTGGCAGCAGATCGACGGCAACCCCGCCACCACACAACTCGCCGCCTCGCGGAACCGGCTCTACCAGCGCCACAACACCGGCGCCGTCTTCGAGTACACGGGCACTCCCATGATCGGCTGGCGGGCACTCGACGCGAACCCCGCGACGATTCAGATCGTGGCCGACGGCGGGGAGCTGTTCCAGTTGCACCAGACCAGCGGCGCCGTCTTCCGGTACACCGGCACGCCTCTGGTGGGCTGGCAGCAACTGGACGGCAACCCCGCCACCGCTCAGCTCACCGCGTCGGGAGGGATCCTCTACCAACGGCACAACACGGGCGCCATCTTCCGGTACACCGGCACACCGATGACCGGGTGGCAGCTCCTGGACAACAACCCCTTCACGGCGCAGATCGTGGCGGACGGCGGTGAGCTGTACCAGCGCCACAGCACGGGTGCGGTCTTCCGGTACACCGGCACGCCCCTCACCGGCTGGGAGCTGCTCGACTTCGCGGGCAGCGGCGCCACCCAGATCGACGCCGGCGGTGGCGCCCTGTACCAGCTGAGACTGACCACCGGACAGATCCGGCGGCACCTGGGAGGCACGTCCTGGGACACGGTGGACGTCGACATGCGGACCTCGGAGATCAGCGCCTCCGCCGGGAACGTCTACCAGCTCCTCACCACGGGAGAGATCTTCCGGTACCCGCCGGGCGGCGGGGTCGAGCAGATGAGCCACATCCGGCTGCCGGGCCGCCCGAACCCCATCCTGATCGCGAGCTCGAGCACCCAGCTGTACCACCTCCGCGCCAACGGGGAGCTGATGCGGTACTACCAGTAGCCAGGAACCGGTAGCCGGGTACGTGCCCCGCGGCCTATGGCACGAAGCGCAGCGCCCAGTCCGCCCGGTTGGCGACCGACAGGTCGTCGTCCGACGTCAGCGGCTGGAGCAGCCGCTGGGCCGTCTCGGGGTCGGCCTGGACCAGGTCGACGATCTCCGCGGCCAGGCCGTCCTGGTCGTCGCCGAGGTCGACGGCGGAGGCGCGGACCAGGACGGGGAGCCGGTCCGTACCGCCCAGGGCGGCGATGACGCCGCCGAGGAGTTCACGCGCGTAGGCGTTGCGCTCGGACACCGAGCGGTCGAGTTCGGCCTCCAGGCGCGGGAGCAGGTCCCGGTCGCCGGTCGCCGCGATCGCGTCGGCGAGGTCGATCGTCTCGTCGACGTCGGCTTCGAGGTCGTCCAGCATCTCGATGAGCCGGGTCACGCGGTCGTCGTCGGTCATGGTGCCTCCTGGAATGCGCCGTCCACGAGGACGGGGACCGTGGTCGAGGAGTCGATCTCGGCGGCCACCTCCACGTCCTGCGGATAGCCGTACTCGTACAGTTCACGGCCCGAATCGCAGCCGTGCAAGGCGGCGACCGGGTCCTCCGTGGCGGCCCACAGCGTGGCCGCCGCGGTCGCCTCGGGCGTCAGGGTGTGCGGTCCCGCCGTCTCGCGCAGCGCGGCCAGCACCGCGCCGGCGCCGAGCAGGTCCTCCAGGGCGGGGCGCAGGGAGCCGTCCGGCCAGCGCTCACCGGAGGCGATCACGGCGAGGGGGCGGTCGGCGGTGCCGTAGCCGCGTGCGGCGAGCCAGCGCGCGACGGCGGTGCGGTTGCGCAGCGAGGCGGCGACGACGGTCGCCCGGCCGGCCTCGGCCTCCGCGGCGATGGTGGAGCCGTTCGGGGAGGGCAGGACCAGGCGGGCCGGCGCCGGTGCGGCGCGCAGGGCGGCCGGGGAGAGCGACCACGGGTGGGCGGGCGTGACCTCGCTCCGGCCGACCGCGAGCGTGGCGTCCCGCTCCGCCGCGTACGCCGTGGCGCTCGCGTCGCGCCAGCGGTACGGGTGGACGGCGCTGCCCCCCTCGACGGCGACGCCGACGGCCGTCGTGAACGACAGCACGTCCACGACGACCACGCAGGCCGCGGCGGGAACGAGGGCGCGCGCCTCGACCGGTCCCCAGCCGAAGCAGACGGACGAGCCGGCGGACGCGGACCAGCCGAGGGAGACCGCCGGGACGGAGGAGCCGGAGGGGACGGAGGAGTCGAACAATCCGGAGGAGCCGTGCGCGCCGCTGGAGGCGGACATCAGAGCTCGGTCACCTTGCCGTCCGCGACCTCGATCCGCCGGGTCGTGTGGACCGCGTCCAGCATCCGCCGGTCGTGGGTGACCAGGAGCAGCGTGCCCGCGTACGAGTCGAGCGCGGACTCCAGCTGCTCGATGGCCGGCAGGTCCAGGTGGTTGGTCGGCTCGTCGAGGACGAGCAGGTTCACCCCACGGCCCTGGAGCAGGGCCAGCGCGGCACGGGTGCGCTCGCCGGGCGACAGGGTGGTGGCGGGGCGCAGCACGTGGTCCGCCTTCAGGCCGAACTTGGCGAGCAGGGTGCGGACCTCGGCCGGTTCGGTGTCGGGGACGGCGGCGCAGAACGCGTCCAGGAGCGTCTCCGTACCGTTGAAGAGCCTGCGGGCCTGGTCGACCTCGCCGACGACGACGCCCGGGCCGAGAGCCGAGTCGCCCGCGTCCAGCGGCAGCCGGCCGAGCAGCGCGGCGAGCAGGGTCGACTTGCCGGCTCCGTTGGCGCCGGTGATGGCGACCCGGTCGGCCCAGTCGACCTGGAGGGTGACGGGGCCGAAGGAGAAGTCGCCCCGGCGCACCTCCGCCTCGCGCAGGGTGGCCACGACCGCGCCGGAGCGCGGCGCGGCGGCGATCTCCATGCGCAGCTCCCACTCCTTGCGGGGCTCCTCGACGACGTCCAGGCGCTCGATCATGCGCTGGGTCTGGCGGGCCTTCGCGGCCTGCTTCTCGCTCGCCTCGCCGCGCAGCTTGCGGCCGATCTTGTCGTTGTCGGTGGCCTTGCGGCGGGCGTTGCGGACGCCCTTGTCCATCCAGTTGCGCTGCATGAGGGCGCGCCCCTCCAGGGCGGCCTTCTTGTCGGCGTACTCGTCGAACTCCTCACGGGCGTGCCGCCGGGCGGTGTCCCGCTCGTCCAGGTAGGCCTCGTAACCGCCGCCGTAGAGCGTGATCTGCTGCTGGGCCAGGTCGAGCTCGAGGACCTTGGTGACGGTACGGGTGAGGAACTCACGGTCGTGGCTGATGACGACCGTGCCCGCGCGCAGACCCGTGACGAAGGCCTCGAGCCGTTCCAGTCCGTCCAGGTCGAGGTCGTTGGTGGGCTCGTCGAGCAGGAAGACGTCGTAGCGGGAGAGGAGGAGCGAGGCGAGCCCGGCGCGGGCGGCCTGGCCGCCGGAGAGGGCGGTCATCGCCTGGTCGAGGCCGACGGTCAGGCCGAGGGAGTCGGCGACCTCCTCGGCGCGCTCGTCGAGGTCGGCGCCGCCGAGGTCGAGCCAGCGCTCCAGACTGACGGCGTACGCGTCGTCGGCGCCGGGCGTGCCGTCGACGAGGCCCTGGGTGGCCTCGTCCATGGCGGCCTGCGCGGCGGCGACGCCCGTACGGCGGGCGAGGAACTCCCGTACCGTCTCGCCCTCGCGCCGCTCCGGCTCCTGCGGGAGGTGGCCGACGGTGGCGGTGGGCGGCGAGAGGCGCAGCTCGCCGTCCTCGGGGGTGTCGAGTCCGGCGAGCAGCCGCAGCAGGGTGGACTTCCCCGCTCCGTTGACACCGACGAGGCCGATGACGTCCCCGGGGGCGACGACGAGGTCGAGCCCGGAGAAGAGGGAGCGCTCGCCGTGGCCGGCGGCGAGGTTCTTGGCGACGAGAGTGGCAGTCATCAGGGGATGAATCCTAGGTCAGGGTGGCGCGCGGGCCGGTCCTGGGAGGGCGGGGGGCCACGTAGGCCGCGTACGCAAAGGGGTGAGCCCCCGGTGCCGTGGCGGCGCCGGGGGCTCACTCGTGTGGAACGGTCAGGTCGTCCTGGGGGTCATCCGAAGGACTTGATGCCGCGCCAGTCCACGGAGAGGACGGTCTTGACGGCGGCGTTGGTGTTGGTGGTGGACGGGTAGTAGACCTTGATGTTGCCGGTGTCGGCGTAGCGGACCCACAGGTCGGGGATCCGGTCTCCGTTGACGTCGGGGATGGCGACGATCGCGGAGATGTTGGTCGTGGTCCAGTTGGACCCGTATGTGCCGTCGGAGCCCTCGCGGGAGTTGGCGGCGAGCTTGAGCGACTCGATGTCGACGCTGCCGGCGACGGGGCCGGGCTTGCCGTGGCGGATGTAGATGGTGCCGGAGTCGAGGCTGCGCCAGAGCAGGTCGGGGGCGCCGTCGAGGTCGATGTCGGCGATGTTGACGATCTCGCGGGGGCCCCAGGCGGTGCCTTCCATGAGGGT
>NZ_JBITTJ010000013.1:0-282769 GCF_044541845.1 Streptomyces sp. NPDC085481
CTCCGGCAGGCCCCTTCGTCGCGTCTAGAGGGTGCGGCAGAGCAGGGCGTCCGGGGTCTTGCCCTTCGCCCAGGCGCCGGTGAAGGCGATTCCGGCCGCGTACTCGCCGGTGGCGCACTGGCCCTTGTAGTTCCCCTGGGCGAACTCGCCGCCGGGCCCGCCGGGCGGGCGGTTGTCGCCTCGGTCGAACCAGAGCGTACGGCCGGTCACGGGAAGCGCGCGGGACGCCGGGGCGCACAGCACGCCCGAGACGGCCTGACCGCGAACGCTGTAACCGGTCATGAACTGGCCCTGGGGGCACTGGAGTTTGGTGTATCCGGTGGCCCAGTCGCCCTCCTTGACGTACCGCTCGTCCTTGACGACGGTGAACCCGCCCGTGGGTGCGGCGAGCCGGGGTGCGCCCGCGTCCGTGCACAGGCCGCGGCCGTCGCGGTGGGCCAGGCCGATCAGGCGCTGCCCGTCGGGGCAGACGCCCTTGCGGGCGCCGGAGTCCCAGTCGCCGTCGGCCCGTGCGCGCGGGGACTGCACGGCGTCGGCGTGGTCGAGGTTCAGCATGTCCCAGGTCTCTGCGACCGGGACTTGGCCCGTCCTGCCGGGGGCGGTGACCAGGCGGCTCCAGTGGGGGGCGCGCCAGTCGGCGCCGTCGAGGATGCCGGAGCGGCGGCCCTGGGTGTCGTAGTCGAGCAGCTTCCAGCGGCCGTGGCCGGTGAAGCCGACCGCCGGCCAGTAGGCGAAGTCGGTGTCGCGGGCGATGAGGTGGTCGACGAAGTTGCCGAACCAGGCGCGTGCCTTGGGGTCGGTCTCGTCGGCGCCGATGCCGAACTCGCTGATCCAGACGGGTGCGGTGTAGTGCCGGCCGGTGTCGGCGGCGACGTAGAAGGCCTGGCGGTCCAGGGTCGCGAACAGGTCGTCGCGCGACAGCTCCTGGTAGCGCCAGTCGTGGGTCTCGCCGGTGCCGGTGGCGCCGGTGTGGTTCGGGCCCGTGTAGCCGTAGAAGTGGGCCGAGTAGACGAGCTTGTCCGAGGCGACCAGGGTGTGGGAGAGGGTGCGGGCGGGTTCCAGGGTGGGGCGCCCGTGCGGGAGGCCGTCGGCGGGGATGCCCTGCCAGTTGATTCCCTCGACGACCACGAGGAGGTCGGGGTTGGCCTCGGTGAGGAGCCGGTCGCCGAGACGCTGGGTGGCCGCCCACCAGTCGTGGTCGTCGCCCCATCCCCAGTTGGCGTCGTCGGTGATGGTGCGCCGGACCTCGTTGTAGAGGTCGGCGCCGACGACCCGCTTGTTGTCCTTGTAGCGCCTGGCCAGGAACAGCCAGTCGGCCTCCCACTGGGCGGTGGTCTGGCTGGTGTTCCAGCGTTCGTTGCCGTCGAGGCTGCAGCACCAACGGGAGGTGTTGGTGTGGTTGTTGAGGACGACGGCGAATCCTTCGGCGGTGGTCTCGGCGATCACCGCGTCGAACACCTGGAGCGGTGTCCGGCCGCGCAGCGCCGGGTTGGCCGCGACCGCCGCGTCGGGGACGGGGCGCTGGTCGTGCAGCATCTCGTTGGAGAACGGCAGCCGGACGCTGTTGATGCCGAGGGCGTGGAAGTCGGCGAGGATCGTGGCGAGGGGCGCACGGTCGAGGCCGAGTGGCAGCTGGTCGGACTTCTCGGCGTCGTGGTGGTTCGCGGGGTCGGCCATGTCTCCTGAGCCGTTCCACGAGCCTTGTGCGCCGTGCCAGTTGGCCGATGTGAGCTTGAAGCGGTCGCCGTTCGCGTCGACGATGTAGCGGCCCCGGGTGCTGAGCGGGGGCTGCCAGCTCTCCGCGAGGGCGGTGGCGTTGGGTGGGGTGGATGCGGTCGGTGCGGCGGGGGCCGCTGCCGGGGTCCCGGCAGCCAGAAGGGCCGCGGTGAGCGCGGCCCCCAGGAGGGTTCTCTTCACGATGTCCTTCGGTGGGAGGGGTTGAGGTCAGTCGGCCGAGGGGCCGGTCCAGTCGGCGGGGACGTGGGCGAGTCGTACGCGCTGCGGGTGGTCCCCCACGTTCACGCTGGCCACGCGCTGCCCGGTGGCGAAGTCGATCGCCGTCACCTTGTCGGCGCCGCTCTCGGAGATGACGCAGGAGCGGCCGTCGCCGCTGACCGTCGCCCAGTAGGGCTTGCTGGCCTCGACGAGCGGGCCCTGCCGGAGCGTGGCGCGGTCCACGACGGTCGCGTAGTCGTCCATGGTGCCCGCGACGCAGAGTTTGCCGCCGTCCGGGCTCATCGAAAGTCCGTGGTGGCGCGAGTCGTTGACCCACTTGGTGCGGTCGGGGTCGGTCGCCGGGTTGCCGGGCAGGACCTTGAGGCGGGTGATCCGGTCGGCGGCGATGTCGTACTCGAGGAAGCCGTTGAGGAACGAGACCTGGAAGTAGAGCTTCTTCTCGTCGGGGGTGAACGCGACGGGCCGTACGGCGTCGGAGAGGTCGGTGCGGCCGAAGGCGTCGAGGCGCTCGCGCATGTCGATGACGCGTACGGTCTCGAAGGTCTTCGCGTCCACGATCGTGATCTTCCGGTCACCCTTGGTCCAGTCGAGCCAGGGCTCGTCGAGGGCGGTGGTGACCTCGCCGATGGCCATGTTCCACAGCAGGCCGTCGGAGGTGAACACGTTCTCGTGGGGCTTGTCGCCGGTCTTGAAGGAGCCGACCTGGCGGCCGGTGACGATGTCGAGGACGTGCACGGTGTTGGCGGTGGAGGCGGAGACCGCGACGCGGGTTCCGTCGGGCGAGACGGCCATGTGGTCGGAGCGGTAACCGGCCACGGGGAAGCGCCAGTTGATCCTTCCCGTGCGTAGGTCGAGGGAGACGACGTCGGCGAAGCTGGGCCGGGAGACGACCATGGCGGTGCCGTCGGGGGTCGCGTACATGTCGTCGACGTACTGGTCGTGCCCCTCGCCGGGCCCGCTGCGGACGCCGAGGAAGAAGGCCAGCTTGATCGGGTTGAGGTAGATCTCCCGCAGCCGCTCCTCCTTGTCGGGGATGACGTCGAGGCGGCCGACGCGGCCGAACGCGCCGCGGGACTCGATGACGTCGGCGGTGCCGTCCCAGTTGTTCCCGACGAACATCACCTCGCGCAGTCCCTGCGCGCCGGCGCGCTCGGGGGCCGCGGCGGCGCCGGTGCCGCCGACGGTGGCGACGAGGGCGAGCGCGGCCGCGAGGGCTCCGCCGAGGCGGCGCCGGGCGCGGGTGCGAGGGGGGTGGGGCTGGGTCAGGCGGGGAGAGGGCATGGGGGTTCCTTCTTCCGGCTCCAGAGGGCGACTTACCCGAGGTAACCATGCACATGCCACCCCCACAAGCCCTGTGGACGACCTTGGTTACCCCTCGGTACGGGCTACCCGCACAACCCGGCCACATCGCCTTCACATCGCGCACAAAACGGCTGGTAGAAGCGCTGTCGGCAGGTCCCGGCTGGGGCAGAATGCGGCCGACGGCGACAGGTGCGGCACGGGAGGCGTGGTCTTGCCGGTGGGGTCCTTACCGAAATGGCGGCTGCCCACGCTGCGGCGGAGGACGGGGGTGGGGTCCGGGCTGCAGCGCGCCCAGTCCTTCATGATCCTCACCACCTTGCTCTACCGGGCGAGCCATCTGACCGTCGGCGTCCTCGCGGTCGCCCAGCGCCGGTCCGACCACCTGGTCGCCTACCTGGGCATCGCGACCGCGCTCGGGCTGAGCGTCCTCGTGTACGGGACGGCCCTGCGGCGCGGCTGGTTCGACCCCCGGCACGTGTGGGCGGACGTGCTGGTCACCGGCTGCGCCCTGCCGTTCGCGCTGTACGCGTGGGCCGGGATACGGGAGACCTCGTCGCTCGGCTGGGCGATGCTGCTCGGCGGGTCGGCCAGCGCCGCCGCGGCCATCGCCCTCGTACGCTTCCAGGCCCCCGTCGCGATCGCGCTGTTGGTCGCGACCCATCTCCTCGGCTACCACCTGGTCGGCGCGCGCCCCGCCGTCCTCGGCGGACACGTCAACTCCCTGCTGTCCTCTGCCGTGATGGCCTGGGTCATGTGGTGGTACCTGTGCCGTCAGGGCCGGCTCCTCGACGAGGCCAACGCCCGCGCGCTGGCCGCGGAGGCGCAGCGGGCCCGCTACGCCGAGCGCCTCGCCCACCACCGGGCGCTGCACGACACGGTTCTGGCCACCCTGACGACCCTGGCCGGGGGCGGGATCGACGCCAACGCTCCTGAGGTGAGGGCGCGTTGCGGCCGGGAGGCCGCGTATCTGCGCCGGCTGATCCAGCAGACCGCCGACGAGGTCCACCACCCGGAGATGGGCGCCGCCCTGGAGGAGGCCGTGAGCTCCGTGGAGAGCCTGCAGCTACGTGTCACCGCCCAGTACCACGAGCTGCCCGAGGTGCCGCCCGAGGTCGCCGCCGCGTTCGCCGACGCGGCGCGGGAGGCGCTCAACAACGTACGGCGGCACGCCGGCACCGGGCACGCCTACCTCACCGCCACCGGGGACACCGGCGGGCGGGGCGGGGCCGTCGTCACGGTGGTCGACCGGGGGCGCGGCTTCGATCCCGACAGCTACGAGGCCGGGTTCGGGCTGCGCGGTTCGGTGCTCGCCCGGATGGCCGAGGTCGGCGGCCGGGCCAGCGTGGACACCGCGCCGGGCGAGGGCGTCCGTGTGGAGCTCAGATGGCCCGGCTGATCACCGTCGCCGTCGTCGACGACGACCGGATGCTCCTCGACGGCATGCGCTCCTGGCTGGGCTCCGTACCCGAACTGCGGCTCGTGGCGACGGCGGCCACCGTCGGCGAGCTGCTCGGGGCGGCGACCGGCGCGGCGCCGGACGTCGTCCTGCTCGACCTGCTGCTCCGGGACGGCTCCGCGCCCGCCGACAACATCCGGCGGCTGCTGCACTCGGGCAGCCGGGTCCTGATGATCAGCACCGTGCCCGACCGCGCCCGGGTCATCGACGCCGTCCGCGCCGGCGCCGACGGCTATCTGACCAAGGACAACGATCTACCGACGCTGGTCGCCGCCGTCAAGGACGTCTTCGCCGGCCACGGCGCCCACTCCCCCGAACTCGCCTTCGCCTGCGCGCACGACGACAGTCCGTCACGTCCCCGGCTCTCGCCGAGGGAACGCGAGATCCTGCTCGACTACGCCTCCGGGATGACCCTGAAGTCCGCCGCCCGCCGCGCCGGCATCACGGTCCACACCGCCAAGGACTACCTGGACCGGGTGAAGGCCAAATACCAGCAGGCCGGCCGCCCCGCGTACACGAAGATCGACCTCGCGCGGCGGGTCCGCGAGGACAGCCTCGAAGGGGGCTGACGGCCGGTCCCCCACCGCAAGCCCCCCAAATGGACGGCTGCAACGCGTCCCTCCCCCGTTCCTATCGTCATGCCCGGCGAACGCCGACCGAGCTTCCTCTTCCCCACCCACCTGGAGAGGCAGATGACGATTCCGTACGCCTGTACCACCCCGCTCCCCGACGGCGGCGTCCACACGCGGCCGGGGGAACTCGTGGGCCGGGGTGCCGAGTGGGCGCGGATCACGGCGGTGCTCGCCGCCGCCCGGTCCGGGCGGGGCCGGGCGGTGCTCGTCACGGGCGAGCCGGGCGTCGGCAAGACCCGGTTCGCCGCCGAGGCCGTGGGGGCGGCCGAGGCGGCGGGCATGGTCACGGCGCGGGGCCGGGCGGGCACGGTGGGGCCGGCCGTGCCGTACCGGCCGCTGGTGGAGGCGCTGCTCGCGCTGGTACGGGCCGAGCCGCCGGCCCAGCACCGGCTCGGCCGGTACGGGCCGGTGCTCGCCCGGCTCCTCGACGACGCGCGGGGCACGGGGGTCTCCGCGCTGTCGCCGCTCGTGGTCGCCGAGGCGGTGCTGCGGCTGACCTCCGTCGTCGGCCGCGGGCGGGGCTGTCTGCTCGTCCTGGACGACCTGCACGAGGCCGATGCCGGGACCCTCTCCGTCGTCGAGTACCTGCTCGGCAACGTCGGACCACTGCCGGCGGTGCTCCTGCTCACCACCGGCAGCGCGCCGGGCCCCGCGGCCGAACTCGCCGCGCGGGCCCGCGAGGACGGCACCGCCGCGGTCCTCGACCTCGCGCCGCTCGGCCGTACCGACGTGCGCCTGCTCCTCTCGAGCGAGCTGGGGGTCGCCCCGGAGCAGGTGAGTCCGGCCCTGGTCCGGCGCGCGGCGACCGGCGGCGCGGGGATCCCGTTCGTGGTCAGGGCGCTGGCCCACGACCCCGCGCCCGTCCCCACCGCCCTGGTGGAGCACGTCCGGCTCCGCGCGGAGCGCCTCGGCCCGTCGGGGGTGGAGCTCCTCGGCATGGCGGCCGTGTTCGGCGGCCGCTTCCCCGCCCCGGTCCTGCGCCACGCGACCGGCCGCACCGACGCCGGGCTGTGCGCGCTGCTGCGTGCCGCCGTCGCCGCGTCCCTCGTCGTACCGGACGGCCCCGGCACCGACTGGTACGCCTTCCGCTTCCCCCTGGCCGCGGACGCCCTGCGATCGGCGCTCGGCCCGGTCGAACAGCCCGCCCTGGCCCGGCGGGCCGCGGCGGCGCTCGCCGAGCTGCACCCGGGTCTGCCGGGGGTGTGGTGCGGCCACGCCGCCGAACTCCACGAGCGCGCCGGCGACACCGGGGAGGCCGTCCGGCTGTACGGGGAGGCGGCCGATCGGGCGACGGCGGAGGGCGCGACGGAGCGAGCGCTCACGCTCCTGAGGCGGGCCCACGATCTGCTGGACGCCGCGACCGCGCCGGAGCTGCACGCGACGGTGCTGGAACGGCTCCTCGACGCGGTGGCGCGTTCGGGCAGGCTGGACCGGTTACCGGCGGGCGCCGGGCCGGAGACGCTCGGCTCCCCGTGCCTGCCGGGGCCGCGCCGGGCCGGGCTGCATGCACGACTTGCCGAGATACACGCGCTCGCGGGGCGGCCCGCCGAGGCGCTGCGCCAGCTCGATCTGGCGCGCTGGCTGCTCGGAGAGCGGCCGGATGACGGTGCCGGCGCTGCCCCGGACGACCGTGCCGGCGGTGTCCCGGATCACCGCGCCGGCGCTGACCCGGATCACCGTGCCGCCGTTGCCCCGGATGACCGTGCCGGCACGGTCGTGGATGACCCTGCCGCCGCGGTCGTGGATCTCGCCGCCGCCTGCGTGGAGCCGAGCCGGCTGGCGCCCGAGCGGCTGCGTACCGCCGAGGACTGTGCGCGGCGGGCGGTCGGGCGGGGCGGGGGCCCGGAGGTGGTCGGGCGGGCGCTGCTCGTGCTCGGAGGCCTTGACGAGCGGGGCGCGCCGGGGCACTTCGCGCGGGCCCGGGCGCTCGCGGACGCGCACCGGCTGCCCGGGCTCAGGGTCGCCGCGGAGGCGGGGATCGCCCGGCTCGCGGTGGAGCGGGACGGCCGGGCGGGGCCGGCCGAGCAGGCGCGGCAGGCGGCGCTGCGGATGGGCCTGTTGCCGACGGCGCACGAGGCCGGTTTCGCCTTGGCGCTCGAGCGGGTGCGGCGCGGCGCGTTCGGGGCTGCGCGCGAGCTGATCCAGGAGGGCGGCGCCGAGGCGGCCAGACTCGGGCTCGGCCGGGCCGACGCCCTGTGGCGGCTTGCGGACGCGGTGCGATGGGCGCACCTGGGCAGGCGCGCCGAGATGCTGGACGCGCTGGAACGGCTCGCTGCGCCGGTCGACGCAGCGCCGGGGGTGCGGCCGATGGCGTACGGGCTCGCGCGGGCGTTCTGCTCGCTCCTGGAGGAGGACCACGAGGCCGCCGAACGGGAGTGGGCGCAGGCCCTCGCGTACGACGCGGAGAACCCGGCGACCGGCGACTTCGGCCGGCACGGTGTCGTGCTGCTGCTCGGCGTGCTCGCGGGGCGCATGGGACGGCACCATCACGAACGGGTCGCGGCCGCGAGCGCCGCGGGCACCCGCTGGAACCGGCCTTTCGTCGGGCTCGCGCATGCGGTGCTCCTCGGCCGGGAGGGCCGCGCCGCCGAGGCGTCGGCCGCCGCCGCGGTGGCGTTCGACGCCGCCGGCCCCTACCCCCTGGCCCGGCACCTGTCCCAGCGGCTCGTCGCGCGGTCGGCGTACGAGGACGGCTGGGGCGCCCCGGTCGCATGGCTGCGGGAGGCCGAGGAGTACGTCCATGGCGCGGGTCTCCCCGCGGTCGCCGGCGCCTGCCGGGCCCTGCTGCGCGGGATGGGCGCATCGGTGCGGCAGCGCCGGACGGGGACCGAGCAGGTGCCGCCGGGGCTGCGCCGGTGCGGGATCACCGTCCGCGAGTTCGAGGTGGCGCGGCTGCTCGCCGAGCGGTTCGGCAACCGGGACATCGCGGGCCGGCTGCACATCTCGCCCCGCACCGTCGAGAAGCACGTGGCGAGCCTCCTGCAGAAGACCGGCCACCCCAACCGGGCGGCGTTCGCCTCCGCCGCCCGGGACCTGGTGGCGGGCTCAGCGTCGTAGCGCATCGGCCGTCGCCGCCAGGTCGACCACCCGGTCGAACGAGCCGTCGAGGTGCTCGTCCCCGTGGTGGACGACGAGCAGGGCGCGTCCCTCGGTCCGCTCGCGCAGCATGCGCAGGACGAGGTCGCGGCCGTCGTCGTCGAGGTTCGCGAACGGCTCGTCGGCCAGGTAGACGTCCGCCTCCTCGCTCAACAGCGTGGCCACGCCCACCCGTTGGCGCTGTCCGGAGGACAGCTCCGAGGGCAGCTGGTCGGCCAGGCCGTCCAGGCCCATCGCGGTCCGCAGGCCGGGGTCGGCGACGAGGGCGCGTACCGGCAGCGGGGGAAGCTGCACCGGCGCGGTGAGGCTCGCGACGCGCGGTGGCAGGGTGACCGTGCCGGCGTCGGGGGCGAGGGTGCCGGCGACGACGTGCAGGAGGGTGGTCTTGCCGCAGCCGTTGGGGCCGCGGAGCAGGGCGTGTTCGCCGGGCCGGAGTGCGAAGTCGGGGAGCGCCACGACCGGTCCGTCGCCTCCGCCGTAGTCGATGCGGGCGCCGTGGACGCGGACCAGGGGGCCCGCGTCGTGGTACGGGGTCGGATCGGAGGCGCGCAGGGCCTCGATCCGCCTGAGCACGGCCGTGCTCCTGCGCGTCTGCGGGATCATGTTGACGAGGTCGAAGATGCCGGTGACGGCCCGCCACAGCGAGTTCACGAAGGCGAGGAAGCTGCCGAAGGACATCCGGCCGGAGAAGACGAAGAAGGCTCCGACGACCATCGACGCCGTGTCCGACAGGTTCATCACGAGGTCGCTGAGGGTGCGCTGCTTCTGCCCGAGGCGGTAGTTGACGAAGGTGATGCCGAGGAAGCCGCGCAGGGCGTCCTGGTTGGCCGCGCGGGTGGCGGGCAGCAGCGAGGGCAGGCCGCGCAGGGCGTGGAAGGCTTCGAGCGTCCGGGTCAGGGTGTTGATGTAGCGCGCCTCGGCCTCGCGTTCGGGCCCCGTGTTCTTCTCGATCCGCTTGCCGAGCCGGTTGCTGACGAGGACCAGGGGCGGCACGATCACCAGCAGGATCAGGCTGGCCTGCCAGGACAGGTAGAGCAGCACACCGAGGAAGACGGCGGAGGCGACGGCCTGGCGCGCGATGCGGATGCAGACGTCGACGGCCGGGAGCACGCCCTCGCGGACGTCGTTGTGGATGCGGCTGACGTACGAGGCGTTGCCCGCCTCCGCCATGGTCCGCCCGTCGAGGCCGAGCGTACGGCCGAGGAGTTCGGTCTCCAGGGCGAGGACGAAGGTGTTCTCGAACCGTTTGCGCCACCAGGCGATCCCGTAGCCGGCGATGTTGAGGGTCAGCCCCAACAGCAGGTAGCAGGCGCCGAGGAGGAGGAAGCGGCGGAAGTCGGCGGTGAGGATGGCCTGGTCGAACAGCGCCTTGAGGAGGAGCGGGTGGAGCAGGGCCTCGATGCCGCCGGTGGCCGCCTCGGCGGCGAGGACGGCCACGAAGGGGGCCCGGTGGCCGCGCAGGGTGCGCCACAGCTCGTTCACCGGGCCGTCCCTCCGACGTTGTCGGGCGCGGCCGGCGCGTCCGATGCGGCCGGTGCGTCCGGTGCGTCGAGCTCGTCGAGGAGGAAGTCCGCCGTTCCGCCGTGATTGACCCGGTGCAGCACCCGCAGCACGCCCGCGGAGCCGGTCAGGTAGTCGGTCGAGCAGCGCAGGAGCCCCTCGCCGGGTACGCCGAGCGGGGCGGGACCCTCGCCGCGCGGCACCCGGAAGCGCTCGGCGGGTTCGAACAGGAAGACCTTCCGCACGAAGTCGAGCTGGCGCAGGGCCGTGTCGCGGTACGCGCGGTCGCCGGTGAACGCGGCCGCGTCCAGGAGCGCGTCGGCGATCCCGCTCATCCCGAACGAGTAGCCCGGCAGCACGGAGTGACCGACGTCGAGGCCGCGCAGCACCGTGCGGGCGGCGTCGAGGTCGCCGTAGCGCAGCAGCACCTGCGCCACGCCGGCGGAGCCCACCTCGACGTACGGCTCCATGGTCTTCTCGTGCTCGAACATGATCGGGCCGCCCTCGTCGTCGAGCGGCTTGGCGTGGGCCATCTCCCAGGCGAGGGCGTCCTGGCCGAGCCGGAGATACCTCTCCTCCCCGGTGACCTGGTGCATCCTCAGCAGGAACAGCGCCACGCCGGCCTGCCCGAAGCCGAGGCCGGTCAGCGGCTGCTCGGGCGAGAAGGAGTTGAGCCAGTAGGCGTGCCGGCCGTCGCGCCGTGCGCTGTCGCACAGCAGACGCGCGCAGTCCTGCGCGGCGGCGAGGTCGCGCGGGTCGCCGTCGCCGTGCAGGTGGAAGCGCAGGTTGGTCATCCCGAGCCCGGCGAGGCCGTAGTAGAAGGTGTGGTCGGCGGTTTCCGGCGCGCGGCGGTTGGCGTGGCCGAGGAGCTCCCTGGCCTGGCGCCGCAGCCCGAGCGAGTCCGCCGCCCAGGCGATGCCGGCGAGTCCGCTCATCAGGCCGTCGGGGTAGGCGGCCAGGTCGAGCCGGGAGAGCTCGCCGCGGAACCAGTCGCGCCATTCGTCCCGTACCGGGATGCCGGAGGCGCCCAGCGCCCACAGCACACCGCTCGCGCCGAAGCCGAGGCTCAGCGGGTTGGTGACGTGGGCGAACGGGTCGACCGGGAAGAGCGTGGCCCGTTCGGTGTCGGCGACCGCCTCGACGAAGGCGGCGACCCCGGCCTCGGCCTCCGCGAGCCCGAGCCGCTCCTGCACGACGGGGCGCGGCGGCGCGGAGCGTACCTCGTCGAACAGGCTCGTCTCGTCGGACAGGGCGTCGATGACCTCGGTGAGGGTGATGCGGGCGCCGGCGAGCTCGGTGAGCAGCTCGTGGATCCGGGGCGGCCAGCCGAGGGCGTCGAGGAAGACGCGGTAGCTGTCGAGGACGTTCTCGCGGAGGTACGACATGGCGGCGATCGGGAACACGAAGTACGCCATGGTGGTGGCCAGGGCGAACAGGTCGCCTTCGGTGCCGAAGGCCCGGTAGGTGTGGCGGGAGAGGCTGAAGCCGGGCGTGAAGAGCTCGACGGGCCGGTCGAGCGCGGTCCCGCCCCCTTCCGCGTCCCCTTCCGCGTCCGCCTCCGCGTCCGCCTCCGCGAGCCTGCAGGCCTCGAGGTCGACGATGGTCACCTCGTACGTCTCGGTGTCGATGAGCAGGTTGGCGGCGGTGAGGTCGCCGAGGATCACGTTGCGCTCGTGGGCGGCGCGGACGGCGCGGGCGAGGCTGCGGAAGACGGCGAGGAAGATGCGCAGGAAGTCGCGGGACCTGTCGATGTCGAAGCCCGGGCGGGCGAGCGGGTTGCGTTCGAGCAGGACGGAGCGGATGTCGGAGCCCTCGACGAACTCCTCGGCGATGTAGTGGTGTTCCCAGTGCCGGAACCGCGCGACGGGGCGCGGGTACGAGCCGGCGTCGGCGAGGCGGTTCAGGAAGGTCCACTCGCGGGCGAGGATGTCGACGGCGTCGTGGTCCTGCCGGGGGTTGGGGTTGGTGTGCGGGCGGGCCTCCTTGAGGACGACCTTGCGGTCGCCGTCGGCGGTGTCCTCGGCCGTGTACACGCCACCGCTGTTGGAGAACTGGATCGCCCCGGTCACCCGGAAGCGCCCGCCGAGCAGTCCGTCGTCGTCCCCGTCCGCGTCCTCGTCGGGCTTCCAGTCGTCGAACGGCCAGGGGACCCAGGCAGGTTGGGCGTATCCGGGCCGGCGTTCGTCGGGTAAGGCCGATCCGTCGGGGCCGAGGATGTGCGGCACCCGTCGGCCGAGGACGTCGACGGTGTGGGTGTCGAGGAACTGCCCGTACCGGAAGTACAGCGACCTGCTGTCGCGGTAGCGCAGGTCCGACAGCACGTACGCGCCTTCGGCGCCCTCCAGGAGGCGGGCCAGGTCGGCCAGGCAGGTGCGGAACTGGTCGTCGTCGCGCGGGTAGACGGTGACGAGCTTGCCGCCGCTGCCGCGGGACATGCCCTTGGAGTTGAGCATCTCGAAGACGTTGAGGTCGAGGGCGATCTTGAAGTCGACCGCGTGGCCGGTGAGGTACCCGATCACGGTGGCGGCGACCTCGCGCACGTTGCGGTGGTGCGCCGAGACGTGGATCTTCCAGCCCTGCGCGGGAAGCGCCGGGTTGTGCCGATGGCTCCACCAGATGCCGCTGCGGACGAACCGCGCCCGGGTCCGCTCGTCGAGCGCGGCGAGGAAGTGATCGTCCCTCGGGATGTAGTGGACGTCGAGCGGATCGAAGAACAGCGTGTTGTTCCAGGCGAACAGGAACCGGTTGACCCATCGTTCGTTGCGCATCTCAGCCTCTGTGTCCGTCCGGGGGGCCGCCGTCGGCCGGCGGCCGGTGAGAACAGCGGGATCCGCGGGGGGACACGGGGTGCAGTCCGCGTCCCCCCACGGATCACCGTCGGGTCACTCCGGCTGGGTGGAGCAGCAGTTGCTGCTGCTGCTCGTCAGGGACACGACGGCCGCGTTGTTGGTGGCGGCGGTCGCCTGCAGGTTCTGGAGCTTGAGGACGCTGCTCATACGGGACATCTCCTCGGTATGCGAGTGCGTGGACCACGCACGTCGGAATGGGGTTCCGTACCGGCCGGCCGATCGGCATGCGCCAGTCAACGCCAAGCGACCGGCCGCCACATGGGAGATGCGCCCCCATAATTCCGCCCCCTGGCCCCCACGTACGCCCGTCGGCGTCCACCCGGGAAAGGTGGTGGCGGGCCCTCAGACCGTGTCGACGATGAAGACGTCGAGCGCCTGCGTCACGATGTCGATGGGATTCGCGAAGGACCTGCTCCCGTTCACCGCGCCGGCGAAGTGGAGGCCCACCGGATTGCGCACCAGGTCGAGGGTCCAGACGATCGCGCCGGAGTCGCCCAGCACGGTGAAGGGGCCGCTGTCCCCGACGATCGCGAGGGAGCCGGAGAAGTACGCCATGGCGCCGGTGGGATATCTGACCCAGTGCGAGGCGCCCACCTCCTGCACCGTGCCCGAGGTCACCTCGGTCGTCCGCCCGCTCTTGCCCACGGCCGAGCCCACCGTCACGGCCGCGGTCGTCGGGCTGATGGGCACCTCGAAGGGGCCGAACGGTCCGGGCGCGAGGACCTTCGGACTGACGTTCAGGCGGTCCGCCCAGGCCGTCGCACAGTCGACGCTGTTGATGGTGCCGTCGAACTCGATCCGGACCGTCTTCTCCAGGACCGCCACCAGATCCGGCGGAAAACCGCCCCCGTCGGCGGTGGCCGGCTGGATGACCCCGTTGCCGAGCGCTCCCTGGTTGACGTTCGCAAAGACATGGTGGCAGCTGATGATCAAGGTCCGCTGGTTCCGCGGGAACGACCGCCCGGTGGACAGACACCCGAGTGTGCCCCGGTCGAGTGCGTTGGGCAGACCGATGAGCGAGATCCCTCCGGGCGCCGGCCTTCTCACGAAGGTGAACGACTGCGCCTCGATCTCACCCGTGACCACCGGCACCACGGCGACGCCCCGGGATCCGGCCGCGCGCACCCCCATCCGCTCGACGAGTACCGACACGACGTCCTCGGGGTGCCTCGGCCGGCGGAGGTAGACGTTCAGCGTCCACTGGCCCGGCTCCACCGCGTCCCCGCGCGCCCCGTAATCGGACGGTCTCGCCCGGCCGATGCCGACGCCTTGGATGTTGGTGGTCTCGGTGAGGTCCTCGGCGCTCCTCACTCCGTTGCGCTCGTCGGCCTGGCCGGTCAGGAACGCCTCGATCCCGGAGCGCGCTTCGAGGAGGTCCACGGGGAAGAGCGAGGGGTCGGGTGCCGCACGCTGGTACAGGTCCCGCGGCGCCCTGATCTCCACCTCTTCACCGGAGCCGGCGAAGTCCTCAGGCGGCGGCTCGCTGATCCGTGGCATGGGGCACCTCCTGCGCCGCCCCCCTCTCGTCCATGCTCGCACGGAGGAAGGCGGCTCGCTCGCCCGGCCGCGTCACGCCGGGCAGGTGTCCAGCATGCGCCCGAGCATGCTCTTCTCGGACTTGGTCACCGTCAGGTCGTACGTCGACTTCACCGACGTCCAGGCCCGGGCGTAGACGCACCAGTACGCCCGGGACGGCGGCTGCCACTCGTCGGGGCCCTGGTCGCCCTTGGAGCGGTTGGAGACCGCGGAGACGGCGAGGAGTTGAGGGTGGGTCAGGTCGTTGGCGAAGGCCTTGCGCCTGTCCTGGGGCCAGGTGTTCGCGCCGGAGCGCCAGGCGTTGGCGAGGGGCACCATGTGGTCGATGTCGAGGCCCGACGCCTTGGTGTAGGTCTTGCCGTCGTAGACGCTGACCCAGCTGCCGGAGACGGCACGGCACTCGTCGTCCCGCCGTACGTCCGTGCCGTCGCGTTCGAGGACGGCCTCGCGGGTGTTGCAGCTCTGGCCCTGTTCGGCCCAGTGCGGGAAGCGGTCGCGGCTGTAGCCGGTCATCGAGCCCTGGGGCGCCATCTTCAGGCCGGCGAGGCGGGTGCGGGCCTGTGCGGGGGTGGGCAGGCCGGGGAGGGTTCCGTCCTGCGCGGCGGTTCCGCCGGGTGCGCCGGTGCGTGGCGGCGGCGACGGTTTGGCATCGCCCTCGCCCGCCGTGCCCGTGGAGCAGCCCGTCACCGCGAGCAGCAGCGCCGCGACCAACCCCGATACCCTGCCGTACGTCTGACGCCCCATGAGCCGGACCTTTCCCTCCTCCGTGTGACCTACACGCCCACACGTGCGTGCGGGCCGCGGCTCGATGCCGCGGCCCGCTCATGCCTCACCGCCCGCTCCCGAAGGTCAGGCGGGGTTCTTCACGTCCGCCACGTAGACCGCGCCGCCGAGGCAGTCGCTGATCTCGTACCGGGGCGCGGTCGCGCCCGTCCAGCGCAGGAAGCCGCTCGCGCCGGTCGCGGCCGCCATGTCGATGAAGCGGCAGCCGTCGTAGATGAGCTTGCCGGCGGTGGTCGCGGCCGAGCCGGTCGCCACCTGGTGCGAGCCCATCAGCGCGCAGTCGGTGTAGCGCACGGTCGGGCCGCGGTCGCCGTTGGCGTTGAACGCGTACACGTGCGTGACGGCGTTCGGTGCCCACGACTTGAAGCTGTTCGCGGTGTCGTCGCACGAGACGAAGGAGATGCTGCCCTTGTACCAGCGGGAGTCGATCACCTTGTGGCCGAGGCCGCGCAGCTCGAAGCGGATGCCCTGGGCGTACAGCCGCATGGTGGAGTCGGCCCGGGTGGCGGCGTCGGACGACAGCTGGAAGAAGGTGCCGTTCGAGGCGGTGTCGGTGAGGATGTAGGAGCCGCCGGTGAAGTTCATCGAGCCGCCCCGGTTGTTCTTCACGAACACACCGGACTGGTACTCCACCTTGCAGTCACGGAACCAGTAGTTGAGGAACTGGTCCTGCTGGCTCGCGGCCGGGGTCATCCCGATGACGAGGAAGGCGTCCGAGTAGGAGCCGCCGACCTGGCAGTGGTCCCAGCCCATCTCGCTGTTGAGGTTGGAGGTGGTGGCGGGGCCGTCCAGGCCGATGCCGCGCTTCCAGCTGCCGCGCCACTCCACGTCCGTGTACCAGGTGTCCTGCACGCCGTACGTCGCCGAGGAGTACGCGTAGTTGAAGCTCGACGTGGGGTTGTTGCTGGTGAACGTGAGGCCGGAGATCCGGATGTTCTTGTAGCGCTGGTAGTTCGTCCACAGCGTGGTGTCGTTGGCCGTCGGCGCGTAGACGATCCGGGAGAGCCGCTTGCCGTAGCCCGTGATCGACAGGCCGTCGACGATGCCGCCGCCGCCCTCGCCGTTGACGTTCGGCAGCAGCGAGTCCGGCTGGGTCAGGAGGTACGTGCCCGGCGGGATGACCAGGACCTTCTTCGGGATCGCGCCCGAGATCGGGTCGGGCTGGAAGGAGGCGAGCACCTCGGCGGCGGCCGCGCGGAAGGCGTCGTCGCTCGCGGTGGCGCCCGTCGGGTCGGCGCCCTTGCTGATCACGTCGACGCTGTACGGGTCGTCACCGGCCCCGGCGGCGTACGCCGGAGTGCCCCCCATCACCAGTGCTCCCGCAGCGGCGCCGGCTCCGGCCGTCGCCATGCCGCGGATGACGGAACGTCTGTCCATGCGTCCGGTCATGCCCCTACCCCCAGTTTTGTGATCATGAGAAAGACAGCACATCCGATCATGACTCCGAAGAGGACGCAAGACCGGTCGCGACCACCCGGGGCCCGTAGGGTGCCGGAATGATCGCGATTCCTGGGGACTTCGTACGGAGCACGGTCGCTCGCGAGGGGGAGCCGGGGCGGGCGTGGGCCGCCCGTCTGCCCGGACTCGTGGTGGAGCTCCTCGAGCGCTGGAGCCTGACCCTGGACGGGGAGGTGCTGCACGGCGGTGTCGGCGTGATCGTCCCCGTACGGCGAGGGGACAAGGAGCGTGCCGTCCTGAAGCTGTCCTTCCCGCACCCCGGCAACGTCCACGAGCCGGACGCCTTCGGCGTATGGGGCGGGCGCGGTGCCGTGCGCCTCTACGAGCGCGACGACGAACGGTTCGCGATGCTGCTCGAACGGGCGGACACCTCGACGCTGGCGGAGCTGGCGGACGGTGACGAGGTGGTCCGGGTCGCGGGACGGATCGGCCGCCGGCTCGCGGTCCCGGCGCCGCGCGGGCTGCCCCGGCTGAGCGAACAGGCCGGCGCCTGGGAGCGGGAGTTGCTGACGGACGCCGATGAGCTGCCGCACACGATGGCGCGGCGGGCCGTGGACGCGGCCGTGGCCACCGTCCGCGAGCTGGGCCGTGAGCAGCCGGACACGCTCGTGCACGGGGACCTGCACGCCCGGAACATCCTGCGCGCCGAACGCGAGCCGTGGCTGGCCGTCGACCCGAAGGGGTACGCGGGCGACCCCGCCTACGACGGCGGCACGCTGCTCAAGTCGCGGGCCTTGACATTCCTCGAGGCGGACGATCCGCGCCGGGCCGCGCACCGGGTCGTGGCCGGGTACGCCGAGGCGGCGGAGCTGGAGCGCGAACGGGTGCGGCGCTGGGCCCAGCTCCATGTGGTGCAGGCCGCGTTCTGGGGGCGGCGGCACGGTCTGCGGGTGGCCCGCGGCGGGGCGGCCCTGGACGAGCTGATGGTCTTCGCGGACCGGCTGGCGGAGGCGCTCGTCGAGCGGGCGTGACCAGGCCGCTCGGCGAGCGGACTGGTCACACGAAGGGACGCGATGTGGGCGCATACCTCCGCGATCATGGCCGAATCCGCCGATTTGTTGCCTGGGTAAAGTAATCACCAAGACACCACGCCGCCCGCCGTCGAGGAGAGCCGTCGTGCCCGCTGCGCGCATGAGCCGTACACCCCTGCCCGGAATCGGGGTCCGCTACGACCTGACGACGCGTGAGGAGCGTCGTCTGTCGGTCGTCGCGGGACGGGACGGGTCACGGGTGCTCAGTTCCTACCGGAGCGACGATCCCGACGAATGCTCCCTGTCGGTACGGCTGACCGCCGAGGAGTCGGAGGCGCTGATCGACGCGCTCATGCCGTCCCACCACAGCCCCAGCCTGCTCTCCACCACGGACCTGGGCCTGGTGGCCGAGCGGATCTCGCTGTCCGCCGCCTCCCACTGGAACGGCCGCCACCTCGGCGAGACGCGGATGCGCACCGAGACCGGCGTCTCGATCGTGGCGGTGCTGCGCCGCGCGGACGCCGTTCCTTCGCCCGGCCCCGACTTCCGGCTCGCCGGGGGCGACACCCTCATCGTCATCGGCACCCGTGAGGGCGTCGACGCCGCCGCCGCGATACTCGGAAGGGAGTGATCCGTGCACTCCTCCGCGGTCTTCCTCATCGAGTTCGGCGCGATCATCCTCGGCCTCGGCCTGCTCGGCCGCATCGCCGGCCGGCTTCAGTTCTCCCCCATCCCCCTCTACCTCCTGGCCGGACTCGCCTTCGGCGAGGGCGGGCTGCTCCCGCTGGGCGCGAGCGAGGAGTTCGTGGCCATCGGCGCCGAGATCGGCGTCATCCTCCTGCTGCTGATGCTGGGCCTCGAATACACGGCCACGGACCTGGTCGGGAACCTCAAGACGCAGTACCCGGCCGGTCTCGTGGACGCCGCCCTCAACGCCCTGCCGGGCGCCGCGATGGCGCTGCTCCTCGGCTGGGGCCCGGTGGCCGCGGTCGTCCTGGCGGGCGTCACCTGGATCTCGTCCTCGGGCGTCATCGCCAAGGTGCTCGGCGACCTCGGGCGGCTCGGCAACCGGGAGACCCCGGTCGTCCTGAGCATCCTGGTCCTCGAGGACCTGGCGATGGCCGTCTACCTGCCGATCGTCACCGCCCTGCTCGCCGGGGCCGGCCTCGCCGCGGGCAGCGCGACCCTGGCCATCGCGCTGGGCGTCGCGGGTCTCGTGCTGTTCCTCGCGGTCCGGTACGGGCGGCTGATCTCCCGTTTCGTCTCCAGCGACGACCCCGAGAAGCTGCTCCTCGTGGTACTCGGCCTCACCCTGCTCGTCGCGGGCGTCGCGCAGCAGCTCCAGGTCTCCGCCGCCGTCGGCGCGTTCCTGGTCGGCATCGCCCTGTCCGGCGAGGTCGCCGAGGGCGCCCACAATCTGCTCAGCCCGCTGCGGGACCTGTTCGCCGCCGTGTTCTTCGTCTTCTTCGGCCTCCACACCGACCCCGCGAGCATCCCGCCCGTCCTCCTGCCGGCGCTCGCGCTGGCGGTGGTCACGGCGGCCACCAAGATCGCGACCGGCTACTGGGCGGCCCGCCGGGCCGGCATCTCCCCCAAGGGCCGCTGGCGCGCCGGGGGGACGCTCGTGGCCCGGGGCGAGTTCTCGATCGTCATCGCGGGCCTGGCCGTGACCGCCGGCATCGAGCCCTCCCTCGGCCCGCTCGCCACGGCGTACGTCCTGATCCTCGTCGTCCTCGGCCCGCTCACCGCGCGCTACACGGAACCGGTCGCCAGCCGCCTGACGGGCCGTCGCCGCCCCGTCGCCGCCCCCGCGCCCCCGCCGAGGGAGGAGATGCTCGACCCGGTCGGCGACGGCACGTCCGGCCGGGCGTCGTAGGCGTGGTGACCAGGAGCGCCCGTCCCTCCGACGTTGGCGATCATCCTGCGCAGCACCTTGAGCGCCGCCACGTACTCCTCGTCACTGATGCCTTCGTGGACCTCCACGCGCAGCTGCGCGACCGGCCCGCGCAGCCGGACCCTCGCTGCACATGTGCCGAGGGGCTGGCCGGCCAGCACGTTCTCCGTGGCGGCCGGATCGGCCGGCGCCTGGTCGGTGACGCCACCGCTCGGCGAATTCATGATCACAAAGCTGCATTCCCGTCGTGCGCACAGGCAGCGTCGAACGCCGGATCACGGCGCACCCACGGCCGTTCCGCAGGTCGCCATCGCGGCGAGCGGCTCCCAGCGCACCGGGACGTCGCGCATGACGAGTACGGAGTCCAGTCGGGCGCTGCCCGGCGGGAAGCGGTCGGGGGCGTCGAAGTAGCTGGACGAGGCCGCGGTGATGCGGCCGGGTTCGATGTGCCAGGCGGTCGTGTCGAGTCGCATGCCGTCGAGGTGGCGGCCGGAGCGGGTGGCCGAATAGCCCCTGCTGCCCGTACGGAAGAAGGCGGAGGCCTCGGCGAGGTCGGCGAAGAGTTCGCTTCCCTGCAGGCGGTCGGTCACCTCGGCGGTGACGTCGACGCGGGTGCGGCCGTCGCGGGTGGCGTAGGCGACGCGGAGGGTGTCGGGGGTCTCGTGGACCTCGAAGTCGGCGTGGCCGTGTTCGCCGGGGAAGACCCGGCCGCCGGCCCAGCGGTTGACGAGGGAAGCCGTGTCGCGGCGCGGGATGTAGACGCCGGTCTCGACGCCGTCCGGGCCGTCCCACTCGACGGCGATGCGGTGCGCGGCGTTCTCGCTGCGCAGCCCCACGGCGGCAGGCGCCCAGGCGGGCCGCACGGAGCCGAGACGCAGGAGGCAGATGCCAGCGACGGCGTGGCCCCGGACGAGCTGCGGGCGCAGCGTGGCGGGCAGGAGGGGCGCGACGGCCTCCGGGGCGACGCGGTAGTTGACGAGCAGGCGCCGTTCGATGACGGAGGCGAGGCGTGGGGGTCTCATGCGTCGTTCTCCTGCTCGTGGGCGGCGCGGCCCGTGTCGGTGCGCCACTTGGTGTGGCGGAGCACGATCTGCTCGGGGCAGACGGCGCTGAGGAAGCGCCCCACGCTGGTGGCGAGCCGGTCCTCGACCAGGGAGTAGAGGATCCGGTTCCCGTCCCGGCGCTCGGAGACGAGTCCGGCCCCCTTGAGCACGCCGAGGTGACGGGAGATGGAGGGGGCGCTGATGGCGAAGCGGCTCGCGATCTCCCCGGCGGGGAGCTCGCCGCTCCTGAGGTCTTCGAGGATCTGTCGCCGGGTGGGATCGGCGAGGGCCCGGAAGACTCCGGCGTCGTCGGCGCGCTCTGTCATGACACCTATTTAGCATGTTGGCTAAACAGCTAACAACCCTGGGAGGGGGATCAGGCACCCGGAGCCGATGTCCGGATCTGCAACTCACATGACATTGCCGCCATCCGGGGCGGGTTCGTAGCGTGGGAGCACGGTCGACGGGCGCTCGCCCCGGCCTTCTTCCCACCCGCACCAGCATTCCGAGAGAGGGCGGCCATGCCGACCACGACCCTGCGCGAACTCAACGGCTTCGACCAGACCCCGGCCTCGCTCGCCGGCTCCACGCTGCTCCTGATCGACTACCAGAACACCTACACCCGCGGCGTGATGGAGCTGGACGGCTGGGAGGCCGCCCTCGACGCCGCAGCCGGGCTGCTCGCCCGGGCCCGGAGCGCGGGCGCGAAGGTCGTCCACGTCGTCAACGACGGCGGCGAGGGCACCCCGTACGACATCCGCGCCGAGATCGGAGAGATCCACCCGCGCGTGGCCCCGGTCGAGGGCGAGCCCGTCGTGGTCAAGACGGTGCCGGACGCCTTCGTCGGGACCGACCTGGCCGAGCGGCTCGACGCCGCCGGCAACAAGGACGTCATCGTCGTCGGGTTCATGACCCACATGTGCGTGGCCTTCACGGCCGCCAGTGCCTTCCTGCGCGGCGACCGCCCGACCGTCGTCGCCGACGCCTGCGCGACCCGCCCGCTGCGGACGGCCGTCGGCGAGGTGTCCGCCGCCGAGCTCCACCACGGCGCGCTCGCCACGATCGAGGACCTGTACGGGGTCGTCGTACCGACCGGCGCCGCCCTGAACTGATCCCCGTCCACGGGACGTACGACGGCCGGCGGCGGCTCCGGAGGGGAAGCCGCCGCCGGCCGTCAGCCGCGCACCGGGCTCAAGGCCTGGCCGGCGGCCGTTCCCACAGCCGGGCTCACGGCTGCTGGAACCGCACCTCAGGATGCGCGGCGCTCGGCCCCACGAGCAGCGGCTGCGGCCGGCCCTTCAGGTGCTGGTCGAAGAAGGCGCCGACGTACGCCCGCGTCACGGCCAGCGCCCGGCCGGCCGGGATGTCGCCCGCGGGCAGGCCGAAGTGACGCTGGATCACCGGCCCGTCCGAGAAGCTGAAGTGATCCGTCCCGGTCACCGTCAGCCAGCGCTTCCAGCCGCCGAGCCGCGGCCAGGTGGTGTTCCACGAGGCGTCCTCCCCGCCCGGCCGGTGCATGTCGTCGTCGGTGCCGAGCATGAGGAACGGCCGTCCGCCCAGACCACCGGCGGGGAGCTCGTCATGGAACGAGCCGTCCATGTTGACCCCGGCGTCGATCCGGCGGTCCGCGAGCATCGCCGTCGCCGCGCTCGCGCCGCCGATCGAGTGGCCGGCCATGCCGATCCGCTTGCGGTCGATGCTCGCCGCGTACTTCCAGGCGGGCTTCGGGCCGGTCAGCCGGTCGAGCAGGAAGCGCACGTCCGCGGTGCGCGCGGCGGTGACGTCGTTGCCGTGCACCCGGCCCTCCTCCAGGGCGGTGCACGCCACACACGTGAGGATCCGCCCGTCCGGCACGGCGGTTCCCGAGGACTCGTAGGCGTGGTCGACGGACGCGACGACATAGCCGCGCGAGGCGAGGTCCACGGCGAGGTTCGTGAGGGTGAAGCGCGGCACCCCGAAGCCGGGCGAGAGCAGCACCAGGGGATGCCGGCCCGGCGCGGGCCGCGCGTCCGTCCTGCTGTAGGTACCCATGCCGGCCAGCGCGCTCACGGACGCCGGGTCCTCGACCTTCACGCCCTTCAGGAGCAGACGTGACTCCGCCTCGGTGGCGTACGGAGCCGGCTTGCCGTCCGCGCCGCGCGCCGACGGGTAGTGCAGGGTCACCATGAGTTCCCGGCCGTCGGCCTCGGGCACCCAGGGGTCCTTGCGGGACCGGTCGACCAGATGGAGGGCGGAGGTCCCCACCCCGTACTTCCCGGTGGGCGCGGGAAGTTCGAGCGGGACGGTGGTGGCCGCCGCGACGGACCGGGGCGGGGCGGGGGTCGCCGCGGCGGCGGGGAGGGCCGTGGCGGGTAAGGCGACGGCGCAGGCGAGGAGAGCGGCCGTGGCCGCTCGTGTCAGTTTGACCATGAAGATGACGCTACGGCGGCCGGCATGGCCGGCACGTCAGCCCTCGGTCGTACGCACGTCGCGGGGCGTACGCCTGTAGTCGGACCCTTCCACGTACGCTCACCCCGGCGCGCCGTGACGAGGAGGACCCGATGAACGCCCATGACGAAGCACCGCCGGAGCTGGACCCGGCCAGCGTCCTCAATGCGAAGCGGACGCTCGTCCAGCTGCTCGCCCGGGCGGGCGTCTACTCCGGTGACGCGGAGGAGCTGATCGGGCTCGTGGAGGCCGGCGCCCTCGCCGTCGCGCACGAGGAGACGGCCGGGATCGGTCAGGAGGCGCCGCGGGAGAAGGGCGAACTCTACGTGTCGGGCTGGCTGGACGGCACCCAGGCGGCCGGCGCCGCCCTCGCCGGGCTCGCCGAGCGCGCGCTGCGGGACGCCGTCGCCGGCGGCCGGCCCGGCGCCTCCGCCGACGACCGGCCGCCCGTCGGCAGGATGGAGCTGGAGCGGGCCAAGGTCGCCGTCATCCCGCTCTACCTCTCGTTCACGGCCGAGTCCGACCTCGACCCCGAGGCCACCGACCAGGTGCTCAACGCGGTGCTGCGCACCATGAGCTCGCGGCAGCGAGCCGGGTACCCCGGGCTCCTGACGCAGTTCTCCACCACCCACCGCGCCCACCTGGAGCGCCTTTACGCGGAGTACGGGCCGGGCAGCGCCATCGCCATCCACGGCCGTTACTCCCTCGTCCACTCCCCCACCAGCGTGGCCGTCCTGGAGCGGCTCGCCACGGACCCCGCGCCCCTGCGCGAGGAGTGGGACGCCGCCGAACTGCCGCCGGCGTGGCTGGACGGGCTGACGACCGCCTGGGACCGGTCGGCGGACGCCCGGTAGCGGCGGGCGGTGAGCCGCCGTCACTGACTGTTCGTCATGTTGCTAACGTCAGGGCTATTTGATCACTGACGCAAGGGAATCAGAGATGCGAGCAGCGAAGGCGACGGCCCTGGCCGTGCTGACGGCCGCGACGCTGGCCGGCTGCAGCAGTACGCCGGACGCGGACGCCAAGAACGACCCCGCCGCGGCCGCGACCGGCGACAAGGCGCTCGCCACGGTGGCCGTGCCTCCGGCGTACGACGCCACCAAGGGCTGGGACGAGACGCTGCCCTGGGTGCCGGGCGACGTGGACGAGCCGCCCGTGGCCGTACTGCCGGGCGGCGACGCCGTCGCGATGCTGAACGTGGACGCGGGCGGGTTCCTCGTGCAGTCCAGGGCCGCCGACAGCGGCAAGGTCCGGTGGGCCTCGGCCGCCTGGCGACCCCCGATGCCGATGGACGGCGCGAAGCAGGAGGGGGAGATCCCCGACGTGCTCGGCCTCGAGCAGGACGGCCGCAGGTTCGTCGTCGTCTCCGCGCACGGGATGGCGGGCAAGGACGAGCTGCACGACGGCACCGAGGTGGTGCGTCTCGCGGTGTACGCCGCCGAGGGCGACGGCACCGGTCGCAAGCCGCTGCGGGAGATCGACGTGCCGGTGTCCACGGACCCGGGTGACTGGCGGGTGAGCGCCGACGGCGGCCGGCTGCTCGTCGGGTTCGGCGAGGACGGCGACTACCCGCTGCGGTCGGCCGCCGTGGACGTGGTCACGGGCAAGGTGACGCCGTACGACGACGCCGCCGGGCTCCTCCGGCAGTGCGACGGCAGGCCCCTGGAGTGCGGCTGGGACCGCGTGGTCGCGGCCGGCGCCAAGGGCCCGCTGGTCGGGCTCGGCCACGGGTTCGGCGTCCCGGGCGTCTGGTTCAGCGACGGCGTCCGGCCCGAGGGCGTGGCGGCGAAGACCCCCTTCGGCTTCGGCGACAGCTGGAACGGCGACGTGTACGGCGTGGCCGGCGGCCGCTTCCTCGCGCAGTGGCACCGTACCGGCAAGGACGGTTCGAGCGAGCCGACGGCGTGGTCGGTGCACGAGGTCGGCTCGGGCGCCCTGCTGGCCCGGATGGACTGCGCCTACGACGACTTCCCGACGGTCACCTCCCAGGGCGACTCCCGCAACCACCCGGTCGTCACCTCGCCCTCGGGCCGCTTCCTCGCGGCCGGTCCGGTCGCCTTCGACCTGCAGCGCAAGCAGGGCGTCTGCCTCCAGGGCGACGGCAACCGCAAGACGATCACGGTGGGTGCCATCGCCGACGACGGCACCGCGTACGGGAAGGTCGGCGACGACGCGTCCGGGGCGCTCGTGGTGCGGCTCGACCTGACCACCGCGACGGGCGAGGCCAAGGTGCTCGGCGCCGGGGTGGAGATCCCGCAGCACACCGCGGTCGGCGGTTCGGGCCTGTTCGTCGCGCGCGACCAGGACGACAACGTACGGGTCTCGGTGCGGGCGGGCCGCTGAGCCCAGGGGATCCCCGGGGGGCAGGGAAGGGGTGGCCGGCCTGGACAGCCACCCTCCCCTCCCCCTACCCTCCAACGCACCTATTCAACTTATTGAATAAGCGATCGTGAGGGACCCATGCATCCGTTCCGCACCGCCGTCGAGAACCGCGACGAGGCCGCCATCGAGGCCCTGCTCGCCGACGACGTCGTCTTCACCAGCCCCGTCGCCTTCAAGCCGTACCCCGGCAAGGCGATCACCGCCGCGATCCTGCGCGGAGTGATGCGCGTCTTCGAGGACTTCACCTACGTCCGCGAGATCGCGGACCCCGACGGCCGCGACCACGCCCTCGTCTTCACCGCGACGGTCGCCGGCCGGCAGATCCAGGGCTGCGACTTCCTCCACTTCGACGAGGACGGGCGGATCGACGACTTCACCGTCATGGTCCGCCCGCTCTCCGCCGCACAGGCCCTCTCCGAGGCGATGGGCGCCCAGTTCGACCGGATCGCCCGCGAGGCCGGCGAGGCGGCCGGGGCCTGACCGGCGCCGACGTCCTCGCTCAGGCCAGCTTCTTCAGGACCTCGGTCGCCAGCGCGGCGGAGGAGGACGGGTTCTGACCCGTGATCAGGTTGCCGTCGACGACCACGTGCGGGGCCCACGGCTCGCCCGCGTCGATGGTCACGCCCGCCTCGGCGAGCCGGGACTCGAGCAGCCACTTCGCCCGGTCGGCCAGGCCGGCCTGGATCTCCTCCGCGTCGGTGAAGGGGCTGACCTTGCGGCCGGCGAAGGCGTTGGTGCCGTCCTCCTTCACCGCGGCCAGGAGCGCCGCCGAGCCGTGGCAGACGACGGCGAGCGGCCGGCCGGAGTCGAGGGCGTCGATCAGCAGCCGCCCGGAGGCCGCGTCGGCGGACAGGTCCTCCATGGGGCCATGGCCGCCGGGGTAGAAGACGGCGTCGTAGTCGTCGAGCCGCACGTCCTCCAGGCTGATCGGGTTCTTGATCTCGTCGACGGCGGCGAGGGCGGCGGCGACCTGGTCGGCGCCCTCCTGCCCGCCGTTGAACTCGGGTGCGAGGCTGCCCCGGTCCACGGTCGGTACGACGCCGCCGGGGGTGGCGACGGTGATCTCGTGGCCCGCGGCCTTGAACGCCGCGTACGGCGTGACGGCCTCCTCGGCCCAGAAGCCGGTGGGGTGCTTGGTGCCGTCGGCGAGGGTCCAGTGGTCGGCGCCGGTCATCACGAAAAGGATCTTCGACATGGGTTTCTCCAAAAGGGACGGGCCCAGGGCGGACGCGCGCCGGGGCGTGCACCGCGGACGCGGATCGCCGGTGCGGTGACGTCCTCGACCGTAGGGCCGCGAACCCATGGGAATCCAATAGGCTCGGGCATATGGCCGATAGGAAATCCGATGGACAGCCGGGAATGCCCGCGGGGCCCGTGCACGGGCCGGGACTGCCCGACCTGAACCTGCTGCGGACCTTCCTCGCGGTCTACCGGGCCGGTGCCTTCACCGCGGGCGCCCGCATGCTCGGCCTCTCCCAGCCGACCGTCACCACGCAGATCCGCGCCCTGGAGGGCCAGCTGGGCCGGGAGCTGTTCGAACGGCTGCCGCGCGGCGTCGCCCCGACCCCGTTCGCGGACGAGCTGGCGGCTCGTGTCATGGCGCCGCTGGACGCGCTCGGCGCCGTCGGCGGACCGGGCGGGCTGCTCGGCGAGGGCGACGTGGACCCCGTCCATCTGGCGGGCCCGGCCGAGTACCTCTCGCACAGCGTGCTGCCGACCCTGGCGCCGCTGATCGAGAAGGGCGTACGGCTGCGCGTCGGCTTCGGCCTCACCGACGACCTGCTCGACGCGCTGCGCGCCGGGCGGCACGACCTGGTGGTGTCCACCCTGCGCCCCCGCGGCCGGTCACTGGCCTCGGTCCCGCTGGCCGACGAGGAGTTCGTGCTGGTCGCCGCGCCCGTGTGGGCCGAGCGGATCGGCTCCCGGATCGCCGCCGAGGGGCCCGCGGCACTTCAGGGCTTGCCCCTCGTCTCGTACGCCGAGGACCTGCCGATCCTCCGCCGCTACTGGCGGCACGTCTTCGGCCGCCGCCTCACCGCCGACCCCGCCGTCACGGTGCCCGACCTGCGGGCCGTGCGGGCCGCCGTGACCGGCGGCGCGGGCTTCAGCGTCCTGCCGCGCTACCTGTGCACGGCCGAGCTGGCCTCCGGCGCCCTGGTCCTGCTGCACCGGCCGGACGACGCCCCGATCAACACCGCCTTCCTGGTCCAGCGCCCCGGCTCCTCCGCCAACCCGCACGTCACCCTCGTACGCGACCACCTGATCAGGAGCGCGCGAGAGGAGTGACCGTACGAGCACCGTTCGGACGGAGAGACCATGGGACCGGCGCCGTCGAGGGTCGGAGAGAACCCGCTGAGGGCCGGAGACGACGAGGCAACCCGCCGGGCGGACCCGACGTCCTTACGATGAGGACGACGGCCGACACGACGCCCACGGCCACAGGGGACAGGACACGCGATGAGCGACAAGGCCCGGATACTCTTCGACGCGCTCGATCTCGACCAGGACGGCACCCTGACGCGCGCCGAGGTCATCAGTGCCCTCCGTGCCAAGGGCCCGACCCTCGCCGCGCAGGGAGTGATCCCCTTCTGGGGCGTGGGCGGCGACGACGACTCCTCGGCCCTGTTCGACGAGGCCGACGTGAACGGCGACCGCGTGCTGACCTTCGAGGAGTTCGCCGCCCTGGTCGACCGCCGCTTCGGCTGGTGACACCCGCGTGACCGGGCGGACAGGACCCGGGGCCTGTCCTGGCGCCGGGCCCCCCCGTCGAGCACCGGGCGGTCCCGCGGGGCGCGTTCGGCGGCGAAGGGGCCGGAATCGTGATCTGATGCAGCGGGTCTGATGCGGCAAGTCGTCACCTCAGGCCGTGCCGCAGCCGAAACCCGCCCTCCCGGATGGCCCGATGAGCACTCCGCACCCGACGGCTCCGTCGCCCGAGTCCGCGCCCTCGCCCGCGCCCCGGCACGCCGGCTGGCTGGAGCTCTTCTTCGACCTGGTGTTCGTCGCCTTCGTCGCCCAGCTCTCGCACGGCCTGCACGGCGACCCGGGCTGGCACGAGTTCGGCGTCTTCTTCGCCCTCTACTTCCCTCCCTGGTGGATGTGGGCCAACCTCACGGTCTCCGCCAACCTCTTCGAGGACGACCGCGCCCGCCGCCGCGTCGCCATGCTGGCCGCCATGCTGTGCCTGGCGGTGATGGCCGCCGCGGTGCCGGAGGCCGACGGCGACCGGGGACCCGCCTACGCCCTCGGCTACGCGGGCACCCGACTCGTCCTGCTGGCCCTGTGGTGGCCCGCCACCCGCCTTCCCGCGCCCGACACGATCCCCCGCTGGCGGCCGCTGACGTACTGCCTGCTCTCCGGGCTGCTGTGGGCCGGCTCGGCCGCCGTACCCGCGCCCTGGCGCTACCCGGTCTGGGCCGCCCTGCTGCTCGCGGAGATGGTCCTGCTGCTCGCCTCTCGCGGCCAGGGCGTCCCGGGGCGGTTGCACACCGGGCACCTGGTCGAACGGGTCGGCCTCTTCGTGATCATCGTGCTCGGCGAGTCCGTGCTCGGCCTCATCACCTCCACCGACCAGACCTGGACGGCGGCGGCCGGTGTGGTGGCGGTGCTCGGGTTCGTCCTGCTGGCCGCGCTCTGGTGGTCGTACTTCGACTTCGCGTCGACCGCGGCGGAGCGGGTCATCGGGAGCGCGAACAGGCGCGACGCCTATCTCCTCGCCCGTGACGTGGGCGGCTTCCTGCACTTCTTCGTCACCGCCGCCGTCATCTCCATGGCCGCGGGACTGGCCACCGCCGTGGAGGAGTCCGGCCACGACCACCTGGCCCGCGGGGCGGTCTGGGCGCTCGCCGGGGGCCTGGCCCTCTACCACGCGGCGCACGCCCTGATCGCCCTGAGATTCGGCCGGCCCCTGCGACACGTCGCCGTCTGGGCGGTCCCCGGCATCGGCATCCCGCTCCTCGTCGTCCTCGGCGCCGACGCCCTCGCGCCCTGGCTGGTGGTCCTGCTGCTCGCCGCCGAGGCGATCGGCCATCTGCTGTTCGCGAAGGCCCTGGTCCGCCGGCAGGCGGCCGCGGCCACGTAGACCCGGCCGACCACCCTCACGTCATCCGACGGGCGTCCGCCTGCTGAACCACCCACTGAACCGCCGTGCCCCCGCGTCGCCCGCGCGCCGTTCCGCCCGCTCCAGGGCCTTCTCGGCCTCCGCCCGCCAGGTCGCCGCGTCCGCGCGGGGTGGCGGCAGGAACGGGCCGCGCCCGGGTGCCTCGGCCGCGGCCTCGAAGAAGTCGCCGCCCTTGCGCTTGAAGTCGTCCGTGCCCCAGGGACGTCCCGCGCCGTGCCGGGGGACCTTCTGGAGGTGCGGGATGTGCTTCGCGCAGTGGATGTACGCCTCGTCGACGTCGACCTCCACCCACACCAGGGCCCGCCGGCCGGGCACCGGGTCGACCGCGAGCCCGGAGTGGGCGCGGCGCATCTCGTCGTCGGCCACGATCCGGGCCGAGCCGTTGACATGGAGGCCGATGCGGTCCCGGAGGAAGTCGACCATGAGGATGCCGACGTGCGGGTTCTCCTCGATGTTGCCGAGGCTGGCGTGGACGCCGTTGCCCCGGTACTCGGGGTAGGCGAGCGTCCGCTCGTCCAGGACGTGGAGGAAGCCGGGCGGTCCTGCGCGGAAGGTGTTGTCGCACTCGCCGTGCCGGTCGGCGGTGGCGAGGAAGAACATCTCCTGTCGTGCCACGAACTCCCGCATCAGCGGGTTCAGCCGGTCGAGGACCTGGTCGGCGTAGAAGCGGTCGGCGCGCTCCGTGGTGCCCATGCGTTGCTGGACGTCGTGTTCGCCGTCGCTGCCGGGGCGGTGGGTGCGCAGCGGGGTCGCCTGCCGCTGTCCGGCTGCCTGTTCGAAAGTGCTCACGTCGTTGCCCCGACCAGTTCCTCGATGGAGTCGTGCCGTATGCGGTGGGTGGGGACGCCCATGCCCACCAGGGAGTCGACGCTGCGGCGGATCATGCCGGGCGGGCCCGACAGGTAGGCGTCGTAGGTGTGCCAGGGGCCGAACTCGCGTACCGCCTCGGGCAGGCCGCCGGACAGCAGGCCGACGGGGCCGTCGTCCACGACCGGGCGGACGGAGAGCCAGGGGTGGGACTGCTGGAGCCGCAGCATGGTGTGGATGTCGTACAGGTCGTCGTTGCGGCGGGCTCCGTAGAACACGTCGACGGTGCGCCGCCTGCCGTGCTGGGCGACGTCCTCGACCAGGGCCTTGATGGGCGCGATGCCGGTGCCGCCGCCGAGACAGAGCAGGCCGTTGTCGCGGCTGTGGTCCACGGTCATGGAGCCGCTGGGGGGACCGAGCCGGATGACGTCCCCGGGGCGGGCGCGGTGGACGAGCGCGTTGGAGACCCAGCCCGCGGGGACGGCCTTGACGTGGAAGGAGAGCAGTCCGTCGGAGCGTGGCGCGGAGGCGAAGGAGTAGTGCCGCCAGACCCGCGGCCACCAGGGGGTCTCCAGGGTGGTGTACTGCCCGGCGAGGAAGGGGTAGGGCTGGTCGGGCCGGACCGTGACGACCGCGATGTCCTTCGTCCGCATGTCGTGGGCGACCACCTCCGCCTGCCACCAGGCGGGCGCGCGCAGCTCGTCCTCGGTCGCCGCGTCGATCATGATCTGGGATATCAGGGTGTACGCGCCGACCCAGGCGGCCTCGGTCCTCGGCCCCCAGACCGACGGGGCGTAGCGGGTGAGCGCGCCGATCAGGGCCTCGCCGACGGCCGGGTAGTGCTCGGGGAGGGTGCCGTACTTCCGGTGGCCGCGGCCGAGGTGTCTGAGGTACGTGGTCAGGGTCTCGGCGTCGTCCGCGTGGGTGGCGGCCGTGAGCAGCGCCTTGAACAGGCGGTCGCGCTGGGAGTCCATGGCCGCGGGGAAGAGCGCGCGCAGGTCGGGGTGGCGGAGGAAGAGCAGCGCGTAGAAGTACGAGGTGACCTTGTCGGCGATCGGCTCGATCTCGGCCATGGTGCGGCGCAGGAGCGCGGCGTCGGAGGTTTCCTCGGGAGCCTCCGGAGCCGGCCGCTCTCCTCTGGGGCCTACCGGTGGGGGGCCCGGCCGCCTGGGAGTCGCCTCCCTGGGGCTTTCCCGCCAGGGGCCCGCCTCCCTGGGAGCCGCCTCCCTGGGAGTCGCCTCCCCGGGGCTCGCCACGTCGGGGCTCGGCCCGAACCAGCCTCCGGCCCCACCTCCACCACCAGGTCTGCTCCCGCCGGCCGACGGGGTCGTCGGAACTTCCATCGGTCTGCCTCGCCTCGAACGTCTTCGGTCGGTCCTCGCACGCGGGGTCCGAGTGTGCCCCGTTTTCCCTCTCTCCAGCGGAATTCCCGCAGATTCCCTCACCCGTACGAGTGAATGCGCCCGACCATACCTGTCGTACACAACTCCCGGGTGGCCGCTGCCTCCACGCCCGAGCGGAGCACGAATGTGCTGGTCAAGGAGGGTTACTGATGAGTTGGAACGCGGCGGCGGCAGGATCTCCACCGGATCCGCGAGGGATTCGCCGACGGAAAACTCACGAGGTGATCAGATTTCCTCCACATGTCAGCCGAAGCGGCCCTCCACGTGGTCGGCGGTACGGGGTGCGGGAGACGCCATGGCCCCCTGGCCCGATCGGACCCCTGCGCGCGGACGCGGCGGCGCCCTGCGCGGCCCCGTTTGCCAGACTGCCTCGATGCCTCCGAAACGCGACCCCGAGGAGCCCGGCCGATGAGCGAAACGCTGTTCGTGCGCTACCAGGGGACGGTACGCAGCCCACGGGCCCACTTCCCGGGCGTCTTCGCCCTGGCCAACGGACTGGCCCGGGAAGGGCGGCTCAGCGAGGAGGAGTTCCGGTTCTGGCGGGCCGCCAACGACTGGTACGACGCCGCGTACCCCGATCCGTCCGCCACCGATCCGACCGTCTACGACCACGACCTGCACCCCGGCGCCGTCGCCTGGTTCAAGGCGACGGCCGCCCATCTCCTCGACCGGGTGACCGGCTACCTGGATCTCCTGGCCGCGCACGGGGTGGCGTGCGAGCGGATCGAGTCGGTGGACCCGGGGCGGATCGTGTACGAGGACGAGGTGCAGGTCGTGGTGGTGCCGCACCGGATTCCGGACACGGGCCGCCGGCCGGCGGCGGGGCCGCCGCGGTGAGCTGGTAGGCGCGCACATGGAGCAGGAGGTGGGGCCGATGTCCGGGTGCGCGCGTCATCCTGCCCCGAGTGCGGTCGTCAGTAGAGGGTGCTGACAGTCGTCCCCCTGTCCGCCGTGCGGTGCCGGCCGTCGGAGATCAGGCCTCCGGGAGCAGGCCCAGCTGGTCCAGGAACTCCATCTGGTCGAAGTACAGCCGGTAGCTCTCGATCCGGCCGTCCTTGACCGTCGCGAGGTCGACCCCCCGGATGTTGACGGTCTTGCCCGTGGGCGGCAGGGTCTCGCCGGTGGGGAGCGGGATCGGCCCCGTGTTCACGCCGCTGTAGATGCCCTCGTCGATCGCGGTGTCGCCGATCTCGTACTGATGAAGGGGCGTGAACGTGGCATCCGGTATCGGTTCGGCCAGCGAGCGCCAGTACTCGACGATCGCGTCGCGCCCCCGTATCTCCCCCTCGTCCGGGGTGAGGGCGACGGCGTCCTCGGCGAACAGCTCGGCGATCGCGTCGAGATCCGGCTTCGTCACCGCCTCGGTGAGACGGTCCATGACCGTGCGTGCCTCTCCCATGATCCACCTCCGTGGCTCGGATCCGGGTGGCGTCCAGGACTGATGTGTCCCGTTCCCCTGATTTTCTCATCGATGCCGGCGCACCGGTCGGGTGAGCGCCCGGCCGTCGGCCACGGTGGTTGGGTCGGCCTCGAAGTGGGACGCTGAAGGGGCAGGTCCGTGCCGATGAGCTCGGGAGGGCCGAATGGGACGCGACGTCCCGGCGCTGGTGTTCACCCGTGACGACCGTCGCCGGTTCCGGAACAAGATGCACACGTGCCTCGACGTGTTCGCCCAGATGCTGCGGGAGTCGCGCTTCGACTTCGAGCGGCCCCAGGTCGGCATCGAGATCGAGCTGAACCTCGTGGACGCCGACGCCGAGCCCGCCATGCGCAGTGCGGACGTCCTGGAGGCGATCGCGGATCCCTCCTGGTCCAGCGAGCTGGGCCGGTTCAATCTGGAGATCAACATCGCGCCGCGGGAGCTCACCGCGGGCGGCCGTGGCTCCTGGGAACAGGAGATACGGGGCGCGCTCGACCACGCCGAGGAGCAGGCCGCGGCGGTCGGCGCGCACCTGATCATGATCGGGATCCTGCCGACCCTCGAACTGAAGGACGTGGGGCCCGAGTCGCTGTCCGAGAACCCGCGCTACCACCTGCTGAACGAGCAGATCTTCTCCGCGCGGGGCGAGGACCTGCTCATCGCGGTCGACGGCGTGGAGAAGCTGCGCACCTACACGGAGACGATCACGCCGGAGGCGGCCTGCACCAGCACCCAGTTCCACCTGCAGGTCTCGCCGGACGAGTTCGCCGACTACTGGAACGCCGCGCAGGCCGTCGCGGGGGTGCAGGTGGCCCTGGCGGCGAACTCCCCGTTCCTGTTCGGCAAGGAGCTGTGGCGCGAGACCCGTATCCCGCTCTTCGAGCAGGCCACCGACACCCGCCCGGACGAGATCAAGGTGCAGGGGGTACGCCCCCGGGTGTGGTTCGGCGAGCGGTGGATCACCAGCGTCTTCGACCTCTTCGAGGAGAACGCCCGGTACTTCCCGGCGCTGCTGCCGCTCTGCGACGACGAGGACCCGCAGGAGATCCTCGCCGGCGGCGGGATCCCCGGCCTCGCCGAACTCACCCTGCACAACGGGACGGTCTACCGCTGGAACCGCCCCGTCTACGCCGTGGTCGACGGCGTACCGCACCTGCGGGTGGAGAACCGCGTGCTGCCCGCCGGCCCCACGGTGGCCGACGTGCTGTCGAACGGCGCCTTCTACTACGGGCTCGTCCGCGCCCTGGTCGACGAGGACCGGCCCGTCTGGTCCCGCATGTCCTTCGCGGCCGCCGAGGACAACCTGCACGCCGCGGCCCGGCACGGCATCGACGCCCAGCTGTACTGGCCGGGCATGGGCGAGGTCCCGGCGACCGAGCTGGTGCTGCGCCGCCTGCTCCCGCTCGCGGACCGCGGCCTCGAACGGCTCGGCCTGGACGCGGCCTGGCGGGAGCCGTTGCTCGGGATCATCGAGCAGCGCTGCGTCAGCGGCCGCAACGGCGCCGTATGGCAGTCGGAGACCTTCCACCACATCCACGACATCGGCCATGTGGACCGGCACCAGGCACTGCGGCGGATGACCCGCCAGTACATCGACTTCATGCACATGAACGCCCCGGCGCACACCTGGCCGGTCGAGTAGAGACACCATGCCCCACCCCGCCCGCGGGGAAAGGACCTCCACCATGACCTCGGTACGAACCACCACGCTCGGCCCCGAGAGCGACCTCTCGCAGGTCTTCGAGCTCGCCCAGCAACTGCGGGTGGACTCCGTGCGCGCCAGCACGGCGGCGGGGTCCGGGCATCCCACCTCCAGCCTGTCGGCGGCCGACCTGATGGCGGTCCTGATGACCCGCCACCTGCGCTACGACTGGAACGCGCCCGACAACCCGGCCGGCGACCACCTGATCTTCTCCAAGGGACACGCCTCCCCGCTGCTGTACGCGATGTTCAAGGCCGCCGGCGTGATCGGCGACGACGAGCTGATGACGACGTACCGCCGCTTCGGGCACCGTCTGCAGGGCCACCCCACTCCGGTGCTGCCCTGGGTGGACCTGGCGACCGGGTCGCTCGGGCAGGGCATCGCCTACGGGGTCGGCATCGCGCTCGCGGGCCGGGACCTGGAGCAACGGCCGTTCCGGGTGTGGGTGCTGTGCGGCGACAGCGAGATGACCGAGGGCTCCGTGTGGGAGGCGCTCGACAAGGCCGGCCACCGCCGGCTGGCCAACTTCACCGCCCTGATCGACGTGAACCGCCTCGGCCAGAGCGGCCCCACCGAGCTGGAGTGGGACACCGGCGCGTACGCACGCCGCGTCGAGGCGTTCGGCTGCCGTGCCGTCGTCGTCGACGGCCACGACCTCGAAGCGATCGACCACGCCCTCACCGTCGCCTCCGACGGGCAGGGCCCCACCGTCGTCGTCGCCAGGACCGTCAAGGGCCGCGGCGCGTCGGAGGTCGCCGACAAGAACGGCTGGCACGGCAAGCCCCTCCCCCAGGACATGGCCGACCGCGCCGTCGCCGAGCTCGGCGGCCGCCGTGACCTGAGCGTACGAGGCCCCCTGCCGCCCGACGACTCGCCGCCCCCCGCCCGCCCGGCCGCCGGGCCCGTCGAGCTGCCGCGCTTCGAGGTGGGCGACGAGGTCGCCACCCGGGTCGCCTACGGCAAGGCGCTGGCCGCGCTCGGCGCTCGTCCCGAAGTCGTCGTCCTGGACGCCGAGGTCGGCAACTCCACCCATGCCGAGGACTTCGGGAAGGCCCACCCCGACCGCTACTTCCAGACGTACATCGCCGAGCAGCAGATGGTCGCCGAGGCCGTCGGCATGGCCGTCCGCGGCTTCCGCCCGTACGCCACCACCTTCGCCGCCTTCCTCACCCGCGCCCACGACTTCCTGCGCATGGCCGCCGTCTCCCGGATCACCCTGGCGGTGTGCGGCACCCACAGCGGTGTCGAGATCGGCGCCGACGGGCCCTCGCAGATGGGCGTCGAGGACCTCGCCATGATGCGGGCCCTCCTCGGCTCCACGGTGCTCTACCCCAGCGACGCCACCTCCACGGCGGCCCTGACGGCCGCGATGGCCGACCTCGACGGCATCGCCTACCTGCGCACCACCCGCGGCGCCTACCCCGTGCTCTACCGGAGCGGCGAGGCCTTCCCGGTGGGCGGGTCCAAGACCCTCCGCCACGGCGAGCGGGACCACGTCACCCTCATCGGCGTCGGCGTCACCCTCCACGAGTGCCTCAAGGCGGCGGACGACCTCGCCGCCGAGGGCATCCGGGCCCGGGTCGTCGACCTGTACTCGGTCAAGCCGGTCGACACGGACACCCTCACCCGCGCGGCCCGGGACACCGGCGCGCTCGTCGTCGTCGAGGACCACCACCCCGAGGGCGGGGTGGGCGAGGCCGTCCTGTCCGCGCTCGCCGCGGCCGGCAGCCGCCCGGCCTTCGCCCACCTCGCCGTCACCGTGCTGCCGGGCTCCGGTACCACGCGCGAACTCCTCGACCAGGCCGGCATCTCCCACCCGCACATCGCCGAGGCCGCCCGCCGTCTGATGAAGCACTAGTTGCGCCGATTGCGGCCGTAGAACGCGCTTTCCGGGCGAATAACTCGGCTTTTCCGAAACGCACTTGACCCCTGGTCACATCCCCCTTGGCCGAATCCGCCATTACCTCAAGAGAACCTCTGAAACCTATGAAGGTTTCCGGGCATCCGAGGCGTGGCGATCACCGGTTCGAAATCCTGTCCGCCGGAAGTCACAAGGCACGGACAAGATTTGGGAGGGATAGTGCCAAACGGACCCCAGCGGTCAGGAAAGCACAGATCGACCCATCAGCGCTTGCGCACGATCGCCGGCGTGGTCGCCGCGGTGCTCGCCGCCGAGACGGCGGTGATGGTCGCCACCACCGGCCAGGCCGTCGCCGTCGGCTCGCAGCAGCCCACCGTGCGCACCACGCCCGTGGAGGCCGCGCCCAAGGGCCCGGCCGAGGCCCAGGACGAGGCGTCCGCGCGGCTGATGGCGCGGCTGCAGAAGCGCAGGATCGAGGTCCTCTCGGCGCGCACCGAGACCTCGGCCACGTACGTGCTGCCCGACGGGCAGATGCAGACCGCCGTGTACGCGGCGCCGGTCCGGGTGCAGAAGGACGGCACCTGGCAGGACATCAACACCACCCTCGCGGACGCGGGCGCCGATCTGAAGCCCCGCACCGCGACGGCGGACGTCACCGTCTCGGACGGCGGTGACAAGAGGCTCGCCTCCGTCTCCCGCAGCGGCCGCAGCTTCGCGATGGGCTGGGAGAAGAACCTGCCCGCGCCGAAGCTCAGGGGCGACACCGCCGCGTACGACCTGGGCGGCGGCCAGACCCTGACGGTCACGGCGCTGCCGCAGGGCTTCTCGCAGAACGTCCTGCTCGCCAAGGCCCCGACACAGCCGGTGAGTTACCGCATGCCGGTGGAGGTCAAGGGACTCAAGCTCTCCAAGGCCGCCAGCGGGCGCCTGCTGCTCAAGGACGCCGCGGGCAAGCTGGTCGCCGAGGCCCCGGCACCGATGATGTGGGACTCCTCCAAGGACCCGCGCTCGGGCGAGTCCAAGCGGCTCGCCAAGGTCCCGGTCACGATCGAGACGGCGAAGGACGGCAGGCAGACCCTCGTCCTGACGCCGGACCCGAAGTACTTCACCAAGGACGTGACCTACCCGGTCACCGTCGACCCCACGTCGACGCTCGCGGCCTCCACCGACACCTGGGTGGCCACCAACTACCCGGACTCGCAGGTCTCCTCGGAGGAGCTCAAGTCCGGCACGTACGACGGCGGCACCACCAAGGCCCGCGCATACGTGAAGTTCGACGTGTCGGCCTTCAAGGGCAAGCGCATCAACGACACCAACCTGGCGCTCTACTCGTACTACGCGTCGTCCTGCTCGACCACCGGCTCAGGCACCCAGGTGCGGCGCATCACCGCCGACTGGAACTCGTCCACGGTCACCTGGGGCGCGCAGCCGGCGAGCACCGACACCGGTGCGGTGGTCAGCACCGCCGCCAAGGGCTACAGCTCCGCCTGCCCGGCGGGCACCGTCGACTTCGACATCGACGCGATCGTCCAGGCCTGGGCCGACGGCCAGCCCAACTACGGCCTGCAGATCAAGGGCACCAGCGAGACCGACTCGCTGACCTGGCGGCGCTACCGCTCGGCCAACTACGTGAGCGGCGACAACGCCCAGGAACCCCACCTGACGGTCACCTACGACTCGTTCCCGGGTACGGCCACGTCCTCCGCGATCTCGCCGTCCGCCGTCAACGCGTACAACGGCATCCGGTACGTGACCTCGCTGACCCCGACGCTGTCCGCCAAGGTCACCGACCCCGACGGCGCCACGGTCCGGGCGCAGTTCGAGATCACCCCCGACCCGGCGTACAACAACACGACGTACACCTACACGGGCACCAGCGCCGCCGTGGCCTCCGGGTCGACCGCGACGCTGACCATCCCCACGGCGAACGCGCTGCCGTCGGGCCCGAAGCTGCGCTACCGGGTGCGGGGCTACGACGGGACCTTCTACGGCCCGTGGAGCGCCTACCTGCCGTTCGGCGTGAACACGGCCAAGCCGGCCGCGCCGACGATCAGTTGTGAGACGTACGCCAAGGACACCTGGACCGCGCGCGCGACCGGCGCGGTGACCTGCACCCTGGACACGGCCGCCACGGACGGCCAGGGCTTCCTGTGGGGTGTCGACGACGCCAACCTGCCCAACCGGGTGGACGACACCGTCGACGGCACCGGCGGCGACGCGCTGACCATCCCGGTCAACCCCGAGGACGGCTGGCACACGCTGCGCGCCAAGACCGTCGACTCCGGCGGCAACCTCTCCGCCGACGTCACCACCTACGCCTTCGGCGTCGGCGCCGACGGCGCGGCCGTCATCGCCCCCGCCGACGGGGACGACACGGCGCGGCGCATCGCCCTGCAGGCCAAGGGCAAGGCCGAGTACACGGGCGTGACGTACGAGTACCGGCGCGGCGAGACCGACGCCTGGAAGACCGTGCCGACGGCCCAGGTCACCACCGCCACGGGCGGGGCCGTCAGCTGGCCCGCCACGGTCACCTCCGGCACCGCGCCTCCGCTGGTGTGGGACGCGGCCACCTCGCTGGCCGAGGACGGCGTCCTCGAACTGCGGGCCGTGTTCGACGCCGGCACGAGCGCCAGGTACCACTCGCAGATCGTCGAGGTCACCCTCGACCGGCAGGCGGGCAACGCGCCCAGCCTGGAGGTCGGTCCCGGCACGGTGAACGCCCAGACCGGCGACTTCACCTTCAGCGACAGCGACGCGGACGTCTTCGGGCTCTCCGTGGAGCGCTCGCACTCCTCGCGCCAGCCGGTCGCGCAGGAGGTCCAGGAGGGCCAGGCCGCGATCTTCGGCCCCAACTGGTCCTCCGGCGTGGGCGCCGAGGACGCGGGCACCGACTGGACGGTGCTGCGCAGGACCTCGGCCACCTCGGTCGAGATCCTCGACTCCTCCGGCGTCGCCACCGCGTTCACCGCGACCACCGGCGGCGGCTGGAAGGCCGAGTCGGGCTCCGAGGACCTCACCCTGACGGGCTCGCTGACCGGCACCTTCACCCTGAAGGACACCGGCGGCACCGTCAGCGTCTTCCGCAAGGTCGACGCGGCGGCGACGGCCTGGACGCTCGCCACCACCGCCCTGTCGGTCGACGACTCCACCACCACCGTGGTCTCGGAGAAGGTCACCGTGGGCACCACGGTGCAGTCCCGTCCCAAGTACCTGATCGGCGCCTCCCCCGCGGTCGACGCCGCCACCTGCCAGGCCACGCCCGCCACCAACGGCTGCCGGGTCCTGGAGTACGTGTACGCGTCCTCCACCACCGCGACGGCGAGCGCCTTCGGCAACTACGCCGGCCAGGTCGCCCAGCTCAAGCTGTGGGCCACCACGCCCGGTGCGGGCGCCGCCACGGCCGAGACCGTCGCCCAGTACGCGTACGACACCTCCGGTCGGCTGCGCGAGGTGTGGGACCCGCGCATCAGCCCCGCGCTGAAGACCGCGTACGGCTACGACGCCGCCGGCCGGCTCACCGCGCTCACCGACCCCGGCGAGCTGCCGTGGACGCTGACGTACGGCAAGGCGGGCACGGCCGTCACCGCGGGCGAGGGGATGCTCCTGTCCGCTTCGCGGCCGACGCTCACGCAGGGCAGTGCCACCCAGACCGACGGCGGCAAGGCGACCACCACGGTCGTCTACCAGGTGCCGGTGTCGGGCGCCGCGGCCCCGTACCAGATGAACGCGGCCGCGGTCGCCGTCTGGGGTCAGAACGACGCCCCGGTCGAGGCCACCGCCGTCTTCCCGGCGGACCAGGTCCCCGCCTCCAACGTCGGCACCTCGCTGAGCGCGGACGCGTACAAGCGGGCGACGATCGTGTACGCCGACGCCTCGGGCCGTGAGGTCAACACGGCCCTGCCCGGCGGCCACATCGACTCCGTCGACTACAACCAGTACGGCTCCGAGGAGCGCTCCCTGACCGCCGGCAACCGGGCGCTGGCGCTCGGCGCCACCGACGCGGCGAAGGCGCAGCTGACCCGGCTCGGCATCATCGACGCGACCGTCGCCGAGCGCGCGGAGCAGCTCTCCACCCGCACCGTGTACACGGTGGACGGGCGCCGCGAGACGGAGGAGTCGGGACCGCTGCACCTGGTGACCCTGGAGCGCGCCCTGACCGGGGGCACCGCCGAGGGGACGCTGCCCGCGGGCAGCGAGGTCCCGGCCCGTACCCACACCGTCAACACCTATGACGAGGGCCGTCCCGCCGACGCGGTGGTGCAGGACCTGGTGACCACCGCGGTCACCGGGGCCGCCGTGCAGGGCTACACCACCGACGCCGACCGCCGCACCACGGCCACCGGTTACGACTGGACCTCGGGCCAGCCGGTGCGCAGCGTCGTCGACCCGGGCGGTCTGGCGATCACCACCACCACGGCGTACGACGCCGCGGGCCGCAAGACCAGGGAGACCACGGGCCGTTCCCAGGGCACCGACGCACTGACCACCCTGACCGAGTACTGGACGGCGACCGGCACCGGTGCCTGCGCGGGCAAGCCCGCCTGGGCCGGTCTCGTGTGCCGCACCAGCCCGGCCGGCACGGTCACCGGCGGCGGCGCCCAGCCGGCCGAACTGGTCACCAAGACCTTCGGCTACGACCGCTGGGGCAACATCTCCACGGTCACCGAGACCGCCAACGGCACCACCCGCACCACCACGGTCACCACCGACACGGCGGGCCGGCAGACGAAGACCACCGTCACCGGCGGCGTGGGCACGGCGATACCCGAGGCCACGACGGTCTACCAGCAGCAGAACGGCGAGGTCGCCTCGCAGACCGCCGCCGGCGCCACCGTGGCGTACGGCTACGACGCCCTCGGCCGCCGGATCAGCACCACCGACGGCAGCGGCAACACCGTCACCACCGCGTACGACGCCCTGGACCGCCCGGTCCAGGTCTCCGACTCGGCGCCGTCCAGCACCACGTACGCCTACGACACGGCCGTGGAGCCGCGGGGCCTCGCCACCAAGGTGACCGACTCGGTCGCCGGCGCCTTCGGGGGCAGCTACGACGCGGACGGCGAGCTCGCCACCGAGTCCCTGCCCGGCGGCATCACGCTGACCGTGGACCGGGACCCGGCGGGCAACACCACGGCCCGCAGGTACGCGGCCGCCGACGGCACGGCCCTGCTGGCCGACACCACCGGCTACACCACGCACGCCCAGCAGGCCGGGCACAACCAGTCCGACGGCACCGCCACCTCCACCGCGTACGGCTACGACGCGGCGGGACGGCTCGTGACCGCGCAGGACACCGCGGACGCCCTGTGCACCCGCAGGACCTACGCGTTCGACGCCAACAGCAACCGCACCGGCCTGACCACGGCCGACTGCTCCGAGGGAGGAACCGGTTCCACCAGCGTCTCGCACACGTACGACAGCGCCGACCGGATCGTCGACAGCGGCTACGCCTACGACGCCTTCGGCCGCACCACCGCGACGCCGGCCGGTGCCCAGCTGACGTACTACGCCAACGACCTCGTCCGCAGCGAGACCGTCGGCGACAGCCGGCAGACCTGGAACCTCGACGCCACCGGCCGCCTGGCCGCGTGGACGGTGGAGGCCAGGGGCACGGACGGCACCTGGACGCAGACCGCGTCCAAGACCCACCACTACGGCACCGGGGACAACCCGACCTGGACCGCCGAGGACGCCCAGGGCACCATCACCCGCTACGTGGGCGGCCTCAGCGGCCGGCTGACCGCGACGACGGACAGGACCGGCGGACTCGTCCTGCAGCTGCTCAACCTGCACGGCGACGTGTCGGTGCAGCTCCCGGCGGACACCGCCCAGGCGCCCGTGGTGCTGCGCACCGACGAGTACGGCAACCGGACCGAGGGCACGACCGCCGCGCGGTACGGCTGGGTCGGCGGCCAGCAGCGCTCCTCGGAGACCCCGAGCGGCTCCACGCTGATGGGCGTCCGCCTCTACTCGCCGGCCACCGGCCGCTTCCTCCAGCCCGACCCGGTCCCGGGCGGCTCGCTCAGCGCCTACGCGTACCCGGGCGACCCGGTGAACTCGCAGGACCTGGACGGCCAGCGCTGGAAGAAGAAGAAGGTCTGGTACGTCAAGAAGAAGAAGGCCAAGAAGCTGGCCCGCGCCATCAAGGCGGGTGCGCGGCTCGTGTCGGCCTTCGGCCGGATCGGCCTGACCATGCCCGCCGTGTGGGCCAAGATCGCGGGCCTGGCCCTCGAGGCCATCGGCGGAGCGATGCGGTGGTTCGCCGCCGAGATCCAGATCAAGAACGCGATGCCGAGAAGCAAGGGCGTCAAGATCACGGTCGGGATCTGGCAGCACAAGGGCTTCTGGTCATGGGTGATGTACCCGAAGATCAAGGTCAACCGCTGGAAGAAGTAGCGCCCTGAGGGGAGGGGGCCGGCCGGCTCCCTCCCCTTGCTCTTTCGTGGCCCCTTCATCACCGTCGACGTCTTCATCACCTTCGACGTGCGCTCTCCACGTCGCCGTTCCGGAAGCGAGGACATCTCGTGATCGTGTTCCAGGCCGCTTTCCTTGTACTCCTGGCGGCCCAGGCCGTTCTGGTCGTGCGTCACGGCCGCGGCCTGCGGCTCGAGTCGGCCGTCACCGCCGGTTTCGCGGCGCCGTTCCTCCTCCTGCCCCCTGACGGCGGCTGGCACCTGATGGAGACGGCGCTCAGGGTGTACGTGGCGGTGGGCGTCGCCCCGCTGGTCGAGACGGCCTTCCGCAAGGCCGGCACCCCGCGCAGGACCCTCGACGACCCCCGCGCCCCGCGCTTCTGGGCCGCCGCCGTGACGTGCGCGCTGCTGGCCGCCCTGGTCGCACGGGTGCCGGTGTAGCCCCCCACGGCGAGCGGCGTGGAGTGAGGGACCGTCGGCGCCGGGGGCGCCGTCAGGCCGGCAGGTGGTGGTGGGACGAGCGGCGGGCCGCCGTCAGGAGGGCGTGGATCTGCAGGCCGGCCTGATCGACGTCCGTCATGGGCGTGGGGAACGACAGCCGTACGTCGCGGTGCGCGGCGCGGAATTCGAGGCGCAGGGTCATGCCGTAACGGTCCATGGCCAGCGGCAGGGCACGCACCAGGCCGGTCTTGGCCTGCGGCTCGACGAGACGCAGGAGGAGGGGGACGAGTTCGGGGTGGTCGTCGACGAGGTGGGTGAGCATGCCGGCCTCGCAGGAGGCCATCGGATCGATCTCCGCCTCCTGCAGTTGCTCGAGGGTGACGTACGTGCGTCCCCCGGCGTCCTCGATCACCGCCTGGCCGAACTGCATGCAGGTGCTGTCGGTGGACGCGGCGGTGTACGGCGCGGCCATGAGGCCCGACAGCGTCACGCGGGCGCGCAACCGGGCGCGTACGGGCGTGGGTGCGATGTCGGTGAGCTCCAGTCGGACGGGGATCCGCGGCGTCCGGTGGTCGGGCCCGAACGTCCCGGCCGGCTCGTGGAGGTGGATGCGGCCCATCGGGCCGGTCCCGTCGAGGCTGTGGACCACCTCGCGCTGGCCGTCGGTCACCACGGTCATGGAATGGGCCGCCGTGAGGATCGACCGCATCCGCTCGGCGGGTGTCGGCTGCGTGGCGCGGGCACGGTGAGAGCGCATGCGAGTTCTCCATGAGGATGTCGTGGACACCCAAGCACTTACTTAGGTATGCCTAACCTAACTCATCGCCTGGGAGTGAGGAAGGGCGGGGCGCGGTGTGCCGGGGCCCGGAAGGGGCAGCGGGATGGCAGGCTCGGGTGGGCCGGACACCGTGAGCGGAGCGAGGTGGTACGTGACCCGACTCAGCGGACCGCGCGCCGGGTACGCCGATCTGGTGAAGCGGCTGCGCCGCGACCCGTTCGTCGTCCAGACGGTGCGGTCGACGGCGGCGGCGACCCTGTCGTACGTCGTCGCACTCTGGCTGAGCAGCGAACCGGCGCCGCTGACCGCGCCGTTGACCGCGCTGCTCGTCGTCCAGGTCACGCTCTACTCGACGCTCACCACGAGTCTGCGCCGGGTCAACTCCGTCGTCGTCGGCGTGCTCATCGCCATCGCGTTCAGCGTGCTCGTCGGACTCTCGTGGTGGAGCCTCGCCCTGGTCATCCTGGCGTCACTGGTGGTCGGACGGCTCGTCAAGGTGGAGGAGTTCATTCCCGAGGTCGCCATCAGCGCGATGCTGGTGCTCGGTGTCACCCAGGTCGCCCACACCGCCTGGGACCGGGTCCTGGAGACGCTGATCGGCGCTGTCGTCGGGATGCTCTTCAACCTGGTGCTCGCCGCGCCCGTCTGGGTGGACACGGCGGGAGAATCGATCGAGGACCTGGCCCGGCGGATGCGCAGACTGCTGCTCGACGTGGCGGAGGAGTTCGCGGGGGCGCCGCCGGTCGAGCGGGCGGCGGCGCGGCTGCACGAGGCGCGACGGCTCGACAACGACGTGGCCGACGTGGACGCCGCGCTGCGCACGGCCGAGGACAGCCTGCGCTTCAACCCGCGGGTCAAGGAGGGGCTGCTGCACCGGATCGTGCTGCGCACCGGGCTCGACACGCTGGAGATCTGCGCCGTCGTGCTCCGCGTCCTCACCCGCACCCTGACCGACCTGGCCAAGCGACGGGCCGGTGAGGAGCTCCTGCCCCGTCCGACCGCGCTCGCCCTGCAGGAGACGGCACAGCACACCGCCGACGCGTTCGTGAGTTACGCCGTCCTCGTCACGGCTCCCGGCAGCCAGGGAGCGGAGGCCGCCGAGACCCGGCTCGCCGGCGAACTGCGGGCGGCCCGCGCCTGCCGGGACAGCGCCGCACACCTGCTGCTCGCCCTCGCCCTGCGGGACCCCGGCAGCTGGCAGCTGTACGGGGCCCTGCTGGCCGAGGTCGACCGCGTACTCGACGAACTGGACCCCGACCACCGGGGCCGCCGCCTCATGGAAGAGCTCGACCGCCACACGCGGGACCGCCGCGACCGGCTGCGCCGCCTGTCGCCGAGGCGCGGCCGCACGCCCCCAGCGGACTGATCCGCGTACCGCTCACCGCAGATCGAGCCGCATCAGGATCCGGGGATGCCCCGCGAGCACCGAGGTGGTGTCGGCGGCGTGGGTGAACCCGGCGCGCTCGAAGTTCTTCCGGAGCCCGGCGTACGCCATCGTGAGGTCGACCCTGGCGTCACCGTTGTCGAGCGGATACGCCTCGATCACCGGTGCTCCGTGGGCACGGGCGAACTCGACCGCCCCGGCGATCAGCGCGTGCGAGATGCCCGTCTTGCGGTGACCGGGGCGCACCCGGATGCACCACAGCGACCAGACCGGCAGGTCGTCGACGTGCGGGATCTTCCGGCTGCGCGCGAAGGTCGTGTCCGAGCGCGGCGCCACGGCGGCCCAGCCGACCGGCTCGTCACCGTCGTAGGCCAGCACCCCCGGCGGGACGGCGGCGCGGCAGAGCCCGGCCACGTACTCGCCCCGGGCCGGCCCGCGAAGCTCGTTGGCGAGCTTGGAGGGGATCCGGTAGCTCAGACACCAGCAGACGGTGGCCCCGGGCGACTTCGGGCCGATCACTGCCCGGACGTCCTCGAAGACCGAAGCCGGGCGAACCTCGATGCTCACCGTGCCACGATCTCACGCCGGAGCACGGCGGACCATGGCAGGGCCCTCGGTCACAAGGCCGGGGTACCGCCCGGCCGTTACTCGATCCGGTGTCGCCGAGGGCCTCGAGGACCCGTCGCAGGCCGTCGCCGGTCTGCGTGACCAGGCCGCGGTCCACGTCGGCGAGGAGTCGGGCGTGGTTCGCCAGGTGGTCGGCGAAGGCGGCGCGGGTGACCTCGCCGGCGATCGCGGCCCTGATCATCCTCGGCGTCCGAACCCCCTGCCCGGCCGCACCGAACCTCCCCGGCCGGACGCGCCGGCCATTCCGTCCCTCGACTCCCTGCTCATTCAGTCACGTTCGCAGGGCTCCGCCCAGCCGTTTCGTACCGCGCAGGCGCCGAGCTGCATCCGGGTCCGGACTCCGGCCAGGTCCATGAGGTGACGCAGGCGCCGGTGCAGCGTGCGCGGTGACAGACCGAGTTGTGTCGCGGCCGCCAGGTCCGTCAGGCCGGCCAGGAGCAGCGCGAGGATCCTGCGGTCGAGCTCGGTGGGGCCTTGCGGACCGACCTCGACGGTGGGTTCGGCTGCTCCGGCCGTGGCCGACAGCGCGAGCGGGTCGGCAGCGCGCCATACCGTCTCGAACAGAGCGTCCAGCGCGTCCAGCAGTCCGCTGCGGTGCAGCAGGGCGGCGCCGGGCTCCCCGTCCGGTGTGACCGCGAGCGGGACGAGGCCGAGGTCGGCGTCGGCCAGCACGAGCTTCATCGGCAGCTGGTCGGCGACACGCAGGTGCACGCCCTTGCGCAGGGAATCGATCGCGTCGTCGAGGATGCCCGGCTCTGCCAGCACGGCCCGGTCCAGGACCGCCCGGAACCGCACGCCGCGGCCGATGGCCATGGGTTCGGCCGTGTTCTCGTCGGGCGGCAGGGCGACGAACGGTGCGGTGATGAAAGAGCGGACCTGCGTACGGGCCGCCTGCTGTACCTGGAGGAAGCGATGGCGGATGGCGTCGACACCCGTGACGACCTCGATGAGGTCGCTGATGCTGCTCCCGGTCATCGCCGCCCGGTGTTCCTCCGCGAACGTCGCCAGGGCGTGCTCGGCCATGCGGAGCCCGTCCCAGCGCTGGCTGATGAGAGCGCCGAGTGCCATGGCCGGAGGTGCGGCGGTGAACCGCTCGTCCGCCGACCTGGTCACGAGTCCCCACCCGACCAGGCGGGACAAGACCTGGTCCGTGTGGGTCCTCGACAGGGCGAGCAGGCCGGACAGCAGGATCGCGGTGGAGTTCGGGCGTCCGAGCAGCGCCCGGTAGACGCGCTCGTCATCGGGTTCGAGGCCCAGAACATCCAGCATCGGCGACCGACTCTCTTCCGCTTGCCGCAGCGGGGAGAGTATGCGCGATGGCGGCAGACCCTGGAAAGTCCCTGATGGGAGCAGGTACGAGGGGAAGGGCCCCGGGGAGTCGCCTCCCCGGGGCCCGACGGTGCGGTTCATCGCAGGCCGTACGCCCGGATGATCTCGTTCTTGACGCTGAAGCCGCTGTCCGTCCCGGCGCTCGCGCGGACCGAGAGGAAGCCGCCGGGCTTGCCGTCCGCCTTGAACGAACCCGTCCAGTTGCCGTCGGCGCGCTTGGTCACGGTCACCTTCCGCCAGGTCGCGCCGTCGTCGTACGAGACGTCCAGCCTCACCGTGGTGACGGTCCCCGGCACGGTGCCGCGGCCCATGGACACCGGCTTGAGCGCGATCTCCTGGGTCGCATGGGCCTTGACGTCACCGTGCAGGTCCGACTCCAGCCTGTAGTCCAGGTTCAGCACCGGGAACGGCTCGAAGAAGTCCGAGTCGACGGTGTCGGACATGAACGTCCATTCGGTGTGGGTGCGCGTCGACAGCCGGAAGACGTCACCGGGCCGCTCCGCGTCGAGGACGGCGCGGTAGGGCAGCTTGCCCGCCGGAACCTCCACCCACTGCATGTCCGTGCTGTTCGGGTTGTCGTGGATCAGTGTGTCGCCCTGGAAGACCCGCAGTCGGGTCGGCGTCTCGCCCCACGGCAGGAAGCCGCCCAGCCGCATGGCGTCGCTGGCGGATGCCCACGCCTGCACGTTCCACGTCATGGAGTTCTGCCAGCGGGAGTTGTACACGCCGAACGACTCGCTCTGGCCGGGCCTGGTCGCCGGAGCGAACCAGTCCAGCCGGGTGGCGCTGCCCTTGGCGTACACGTTGTCGCCCGACACCATCACCCACGGCAGGGTTCCGTCGACGCCCTGCGCGTGGAACTCCCTCCAGACCTGACCGGGTGTGACCCATTCGGTGCGGGTGCCCGGGTGCCACTCGCGCTCGGGGAAGTTGAACGACGGGCTGAGGGTGAAGTCGGACCGGTAGCCCTCCGCCGCCCGGCCTTCCGTGGCCGAGTAGTAGCGGGCATCGATCCGGGCGAGGTCGCCCTTGGCCGGCTTGTAGACCAGGGCACGGTCCGGAACCCGGCCGGGGTACTCCCGGGTGAGGTCGTACACGAACGGGGTGTACTCGCTCTGCTGTGCGGTCAGCTTGAAGATGCCCGCCTTGGCCATCGAGACGAGGGCCTTGCCCGCGTCTCGGTGCACGGAGGCGACCGGGATGGCCGACTCGCCGACGTACTCCATCAGGGGACCGACACCGTCGTTGACCACGATCAGCGCCTTCGCACCGGCCACGACCGCCGCCTCGGTGCGCTCCTGGGGCGGGACCTCGTCGCTGCGCTGGACGACGACGACCTTGCCCTTGGCCTTGACCCGCTCGTACGCGGCCGACGCGCCGTTGCCCGCGTAGACGGCGCCCAGGATGTCCGTGGCGGTGCCCAGAGCGCTGCCCGCCTGCACCAGTGCCTCGAACCGGAGTCGACCGCCGACCGTGCTCAGGCCGAACTGCGGCTCTCCCTTGCGCCAGCGGGTGGTCAGCATGAACTCGCCCTGCTTCATCGGCTCCGTCGGCGCGACGTAGACGTCGTCGTACGTCGGCGGCAGCACGTACGCGCTGCGGTAGTCCATGAACGGGTCGAGGCCCTTGTAGTGGACGTTGAAATCGACCTTGCGCTGGCGGTCCTCGGTGCGCTGCGGCGCCTCGGTCTGCAGCAGGCGCGCCTTGCTCGCGTCGAGCACCACGTCCGCGGCGCCGTCCTCGAGCACGGTCTCCGGATCGACCAGCACGGCCAGACCCGAACGGTCCGCCTTCTCACCGGCCACGTCGACATACCCCGCCACGGTGTACAGGCCGGGTGCCATGCGCAGGGTCGTCGAGCCGTCGACGTAGACCTGCCACGGCCAGAAGTCACCGGCCAGGTTGACCGTGACCCAGCCGGCGCCGGGCTTGCCGTCCCGTCCGACCAGCTTGACGTTCAGGTCGTAGCGCTCCTCCTCCTTCAGCAGCGCCACGGACGTGCGGGTCACCGGCTGCCCGGTGGCCGCGTCGGTGGCTGTCACGTAGCCGGCGTGCCGGCCGGCGGAGGCGGACTGCGGGTCACCCGTCACCGGGACGGTGGCGGTACCGCCCGCCGGGACGGTCACCGTGGTGGCGCCCAGCGTGAACGGGCCGCCGGCGTCGGTCAGCGCCAGGTCCAGCGCGACGTCGGCGGAGCCGCTGTTGGTGAAGGTCAGGTCCTTGGTGACGGCGCCGTCGCTCGGCTCGTGCGGCCAGGTGTAGTTGCCGAAGAAGAGCGATCCGGTGCCGCGGACCGTGGTGCGCACGGCGGCGGCCACGTCGAGACGGCCGGTGCCGACCTCGTACGGCGAGTACCCGCCGTCCAGGCCCCTGGCGGTGCTCATCAGGTGTTCCTTGAGCTGCGCGCCGGTCCAGTCCGGGTGCCGCTGGGCCAGGATCGCCGCCGCGCCGGCCACATGCGGGGTGGCCATCGAGGTGCCGCTGAGGGTGCGGTAGAGGCCCTCACCACCGCCGGTCATCTGCTGCGAGCGGGCCGCGGTGATGTCCACGCCGGGCGCCGCGATGTCCGGCTTCATGCCGCCGGAGTAGGCCAGCGGGCCGGTACTGGAGAAGGACGCGAGCCGGTCCTGCTTGTCCGTTGCGGCCACGGTCAGCGCGGAGGCGGCCGCGCCCGGGGCGGAGATGGACTCCGGCCCGGAGTTGCCGGCGGCTATGACGAACAGCGTGCCGTACTGGGCGGACAGCGCGTCGACCGTCTGCGACATCGGGTCGCTGCCGTCCGTCGGGTACGAGTCGCCGAGGCTCATGTTGACGACGTCCGCACCGGATTCGGCGGCCCACTGCATGCCGGCCATGACCCAGGAGTCCTGGCCGTAGCCCTCGGCGCCGCCGAGCACCTTGCCGACGAACAGGTCGGCGCCGGGGGCGACGCCCTTGTTGTCGCCCCCGGAAGCGGCGCCCGAACCGACGATCGTGCCGGCGACGTGGGAGCCGTGCCCGTTGACGTCGGTGACGGCCTCACCCGGCACGAAGCTCGCCGTGCCGTCGATCAGGCCGGCGAAGTCGGGGTGGTCGACGTCGATGCCGGTGTCGAGCACCGCGACCTTGACGCCCTTGCCGTCGTACCCGGCCGCCCAGGCCTCGGGCGCGCCGATGAGCGGCACGCTCTCCTTCAGACCGGCCTTCACGCGGCCGTCGAGCCACAGCTTCGCCACGCCCGCGCCCAGCGACGGGCTGCCCTGCGGCGCGACGGCGTCCCAGAAGGTGCGGGTCTGCCGCTTCTCGGTGCTGAGCGCGGCGCCTCGGATGCCCTTGAGCCTTCGGGTCAGCCTGCTGCCCCGGGGGGCCGTGGGCTCGACGGCCGCGCGGGACTTCGGCTGGGTGTACGTCGCGATCAGCGGTACAGCGCCCGACTTCGCGTCGTCGTAGCCCATCTCGATCAGGTCGGTGACGTTGAACAGCCGTCTGTCCAGCTTGTCCGTGCCCAGCAGCGGCGCGGCCTCGTCCGGGACGACGAACAGGTCACCCTTGATCTGCTGGACCTTCACGCCGCCGACGGCGCTGTCCGGCCGGTCGACTTCGGCGATCTGCCTGCCGTCGGCCGTCGTGGTGACGGTGACGACGTCGCCGGTGACCAGGGTGACCTTGTGGGTCGCCGAGGGCTTGGCGGGAACGGTGGGCTTGCTCGGAGTGGCCTGTGCGGGCGCTTGCAGGACCGCAAGCCCCGACGCCAGCAGCGGCACCGCGGTGACAGCCGAGATCAGCCGCCAGCGCCTGCGCCGGAAGGCGGAAGCATGAGAGGGGGAGGACATGCCATGGGTCTATCGACCGGTGAACGCCGTCGTGAAGGCCTCACGACGGCAAGTCCTCGCCATGGCAAAGGCTTGCCGCCGTGAATCGTGGGATTCCGGACGGAAACCGGCGCCCTCCGGGGGTGAACGTCCTGTGGTGTCGACCGCGTGCCGGTGACATGGGGAGGTGGCCCTCCAGCCGCGCCGGTGGGGTGCCTGCGCCACCGGTCCTCTCGCCTTGCCGACGTGCGCCCGGTGGGCGACGGGGGGCAGATTGGAGGTATTCGGTCCACCGGACGAGGACGCCTCGGCGGACCGGCCGGACGATACGAAGGAGCCTGGCATGACGACCCATACGAGCTCACCCGGCCGGCGAGCGGACCCGCACAGCGGCGGGTGGCTGGTGTTCGCCGCCGTCACGGTGAAGGACTGACGGACGGCACCGGCGCCCATGGCACACGCAACAGCGAAAGGGGAGCTGCCGCAGGTGGTGCTCGTCGTCGGCGTCGCCGGGGCGGGCAAGTCGACGGTGGGGCGCCTCCTCGCCGATCGACTGGGCTGGGTGTTCCGGGACGCGGACGAGTTCCACTCCGAGGCCGACCGCGCCAAGATGGCGGCCGGTCATGCCCTCACGGACGACGACCGGGGGCCGTGGCTCGAAGCGATCGGGGCGTGGATGGACCGGGCGATCGCGGCTGGTCGGCAGGCCGTCCTCACCTGCTCCGCGCTCAAGCGTGCCTACCGGAACCGGCTGCTGGCAGGGCGCCCCGGCGTTCTTCTGGTGTACCTGCACGGCTCGCGCGAGCTGCTGCGTTCCCGGCTGGCCGCGCGGCACGGTCACTTCTTCCCGGCAGACCTGTTGGGGAGCCAGCTCGCGGAGCTGGAGGAGCCGGAGCCCGACGAACACCCGTTGGTGGTGGAGGTCGATCAGCCTCCGGAGGCCGTCGTCACAGCGGTGCTTTCGCTGATGCGCCGGCAGGCCGGCTCCGGGAGGCCGGTGTCCGGATCCGGGACGGCGCAGGCCGTCCACACCGCTGTGCGCGACGGCCCTTCCGCGTCCCCCGGCCCGACGGGGGCGTCGTGGCGGTTGGTCCACGGAGAGCAGAGCGTGACAGTGGTCCAGCTGGGCGGCGCCCTGCGCGATTACGTCGTGAACGGCCGGCCACTGCTCGACGGGTTCTCCGCGGGATCCGCCATCACGGGCGGGCGGGGGCAGCTGCTGGCGCCCTGGCCGAACCGGGTGGGCGGCGGACGCTACCGCTTCGGCGACCAGGACCTCCGACTCCCTCTGACGGAACCGGAGAAGGGCAACGCGATCCACGGGCTGCTCCGCTGGTCGCTGTGGACGCTGCTGGCCCGTGCCGACGACGCGGTCCGGGTCGGCACGACGCTCTGCCCTCAGCCCGGATATCCCTTCCTCCTCGAGGTCTGCGCGGAGTACCGGCTCGGGCCCGGCGGCCTCGAGACCGCCGTCTTCGCCACCAACACCGGTTCGGGGCCGGCACCTTACGGTGTGGGCCAGCACCCCTACCTGACAGTCGGCACCGACCTCGTCGACACCGCGCTGCTGACCGTTCCCGGCCGGTACCTGATCCGTACCGACGACCGGGGGCTGCCGATCGGCCAGGAGCCGGTCGACGGGACCGCGTACGACTTCCGCACCGCCCGCCCCATCGGCGGTCTGCGGCTGGACACGGCCTTCACCGGACTCGACCGCGGCCCCGACGGCCGGGCCGTCGTGCGCCTCGCACACCCTTCCGGGCTGCGGGGTGTCGATCTGTGGCTCGGCGAAGGCACCCGGTACGTACAGGTGTACACGGGCGACACACTGGCGGAACCCGAGAGGCGACGGCGTGGTGTCGCCGTGGAGGCCATGTCCTGTCCGCCGGACGCCTTTCGCAGCGGCACGGATCTCACCGTGCTCGAGCCGGGCGACACGCATGTGCTCCGGTGGGGCCTCAGCCCCTGGGGGCCGCCATGACCCCGGCCTCCGAACCCTCGGCCGTGCCCGGTCCCGTCATGCCCGTGCACGAGTTCCGTGCGCTCTACGAGCGGCTGCGACGCGGAGCGGCGCGATCGACGCAGGACGGCGGTCGGCCCGGCGCGCTCCGCCATGTCACGCCCGAGCGGGTCGTGGCGGCCGTCGCGGAGGTCCGCCTCGGGCGCACGGTGTCGCTGGCCGCTCCGATCGAGACCGTGCCGGGCCCCGACGACCCCGAGCCCGCGGTGCACCGGATGACCGGGCCCGCTCCGGACGAGCTCGGTGCGGACGGGCTGCACTTCGCCACCGACCGCTTCGCGATGAACGTGCACGGGGACGCGGACAGCCATCTCGACGCGCTCTGCCACGTGGTGCTCGACGGGGAGCTGTACGGCGGGGCGCCCGCGAGCAGCGTGACGCCCGAGGGTGCCCGCGCGCTCTCCGTGGACCTGGTCGCGCACGGCATCGTCGGTCGGGGCGTGCTGCTGGACATCCCGCGGCTGCGCGGCGTGCCCTGGCTGGAACCGGGCGACCAGGTGACCTCGCACGACCTGAGGGCCGCCGAGGCCGCGCAAGGGGTCCGCGTCGGACCGGGAGACCTGCTGTTCGTCCGGGTGGGGCACCGCCTTCGCCGTACGGAACTCGGACCGTGGAACGCGGCGACGGCTCGGGCCGGCCTCCACCCTTCCGCCATGGGGTTCCTGGCCGAGCGGGAGGTCGCCGTCCTGGGCGGAGACGGCAACAACGACACCGCACCCAGCGCGGTGCCGGGCGTCTCCTTCCCCGTGCACGTCCTGGCCGTCCACGCCATGGGCATCCATCTGATGGACTACCTGCGGTTCGAGGACCTGGTCCCTGTCTGCGCGCAGGCGGGGCGATGGAGTTTCCTGTGTGCGGTCGCCCCGCTGCGGCTGCCCGGAGCCACCGGCTCGCCGGTGAACCCGATCGCGGTGCTGTGACCCGCAGGGCGGCCGGCGACCGCCCCTCCGGTCGCCGTTCACGAGGAGGCCGGATACGTTCGAACGGGTGGGACGCCCGGCCCCGCACAGCGGAGACGAAGGCCCGACGCCAGTTCAGGGCCATGATCGCAAGGACGGTGGTCGTCGTGGGCGACGCCCCTCACTACGACGTCATCATCATCGGTACCGGCGCCGGCGGCGGCACCCTCGCCCATCGGCTCGCCCCGTCCGGCAAACGCGTGCTCCTCGTCGAACGCGGCGACTACCTGCCGCGCGAGCGGGACAACTGGGACTCGACGGCCGTGTTCGTCAAGGGCAAGTACCGGGCACCGGAGTTCTGGCTGGACAAGGACGGCAGTGAGTTCCCGCCCGAGGTCAACTACTACGTCGGCGGAAACACCAAGTTCTACGGTGCCGCCCTCTTCCGGCTGCGGCCGGAGGACTTCGGCGAACTCCGTCATCACGGCGGCCTCTCCCCCGCCTGGCCGATCCGGTACGAGGACCTGGAGCCGTACTACACGCAGGCCGAGCACCTCTACCTCGTCCACGGACGGCACGGTGAGGATCCCGGCGAGGGGCCGGTGAGCGCGCAGTACGCCCATCCGCCCGTGGAGCACGAGCCGCGCATCCAGCAGTTGAGCGACGACCTCGAGAAACGCGGTCTGCACCCCTTCCACCTGCCGATCGGCGTCAATCTCGGCCAGGAGAACGGGGGGCGGGCCACCCACTCCAGTGTCTGCATCCGCTGCGACCGGGTGGACGGCTTTCCCTGTCTGGTGCGCGGCAAGTCCGACGCCGAGGTGATCTGCGTCGAGCCGGCCCTGCGCCACCCCAACGTCGAGATGGTCACGAACACGCGCGTGGTCCGCCTGGAGACCGATGCGGGGGGACGCCGTGTCAGCGCGGTCGTCGGCCGGCTGCCCGACGGCTCGGAGGTCCGGTTCACGGCGGACGTGGTGGTCGTCTCCTGCGGGGCGGTCAACTCCGCCGCGCTGCTCCTGGCCTCGGCGAACGAGCACCATCCGAACGGTCTCGCGAACAGCTCCGACGTGGTCGGCCGCTTCTACATGCGGCACAACAACCTGGCGCTGATGGCCGTGTCGAAGGAGCCCAACGACACCCGGTTCCAGAAGACCCTGGCCCTGCACGACTGGTACCTCGGCGCGGACGACTGGGACTACCCGCTGGGCGGCATCCAGATGCTGGGCAAGTCGGACGCCGAGCAGATCCACGGCGAGGCCCCGCGGTGGGCCGGTACGGTCACACCTGACATGCCGTTCGAGGTGCTGGCGCACCACGCCGTCGACTTCTGGCTGTGCGGTGAGGACCTGCCACTGGCCGCCAACCGGGTCACGGTCGACGGTGACGCCCGCATCCGTCTCGCTCTCGACGAGAAGAACAACGTCGAAGGTCTCAGGCGGCTGAGGCACAAGCTCCAGGGAATGCTGGGCCACCTGGGGATGCACGAGCACCACCTGCTGTCCCACAGCATCTATCTGCACAAGGGCATGCCGATCGGTGCGACGGCTCACCAGGCGGGCACCGTACGCTTCGGCGCCGATCCCGCCGACTCCGCGCTGGACGTGAACTGCAAGGCCCACGACCTCGACAACCTGTACGTCGTCGACACGAGCTTCTTCCCGAGCATCGGCGCGGTCAACCCGTCCCTGACGGCCATCGCCAACGCGCTGCGGGTCGGCGACCACCTCGTGGCCCGGCTGGGCTGAGACCGGGTCCCCGCTGGTCCGATCGGACGAAGATGCTCGGCCCAACGGCCCAGCGGGGGTTGTCCCCGCATGCCGAACGCCGCGGCCGGTGGTTCCGTGACCTCCGTGCCTGGCCGGCTGCAGCCGGGCGGAGCGCAGCCGCAGGAAACGAGGAGGCAGGGGCATCATGGGTTCCACCGCGGAAGCACCGCAGGGTGCTGTCCCCGCACGTCTGCTGCGGGGCCAGAAGGCCCTGGTCACCGGAGCCAACTCGGGCATCGGCAAGGCCACGGCCATCGGCCTGGGCCGAGCCGGTGCCGACGTGGTCGTGAACTACGTGACGGGCCGTGAGGCCGCCGAGGAAGTGGTCGAGGAGATCACTTCGTTCGGGGTGCGCGCGGCGGCGTACGAGGCGGACGTGTCCCAGGAGGACCAGGTCGCGGCCATGACGGGCCGGATGGTCGAGGAGTTCGGGACCATCGACATCCTGGTCGCCAACGCGGGACTGCAGCAGGACGCACGGCTCACCGACATGACGCTCGCCCAGTGGCAGAAGGTCATCGACGTCAATCTCACCGGTCAGTTCCTGTGCGCCCGTGAGGCGGCCAAGGAATTCCGGCGCCGCGGCGTGGTCCCCGCGGTGTCCCGAGCGGCCGGGAAGATCATCTGCATGAGTTCGGTGCACCAGATCATCCCGTGGTCGGGCCACGTCAACTACGCGTCCTCCAAGGGCGGTGTGCAGATGATGATGCAGACCCTGGCCCAGGAGCTCGCACCGGAGAAGATCCGGGTGAACGCGGTCGCCCCGGGGGCGATCAGGACTCCGATCAACCGCGCCGCATGGGAGACGGCCGAGGCCCGGGAGGACCTCCTGAGGCTGATCCCGTACGACCGCATCGGCGACCCGGAGGACATCGCCGACGCCGTGGTCGCCCTCTCCTCCGATCTCATGGACTACGTGGTGGGGACCACGCTGTACGTCGACGGCGGGATGACCCTCTTCCCGGGTTTCGCCACCGGCGGCTGACCCCTCTCCCGGACGTCACGGACAGCGAAGGCGCGTATGCCCACCTCGTTCCACCTGCTGGCGGATGCCCCGGCGCAACTTCTGCCGGCCCGGGAGCTCATGGCCTTCACCCTGGCGTCCCACATCATCCTGGTGCCCCTGGGCGTGGCCTTCCCCCTCATCACCCTGGTCATGCACTACCGCGGGCTGCGCCGCAGGGACGCCACGGCCCTGCTCCTGGCACGGCGCTGGTCGGCCGTCATGGCGGTGCAGTTCGCGCTCGGCATCGTCACCGGCACCGTGCTCTCCTTCGAGTTCGGCCTGCTCTGGCCCGGCCTGATGGGCAGGTGGGGTGATGTCTTCGGCATCGGATTCGGCGTCGAGGCCTGGGCCTTCTTCCTGGAGGCGGTGCTCATCGCGGTCTATCTGTACGGCTGGCGGCGGCTGAAGCCCCGTACCCACTTCCTGCTCGGGCTGCCGCTGCCGGCCGCAGCGCTGCTCGGAGCGTTCGGCATCCTGGCAGCCAACTCCTGGATGAACACGCCACAGGGCTTCTCCCTCGACTCCGAGGGCGATCCGGTCGACGTGAACGTCTGGAAGGCGATCTTCACGCCGATGTTCGGGCCGCAGTACTGGCACTTCGTCGTGGCGATGGTTCTCACCGCGGGCTTCGTGGTGGCCGGTGTCTACGCGGTGGGCTGGCTGCGCGGCCGCCGGGACCGCTATCACCGGCTCGGTTTCGCCGTTCCGTTCACCATCGCGGCGGTGGCCGCTCCGGTGCAGTTCGTGCTGGGCGACTCCATCGCCCGGTCGGTGTTCCACAAGCAGCCGGTGAAGTTCGCCGCGATGGAGATCGTCTGGGAGACCGACACCCGCGTGCCGGAGTACCTCTTCGGGCGCCTGCACCCGGACGGATCCGTCTCGGGAGGCATCAAGATCCCGCTGCTGGACTCGGTCCTGGCCGGCTTCTCTCCGGACACCAAGGTGGTGGGGCTGACCTCCGTGCCGGCGGACCAGCGGCCCACGGCCACCCAGGCGACCATCGCCCACTGGGCGTTCGACCTGATGGTCGTCATCGGTTCCGTCCTGGTGCTGCTCGCCCTCTGGTACGGCCTGGTCTGGCTGCGGCACCGCCGGCTTCCCGCCTCGACGTGGTTCTACCGCTCCGCCGCCTGTGCGGGCGTCGCCTCCGTCCTGGCCGTCGAGTCGGGTTGGATCGCCACCGAGGTGGGTCGTCAGCCCTGGATCGTCTACCAGAACATGCGGGTCGCCGAGGCGGTGACCTCCACCCGCTCCACGACCCTGTGGATCACGCTCGGCGTGGTGATGCTGGTGTACGTGTTCCTGTTCGGCTCGTTCCTCCTCATCCTGCTCAGGATGCGCACGCGCTGGCGGCTCGCCGACGAGGAGCGGGCCGCGGGCGGGCCACCCCACGCGCCGGAGGCCGACATCCCCTACGGGCCGCGGGCCCCCGTCCCGGCGGGTGACGCCCCCGTCGCGGACGGCGGATCCGCCGGGACCGAGGACGGCCGCCCATGACCGCCGACCTCATCGCCGTGGTGCTGCTTCTCGCCGTCGCCGCGTACGCCTGCGCGGGCGGGACGGACTACGGGGCAGGGTTCTGGGATCTGACGGCCGGGGGCGCGGAACGCGGCAAGCGCCCCCGGTGGCTCATCGACCACGCCATGGCTCCCGTCTGGGAGGTCAACAACGTCTGGCTGATCTTCGTCCTCGTCATCCTGTGGACCGGCTTCCCCCTCGTGTTCCAGACGGTGTTCACGGCGATGTGGCTCCCCTTGGTCCTGGCCGCCATGGGCCTGGTGCTGCGCGGCGCCGGTTTCGCCTTCCGCAAGCCGTCCCGGCGGCTCGCGGGCCGCCGGCTGTACGGTGCCGTGTTCGCCGTGGCCTCGGTCGTCACGCCGTTCTTCCTCGGTGCCGCCGTCGGCGGGGTCGCGTCGGGACGGGTGGCGCCCGGTACCGAGGCGTCGGCGGACGCCTGGTCCAACCCCACGTCCCTGATGTTCGGACTGATCGCCATCGCGACGACGGCCTTGCTCGGCGCGGTGTTCCTCACGGGGGACGCCCGCCGGTTCGAGGCGCCCGATCTCGTCGGCTACTTCCGGTGGCGGGCTCTGGGCAGTCTCGCCGTACTCACCGTCCTGGCGGTGATCACCGGGTTCGTCACCCATGAGGACTCCCCTCACGTGTGGCACGGACTCACCCACGGTCTGGGGCTGCTCTTCGTCATCGTGGCCGGGGTGGCCGCCCTCGCGACATCCTGGCTGCTCCTGCGGACGCCGGGCGCGTGGACGCGCGTCACGGCGGTCGGGGTCGTCGCCTCCGCCGTCGTCGCCTGGGGCATGGCCCAGCGCCCGTACCTCATCCCCACGTCACTGACCGTGGCCGACGCCGCGGGCGCACCCGCCACGCTGACGTGGCTGGCGGTCGTCACCCTGGTGGCCCTCGTGCTCGTCGTGCCGGCCGTCGTCCTCCTCTACTGGCTGGACGCGCGCGGTGAGCTGGAGGAGCTCACCGACGCCGAGCTGCGAAAAGGAAGCGGCACGGACGGCGGCGGTGCGGGACCCGGCGGCTGACCGCCCGGACCGACACCGGACCTCCCCCTCGTGCCCGGACTCCTACGAAGGAAGCCGCTGTGACCGACGACGAGATCCTTCTCGGACTCGCCCTGACGGTGGTGCTCGCCACCGGCTCGCAGATCCTGGCGAGCAAGCTGCGCGTCCCCGCCCTGATCATCCTGCTTCCGGTCGGGTTCGCCGCCGGTGCGATCACGGACGCCATTCATCCGGACAGGTTGATGGGGCCGACCTTCTCCGCCCTGGTGTCGCTGTCCGTCGCGGTGATCCTCTACGACGCCGGCCTGGGGCTCGACCTGCGCAAGCTCACCGGCCACACCCGGGGGATCGTGGGGCGGCTGCTGGTGTACGGGGTGCTGCTCACGTTCCTGGTCATCGCGGCGGTGTCACCCGCGATGTTCGACATGCCGCTGCGCGTGGCCGCGATGCTGGGCGTGATCCTCGTCGTCTCGGGGCCGACCGTCGTGGGGCCGCTGCTCGACTTCGTGCGGCCGACCGACAAGGTGCGACGCATTCTGATCTGGGAGGGGACGCTGACCGACCCGATCGGCGGCATTCTCGGCGCCCTCACCTTCCACGCCATCGCCACGGCGCACCAGGTCGACATCGGCCGGGGATACCAGCTGGGCCAGTTCGGCATCAGCCTGGCCGTCGGCCTGGTCGGCGGGGTCGTGGGAACCGCGTTGCTCGGGTTCACTCTGCGGACCCTGAGACTCGGCGAGACCCTGGGAACGCTGGCTCAACTGGCCACGGTGATCGCCGTATCGGCGGGCTGTGACATCGTGCGGGACGACACCGGGCTCATCGCCGCGATCGTCACGGGCCTGGCCGTCGCCAACATCCGCGGCTTCGACATGCCGGCTCGGCGTCCCTTCTTCGAGACCCTTGTCCAGCTGATCATCGGGCTGCTCTTCGTCTCGATCTCCTCCACCGTCACGCCGGCATCCCTGGTACCGGTGCTCCTTCCCGCGCTCGCCCTCATCGCGATCCTCGTCCTGGTGGTGCGGCCGCTCGTGGCCTTCGCCGCGACGGCGCGCTCGGGCCTGGGCCGCGGGGAGCGGGCCTTCATCGGATGGATGGCCCCGCGCGGCATCGTCGCGGCGGCCACGGCATCGGCCTTCTCCGCCAGCCTGGTCCAGCGAGGGGTGGGCGGGGCCGCGCGGATCCTTCCCGTCACGTTCCTGGTGATCGTGGGAACCGTACTGCTCTACTCGCTGACGGCCGCACCCATGGCCAGACGGCTGGGCGTCGTCAAGCCGGCGGGCACGCGCATCCTCCTGGTGGGCGGCGAGCCGTGGGTGGTCGATCTGGGAAGGGCCCTCCGGTCCGCGGGACTCGACGTGCTGATGTGGGCGGGGCTCGACGAGGAGCGGGAACTGATCAGGGCGGCGGGGCTCGAGCTGGCCAAGGGCGACCTGCTGGCCACGGCCATCAACCCCGGGGCGCGTCTCGAGGGCGTGACGGCCGTGTTCCTGGCCACCGACGACGACGACTTCAACGCGCTCGCCTCGGTCGTGATGCAGGACAACGTCGAGGGGCCCGTCTACCGGGTCGGACCCCCGCACGACAGCCACGGCGTGGTCGCTCCCTACACCGGTGGCGACATCCTCTTCGGCCGTTCCCTCGTCCGTCGCGTCCTGGCGGAGCGCTACGCGCGGGGCGCCCGGTTCGTGGTGCAGCCGGCCTCCGGCCCCCTGCCGCCGGAACACGACACCCTCTTCGTGGTGCGGGCCGACCAGCGGCTGGACCCGGTCACCGAGCGGCAGGCGGCCGTCCCGCAGGAGGGCGACACCGTCGTACTCCTCGGTTCCGTCCCGACGGCCGGCGGGCAGTAGGCTCGCAGGCCGGCTCGTGCGACCCGCTAGGTCCCGCCCCTGCGTGCTCCGTTGAGCTTCGCGTCCAGGGTGATCGCCGCGTCGATCAGCGCCAAGTGCGTGAAAGCCTGGGGGAAGTTGCCCAGCTGCTGACCCGTCAGGGCGATCTCCTCGGAATACAGGCCCAGGTGGTTGGCGTAGGTGAGCATCTTCTCCAGCACCAGTCTGGCCGTGTCGGTGTGTCCGGCCCGTGCCAGGGCGTCGACGTACATGAACGTGCACAGGGAGAAGGTGCCCTCGGAGCCGCGCAGTCCGTCGGGTGACGCCTCGGGGTTGTAGCGGTAGACGAGGCTGTCGCTGACCAGCTCACGGTCCATCGCGGCCAGGGTGGACGTCCACTTCGGATCGTCCGGCGTGATGAAGCCGACCGTCGGCATGCGCAGCAGCGACGAGTCGAGCACGTCGTCGCCGTAATGCTGCACGAACGCCTGCTTCTTGGGGTCCCATCCCCGGCTCAGGACCTGCGCGTAGATCTCGTCTCGCGCGTCCGCCCAGCGGCCGCGGGCGGCGGGACGGCCGTCGTCGTAGGCGATCCGCAGGGCGCGGTCGAAGGCGACCCAGGACATCACGCGGCCGTAGGTGAAGTCCTTCCGCCCGCCGCGGGTCTCCCACAGCCCTTCCCCGGGCTGGTCCCAGTGGTCGACCAGCCAGTCGAGCAGCGTGTGCAGCGCGGTCCAGCCCCCGGTGTCGAGATGCATGCCGTGCTGGTGCGCGAAGTAGATGCTGTCGAGCGCCTCGCCGTAGATGTCCAGCTGCAGCTGGCTCGCGGCTCCGTTGCCGATGCGGACCGGCGCGGAGCCGCGGTACCCCTCCCAGTGGTCCAGGGTCTCCTCGACCAGGTCGGAGGTGCCGTCGACGCGGTACATGATGTTCAGTGGCCCGGTTCCGTTTCCCCCGCCCGCCTCTTGCTTCACCCGGTCGTGCAGCCAGCTGATGAACGCGGACGCCTCCTCCGTGAAGCCCAGTCCCAGCAAGGCGTACACCGAGAACGACGCGTCGCGGATCCAGGTGAACCGGTAGTCCCAGTTGCGCTCTCCGCCCAGTTGCTCCGGCAGACCCGTCGTCGGCGCGGCCACCAGGGCGCCGGTCGGCGCGTAGGTCATGAGCTTCAGCGCCACGGCCGAACGTTCCACCGCCTCCCGCCAGCGACCCGAGTAGGCGGACTGACCGAGCCACGAGCGCCAGAAGCCGACCGTCTCGTCGAAGAGCCGCTCGAACTCCGCCACTCGGACCTCGTGCGGCGGCCCGCCGGGGGACGACTCCATGATCAGACCGCGCTGCTGACCCGCCTGCAAGGTCAGGCTGAAACGCAGATCCCTGTCGCCCGAGAGGATGGTCAGCAGCCGGTCGTCCTGCGGCTCACGGACGGCGTGGACGGCGAGGTCCATGTGCTGCGAAGTGAACAGGGCCCCGTGCTCCGAGATGTGGAGCTCGTGCGGCGTACGGCCGTAGTCGAAGCGCGGAGCGATCTCCCCTTCGAACGTCATGCTGCCCCGCACACAACGCAGCATGCGCACCAGGCGGTGCCGGTCCGTCGCCGTCGTGCCGGTCACCGGCATGAAGTCGACCACCTCGCCCGCACCGGCCTCGGTCATGAAACGCGTCACCAGAACGGCGGTGTCCGGGTGGTAGAGCTGCTTGGTGGTGTAGGTGTCCGCGGCCGGCCTGACAGTGAAATGGCCGCCCTTCCGCCGGTCGAGCAGAGCGCCGAAGACGCTGGGCGAATCGAACCGCGGACAGCAGAACCAGTCGATCGTCGCATCGGTCGTCACCAGGGCCGCGGTCTGCAGATCACCGATCAGGCCGTGGTCCTCGATCAGGGGGTAGTCGTCCATCTTGAGCCCCTTTCGGCCCCGGTAGACAACGATCGGGCACCCTGAGCGGCGCCCGGGGTGGTGCAGGCGCCATTCGGCCAGCTTAGGCCGACGGTGCCCTCCCGTCCTGGCGAGCCAGGCGCACCGGGGGACGACGGGAGCACTGCCGCTGCGCCGCTGCCAGAAGGGCTCTACGGTGAGGTGGCAGCGCTCCCGCCGAGGGAGCCCGCGGTCTCGTGCGCCTCGTGAGCACCGGACTCCTCCGGGTGTAAGGAGGCGTGACGTGGGTGTCCTGACGTCCTGGGCAGCCAGATTCAGGCTGCGGCAATACGTCAAGGCGAGTCTGTGGATCGTGCCGTTGTTCGGTCTCGTCCTCGGCGTCCTTCTCGCCGAGCTCGCGCTCACCGCCGACAGCGCGGACTGGCCGAGCGGCTGGCAGTACTCCGCGACGACGGCGAGCGGCGTGCTCTCCGCCATCGTGGGGGCGATGGTGGCGTTGCTCGGATTCGTCGTCACCATCGGCGTACTCGTCGTGCAGCAGGCGACGGGAACGCTCTCCCCTCGCTACATGCGCCTGTGGTACCGGGACCGGCTGCAGAAAGCGGTGCTGGCGACCTTCACCGGGACTTTCGCGTTCGCGTTCTCCTTGCTGCGCAGCGTGGAAACCGGCTCCGTCCCCGACCTCGGCGTCACCCTGGCCGGCGTGGCGGTGGCCGTCAGCCTCGTGCTCCTGCTCGTCTACCTCAACAGGTTCACCCACAGTCTCCGACCGGTGGCCATCGCCGAACTGGTCACCCGCATGGGAGAGGCCGTCTTCGCGAGCGGGGCCGCGGCGATCCGGGACGCGGTGCCACGCGGGGACGGAACCGTGTCGTCCGACGGTCCGGTGATGCGACTGCGTACCGGACGCGGCGGGGCCATCCAGGCGTTCGACGTGGCCGGGTTGGTCGCGGAGGCGGCGCGCCACGACTGCGTCTTCGTCGTGACCCGGCTGATCGGCGACTTCGTACCGCCCGGCACCGTCCTCATCGAGGTCCACGGGGGTACGTCGCGACCGGACCCGGACCGGGTGACCGGTCTCGTCGCCCTCGGGGCCGAGCGCACCATCGAGCAGGACCCCGCCTTCGCCCTGAGGGTCCTCGTCGACGTCGCGATCAGGGCCCTGTCGCCCGCGGTGAACGACCCCACGACGGCGGTGCAGGTGGTCAACTACATCGAGTCCTTCCTGCACACGGTCGGCAGCACACACCTCCCCGGCCGATACGTGCTGGCCGATCAGCACAAGCACGCCCGGCTCGTGCTCCCGGGGCGTGACTGGGAGAACTTCCTTCAGCTCGCCGTGTGCGAGATCCGCGACTACGGTTCGTCGTCCGTACAGATCTGCCGACGGCTCCACGCCATGCTCGAGGGGCTGCTCGAGACTCTGCCGCCGTCTCAGCACGCCGCCGTGCGAGCGGAGATCAGCCTGCTGCAGGAGTCGATCGACCGGGAGTTCGCCGACCCGGCCCGCCGGGCCATCGCTCGACAGCCCGACCACCAGGGCATCGGTGGGCAGTACTCCTCGTAGTGCGGTTGCACGGGTCGCCGGGACGTCGGCGCAGGTCGCCGGCTTCGGGCGAGTCCTGCGGGCGCACGACGCTCGGCACCACGTCCCCGGAGCCCCGCCCCAGGGGACCACGTTCGCTCATCGGAGATGCGGATCACCGCTCCCGGTGCCAGCTTGGGAGGGGCGGAACATTCGCCTCCACGCGGTAGAGGAGTTGTCGTCATGGGCGGTATGCAGGACAAGCGCCAGGAGCCCGGCAAGGGCCGCGAAGAGCAGGAGCGCCCGATCCACGATCAGGACCCCGTGCATCCGGAACCCGCCGCGCCGTCCCGCGGGAAGGACCCCGCACCCGGGAGGCGCAAGGGGAGCCGGAAGAGCGACAGGGCACGCGAGCGCGACGAGGGCCTCTGAAAGGAACGCGACGTCCGCCGCTTCCGCTACGGCGAGACTCCATCGGGCACTGCCTTCGAGTACGAGGGTCTGCTCATCGTCGGTGACACGGCGTACGAACGCTCATGACCCGTATGGCCCTTCGCCCGACCAGGTCGCAGCAGCAACGGTGTCACAGGCGCGCGTGCACGGCTCAGGCAGCCGAGACAGGCGTACGGGACAGGGCTGTGCGCAGCGCGAAGACACCGAGCAGGCCGCCTGCCGCGAACCGCTGAGCGGCCATCACGCGGGGCCGGGCGGCCAGAAACCCCGACACCCGTGCCGCGCCCAGCATGATCAGGGCGTTCACGGAGATCCCCACGATGATCTGCACACCACCGAGCTGCAGCAGTTGCGCCCAGGCCGGACCCGCCTGCGGATCCATGAACTGGGGCAGAAGAGCGGCGTACATGAGAGCGATCTTGGGGTTCAGCAGGTTGGTCAGGAGCCCCGTCGAGAACAGGCGGGCGTCGGAGACGGGAGGCAGGTCCCGGGCCGGAGCGAAGGGGGAGCGGCCACCCGGCTTGAGCATGCCCCAGGCCAGGTAGGCCAGGTAGGCGGCACCGGCCAGCTTGACCACCGTGAACGCCAGGGGCACGGCGGCGAACAACGCGGACAGGCCGGCTGCCGCGGCCAGCAGATAGCACAGGAATCCCACGGCGGTCCCGCTCAGGCTGACCAGGCCCGCCCTGCGGCCTTGGGTAATGGCCCGGGAGGCGAGGTGGATCATGTTCGGTCCCGGAGTCAGAGCCATGCCCAGTTCGACCAGGGCCACTCCCCCCACTGCGGCCGGACTGATCACTGGTCAACTCCCGTTCGTTTGCCGGGTACCCGGTACCCGGCGTGGGCGGCGTCCGGCGGCGACGGACGGCTGCGACGCATCGGCAGGCCCTGCGTCGCAGCCGCCTCAGGATACGGGCCTGCCATTCGGTGTCTCCGTGCGCCCTGGGTCGCCGTGGTGTCTTGACCCGCCCTCGGACCGCTCGGGCGGTCGCGACCGCCGTCGTACAGCGGTGCCGGAGCCCGAGCCCGCCCAGGTGAGGAGGTAGGAGCGGCCCTTCCTTCGGCGGCCGAGCTGACAGAAGCGCCGTAACACGACGTCCCGCCGGCCCAGGGTCGGCTTGACTCGCCACCCTCTGAGCAGGCCGCTTCCCGGCGCCTCGGCCCGCTCAGCGCACTCCGACCGCCGCTCTGGGGCGGCGGGCTCGGCGTTCGCGACCTGCCGGAGGCACCCTGGAGGTGTGGGTACCGCTCCGATCGTCGTCCACCCGCCCTCCCCGACCGGAGGCCGGCGGGTCACCGTGCGTGGCGAGATCCTCGGTCTGGCCCACCGCGACGAGGACGTCGTCGAGTTCCTCCGCCGCGCCGGCCTGCCCGAAGCGGAAGACCTGCTCGACGATCCCGCCTGGGTCACGTGGCGAGGCAGCCGCCCGCACCGGTACGAGGCGGCTTGAGCGGGCGGCTCGTGCGCGGCCTGTCTTACCGGTGTCCCCACCAGCTGCTCGGCCCCGGACTCCCGGTGAACCGGGAGAGGAGACCGTGGCGGCGACGCCCCACCCTCAGCCCGAGGGCGTACGCCCCGGTGAGGGCGGCCGCCGTGCCTGCGGCGGCGCCGCCTGCGAGGGCCTTGCGGGCGCGTGGGTCACTCCAGACCCAGCCGCCCCGGCCGACGGTGCCCTGCACGGCCTGCACGGCCGCCAGCGTCTTCTCGGCCACTGGCGCGGGGAGCGCCGTGAGGGTTCCGGTTGCCGTCGGCTCGGCGTCGGCCGCCTTCGGCTGGGCGGCATGCGAGCCGCTACGACGGGGCTGGTCGTCCTTGCTCGATTCGCTGGCACTCATGTTGTCCGTCTGCCCGACTCCGCCGGAGCAAACCCGGTTGGCGGCACGACTTTCGCCGATGCCCGCCGCTCGCAGAACCTTCACATCCGGGGCCGTGAAGCGTCCGGTTGTGCGGGAACGCGGGCAGGGAGCGAGGAACGGCAAGGAAACGAGGTTCGGCCGAGAGGAGAGGGGCCGTGACAGCGGTTGCCGTGTTGCTGCTGCCCGTCATGGGGTTGCTCCTGTTCATGATGGACCGGGTCGAGGACCGGGTGACGGCCGCGCCGAAGCCGGCGCGGCGCGCCACACGGAACCACCTGCGGCTGGTCGAGGACCCGGACCTATCTCCGGGCGCCGGACACGAGGCGGGGCGCGCCGACGCCGCATGAAGGCGCAGGGGCGACGCCTGGGCGCTGTGGCGGCCGTTTGCGGTCGGCCGCGGACCGCGGCCCCGGGGGACCCCGTCCGCGTCGGACCGACGGGGAGCCGGCGTTCAGCCGGGTCCCCGGTCGCATCCGGTCCGCGTCGAGTGACCTGCCGTGATCGCGCTCGCGGGCGGTCTCCTCGCCCGCGCATTCTTCCCGGCGCACGGGGTACCCGCGTGTCCCCCGCCTCGTACCCGACGACGGCGCCATACGGCACAAGCGCATACGGCAGGAGGCATCGCATGAACCTCGCTGAAGGACGCCGAGCCGACGCCGGCCCTCCGGCAGAGGCCTCGCCGCCCCTGCGGCCGCACGCGCCGTTCGCGGCGGAAGCCGCGGCGGACGGGCGGCGGGCCCAGGTCCTGCCACCGGACCACACCCAGGCCATCCTGGAGGTCACGAAGGAGGTGGCCGGAGTCCTCAAGTCGTCGGGGTGCCCGTTCGCCCTGGTCGGCAGCGTCGCGGTCTACGCGTACGGCATTCCGGTCAGGCTGCAGCACGACACCGACTTCGCCGTGCGGCGCGAGGACGCCGAGAAGGTGACCCGGCTGCTGCGCGAGCAAGGCGTCGAGGTCGTCGACCCGTCCGAGGACTGGCTGGTGAAGGCACGCAAGGACGGCGAACAGATCGACCTGATCTTCGCCCTGGCCGGCCGGCCCGTCACCACCGAACTGCTCGATCGCGCCCCGACCCTGCCCGTGGACTCGGTTCACATGCCGGTCATCGACCCGACGGACCTCATGACCGGGCGGCTGGCAGCGCTCTCGGAACACCACTGCGACTACGGCCCGCTCCTCCCGGTCGCGCGCGGGCTGCGTGAGCGCGTCGGCCTCCACGGACGCACCGGAGCGGATGGAGGAGCTGCCATGAGTCCGGGGCCGATCACCCGGCAGCCGGACGGCGTGGTCCGGGTGGCGGCCGTGGGCGACATCCACCTGAGCCCCGACTGCGCCGGACTGCTGCGCCCCGCCTTCTCGACTCTGCCGGAGTGCGCGGACCTCCTCCTGCTCGCGGGTGACCTGACCCGGCACGGCACCGTCGACGAGGCCGCGGTGGTGGCGGACGAGGTCCGGGACCTGGGCGTCCCGGTGGTGGCCGTGCTGGGCAACCACGACTACCACTCGGACGAGGAGGCCGACATCACGCGGGTACTCGCGGCCGCGGGCGTCAGCGTCCTGGAAGGACGCTCCGTCACGCTCTCCGTGGCCGGTCACACCGTCGGCGTCGCCGGTGCGAAGGGCTTCTGCGGTGGCTTCGCCGGCCGCAGCGCCGGCGCGTTCGGCGAACCGGAGATGAAGGCCTGGGTCCGCACGGCGCACATCGCCGCCGAGCGTCTGGCGACCGCGCTGGAGGAGCTGTCCGCCGACCGCTGCGAGGTCCGGATCGCGCTGACCCACTTCTCCCCCGTGCCGGACACGCTGGCGGGCGAGCCCGTGGAGATCTACCCCTTCCTCGGCAGCTACCTGCTCGCCGAGGCCATCGACGCGGTGGGCGCCGACCTCGCGGTACACGGTCACGCACACCTCGGCACGGAACACGGCAGGACAGCGGGCGGGGTCCGCGTACGCAACGTCGCCCAACCGGTCATCGACCGCGCGTTCGCGCTGTACCAGCTGCCCGTCCACAATCGTGGTTCCGGCAGGCGCACAGGCAGTCGAGCAAGGAGGACGACGTGAGCACCGACAGCAAGCGGGACCAGGACGTCGTCGCGGTGATTCTCGAGGACCACCGCGCCATGGAGGACCTCTTCCGCCGAATGCGGAGCATCGAGGCCGATCGCGCCACCGCGCTGAAGGAGTTCTCGGCCCTGCTCATCGCGCACGGCGAGGCCGAGGAGGCCGAGGTCTACGGCGCGCTCAAACGCTTCCGGGGCGTCGACGACGAGGAGGTGGAGCACGGGACGGAGGAACACGCCGAAGGGAACAAGGCGCTGCTGGCCCTGCTCGAGGTCGAGGACGTGGGCTCCGACGAGTGGGACGAGCGGCTGGAGGACCTGGTGGAGGCGGTCTCCCACCACGTGGACGAGGAGGAACGGACGATCCTCAACGGTGCCAGGGAGAACGTCCCCGACGAGCGCAGGGCCGAGTTGGGCGTGGCGTTCCGGAAGGAGCGTGCGAAACAGCTGGCCTCGGACTGCGGGAGTCCGGAGAACGTACGCAAGATCGTCGACGGGTGAGGTGGCCTTCCACGCCGTCAGGCCGGCCCGGTCAGCGGCTCCGGACCCTCAGGAGTCCCGGTCAGCAGCTGCGGACCCTCAGGAGCCCGGTTCACGGGGCAGGGTCAGGGTCAGGAGCCCGGTTCACCGGGTCAGTGCGGTGAGACGTTTGCGGGCCCTGGTGAGCGAGCGCGGTCTCGGCGGGTCGTGCCAGGGGTTCTCTTCGAGGCGCCGGCCGACGGTGGCGAGGGTCCATCGGCGCGCGGAGAGACCGGGGTCGTCGAGTTCGGCCCACCCCAGCGGCGCCGCGACGGGAGCACCCGGAAGCGCGCGGACGGCGTAGGGGGCGACGGCGGTCTGGGCGTAGGCATTGCGCTGGACGTCGAGATAGAGGCGGCCTCGCCGGGCCTTCTTGCGCGGCTCGGTGGTGAATCGGTCGGCGTCGCGGGCCGCGAGGACCCCGGCGACGTCGTGGGCGAAGGACCGCACGTCGTCGAAGGGTGCCCGGCGGTCGAGGGGCACGACGACGTGGAGGCCTCGTGATCCGGTGGTCATGACCTGGGACGGCAGCTCCAGTTCGTCGAGCAGCTCGTGGAGGCCGTGCGCTGCGTCCCGCACCAGGCTGAAGTCGTCTCCGGGCGGGTCGAGGTCGAACACGAGCCGGTCGGGATGGTCGGGGCGGTCGGCCCGGGACAGGAAGCGGTGCGGGGTGATGCACGCCTGGTCGGCCAGGTAGAGCAGGGTCGCGGTGTCGTCGCACAAGGCGTACGTGACGGTGCCGCCCTGCTTGGGCAGCTCGGCTCGGTGGACCCAGTCCGGGAAGTGGTCCGGCACCTCCTTCTGCATGAAGGCGGGTCCCTGCGTCCCGTCCGGGTGCCGTTCCAGCATCAGGGGGCGTCCGCGCAGGTGGGGCAGCATCCTGTGGGCGGCGGTGCGGTAGTACTCGGCGAGGTCGGCCTTGGTGATGCCGTCGCCGGGGAACAGGACCTTGTCCGGGTGGCCGATCCCGACGCTCCGGCCGCCGGCCCGTATCCGCCAGGGCCCAGTCGATCGCTGGTGCGTCGTCATCTGCCTCTCCCTGATCGCTCGGCCGCGGCGACCTGCCGCAGCGTGCGGCCGGTACGGGCCGAGCGCGCCCGCCTGGGGTCGGGCGTGCCGGTTCCGGCGGCCCGCTCGTCGGCCTCCTTGACCAGGAGCCATGCCTCGCGTCCCTCGTCCTCGGCGCGGCGGATCCGGGTGAGCGCGTAGCCGCCGTGCAGCTTGCGGCCGTCGAGCCGGAACGAGGCGTGGCCCCGCTCCAGTGCCTCGGCGAGGGGAACCTCGTGGCCCTGACGGTCCGTCGTGGCGTTGTGGTAGGTGCCCTCGTCCCACACGATCACGGTGCCGCCGCCGTATTCGCCTTGCGCGATGACGCCCTCGAAGTCGCGGTATTCCAGCGGATGGTCCTCCGTCGGCGTGGCGAAACGCTTGTCGTGCGGATCCCTGGAGGGGCCCTTGGGCACGGCGAACGACTTCAGTACGCCGTCGGCTTCGAGCCGGAAGTCGAAGTGCATGCTGCGCGCGTCGTGGATCTGTACGACGTACGACGGCGGACCGTCGGCCCGTTGCGCCGCTGACCCGCCCTCCGGCTCGGCCGTCTTTCCGAAGTCCCGCCGGGCGTGGTAGCGCGCCGGCTTTCCGGTATCCGTCACGGCCTCCTCCTCGCATCCTCGTGCCGTCGGGGAAGCAGTCCCGATCAGCGGCCACCCCAGGACCGCGGCGCCAGTCGTCGCCGATTCGGGAGCAGCCGCCTGGGCGGCACGCCCGGTCCCCCGACGGCGCACCGCCCCCGGCCGTCCGGCCGTCAGGGGGTCGGGGTGCCGTCCGCCGGCGGCTCGGGCTCCTCGTCGTCATCGGCCTTGGCCCGTACGTCAGGCGGGGTGGGCGCGGTGATGTTCCGCTGCTCCGAGGACCGTTCCCTGGTCTCTTCGTCGATGTGCGGGTTGTCGTTCCGTTCGGGGGTGGTCATGTCCTCACCTCTCTCGTCGGTCCGGATGGGGCCGCCCCCGGCGCACTGTCGCGTCGGGCCTTGGGCGGCCGGAGTGAGGCCTCGACGGCCCCGTTGAGGGTTCGCCGGGCAGGGCGGCCGGGATGCCCGGCGGCTGCCCACCCGGACGGTCGGGAAACGGCGCCGGCTTCCACTTCCGCGGGTGGCGCGGCTGGGGTCGCGCGGGCGGCAGGCCCGGGGGAAGTGAGCCGCCCGGAGGATGGAGGCGACTCGCCCTGCGATCAAGGCCCTGCTCAGGCCCTGCCAGGGACCAGTGCCGGTGCAGCGCTCGAACCGGTTCAGCCCGCCACGGCCGGGCCGAGGACGAAGAGCCCCATCGACCCCGTGAGCTCCAGCAGTCGCACCATCTGGTGACTCGGCGCCGCGAGCCTGAGGCGGTGACCGGACTCCGTCGCCTCCTGCCGGGCGGCCAGCAACGCGTTGAGCCCCGAGGAGTCGCAGAATGACGAGTGCCGCAGGTCGACGACGATGTCGGCGCCTCGTGGCGCTTCCGCGACGGCCGCCATGAGCGAAGCACGGAGCTCCTCCGCGTGGTCGAGGTCCATGTCGCCGCGTACCCGCACCACATGAGGGGCACGTGCGGCGGTCGGGGTATCCGGTGTGTGCTCGTTGCTGACAGGCATGGCGCGCCTCCTCGCACGACTGGGCGACTGCCCCTCGCACAGCGTTCCATGCCTGCCACCGCACGGCGCGGCGATCGGTGCCTCCGGGTCAGCGGGTGGCCAGCACGACGGCGTACGCGAGGAAGAACAGCGCGCACACGATCGCGACGGCGCACACGGCGATCAGCGGCCCCCGTCCCCAGCCCCTGCGGGGAGGCCGGTGGGGCCCGACGCCCGTACTCGTGCCCGCTTCGGCGGGCGGCGTTTCACCCGGGGGCAGTACTGCGTCTCGGTTCAGGCCCGGTGTGGTCCGCGGATCCGGGTCGGGATTGCTGGGGGTCGTCATGACGGACACCTCCTCGGAAACGTGAAGACCGCCCGGCGACTACCCCGCTTGCCCCGAAGCATCCACCGAGCCCGACACCCTCCGAGGAGGATGCGATCACGACCGGCGTCTGCCTAGCCTGAAGGCACCGCAGGCAGGCCCCAGAGGACACAGGGAGATCGCGTGGCGGCCTTCGAGGGTGTTCTTGCCGATCTGGCCCGCTCCCATCTGCTGTCCGGGCGCGAGCTCGCGTCCGTGGTGAACGACGCGGGCCGCAGGATGGGGCTGACGGGCAGCGCCATGTACGTGACCGATCTCCAGCAGATCCGCCTCATCGCACTGCCGCCGCCCGTGGCGGCGGATCAGCAGACGCTGGACATCGACACGTCGCAGGCGGGTCTGGCGTACCGGACGCAGGTGGTGCAGCGGTCGCGGGACGGCGCCACCGCCTGGGTGCCGATGATCGACGGGGCCGAGCGTCTCGGCGTACTGAAGGTCACCGCGCCTTCCCTGGACACCGCCCTGCTCAAGGGCTGCGAGGCGCTGGCGGGCATGGCCGCTCTGCTGGTGGTGTCGAAGTCCTCCCACAGTGATCTGCTGGTCGAAGCGGAGCGGTGGCGGGCGATGACGGTGCAGGCCGAGCTCTTGTGGGCGTTCCTGCCGCCGCGGACGATCGGCACGGCGGAGGCGACCTCCTCGGCGGTGCTGGAGCCCGCGTACGACATCGGCGGTGACACCTTCGACCACTCCCTGGACGACGACGGACTGCACCTGACCGTCCTCGATTCCATGGGGCACGACCTCGCCTCCGGCGGGGCCAGTGCCGCCGGGCTCGCCGCCTGCCGTGCGACGCGCCGCTCCGGCGGCTCGCTGACCGACATCGTCACCTCGATCGACCGGATCCTGGCCGACTGGTTCACCGACCGTCTGATGACGGCCGTCGTCGCTCACTTGGACACCGCCGGCGGTGTGCTCACCTGGATCAATTGCGGGCACCCCGCGCCGCTGCTGATCCGCGCCGGCAGGGTCGTGCGCAACGCGCTGGAACGCGAGCCGGATCTACCGCTCGGCTGGGGCTTTCTCGTCGAGTCGCCGCCCACCGAGCACCGGCAGCGACTCCAGCCCGGCGACCGGATCCTCATGTACAGCGACGGCGTCACCGAAGCACGCTCCCCCGAGGGTGACCTCTTCGGCGAACAGCGGCTGGCCGACACGGTCATCCGTGCCACCGCCGCCGGCGACCCGGCCCCCGAGGCCCTGCGACGCCTGGTACAGCGCCTGCGGCAACACCAGGACCACAAGCTGCGCGACGACGCCACGATCCTGCTGATCGAGTGGCACCCCACGGCCCAGGAGCGCCGGCACACCGCGAACGAGGGACGGTGACGTCGGCCGGCCGCGTACCCGGAGGCGGGCGGGGCTGAGGCAGGAAGTGGAGGCACGTCCGCCGGCAGGAGGCCCAGCGCGGTTCGCCGGAGTCCAAGAAGGTCCACGAAGCCGGTACCGAGAGCGAACGGGAGCAGTTGGCGGAGGCCGTCCAGCCGGCGGTGAACAGCGACAGGAACAGGGTGTCTCCCCGCAGCCGTACCAGCGCCTGCCGCCCGTACGCCTCCACATCCTCGACGCCTGCCGTCCTGGGCAACTCCTGCGCGGCCAAGGCTGTCGGGCAGGCCTTCTGCTCGTCCTGCTCCAGCTGCTGACGGGTCTGCGGAGCCAGCAGCCGGCAGGCCCGGACATGGTCGCCGGCCGCTGTTCTCCAGGATGTGGTCCGTCATGTCCGGTGCGGCCTCGCGGACGGCCGGGCGGAAGAACCAATCCTCGATCCAGGCGTGGACGGTGGGTTCCCGACAGGGGGGCGCTCCTCGTCAGGTGTTGACGCGGCTGTTGGTGCCGTCGTGGCCGTCGGCCTGGTCATCGTCGAACCAGTAGTCGCCGGCCGCGGGGTAACGGAAGGAGTGGCCGCTGTGCGCGGCCAGGACGACCGTCGCCGCGCGTATGCCGTCGCCTCGGGCCTGCAGCGGGTGCGCGGCGGGGTTCCAGTGGTCGAAGTCCCCCACGACGCTGACCGGACCGTCCGGTCTGTCGGCGGGGAGGACGAAGGTGACCTGGGTGCGGCCTTTGAGCTGTTTGCGGTCAAGCACCTGGGACGACTTGGGTGAATTCGGCGGGCGACAGCCAGCCGTCGGTGTCGAGGTGACGGAACGCCTCGGCCGCGTTCTCCTCGGTGAACCCCGGGAAGTGCCCGCGCTGGAAGGCGAGCAACTCGGCGGGGCTGACCCGGCCGTCCCGGTCGATGTCCGCGATCTGCAGGTAGATCTCGGCGATCCTGCCCAGGGTGGCCTCGGCAGCCCCGGATTCTCAGCCAGCGACCGGGTCGACGCGACGAACCGATCCCTCGAAATCCCCTGGCTGCCGGCCGGCAGGAACGGCAGGTGCACGTCCCGCCAGACGCCCAGGTAGGCGTCGACGATCCGCCGCGTCTCCGGGGAGTCCTCGGCGTGCCCGAGGGAGGACGCCACCCGGCGGCCCATCACCAGGTGGTCCTCCTCGGTCAGTACGCCGTTGCCGTGCACGTCGAGCTGGTCGAAACCGCGCTCGATCTTCGCCGTCAGAGAGTCCTGACCGGTCATCACCGCTCCTCGTCATCGCGTGTCCCGCGACTGGGCGCGAGGATGCGCCTGCCGCGCGGGTCAACGAGGCGCCGCTCGGGGAGGAAACGCTTTCCTCGTACCGCCGAGAGCCTGCTCAGCCTGCGGGTGGTCGCGTTGGGGGCGCACGGCCGCAGACGCCCACCGGCTTCGCTTATCACGGCGGCGCGGTGAACACTCTTGCTAAGACATGTGACATGTGCCATTTTACAGCGCATCCGTCGTCGACGGTTTCCCCAACTCGTCTTCCAGGAGCCGACATTGCGCACCTTGGCCATCGCCACCGCTGTGCTGATCGCAGCCGCCACCCCCGTCGCCGCCGCCCACGAGGCCCCGGCCGCCGCGGGCACCCACACCTCTCGGTCCGCCACCGAGACGGCGCCGCCGACCGGCCGGGCCGAGCCCAGGCCGGACCACGTCTTCGCCGACGCGGGGCAGCGCCCGGCCCACGGCACGAGCAGGAACGCGCCGACCCTGACCGCGGCCGGCGGCGGCAGACTCGAAGCCAGAATCCTGCCCATCGTCCACGACTGCAGCCCGACACTGCGGATTCGCGCCCAGGAGATCACCACCGCCCAACTGGCCGCCACCTGCGCGAGCCTCGCCAACCAGGACGCCTACTTCCACAGCGTGGTCAAGGACTCGGGCCCCGTCGCGGACGACTACAACACCAAGCTCGAAGTCGACGTCTTCAACTCGAGCGCGGACTACAAGGCGTACGCCGGCCGGATCTACGGCATCGACACCAACAACGGCGGCATGTACCTGGAGGGGGACCCCGCCCGGCCCGGGAACCAGCCCCGGTTCATATGCTACGAGCGCACCGACGCGAGCCCCGGCTGGCAGATCTGGAACCTCAACCACGAGTACACCCACTACCTCGACGGCCGCTTCGACCTCCACGGCGACTTCGCCGACAGCCAGACGACCCCCACCGTCTGGTGGGGCGAGGGCATCGCCGAGTACATCTCCTACTCGTACCGCGGCGTCCCCTACACCAGCGCGCTGATGGAGGCCGGCAAGCACACGTACGCCCTGGGCACGCTGTTCGACACCACCTACGCCGACAGCGACGTCAACCGCACCTACAGCTGGGGCTACCTCGCCACCCGCTACATGGTCGAGCGGCACCCAGCAGACGTAGCCACCGTCCTCGGCCACTACCGCTCCGGCAACTGGACCGCCGCACGCGCGTTCCTGGACACGCTGGACTACGAGAGCGACTGGCGCGCCTGGCTGACGGACGTGGCGGCCGGCGCCTGATCGCCGCCTCACCACAGAACTCCCGGTGAGCCGCCGGGCAGGCGGGAGGACCGTGCGACGCGTGGGGTGCCGTGGCGGCTACACCACCGTGTCGAAAAGGACCTTGCGCCTGCCCGCGAAGATGACCTGCGACGGGCTGGAGAATCGTTCCTATCGCCGCAGCGGGTCAGCATTCAGCTGACCAGATCTGCTCACACCCGAGCACACCCTGGAAGTGCACCCACCGACTGCACGACTGCGGAAGGGACTGCGCTCCGCACCCTCCCGCAGTCACGACGACAGCCGCGGCGGAGCCGAGCGCCCCTCGACCTTGAACCGACAGAAGAGAAAGCCCCGGGTCAGCGCACCCGCCCCCGCGCCTTCAGCTGCGTCGCCGGGACCTCCGGGGCGTCCAGGCGGGCGCCGTCGTAGCCCTTGACCTCGCCGAAGCGGGGGCCGGACATCCAGTCCTCCCTCGCCTCGCGGATCTCCTCGTCCGTGCGGCCCACGAAGTTCCACCACATGACGATCTCCTCCTCGAACGGCTCGCCGCCCAGGAGCATCAGGCCCGCGTCCGAGACGGCCCGCAGCGGGAGTTCGGTGCGGCCGCAGCCGAGGTAGAGCATGGAGCCGGGCAGGACGGGGACGTCGTCGACGTGGGCCTCGCCGGACATCGCGAGGACCGCGTACTCGAAGTCCGGCTGGAGCGGGAGGCGGGTCTCGGTGCCGGCGGCGAGGGCGAGGTCGGCGCCCGTGATGGGGGTGTACGCCGTGCCCGGGGAGACCGCGCCGTCCAGCTCGCCGAGGATCACCGTGGCGGTCAGGCCCGGAGCCGTGACGTGCGGGAGTCCGGCGTGGTGCTGGAAGTGGGGCTCGACGTGCCGGTGGGCGTCGGGGAGGGCGACCCACAGCTGGGCGCCGTGCAGATAGCGGGCGTGGGGCCTGGGGCTCTCCTCGGAGTGGGAGATCGCCCGGCCCGAGGTCATGAGGCCCAGTTCGCGGGGGCGGATGGTCTGCAGGCTGCCGGTCGAGTCGCGGTGCAGGACCTCGCCCTCGTGGAGCCAGCTGACGGTCTGCAGGCCCATGTGGGGGTGGGGCGGGACCTGCATGCCCGCCTCGTCGGCGATGTCGTCGGGGCCGTAGTGGTCGACGAAGGCCCAGGCGCCGACCATGCGGCGGCCCAGGTTGGGGAGCAGGCGGCGGACCTCGGTCGACTCTCCGAGCCGGACGCGGCGGGGGCTGAGGAGTTCCCGTACCGGTTCGGCGACGACGAAACCGCGGCCGCCGCAGACCTGCAGGGCGGCCTGGCGATCAAGATTGCTCATGTGCCTCAACCTATTCCTGTCGCGGTGCCGTACGGGGTGGACCCGCGCCAAAATAGTAGTGGAATATTGAACCATCTGGGGGTGTTGCAGCAGCCGCAGAGGCCCGACCTACGAAAGAGTGAGCCGTGAGCGACGACACCTACTACGAGTTCGGCACCGCCGCCGAGCGGTGGGACCGTGCCCAGCTGTTCTTCGACGCGAAGGAGTACCGCACGGCCGTCCGCATCCTGCGCGGTCTGGTCGCCGAGCACCCCGGCCAGACGGCCCAGCGGCTGCTGCTCGCCCGGGCGTACTACCACTCCGCCCAGCTCAGCCGGGCCGAGGAGGAGCTGCGCGCCGTCCTGGAGCGCGACCCCGTCGAGCACTACGCCCGGCTCATGCTCGGCCGCACCCTGGAGCGCCAGGGCAGGGCCGAGGAGGCCGCCCCGCACCTGCGGCTCGCCGCCGCCATGTCCGGCGACACCCTCGCATAGGACTGCGGCGACCCCCGCGCGCAGGAGTCACCCCGTGAAGCGCGTGACGCCGGCGCTCACGCCTTGAAGCGGAGGTCCGCGGCGCCCTTGAGCAGCGGGGCGTCGTTGGCCTCCGTCCACTCCTTGTGACCCACGAGGTCCTGCACGCACGTGTCGTTCGCCGTGGCGATGACCGTGCCCGGCCGGACCGCCGAGGAGTACCGGCGGGTGAGCGCCGTGTTGCCGTGCACGGACTTGCGGACGGACGCCAGCGTCACGTCCACGCGCGGCGCGTCGGGGAACGTCGCCTGGAGCACGAACACCCCGCCGCCCTTGGCGAATTGCGGCTTCGCCAGGGCCGCGCCGTGCTCGTCGTAGCCGCAGCGGTTGCCGGTGATCTCGCTCGCCGCGTCCGTGCGGACGGTCACCTGGGTGACGCCGAAGACCTCCCGCAGGATCGCCGTCCACATGTCCGGCACCCCGCCCATGTTCCCCTCGGTGTCGGCGTAGTGGACGATGCCGCCGCCGGGCCGGTCGGACGTCGTGTTCGCCTCGATCCGGGTGCCGGTGAGGGTGAGGTCGGCGTTGCGGGCCGAGATGCCGCCCCCGCCCGGCTTCGCCTTGCGCCGCTCCCCCGGCCGTGGCGCGGCCTCCAGGCCCCGCGCGACGTTGTTCCTGATCACGCACTGCTCGAAGGTGCCGGCCGAGCCCATGGTGATCCGGACGCCGCCGCCCATGCTGCCCGCCCGGTTGCCGCTCACCTCGGTGCCGACCAGCCGTACCGGGGACAGGACGGAGGCGTAGAGCCCACCGCCGTCGTCGGCGGCCGCGTTGCCGGTGATACGGCACTCCCGCAGCGTCACGGCGCGCCGCCGGGCGTCCAGGATTTCCTGCTCCTGCCAGGCCGACCAGCGGTCGAGCCGGAGGGCGGAGGCGGCGATCGCGTAGAAGGCGAGCTGGACGGCCTCGTCGACCCGGCCGGTGACGAGGTCGGCGAGGATGCGCGGGGTCTTGGCGAGCACCGGGTTGGGCTCGAACGGGTCGAGCAGCCAGCGCAGGTAGTGGTAGAGCTCGCTCGGGGTGAGGCCGACGATCGTGCCGGGGCTCAGCACGGCGGTGCGGGCCGCCGACGCCCGGTCGGCGAGGAACTTGACGAGGTCGAGCTCGCTCAGGTCCCGGGCGAGCCGGCCCGGCAACGACACCTCGCAGCCGATGCCGCCGCCGTCGAGCCTGCCCCGCCGCCCGGAGGCGTTGCGGTCGATCCAGCACCCCTCCAGGGTCGGCCAGCCGTAGCCGACGACCGCGAGCCCGCCGCCACGCCCCTCGGCCTTGTTGCCGCGGATCAGGCAGTGGCGGACGGTGGGGCTCGCCCAGACGGTGGCGACGCCGCCGCCGAAGGACTGGCCGGCCAGCCACATGGCGGTGATCCCGGGCGGTACGAGGGCGTCGAAGCGCCGACCCGCCTCGACGAGCAGCGCGGCCCGGTCGATCCGGGGCAGCGCGGGGGTGCCCCGTACGAGAGCGAGCATGGTGTTGGCGGCGTCGATCACCCGGTTGACCGAGCCCACCGTCCCGGCCGGCAGGACGTCGCCGATCAGGTCGAGCACGGCGGCCCGCAGCGCCGTGCGGTCCGGCTCCGGCCACGGCCGGAAGGGCGCTGTCTCGGTCCGGTTGCCGGTGATGACGCACCGCTCGATCAGCACGTCGTCGGCGTCGACGACCGCGACGCCGCCGCCCGCGCCGAGTGCCGGATCACGCGGGGTGTGCACCGAGTGGCCGCCGCTGATCCTCAGGCCCCGGACGGTGACGGGGCCGAAGCCGCGCCGCCCGCCCGGTCCGGAGGGCCCGATCCGCAGGACCCGGTGCCGGTCGCCGCCGTCGAGGGCGGGCAGCACCCGCGGGTCGAAGCCGGGCGCGGCGGGGTCGGCCTGCGGGTGTTTCAGGAGGTGGTCGCTGGTGAGGGTGACGGGCCGGTCGAGGACGAGTTCGGGCTCGCGGTAGACGGCGTTGTCGAGGATGACGACGGTGTCGCCGGCCGCGGCGGCGCGCAGGGCGTCGGCGACGGTCTTCGCCGGCTTGCGCTCGCTGTCGAAGCGGCCGGACCGCACGCCCCTGGTCGCGTGCACATAGCGGGTGGTGGCCATGGGGCGGGCCGGCCTAGAGCTGCTGTCCGGTCTTGGGGTCGTACGTCACCTCGACGGCGACGACCTGGTCGGTGGGCAGGACCTCCACCCACTGGTCGAAGATCCGGTACGGCTCCGCGGGCCGGAAGCCGCCGGCCAGCGGGTCGAAGCCGGTCTCGAAGACCTGCTCGCTTCGCAGCGTGTTGGGGACGCTGGTGTTGGACTCCCGCAGTTCCGCGGCGAGCAGTTCGAGTACCCGGCCGATGGTCTGGCCGCGGTACTCGTCCGGGTCGCCCTCCTGCCAGGCGTACGGACGGTCGAGCGCGGCCTCGCCCTCGACGCCCGCCCTGGTCAGCCAGCCCAGCGCCTCCGACTCGTGCCCGGGCCTGATCGGCAGGACGGCCTTCACCCAGGCGGAGTTGAGGAACTCGTTGCGCCGCTCGTCCCCGTCGGCCTGCACGAGCCAGCCGAGCGAGCTGCCCATCGGCGCCGGCTGCGAGTCCGCCGTGACCAGGTAGTCGACCCGCCACTCCTGCTGGGGATTCGGCCCCTTGGCGTCGGGCGGGTTGTGCGAGCTGGTGCGCGAGTATGCGGTCAGGACGGTCTCCCCCGCCAGCGGATCCGCTGCGGAACCCTCCCAGCGGGCCGGGGGCACCGGGTAGCGGCCGAGCGAGTCCGGCCCGGCCGGGGTCGCCACGTCGTCGGGACGCCAGAAGTCCGGCGAGACGAAGTACAGCATCTGGTCGACGTCGAAGATCTGCCGGATGAGCTCCGCCTCCAGATGCGCGTCCCTCGGGTCGAACAGCCGCAGCTGGTCCAGGAGATGGGCGAAGACCGAGTGCCGCTCCTCCTTGCGCAGGTCCTCGGCGGGCCGCGGCCGCACCTTGCTGAGGAGCGTCGTCCGGTCCCGTACGGCCGCGGCGTACGCCTTGCGCTGCAGAGCGGCGACGTCCTTCTCGTACTGCTCCAGCGCCGCCTTGTACGCCACCTCGGCCGGGTTCACCGCCGGCGGCTCCCAGCGCAGCTGCAGGCTGAAGGTGATGATCGCGGTGCCGCCGAAGTGGACGTTGTCGGCGCGGACCTGGAACCGTCCCGTCTCGGGCCGCTGGATCACGTACTTGACGAGGAACTTGGCGTCGCCGCCGTTGCCGTTCTTCGCCGACACCAACTGCACGAAGTCCGGGTTGGCGCTCAGGGTGTAGCCGGGGGCGGGCGGGATGGCACCGTAGTCGAAGTTCGCGACGATGTACTCGTCCTCCTCGCCCCGCCACAGCCGGTCGAAGCCGTCCTGGCGGCGCCAGTCGGCGTCGTTGTGCGGGGCGTTGGTGCTGTCGGGGTGCTCCGCGATCGGGAACGTGCCGGTGAACGTCGTCAGGACGGGTGCGAGCGGCTCGGGCGGCTCGGGCTTGCGCAGCGAGGTCAGGTCCGGCGCGGGGACGACGTCGACGAGCTCACCCAGACCGAGCACGCGACCGGGGGCGTTGACGAACACCTGCCAGCTCATCCGGGTGCCGATGTGCTGCACCTGGACGCCCACCTTGCGCATCTTGCGGCGCAGTTCGTAGTTGGCGAGCCGGTCGGTGGTGTTCTGCACGACATAGCGGCGGCTGGACGTGTCGGTGGTCTCCGTCACCGTCTTGAAGGTGGTGGTGAAGTTGCGCCGGATCTCGCTGCTCACCTTGGAGCTCTGGGTCCGCGCGTGTTTGTGGGTGAGCTCGGAGGACTTGCTGGTGGTGGTCTTCGTGGCGTAACTGGCGCTCGCGTCGGCGTGGTACATCCCGGCGAACGAACCTCCGGCGGAGGCGCTCGCCCCGAGGCTGGTGTCGTTGGCGTTGGACTCCTTGACCGCGTCGGCCACGTCGCTCTGGTCGGTCAGCGTCTCCTCGGACTTGCGCGTGGTCTCCTCCGACTGGGACGCGGTCCGCTCGACGAGGGTGCGGCGCGTGGTGGTCTCGACGAGCTCCACCATGCCGCCGGGGCTGAGCCACAGGTGGCCCGCGGGCGCCCCGAGGAACGTGTCGAACTCGAAGAAGTACTGCCGGAAGAGGTTGACCAGGCCGACCGGCGACAGGATCCCCTCGGTCGGCGGGTCCTGGCCGGCGAACCGCGCGAGCACGGCGAGCTCGGGGCTTTCCAGGGCGCGCGCGGCGGGCCCCGCGAAGGCCTCGGGCGCGGGCGGCGGCCCGCCCGGGGCGGCGAGCCGGCCGGCTGCCGAGTAGCCGAGCCAGCCGGGCAGCGGCTGGTACACCCCGAAGAGCTCGCTCGCGTACGGCAGGGTGCCGGCGAACTCGGTCACCGGCCTGCCCGTACGCACCGGACCCGGCACGGGGGCGGTCAGCACCCGCACCGGACCCGACGGCCCGCCGGAGGAGGTCGCGAACGGCGTCACCGTCCACGGCTGGCCGGGTCCGCGCACGACGAGGAGCAGGTCCCGCTCGGACTGGGCCGGGGGCGCCACGAAGGAGATCGTCTGCGGCCCGGTGCCCGTCACCGTACGGCCCGCGTACTGGCGGCCCGAGCCTGGATCGGCCTCGACGAAGGCGCCGTCGAGGGCCGGCACCCCGGGGAACAGGGCCGGGTCGCGCAGGTCGACGTCGGCAGGCAGGGCGAGCGCGACCCGCTGCCCGGGGTGGAGGTCGGCCGGACTCGAGGGCTGCACGCGGTAGGACCAGACCTGGTACCAGGAACCCGCGGTGGGCAGCGGGGTCCTTCCGGCGAAGGTGACGACGATCGACATGGGCGTGCCTCCCGGCGTGGTCAACGCGGACGGGCCGGTGTCGGCGCCTCCTGGATCAGCGTCGGGGGCGCAGGGGGCGCACGTCACGGGCGTGGCGGGTGTACGCCAAACGGGGGTACGCGAAGGGCCCCGCAGGTACCGGTGTGGGGTATTGGGTAGGGTCGGATCAGGAGGTCGAGACCCTGCACGCGCACCCACGGACACGACGCAGCAGCACCCGGGCGGGAGGCGCCCCGGCGCACCTGCTGCTCGTCGTCGTGCTCGCGCTCGGCGTGTTCGTGATGCACTCCGTCGGACACCCGGAGGGTTCTTCGGGCGGCGGTACGGAGGGGACGACGCATGCGTCATCCGCGCCGGCGCACCACGGAGGCGACTCCACGGGATCGCCGCCCGGGCCCGCCTCGGAGTCGTCGCCGAAGTCCTCCTCGCACGACTCCGGCATGGCGATGGACATGACCACGCTCTGTGTGGCCGTGCTCGGCATCTGGCTGCTCGCCGGACTCGTCAGGGCCGCGCTGTGCCGCCACGCCGACTGGACCGCGCTGCTCGCCGCACGCCTGCTGCCCTCGTCGGGCCCCAACGCGCCGCCGCCACGCCCTCCTGACCTCGCCCGGTTGTCGGTCCTCCGGATCTAGGCCGTACCGCACCCGCGGGCGCTTCGCGCTGCCCGCAGACGTGTTCGGCCCATCCGAGAACGACAGCACACGAGGTGTCACACATGCGTGCCTTCATCAACCCCTCTGCCCGCAAGCTCGCCCTGACCGGCGCCGTCGCCGCCGGCGCCCTCCTGCTCGCCGCCTGCGGCGGCGGCTCGGCGGACGACACGAGCGCAATGGACCACGGCGGAAAGCCGTCCGTCTCGACCACCGCCTCCGCTTCCGCCTCGGCGGGAGCCTCCGCATCCGGCTCCGCGGGCGCGTTCAACGACGCGGACGTGATGTTCGCGCAGATGATGATCCCGCACCACGAGCAGGCCCTTCAGATGGCGAAGCTCGCCGGCGGGCGGGCCGAGGACGCCGAGATCAAGAAGCTCGTCGGCGAGATCGAGAAGGCCCAGGACCCGGAGATCCGCACGATGCGGACCTGGCTCGAGGCCTGGGGCAAGCCCGAGTCGGCGGGCCACGCCGGCCACGGCATGGCCGGGATGATGTCCGACCAGGACATGAAGGAGCTGGCGGCGGCCAAGGGCAAGGCCTTCGACCGCAGGTTCGCCGAGCTGATGATCGCCCACCACGAGGGCGCGGTGGAGATGGCGAGGACGGAGCAGAAGGAAGGCTCCGACGCGGCCGCGAAGAAGGTGGCCGACGACGTGGTGCGGACCCAGGCCGCCGAGATCGCTCAGCTGAAGCGGATCCTCACCCGGCTCTGACCCGTTCCCCACGCACACGAAGCGGCCCCGCGCCCATCGCGCGGGGCCGCCCCCTTTCCCCGTATCCCCGTATCCCCGTGTCAGTAGCCGATCCGTACCCCCGCGACCGCGTGCTGGTCGGTGCTGCCGCCCGTCGCGCCGCTGAAGCCGACGAGGACGTTCTGCGGGAGGGCCACGGCGACGTCGATGACGCGGGTGCCGTCGATGCTGACCTGGAGGTGACCGCTGACGACGACGGCTTCGACGATGTGGCTGCCGCTGCGCAGGTTGGGCACGTTCGTCGCCGTGGCCGCGTACGTCAGCGCGGAGCCGGTGCCCTTGGTGGCCACCGCGACGAAGTTCGACGACGGGTCCGTATCGTCGTTGGCGTACGTGTCGAGGGTGACGGCGACGCCCGGGAGCCCGGCGTAACCGAGTCCGCCGCCGCCGGAGCCCAGTGACTTGGGTGTCGCCTTCGTCGCGTCGAGGAGCAGCAGCGCGAGCCCGTCGGCGCCGGTGCCGCCGCCGATGGTGGCGGCGAACCGGGCGTTCAGCTGGGCGGACGGCACGGCCGTGCCGTGGATGGCGGAGCCGGTCTTGTCGGACTGGGCGGGGGTCAGGATCAGGTTGCCGCCGGAGAGGACGGCGCTGCCGTTGTACGTCCAGCCGTTGGGGCCGGGCGGCGGCACCGCGAACGCGGCGGCGGTGATGGCCGCCTTCCGTACGGTGTGGATGTCGTGCTTGCCGCCGGTCGCCCCGGTGAAGGCGAGGTAGGCGGTCGGCGGCAGCGAGGCCACGCTGGTGCTGAGCCGCTGGGTGCCGTCGACGGAGACGGTGAGGGTGCGGCCGCTGACGGCGACGTCGACGGTGTGGGTGCCGGAGCGCAGGCTGGGCACGTTCGTGGTGGTCGAGGCGTAGGTGAGGGTGTCGCCGGTGCCGGCGGTGGCGATGCCGACGAAGTTGGCCGAGGGGTCGGCGCCGTTGCGGTACGTGTCCAAAGTGACGGCCACACCCGGCAGGCCGGAGTAGCCGAGACCGCCGCCCCCGGCACCGAGTGCGGTCGGGGTGGCGCCGGCGGCGTCGAGAAGGGCGAGGGAGAGGCCGTCGGCGCCGTTGCCGCCGCTGAGGGAGGTGGTGAAGGAGGCGTGGAGGCCGTCGGTGAGCACGGGCACGGGCCAGACGGCCGAGCCGCGCTGGTCGGTGACGGCCTGGGTGAGCTGGAGGTCGCCGCCGGACATCCGGGCGTTGCCGTTCAGCTTCCAGCCGCCCGCGTCGGGGGCAGGGACGGTGACGCCGGTGCCGGCGGTCCCGGTGCCGGTGAGGGTCTCCTTGAGCGTGCCGCTGCCGTCGTCGGCGGAGATCTCGTACGTGGCGTTCGCGGTGCCGACCGCGGTCGGCGAGAAGGTCACCTTCTGGTGGAACACCTCCCCGGGGCGCAGGACCAGGCCCTCGCTGACGGGGTCGGCGACGTGGAAGGGGGCGGCGGGCGCCTTGGCTTTGGTGAGGGTGAGCGGGATGTTGCCCGAGTTGCCGATGTCGAAGGTCTCGGTGATCGACTGCCCCACCTTCACCGATCCGAAGTCGGTCGAGGCGGGTGTCAGCGTCAGCTTGGCCTGCCCGCTCACCGCGTTGCCCTTGAGGTCCACGGTGGCGGTGCCGTTCTGGCCGGTCAGCGAGAGCCTTCCGGTCTGGTCGCCGGCGGCCGTGGGGTTGTAGGCGACCTGTACGGACACGGACTGCTGGGGCTGCACGACCGTACCGGAGCCGGGCAGGCCGGTGACGCGGAACGGCGCGGCCGGCGCCACGGAACCCGAGACGGTCTCGGGCTGGGTGCCGGTGTTGGTGAAGACCACGCCGAGCGACTTGGTCGTCGTCGTGGGGATGGAGCCGAAGTCGAGCGCGGTGGGGGCCGCGACGAGGCCCGGCCGGGTGCCGTAACCGCTGAGCCCGACCGCGCTGTCGCCGAGGTTCGTGGCGAAGGTCAGCACCGAGGCGGCGGGCCCTGGACCGGTCGGCGCGAAGGACACCGGCACGGAGTAGGTGTCGCCGGCGTGCAGCGTACGGGGAAGGCCGGTCGGGCGCGCCGTGAACGCCCCGCCCGCCGGAGTCCGCACGGCGTCGATCGTCACGTCACGGGTCGCCTTGACCGTTGCCGTGGCGCTGCCCGAGGAACCGACCGCCACCTTGCCGAAGTCGACCGGGTCGCTGGTGAGGGCGATGTTGGCGGGACGCCCGAAGGCGAGGACACGGCCGTCGCGGGTACCCACGTAGACCCGGCCGGCGTCGGTGGCCGGCACGGAGAACTTCGAGGCGGTGCCGATCGGCGCCGACCAGCGCAGCTTGAGCGTGCCGTCGACGGGGACGGCGTCGTACGCCCGGAGCTGGCCGTTCGCCCCGTTCGCGCCGTCCGTGTACACGCCCCACACGAGCGCCGAGCCGGGGTTGGTGCCGGTGGAGGTGATCACCGGCGAGCCGGAGGTGTAGCCGAACTTCTCCGCGCTGCTGCCGGTGTTGGTCAGCGCGGGTGCGCCGGAGCCGGTGAGGCCGTACGCGAACGCGCGCAGCGGACCGCGGTTGCCGATCGTGTACACGTAACCGCCCTGCCCGCCGTACGCGGCCGGGTGCCCCCACACACCCTCGTACGGGCCGAAGGTGCCCAGCACCTTGTCGGTGCCCCCGGGGCCCTGGCTGCGTCCGCCGAGGTCGTCGCGGTCGAGCAGGAACAGCCGGCCGTCCTTGCCGATCTGTACGAGGAGCCTCGGGTGGCTGCTGGTGCCGAAGGGCGTGCCCGGCAGGGCGACCGGGCCGCCGGCGCCGAGGTCGGTGTCCTTCTGGTCCAGCTGTTCGGCGTCGGAGGGGCTGAAGAAGTCCTTGGCGGACAGGCTGCCGTCGCTCTGGACGGCCAGCCTGACCACGGACTCCGACAGCTGGCCGGGCGGGGTGTTCCCGGGGCCGACCGGCGGGGTCCTGCCGTTGCCGGTGGTCACGAAGATCCGGCCCGGCCCGTCGGAGACGGGGGCGCCGCCGCCCTGCCAGATGCCGGCCGCGCCGGTGGCGGAGGAGTCCTGGGTCGCCCACATCGTGGTCTTGCGGGTGGTGGTGTTCACGCCGAGGAGGTAGCCGACGTACGGGGGGCGGATGCAGTGCGAGGCGAAGCCGATGTACACCGAGCCGTCCAGGAGGAGCAGCCCGGCGCGCTGCCCCGCGGTGAACGGGTTGAAGGCGTGGGCCGGGTCGTTGGTCGGCGTGCCGCCCACCTTGATGGGCCAGCCGCTCCGCTCGGCGCCGGTCACCGGGTCGAGGGAGTGCACGTACCAGTTGGGGTGCTGGACGTCCGGGCCGTCGTTCACCTTGGAGGTGAGGAGGAGGGACTTGGTCTCCGGGTCGTACACGGGGGTGGAGGTCACGCCGATGTTCGGGACCAGGTCCCCGCAGTTGATGGCCGAGGCGGGCCAGGGCGTGCCGAGCTCCTTGGTCCAGCTGATCTTTCCGGAGGCGGCGTCGAGGCCGTAGACCTTGTTGTTCTCCGTCGCGACGACGACGGTGCCGCCGATGACCAGGGGCTGGGCGTAGACCTGGCCGTCGACCGCGGTCGAGAACTGCTGGCCGAAGTCGGAGCTTGACACCTGGTCGGGGGCGAGGCCGGGCTCGTTCTGGTCCCAGCCGGTGCGCAGCGTGTCATGGGAGATGGTGGTCTGGTCGGCGGCGGCCCGCGGGTCGGGGATGGGAGGGACCGGCCGGCCGGCCGGGCTGACGGCCGCGGTCGCGGTCGCGGTCGTGGGCGCCAACGCCCCGCCGGCACCGAGGATCAGACACATCGTCAGCATTCGGGCGAGCGCTCGGCGTCTGCCGGTCATCATCTCCACCTTGTGTGGGGCCTCCACCGTGTGTGGGGGCGCGGGGCGGGGCGGAGACCGGATCGCCCCCACCGAGCCCATCGTGCGGCGAGCCGGCCGCAGTCGGGCGCCACCGCGTCAGGGAAACGGTGCACTTCACCTGGTCGGGTGGCTGCGGCCCGCTGGACGGAGGCAGGCCGGCCAGTCCTCGGAGGCGTCGGCAGGAGCGCAATTCCGAAGAAGCGGCGCCGGTGGACCGCCGCCTAACGTGGTGATCACGAGAAGCGGGGCGCAGCCCCGTACGGGGAAGGAAAGCGGAGCACCATGTCTGACGAGCGAGCAACGGTCATCGACGGCAATGCAGTGGACGGCACGGCAGTGGAGGGCGCGACGGTCGACGGCACGGCGGTCGACGGCACGGCCCTGCGGGTCGCCCTGTGGCGGGCCCTGCACGTACAGGCCGACCCGCGTCCGCATGTCATCGAGGACGAGATCGGGCTGCGCCTGGCCGGCCCGGAGGACGGCTGGACCGGCCGCCCGGACATGGACCGCGAGGCCACGAGCCGTATGCGCGCCTCCATCGTGGCCCGGGCCCGATTCATCGAGGACCTGGTCGAGGAGCAGGCCGGCCAGGGGGTCACCCAGTACGTCATGCTCGGCGCCGGCCTCGACACGTTCGCCCAGCGCAGGCCGGACCTGGCTGCCGGACTTCGGGTCTTCGAGGTCGACCAGCCCGGTACACAGGCCTGGAAGCGGCAGCGCCTGGTCGAGCTCGGCCTCGGCGTCCCCGACTGGCTGCGGCTCGTGCCGGTCGACTTCGAGGCGGGTGACTCCTGGTGGGAGCGGCTGGTGGCGGCCGGCTTCGACGCGGACCGGCCCGCGGTCGTCGCCTCCACCGGCGTCATCATGTACCTCACGCGGGACGCGGCCGCGGCCACGTTCCGTCAGATCGCGCAGCTCGCCCCCGGCTCCACGCTGGCGTCGACGTTCATGCTGCCACTGGAGCTCGTCGCACCGGAGGAGCGTCCGCTGCTCCGGGCGACGGAGCAGTCCGCACGGGCGGCCGGGACGCCCTTCGTCAGCTTCTACTCCCCGTCACAGATGCTGGAGCTGGCCCGCGAGACCGGCTTCGGGGAGGCCCGGCACATCTCGGCCGAGTCCCTCACCGAGCGCTACTTCGCCGGCCGTACGGACGGACTGCGGCCCTCCAGCGCCGAGGAGCTGCTGGTCGCGAAGGTCTGATGCCCGCCGCTTGCCCCAGGTGCGGGAGCGGAGCACTGGCCGGCAGCCGAACGAGGTGGTCGACGGACATGAGAACTGCTCCGCCGCGGCGAGGTCCCGCGGGGGGGCGGGTGACGCGGACGTGCGCGGCGGCGTCGATCACGCCGAGGCCTCCAGGGCGGCGCGCCAGACGGGGCTGTCGACGTAGTGGTTGTCGTACTGCTCGGCCGAGTCGGCGATCTCCTGGAAGTCGGCCTCGCCGCGCATGACGCGGCCGAGCAGACGCAGGTAGTCGAAGCGGCCCATGCCGGGCGTGAAGACGAACAGGACGTCCGCCTCGCAGCCGGGCGCGGCGGCGAAGGCGTGCGGGGTGTGCGGCGGCACGGCGAGGAAGTCGCCCGCGTCGAGGGTGGTGATCTCCTCGCCCACCAGGACCTGGAGGGAGCCGCTGATGACGAAGAACAGCTCGGTCGCCTTGGTGTGGAAGTGGGCGGGGGCGCCCACCGCTCCCTTGGCGAAGGTGGAACGGTAGCTGGTGAAGCCGTCCGCGGTCTGGCCGGAGTCGGCGAGCAGGGTCATGACGCTGCTCGGGTCGGCACAGGTCTCGGCCTCGGCGTGGCGGGTGAGCACGGGCGCGAAGGGCGCGGCGGGCAGGGACGTGGCGTTCTGGTCTGCGGTCACGACAGTGACTCTATGATCTTGAACACCACCCCGGCCAAACGGATTTTCGACCTCCGGGCCCGGCCCGCCGCGTCCACCCCTTTTCCGTGGATTTCCCGCTAGCGGGAGGCGTGCACGGCTTCCCCGCCCACGACGTCCCCGCCCACGACGACCGTGTCGGCGACGGTGCCCGGGATGGCGTCGGGGTCGATCCGCAGGATGTCCCGGGACAGCACGACGAAGTCGGCGAGCTTGCCGACGGTGAGCGAACCCCGGTCCCGTTCCAGGAAGTTGGCGCGGGCCGATCCCATGGTGTAGCCCTCGACGGCGGTGACGACGTCGATCGTCTCCTCCTCCGTCCAGGCCGCGCCTCCGCCGGGCGGGCGGCGGGTCACGGCGGCGTGGATGCCGATCATGGGGTCCATCTCGGCGACGTTCCAGTCGCTGGACAGGGCGAGCAGGGCTCCCGCGCGGTGCAGGCTGCGTAGCGGCCAGGCCTTGTGCCAGCGTGCGGGGCCGATGTTGACGGCCCAGTCCTGGCCGGGGCCCGCGATGTCGGGGGCGGCGTGCCGGGGCTGCATGCAGGCGGTGACGCCGAGGGCGGCGAAGCGCGGGGTGTCGGCGGGGTCGAGGCATTCGACGTGCACGATCTGGTGGCGGGCGTCGCGCGGCCCGTTGACGGCGCGCGCCCGCTCGACGGCGTCCAGGACGGTGCGGATGCCCCGGTCGCCGGTGGCGTGCACGAAGCACTGGAAGCCGCGCGCGTCGAGGCGGGTGAGGAGCTCGGCGAACTCCTCGGGCGGGTAGAAGGTGTCGCCGCGGTGGTGGCGGCAGCCCGCGTACGGTTCGAGGAGCGCGGCGGTGCGGGGTTCGACGACGTCGTCGATGTAGAGCTTCAGCGGGCCGACGCGCAGCCGGTCGTCGGCGAACTCGCGTGCCGCGGCGGCGAATTCGTCGAGCTCGGCGTCGGTGGTGCCGCGCGGGTGGAAGAGGGCGGCGACGATCCGGGAGCGGAGCCGGCCCTCGGCGCGGGCACGCTGGAAGAGGGCGAGGTCGTCGAGGGAGTTCTGGGGTTCGACGACGGTGGTGATGCCGTAGCGGGCGGCGTCGTCGAGGCTCTTGGCGAGGCGCCCGTACTGGCGGTCGGCCGAGGCCCAGGGGACACCGAGTTCGCGCAGCGCGCGATGGCCCTCGCGGGAGAGTCCCTTGATGGCGAAGTCCTTGACGAATCCGGTGGGTTCGCCGGTGTCGGGGTCGATGACGGCGGTGCCGAACGGCAGGTCGGTGCGGCCGGTGTGGACGCCGAGGCGGTGCAGGGCGGCGGTGTTGAGCCAGGCGGTGTGGACGTCGTAGCTGAGGACGAGGGCGGGGGTGTCGCCGGTGACGGGGTCGAGGTCGGCGGCGGTGGGCATCCGGCCGCCGGGGATCGCGGAGTAGTCGAAGGCCTCGGCCTCGATCCAGGCGGCGTCCGGGTGCGCGGTGTGCCAGGCGCGGATGCGGGAGTGGATCTCGTCGAGGTCGCGGGCGCCGGCGAGTTGGACGCAGGCGTCGTCGGAGCCGAGGCGTACGTGGTTGTGGGCGTCGACGAAGCCGGGCAGGACGAGCCGGCCCTCCGCGTCGAGCACCCGGGTGCCGGGCCCGGCCCAGGCGTGGGCCTCGGCGTCGGCGCCCACCCACACGATCCGGCCGTCGCGGACGGCGAGGGCCTCGGCCTCTGGCAGGTCGGGGTCGACGGTGTGGATGCGGGCACGGGTGAGGAGCAGGTCGGCGGGGGCGGGGCGGTTCATACGGGGCTTTCTCCAGGTGCGGTACGGCGGGGGGGGCTGCGGGGGGCCTGCGAGGGGGGGGGCCTGCGAGGGGGCGGCGGGCCGTCTGTCAGACGGGGGTGGGCCGTACGGTGCGGCGGGCGAGGACGACGTACACGAGCGCGGAGACGACCGAGCCGAGGAGGGTGAGGTCGGCTCCGCCGAGCGGCGCGACGAGCGGGCCGGTCCACAGCTCGGAGTCGCAGGTGAGCGCCGCGAAGAGCATTCCGGCGAGGAGTGCGAGGAGACCGGCCGGATGCCATCCGGCGCGGTACCCGTACGCGCCGCCTTCGGCGGCGTGCAGGGCGTCGGAGTCGTACGTGCAGCGGCGCAGCACCATGTCGGCGAGGAAGACGCCGCCCCAGGGGGCGAACACGATGATCAGGAGGGAGAGGAAGGCGAGCAGCGAGGTGGTGAAGTCGGCGAGGAAGAGGGCGCCCAGCGAGCCGACGGCGGTGACGGCCGCGCTGATGACGATCGCGCGGGCCCGGCTCCAGGGGATGCCGAGGACCTGGAGGTTCAGGCTGGACGAGTAGAGCGTGATGATCGAGTTCGTGACGGAGCCGCCGAGGACCAGTACGAGGAAGACGGGCCCGAACCAGCCGGGCAGCAGTCCCTCCGTACCGGCGACCGCGTCGGCCATGTCGGTCTGGGTGGCGGCGGCGACGCCCGCGACGCCCAGGGCCACGGAGGAGACCAGGCCGCCGAGGCCGCCGCTCCAGGTGAGGGACTTGAGGGAGGTGGTGCGGGGCAGGTAGCGGGTGTAGTCGGCGGGCATCGGCAGGTACGAGAAGGGGCCGGCGAGCATGACGACGAGGGCCAGGCTCCAGCCGGAGGCGCCGGGCGCGGCGGCGGGGGCGGCGGTGTCGGCGCCGGGGAGCACGAAGGCGATGAGGGCGGCGAAGCCGACGGCGAGGGCGTAGGCCATCCAGCGTTCGGCCCACTGGACGGTGGCGTGGCCCCACAGGGCGACGGCGAAGGTCAGCGTGAGGGTGACGGCGAGGGCGACGGCGCGCGGGAGGCGGCCGCCGCTCCAGCCGAGGTCGGCGAGGAAGGCTTCGAGGGCGAGCGTGCCGACGACGGTGTTGACGACCGTGTAGCCGATGCTGACGACCCAGTTGAGCAGGCCGGCGGGCCAGTTGCCGCGGACGCCGAAGGCCGCGCGGGAGATGACGAGGGTGGCGGTGCCGGTGCGGACGCCGCTGAGTCCGGCGGCGCTGATGACGAAGAAGGAGAGTCCGCCGAGCACGACGACCCCTGTGGCCTGCCAGAAGGAGAGACCGAAGGCGACGGCGAGGGCTCCGTTGATGACGTAGGTGAAGGTCAGGTTGGAGCCGAACCAGAGCCAGAAGAGGTCCTTGGCCCCGCCGTGGCGTTCGGTGTCGGGGATCGGGTCGATGCCGTGGCCCTCGACCTGGAAGACCTCGTCCTGGCCGCTGCGGCCCGCTGTCGCGGGCGCCGTCTCGTGTCCGAGCACGCCGCACTCCTGTCGTGAATGGCGATCGCCAATGACGATCTTGAATGACGATCTTGAATGCTGTTCTAACTCTTTGAATGGCATTCAAGATGTGGGATGGGTTCCGGCCACGTCAAGACCTGACCGGATCGCGGATTAGAGTCGTCCCCGTAGAGAGCGGCCGACGACGAGGACGGGACCGGTGGCAGGGGCAGCACGGCGGCGGGACGGGAGCATCACCCAGGAGCGGATGCTCGAGGAGGCCATGACCGCCATCGCCGAGGACGGCCTCGGGGCGCTCACCATGTCCGCCCTCGCCGAACGCCTCGGGACCAGCGGCGGCCACATCCTGTACTACTTCGGCAGCAAGGACCTGCTGCTGCTCGCCGCCCTGCGGTGGAGCGAGGCCGCGCTCGCCGAGGAGCGGCGCGAACTGCTCGCCCGCCGGGTCACCGCCCCGCGCCGGCTCGACCTCTTCCTCCAGCTCTATCTGCCGCGCGGGCCGGGGGATCCCCGCTGGACGCTGTGGATCGAGCTGTGGGCCCGCATTCCGGCCAACGAGGAACTGCGCGCTGCGCAGCGCGAGCTCGACCGGGGCTGGCAGCAGGACCTGGAGGCGCTGCTCGCCAAGGGCGTCGCCCAGGGACGGTTCGCTCCCCTGGACGTGACCGCGCGCGCCTCCGAACTCCTCGCGCTGCTCGACGGGTTGAGCACGCGCGTGGTCCTCGGGTACGAGTCGGGCCCGGACGCCCGGCCCGCCCTGGAGGCGGCCCGGGCGGCGGCCGGGCTGCTGGTCCCTCGCGTCTGAGCTCAGCCCTCCGGCGGCGGCTCCCAGGGAAGCGGCCGCAGGGTGGCGAACGGCCATTGGAGGGCGTCGGGGTGGCGGCTCGTCTGCTCCGCGTACCAGAGGATCTGCTCGGTGTGCAGCATGGGGCGGGAGAGCCGCGCGATCGGCGGATACGAGGCCGCAACGGCCTCGGCGACCAGGAGGCTCGCCTCGGCGTCCGACCCGGGTTCGCCGGGGTGGCCGTGCGGCACGCCGTACCACGCGGCCACGGACCGCAGCGAGCGGCTGCCCGGGCGGTAGCGGTCCGCGTGCCGGTCGAGGACGAGCGGGTCACAGACAGGCGCCACCCCGGCCGGCAGCCGCTCGGTGAGCGGGGCGAGGCCGTGCCGGACGAGCTCGGCATGCAGCGTGCTCAGGACATACGGGGCGAACCAGACGACGAGCAGTTCCCTGGATCCGAGATGCGCGGCGACGAGGCTCGCGAGCTCGTCCAGGGCGCGGCCGGACGGGACGGCACCGTCCGAGCCCGCAGCAACAGGGGACGACGTATCCACGGACGGGATATTGGATCCAGGATGCACCACAGGGGACGCGGGATCCGCGGACCGGAGATCGGATCCTGGATCCAATATCCAATCGTGTGCCGTGCCGTCGCTGCCCCGCAGGGCCGCGGATCGGATCCGATCCACCGCGGGCCGGTTGCCGGTGGCCGCGATGTCCAGCGCCAGAAGCCGCCGCCGGTGCCAGCCGGGATGGTCGCCGCGCGGCGGCGGGCCGGGCACCGGGGCGTGCTCGGGGTGGTAGACCTCCCAGCCCTTCGCCCCGTGCCGCAGCAGCCCGGCGCCGGCCGGGACGGGCGCGCCACAGTGGGCGCAGGAGGCGTCGTACTCGTTGACGCGCTCGCGCGGCCGCCCGCCCGGCCCTTCGGTCATGACGTGCCCGCTCCGTCCCGGTACGCCTCCAGGAGCCGCAGCCAGGCCTCGCTCAGCGTGGGATAGGCCGGAACGGCGTGCCAGAGGCGGGCGATCGGGACCTCGCCGGTGACGGCGACGGTCGCCGAGTGGAGGAGTTCGCCGATGCCGAGCCCGACGAACGTGACGCCGAGGACGGTCTCCCGGTCCAGGTCGACGACCATGCGCGCCTGCCCGCGGTAGCCCTGGGCGTACAGGCCCGCCCCGGCGACCCCGGACAGGTCGAGGTCGACCGCCCGCACCCGGTGCCCGGCGGCCTCGGCGGCGGCGAGCGTGAGACCGACGGACGCGGCCTCCGGGTCGGTGAAGACGACCTGCGGGACGGCGGCGTGGTCGGCGGTCGCCGCGTGCGGGCCCCAGGCCGCGGCCTCCACGGCCCCGTCCCCGCCGGCCCGGGCGGCGATGGCGGCGCCCGCGATCCGGGCCTGGTACTTGCCCTGGTGGGTCATCAGCGCCCGGTGGTTGACGTCCCCCACGGCGTAGAGCCAGTCGTGCCCGTCGACGCGCAGGCTGTCGTCCACCGACAGCCAGGAACCGGGTTCCAGGCCGACCGACTCCAGACCGATGTCCTCCGTACGGGGCCGGCGCCCGGTCGCGAACAGCACCTCGTCGCCCTCGACATGGTCCCCGCCCTCCAGGACCACGGTCACCGGACCCGTGCTCCCGTCCCGTACGACCGCGCTGACCGTGACACCGGTACGGACGTCGGCGCCGCGTTCGGCGAGTGCGGCGGCGACGTGCTCGCCCGCGAACGGCTCCATCCGGGGCAGCACGCCCGCGCCCCGTACCAGCAGCGTCACGCGCGCGCCGAGGGCCTGCCAGGCGGTGGCCATCTCCACGCCGACCACTCCCCCGCCGACCACGACCAGACGGCCGGGCACGACGGACGAGCTGGTCGCCTCGCGGCTGGTCCACGGCCGGGCACCCGCCAGCCCCGGCAGGTCCGGCAGGACGGCCCGGCTGCCGGTGCAGACCACGACGGCGTGCCGGGCGGTGAGGACCCGGCGGTCGCCCTCCGGCCCCTCCACGGTGACCCGGCGCGGCCCCTGGAGCCGGCCGTGGCCGCGGTAGAGGCGGGCGCCGGTGGATTCCAGCCACTCCACCTGGCCGTCGTCCTTCCAGTCGCCGACGACGGCGTCCCGGTGGGCGAGGACCTCCTGGGTATCGAGCGGGCCGTAGGCGTGGCGGCGAAGGCCGGGAACCCTGCGGGCCTCGGAGCGGGCGATGGCGGGCCGGAGCAGCGACTTGCTGGGCATGCAGGCCCAGTAGGAACACTCGCCGCCGACCAGTTCGCCCTCCACCGCCGCCACACTGAGCCCGGCCGCCCGGACCCGGTCCACCACGTTCTCCCCGACCGGTCCCGCGCCCAGGACCACCACGTCGTACGCGTGCTCGTTCTCGTGCCGGTGTTCCGCCGCTTGTGTCATGGCTTCCAGTCTGGGGGCGGCGGTGCGGAATAGCGCGGCTCGATACGCCGTTGTGCGGGGCGAGTCCCCAGGGGACCGTGTGGACGGCACGCAAAGGGCGCTGGACCCCGAAAGGTAGGAAGAATGAGCACTGTCGAGCTCACCAAGGACAACTTCGACCAGGTCGTGAGTGAGAACGACTTCGTCCTGATCGATTTCTGGGCGACGTGGTGCCCGCCGTGCCGTCAGTTCGCGCCGGTCTTCGAGGCCGCGTCCGAGCGCCACGACGACCTGGTCTTCGCCAAGGTCGACACCGAGGCGCAGCAGGAGCTGGCGGCCGCGTTCGAGATCCGCTCGATCCCGACGCTGATGATCGTCCGCGACAAGGTCGCGGTGTTCGCGCAGCCCGGCGCGCTGCCGGAGGCGGCCCTGGAGGACGTCATCGGCCAGGCGCGTGCCCTGGACATGGACGAGGTCCGCAAGTCCATCGCCGAGTCGCAGCCCCAGGCGTAGCCACCGCGGCACGGGTGGTCGGCCCGCACGCGGCGTGCGCTCACCCCGCACGCGGCCGGGCGTCGCGCAGGGGTGGTCCGGGATCCGGGCCACCCCTGACGCGTACCCGCGGGCTCTCAGCGCTCCAGGACGAGCGCGAGGCCCTGCCCCACGCCGATGCACAGCGCGGCGAGGCCGGTGCCGGAGCCGGCCGCCGCGAGCTGGTGGGCGACCGCGCCGGCCAGGCGGGCGCCCGAGGCGCCCAGCGGGTGGCCGATGGCGATGGCGCCGCCGCGCGGATTGACCACGGCGGGGTCGAGTTCCGGCCATTCGGCGAGGCAGCCGAGGGACTGGGCGGCGAAGGCCTCGTTCAGCTCGAAGGTCGTCAGGTCCGCGAAGCCGCGGCCGGCCTTGTCCAGGGCACGTCGGACGGCCTCGACCGGGCCGAGTCCGAAGAGCTGCGGCTCGATGCCGGTGACGGCGGAGGCTCGGATCCGGGCGAGCGGCTCGCGGCCGGTCTCGCGCAGCCCCTCCTCGTCGACGACGAGCAGGGCCGCGGCGCCGTCGTTGAGCGGCGAGGCGTTGCCCGCGGTGACGGTGCCCCCCTCGCGGCGGAAGGAGGGCTTGAGCTTGGCCAGGGCCTCCATCGAGGTGGTGTCGCGGATGCACTCGTCGCGTACCAGGTCGACGCCCTCGTAGGGGACGACCTCGCCGTCGTACAGGCCCTTGGCCCAGGCCTCGGCGGCCTTCTGGTGGCTGGCGAGGGCGAAGGCGTCCTGCGCCTCACGGGTGAGGGCGTGCTTGTCGGCGACGAGTTCGGCGCCCTCGCCGAGGGCGACGGTCCACTCGGCGGGCATCCTCGGGTTGGTCATGCGCCAGCCCAGCGTCGTGGAGTGCAGCTGCTGGTGGCCGGCCGGGAAGGCGCGCTCCGGCTTCTGCAGGACCCAGGGGGCCCGCGACATGGACTCGACGCCGCCGGCGATGACGACGGAGGCGTCACCCAGGGCGACGGCGCGGGCGGCCTGGATGACGGCCTCGAGGCCGGAACCGCACAGCCGGTTGACGGTGACGCCGGGCACGGAGGTGGGCAGCCCGGCGAGCAGGACGGCCATGCGGGCGACGTCGCGGTTGTCCTCGCCGGCGCCGTTGGCGTCGCCGAAGTAGACGTCGTCGACGCGGGCCGGGTCGAGGGCGGGGGTGCGGTCGACGAGCGCCTTGACGACGTGGGCGGCGAGGTCGTCGGGGCGTACGGAGGAGAGGGCGCCGCCGAACTTGCCGATCGGGGTGCGGACGGCGTCGACGATGTAGACGTCGCGGATGCTCATCGGTTCTCTCCCACGGGGCTTGCGTGACCTTTGTCAGGGCAACGGCGCGGGGATGTTCGCCTGGTGAAGCATTGTTCGTCCCCGCGGGCCCGAGTCTCCGCCCGTCCGCGGGCCCCTGTCAACGCCCCCAGGACCCGTCACGGCCGCGCCCTACGCCGTCTGCGGGCCCCTGATCAGCGCCGTCAGGCCGTAGTCGAGTTCCCGGCCGTCGACGAGCAGGGCCTCAACCGTCCGCGTCTCGGGGTCGATGTCGACGACCAGGCCGTGACCCTCGTAGATCGGGTAACCGGACTCGCCCGTACGGCCGGTGGCCTCCACGACCGCGGAGCGGACGGCGCTGTTCTCCACGGACGCGCCGCCCCGGTCCTCCACGTGCGCCGGCACCAGCAGGATCTCGAAACGCTTCGGGTGTGTGCTCATGGACCGACGCTAAGCCGACCGCGCTTCCACCGCCGCCCGGCCCGGCGCGCTCCCCGGCCCCCGGCCGCCCGGCCCGCCGCGCCTCCCCGCCACACCGCCCGGCCCGCGACGCTCAGCTGGACTCGCGGTGCAGCACCCGGGAGGCGAGCAGCTCCTGACGCACCGGCGCGGACTCGGGGTCGCGCACCACCCGGTCGACCAGCTCGGCGAGCTCGCGCCCGATGACCATGTCGATGTGTACGGTGCTCAGCCGCGGCCGCAGCAGCCGGCCGAGGACCAGGTCGTCCGAGCCGACCACGGCCGTCTCCCCGGGGATCGCGATCCCGGCGTCCTTGAGCGCGCGCATCAGCAACATCGCGTACTCGTCGTTGTACGCGAACACGCCGTCCAGGCCGAGGTCCCTCCAGCGTGCGGCGAGCTCGTTCGCCGGCTCCTCCTCGTAGTGCAGCGGCAGCGGTACGACGCGGGCGCCGACCCCCTCGGCCGCCTGCCGTACCCCCGCGAGGCGGGGAGCGGAGAACATCTCCAGGCCCGGCTCCTCGGGCATCACGACGCCGATGGACCGGCAGCCCCGCTCCACCAGGTGCGCGCCGGCCACCCGGCCGACCTGCGCCTGGTCCATCACCAGCGCGTGGGTGCCCTCGACGCGCTGCGGACCGACGGTGATCACGGCCTTGGCACCGGAGCGCCGCAGCAGCTCGACGCCGTGCGCCGTCAGTTCGACCTGGCCGAGCGAGACCACCGCGACCGGTCTGAGCTCGGCCCAGGCGCGGGCCGCCTCGTCCGGGTCGAGACCGACGCTGCCGTACTGCACCACCGTGTAGTCGAGCCGGCGCAGCGCCCACTGGAGCTCGTTGAAGAAGCGGCTGTAGAGCGGGCCGATCGGCACGTGCGCGGTGGGCATCAGGACCATCCGGCTGTGTCCGGCGCGCAGGCTGCGGGCCGCGGCGTGCGGGACGTAGCCCAGCTCCTCGGCGGCCTCGCGGACCCGGCGGCGGGTCGGTTCGCTGATGCGGACGGCCGCGGTGTTGTTGAGGACGTAGCTGACGGTGGCCCGGGAGACGCCCGCGAGGCGCGCCACATCGGCGCTGGTGGGAACGGAACGTCCGGCGGACTGCTTGGGTGACTGGCTCATCGCGACGGCATCTTTCCAGAACGATCCGGACTCAGCTCTGGCGGATGGCCGGATTCGAGTGCTAGACAGGGATTACACGTGCCACTGACACGTGTAAACATCCTTGTCGCCACCCTTTTCACATTCCGCTCTCGCCCCCCGCACGGGCGATCACCTCAGGAGGGCACCGTGGCCCTTTCCTCCTCCGGCACGTCCACCGGCACCGCCCCGGGCTCCATTCCGGGCTCCGGCACCGCCGGCACCACCGCCCCCTCGGCCGGGCGGCCGACACGCGGCCTGCTGCCCCTGCTGCTCGCCGGCAACACGGCGATGTACGCGCTGTACGTCGGCGTCCCCGGCATGCTCCTCGCGCTGCAGATCGAAGCCATCGACCCGGCCGGGAAGGTGGCCAACTTCGGTCTGGTCTCCGGGGTGTCCGCGATCTTCGCGACCGTCTTCAACCCGGTGGCCGGCGCGCTCTCCGACCGCTCGGGGCGCCGCAACCCGTGGATCCTGACGGGCGGCCTGCTCGCCCTGCCCGTGATGCTGCTGCTCGGCAGCGTGCACACGATCCTGCTGGTGACGATCGCCTGGTGTCTCGGCCAGGCCGTGATGAACGTCTACCAGGCCGCCCTCACCTCCGTGGTGCCCGACCGCGTCCCCTTCACCGCACGTGGCAAGGCCTCGGCCGCCGTCGGTCTCGGTCTGCCCATCGGCTCCACCATCGGCGCCCTGGTCGGCGCCGCCTTCTCCGAGGACTACCGCACCGGCTACCTCGTCTTCGGCGCGATCGTCGCCGCGACCGCCGCGCTGTTCACCGCCTGCGCCCGCGAGGAACGCATGCCCCCGAAGGCCCCACTGCCCGTCAAGGAGCAGATAGCCGCCTTCGGCAGCGCGCTGAAGGACCACGACTTCCGCTGGGCGTTCATCGGCCGGGCCCTGCTCGTCCTCGGCTACTTCGCCGTCGCCGGCTTCCAGCTGTACATCCTCAAGGACCACACCGACCTGCCCGCCGGGCTGACCGCCGAGGAGGCGGTGGCGATCCTGATGCCGCTCAACTCCGTGGCCATGGTGGTCTCCACGGTGCTCGGAGGCTGGCTCTCCGACCGCTTCGACCGCCGCAAGCTGTTCGTCGGCGCGTCCGCCGCGCTCGCCGCCGTCGCCCTGGTCATCCCGGCCGTCTCGGCGAGCTGGACCGCGATGCTCGTCTTCTCCGTCGTCAACGGACTCGGCTTCGGCTGCTACATGGCGGTGGACACCGCCCTGGTCACGATGGTGCTGCCGAAGGCCGAGGACGCGGCCCGCGACATGGGCGTACTGAACGTCGCCAACGCCGGCCCGCAGATCGTGGCGCCCTTCTTGGCCTCGCTGATCGTCTCGCTCAGTGGCGGATACACCGCGCTGTTCCTGGTCGCCGCCGTACTGTCGGTGGCCGGTGCACTCGCCGTGCGCCCGATCCGTACCGTGCGCTGAGCCACCGCGCCACGCGCCCCGCAGAAAGGCACCGCCGTGCAGTTGCACACGACCACCTGGGGAGAGGGCGAGCGAGTCGCGCTCCTGATCCACGGCATCATGGCCGACCACCGCACCTGGCGGCGGGTCGGGCCGGCGCTCGCCGAGCGCGGCTACCGGGTGGTGGCCGTCGACCTGCGCGGCCACGGCGCGAGCGGCCGGGCCGACGGGCCCTTGGGCTACACCCCGCAGGACTACGCCGACGACCTCGTCGAAACGCTGCCTGCCGGGGCCGAGTTGGCGATCGGCCACTCGCTCGGCGCCCTGACCCTCGCGACCGCCGTGGAGCGGCTCGCGCCCCGCCGCGCCGTGTACGTGGACCCGGCGTGGCACCTGCCGACCGGCCGGGCCGGCTACCAGCCGGAGCTGTTCACCCAGGCCAAGTCGCTGACCCGGGAACACATCAGGGAGTTCAACCCCCGCTGGGCCGACGAGGACCTGGACATCGAGGTCGACTCGGTACGGGTCTGGGACGAGCGCTCGGCGCACGGCCTGGTGCCGTTCACCGGCCGGGACCTCGGGCCGGCCCGCCCGGTGGTGCCGTCGCTGCTCATGCTCGCCGACCCGAGCATGCTGGTCGCCCCGGAGCGGGCGACGGTGCTCAAGGAGCGCGGTTTCGAGGTGCGTACGGTGACGGGTGCGGGTCACACCATCCAGCGGGACGATTTCGACGGGTTCATGTCCGCCCTGGACGGCTGGATCTGACGTACCTTCTGTTCATGGACGACGCTTCGATGGTGGGACTGTTCGGCCGGGTGACCGGCACCGTCGGGCCCGGCCTCGTCGGTGAGGTGATCGTCCGCATCCGGGGCGGGGCCGAGCACTTCCTCGCCTACCCGGCCTCGGCGAAGGACCGGATCGAGACGGGCACGGTCGTGATGGTCGTGGAACATCTACCGCCGCGCACCGTCTATGTCACAGCCGCGTACGACAGTTGACCGATCCATTGAGCGCCGGGCGCACCGGGCGCACACTCCCTTCACCGGAACCGCACGGGTCCGGTGAAGGGGGACCAGCCCATGAGCCTCGGGATCCTGGCGGGCGGCATCGCCGGCGCCGTCGTCGTTCTGATCGCTCTGTTCAAACTGATGTGGCGCGTCGCCGAGCCCAACGAGGCGCTGATCATCTCCGGTTCGAACCACAAGATGGAGGGCCTCGGCGAGGGCATGGGGTTCCGGATCGTCACCGGGCGGGGCACGCTCGTCGTGCCGGGCGTCCAGGCGGTGCGGAAGCTGTCGCTCGACCTCAACGAGACCCAGCTTTCGGTGGAGTGCGTGACGCACCAGGGCATTCCGCTGAAGGTGCGGGGTGTGGTGATCTTCAAGGTGGGTGACGACTTCGTGTCGATCGCCAACGCCGCCCGCCGTTTCCTCGACCAGCAGAAGCTGATGTCGGAGCGGGTGCACATCGTGTTCGCGGGTCATCTCCGTGCCATCGTGGGCGGGTTGACGGTGGAGGACATGATCCGTGACCGGGAGAAGCTGACCGGGCAGGCACGTTCGGCCTGTGGCACGGAGATGGAGAAGCTGGGTCTGATCGTGGATTCGCTGCAGATCCACGAGATCGAGGACCCGACCGGGTACATCAAGAACCTGGCGGCGCCGCACGCGGCGGCGGTGCAGCGCGATGCCCGGATCGCGCAGGCGGAGGCCAACCGGCGGGCGACCGAGGCGGAGCAGCAGGCCGCGGCGCGCATGTCGGAGGCGACCAGGGACAGCGAGATCCTGCAGGCGGGCTATCAGGCCGAGCGGGACCAGGCGTCGGCGAAGGCCCGGCAGGCCGGTCCGCTGGCGGACGCGGCGTCGCGGCAGGAGGTCGTGGTGCAGGAGACGCGGGTGGCCGAGCTGGAGTCGCACCGTAAGGAGCAGCAGCTCCAGACGGAGGTCCGCAAGCCGGCTGACGCCCTCGCATACGAGAAGCGGACGCTGGCGATGGCCGAGCGTGATGCCCGGATCTCGGCTGCCGAGGCGGAGGCGAAGGAGACCGAGCTGGCGAGTGCGGCGACGGCGACGGCCACCCGGGTGACGGGTGAGGCGGAGGCCGCTGCGGCGCAGGCCAAGGGTCTCGCGGAGGCCGAGGCGGCGCGGGCGAAGGGGCTCGCGGAGGCCGAGGCGATCAAGGCGCGGGCGGCGGCCCTCGCCGAGAACCAGGAGGCCGTGGTCGCCCAGCAACTGGCCGAGCGGTGGCCGGAGATCGTGGAGGCGGGCGCGTCGGCGTTCGGCAACGTGGACCAGATGGTGTTGTTGAACGGCGCGGACGGGATGGCGGACATGTTCGCCAAGGCGCTGACGATGGGTGGTACGGGGCTCGGTCTGGCGCGTCAGCTGCTGGCCAACATGAGCCCGAACGGGGCGGCGCAGTCCCAGGCGCAGTCGCAGGCGCAGTTGCAGGCCCCGTCAGCCCAGGTCCAGCCCCCGTCGCAGGCGCAGTCGGCCGTCGCGGTCGGCGCGCCGCGGTCGCAGGAGATCACGGTCGGCGACGACGACGCGTGACGTGGTGAAGGGCCCGGCGGCGCCGGGCCCTTTCGCGTGGGTGTCGTGCGTCCGCGGGTGGTCAGCAGTCCTCGTCCTTCTTGACCGCACCGAGGTGGATCCTCGTGCCGTCGATCGCGGCGCCGGGGGCGGGCTCCTGGGTGCAGATCTTCCAGTCGGGGGCGTTCATGGGCACGATGCGCCCCTTGCCGGAGACGTCTTCGACGAGCATGCCGCCGGTGATCTGGCCGACCGCTCCGGCGACGCTTCCGCCGATGACGTCGGGCATGTAGCCCTTCGCGGCCTGGTGCGGGGTGATGGTGGCCGGGCTTGGCACCGGGTTCGGTTCCGGTTCCGCCGAGGAACAGGCGGTGAGTCCGGTGAGCAGGGCGACGGCGAGGACGGCGGTGAGACCGGTGGTGCGCATGTTCCCCCCTGGGGCGAGCGTGAACGGGGGTCCATCATCCACGCATCGTCCCGACGGTGATCACGCGCCTGTCAGTTGTGCCCGAACTTCCGCTCCTTGCGGTGGGCGGGGACGTCGATGGCGGGGCGCGGCGCCTCGGACATGGCCGAGCGCGTGCTCTCCTTCGGCGTGGCCTCGGTCCGGTGCTCGTGGCCGCCCGTGCGGGCGCCCTTGTTGACCCGGGTCTGTTTCTTGCCCACGATCGTGCCTCCCGTTCATGGATCTCGTTCCAGGCTCGCACGGGGGTACGAAAGGCGCATGTCAGGCCGCGGGTGACGGTGAGGCGCCCTGGGCGAGGGCGGGCCAGAGGGCGGGGTCCTCGAAGCCGAGGGCCCACAGGGCGGTGTGGACGACGCCGTGGCGGCGCAGGACGGGCAGGTGGCCGGTGACGCCGCGGGCGTCCTGGTACCAGACCTGGTGGGTGAGTTCGCCGTCCTCGTATCCGAAATACGGGGTACTGGACATTGGATCCAATCGGTACGGGGCGCCCTGGGCGCGGCGCAGGGCCTCGGCCTCCTTCCAGGTGACATGGCCCGCCCTCCCGACGCTTGTTCCGTCGGCCCGGATGGCCCAGTCCCAGCCGTACCCGGGCAGGGCGAACTCGATGCGCTCGGCCGGCACGAGGGCGGTGGCGGTGCGGAGCACCTCGTCGTACCAGGCGGTGGAGGCGAGTGGTCCGGGTGGGCCGCCCGCCCAGTGGAGGTTGTAGCCCATGATGCGGACCCGGTCGGCGGAGCGGCCGAAGGCGGCGTAGTCCCAGATCCGACCGCTGGTGGCGGTCTTCGGCATCACGGTGACCACACAGGTCTTGTCGCGGGCGTGCAGGCGGGCGCACACGTCGCCGACGAGGGCCGCGTACCCGTCGCGTACGGCCGCGTACGTGGCGTCGCCGGTGGTGGCGATGGACTCGTAGTCCAGGTCGAGCCCGTCGTAGGCGCGGCTCGCGACGGTGGCGAGGAGGGCGTCGGCGTGGGCCGCGCGCCGGTCGGGGTCGGTGACGAGGGCGGCGAGGGCGCCTGCGGGCATCGTCTCCATGACGGTGGGCACGACCTTGGCGCCGGCCCGGTGCAGTCCGTCGATGATCAGTCGTTCGCCGGCTCCTGGGTGGGCGGCGACGGTCCCGTCGGCCTTGGCCTCGTACCAGAACGGGCTCACGGTGTGCAGCTGGTCCGCGTGGCGCAGGGCGTCCTGGTACGCGGTCTCCTGGTCCCAGTAGGGCAGCCAGGCGGAGACGGTGCGGGGCGGGGGCGGGGTGTCGTCGGCGGCCACGGCGGGCTGGGCGACGAGCAGGGCGAGGGCGGCGGCCAGCAGGGCGGCCGTGCGGAAGCGGGTCATGCACCGAGCCTGGTGATCTCCTGCGCGACACGCCCGGCGTGCTGGGCCGTTCAGCCGCTACGGTGCGGGGATGACGATGCCGCTGTACTCCACGACCGAGGCCGACTCGCACGCCATCGGGCCGGTCCGCACCTCCTACGCGCCCGACCACGACGGCGATCCCGATCCCGGGGAGATCGTGTGGACCTGGGTGCCCTTCGAGGAGAACGACGGGCGGGGCAAGGACCGTCCGGTGCTCGTGGTCGCGCGGGAGGAGGCGGGCACCCTGCTCGCCGTGCAGCTGTCGAGCAAGCGGCACGACCAGGACCGCGAGTGGGTGGCGATCGGTTCGGGCCCGTGGGACGCGGCGCGCCGCGAGTCGTGGGTGGATCTGGACCGGGTGCTGCGGGTGCACGAGTCGGGGATGCGGCGCGAGGCGTGCGCGCTCGACCGGCCGCGCTTCGACCGGGTGGTGGAGCGGCTGATCGAGCGCTACGGCTGGTCCTGAGCGAACGCCCGGCGGAAGGCGCCCAGGGTGGCCTGGCCGCGGGTGCGGTCGAGGATCGCGAAGACGATCTCGTCGAAGTGGCCGGCGAACCGGCCGTCGCCGGTGATCAGCGCCTTGAAGGCGCCCGCGACCTCGGCCGGGTCGTTCTGGAAGACGCCGCAGCCCCAGGCGCCGAGGACGAGCCTGCGGTAGCCGGCCGCTGCGGCGGTCTCCAGGACCCGCTCGGCACGGGCGGCCAGGGCCGCGGGCACGCGGTCGGCAAGCTCGGGGGTGCGGCGCCGGATGACACCGGCGTTGGGGGCGGGCGAGGTGAGGAAGCCGGCCGTGAACGGTTCGGCGAGCAGCGCCCCGCGGACGTCCCGGAAGACGGGCACGCCGGGTGAGTGGATGACCCGATCGGTGTAGAACGCGTCCCTTTCGGCGCGGTGGTGCGCGTAGTACTCGGGGGCTCGCAGCAGGGTCGCGTGCAGCGCGGAGGCGCGGCACAGGGCCTCCTCCTGCGCCTGGGCGCCGTTGAGGTAGCCGCCGCCGGGGTTGCGGGCGGAGGCGAAGTTGAGGACCGCCACGGAGGCCGCGGGGTCGGTGCGGGTCATCCGGCGGGCGGCGACGAGGCTGCTCTCGTCGGTGACCTCGATGGCGGTGTCGCGGTCGGTGTCAGGGGTGACGGGGACGGGCTCGGGGCCGTGGAGACGGGTTCCGGCCAGGGCCGCGGCCAGGTCTTCGGCGAGGGAGACGGTCCGGCCGTCCGGTGCCGTGTAGCTGCCCGCCGCCACGATCTGTTCGGTCTGGCCGGCGATGGCCCGCAGTCGTGCGCTCATGAGCCGAAAGCATGATCGAAACGGTTCCGTGGCGGCAACGGGATTTCCCGGCCACGGCGCCGGGGCGCTCTTGCACGCCCGTCCGGGGTGGCTTTAGGTGGAAGCAGCGCTTTCCCAGGAGGTGCAACGATGCCCACGTCGCCGACGAGCGGCATACCCCGCGGCGGTCCCCCTCTGACCGAGGACGAGGCCGAGGACCTGCTGCGATGTATCTGTTTCAAGACCGGGCCGCCGCGCACGGTCGGGGTCGAGCTGGAATGGCTCGTCCACGAGCTGCGTGACCCCCGCCAACCCGTTCCGCCGGGCCGCCTGGCCGCGGCCATCGACACCGTGCGGGCCCTGCCACTGGTGTCGGCCCTCACCTTCGAACCCGGCGGGCAGCTGGAGCTCAGCTCGCCGCCCGCCGCCTCCCTCATGGAGTGCCTGGACGCGCTCGCCGCCGACCTGCGGGCGGTGCGCGGCACGCTCGCCCCGCTCGGACTCGGCCTCAGCGGTTACGGGGTCGACCCGTGGCACGCGCCCCGCGCGCGCGTGCTGCACGAACCGCGCTACGACGCCATGGAGATCGCCCTGGGCAGGACCGGGCCCGCCGGGCGGGCCATGATGTGCGAGTCGGCCTCCGTGCAGATCTGTCTCGACGCCGGCATCGACGGGCCGGGCCCGCTGGGCTATCGCAGCCGGTGGCGGCTCGCGCATCTGCTCGGCGCGGTGCTTGTGGCGGCCTTCGCGAACTCCCCCGTGCACGGCGGCCGCAGCACCGGCTGGCGCTCCACCCGGCAGCTGCTGTGGACGGAGCTCGATCCGGAGCGGGCGCTCGCCCCGTCGCCGGACGGCGAGCCGCGCGCCGAGTGGGCCGCGCACGTCCTGGACACGCCGGTGATGTGCGTACGGACGCCGAACGGGCCGTGGGCGGTGCCGGAGGGGCTGACGTTCCGGCAGTGGCTGCGTACGGGCGAACCGCACCGGCCGACGGAGGACGATCTGCACTACCACCTGACCACCCTGTTCCCGCCGGTACGGCCGCGCGGGCATCTGGAGCTGCGCATGATCGATGCACAGCCCGGGCCGGACGGGTGGATGGTGCCCGTCGCCGTGACCACCGCCCTCTTCGAGGATCCCAAGGCCGCCGAGGCCGCCCATCGGGCGGTGCTGCCGCTGGCGGCGAGAGCGACGCCCGGGCCCGCCCCGCGCAATCCGCTGTGGCGGGCGGCCGCCCGGGAGGGGCTCGCCGATCCGGCGCTGCACGCGGCCGCGCTGGCCGCGTTCGACGCCGCGCTGGAGGCGCTGCCCCGGATCGGGGCGTCCGCCGAGGTGGTGGGCGCGGTCGCCGCGTTCCACGACCGCTATGTGGTTCCGGGCGGAAGCCCGGCCGACGAGCTTCAGGAGGTGGCGTCATGAGCGCGCCGGAGACGACGCCGGCGGCGCTGCGGCTGCGGGCCGTGGCGGCGCTGACCGCGGCGCGGGAGCGGACCGCGCTGCTCACCTCCTGCGTGGACGACGGTGAACTCACCGCCCAGCACTCTCCGTTGATGTCGCCACTGGTGTGGGACCTCGCGCACATCGGCAACCAGGAGGAGCAGTGGCTGTGGCGGGCCGTCGCGGGCCGGGAGGCGCTGCGTCCGGAGATCGACCCGCTGTACGACGCCTTCCAGCACCCGCGGTCGACCCGGCCGTCGCTGCCGCTGCTCGCGCCGGCCGAGGCCCGGGCGTACGCGGCGGACGTCCGCGGCCGGATTCTGGACGTCCTGGACGGAACCGCTCTGGAGGGCGGGCCGCTGGTGGAGTCGGCGTTCGCGTTCGGGATGATCGCCCAGCACGAACAGCAGCACGACGAGACCATGCTGATCACCCATCAGCTGCGGAGGGGGCCGGCGGCGCTGACCGCGCCTCCCCCGCCCTCCACGTCATCGGCCGGGCCGGAGGCGGCAGAAGTCCTGGTGCCGGGAGGTCCGTTCACCATGGGGACGTCCGACGAGGCATGGGCGCTGGACAACGAACGCCCCGCGCACACCCGGATCGTGGCCTCGTTCTTCATCGACACCGTCCCCGTCACCAACGGCGCCTACCAGGCGTTCCTCGCGGACGGCGGCTACCGCGAGGAGCGCTGGTGGCAGCCGGAGGGGTGGGCGCAGATCCGTGAACACTCCATCGAGGCACCGCTGTTCTGGCGGCGCGAGGGCGGGCAGTGGCTGCGCCGCCGCTTCGGGGTGACCGAGCCCGTGCCGGAGGACGAGCCGGTGCTGCACGTCAGCTGGTACGAGGCGGACGCCTACGCCCGTTGGGCGGGGCGGCGGCTGCCGACCGAGGCCGAGTGGGAGAAGGCCGCCCGCCACGACCCGGCGAGCGGCAGATCGCGCCGCTATCCATGGGGCGACGCCGACCCCGGTCCCGTACACGCCAATCTGGGGCAGCGGCACCTGGGGCCCGCCCCCGCCGGGAGCTATCCGGAAGGCGCGTCCCCGCTCGGGGTACGGCAGCTGATCGGTGACGTGTGGGAGTGGACGGCGAGCGACTTCCTGCCGTATCCGGGGTTCCGGGCGTTCCCGTACAAGGAGTACTCGGAAGTGTTCTTCGGGCCCGCACACAAGGTGCTGCGGGGCGGGTCGTTCGCCGTCGACGCGGTGGCCTGCCGGGGCACGTTCCGCAACTGGGACCTGCCGGTCCGGCGGCAGATCTTCGCCGGCTTCCGCACCGCACGGAACGCGGAGGCGGCCTGATGTGCCGGCATCTCGCCTTCCTCGGCGAACCGGTGGCGCTCGGCGAGCTCCTGGTGCGTCCGCCGCACTCGCTGGAGCGGCAGGCGTGGGCGCCGCGCGGGCAGACGAGCGGGGTGGTGAACGCCGACGGCTTCGGCGTCGGCTGGTACGCCGACGGTGATCCGGTCCCGGCCCGCTACCGGCGGGCGGGGCCGGTCTGGGGCGACCTGTCCTTCGCCGACCTGGCCCGGGTGGTGCGGACCCGTGCGGCGCTGGCCGCCGTGCGGGGGGCGACGCGGCCGGGGGCGGACGGTGAGGCCGCTGCGGCGCCGTTCGCCGCGGACCGGTGGCTGTTCAGCCACAACGGGGCCGTTCCGGGCTGGCCCGGCTCGCTCGCCGGGGTGGCCGCGACGCTTCCGGCGGCGGAACTGCTCGGTCTCGAGGCGCGGACCGATTCGGCCCTCGTGTGGGCGCTGGTACTGCACCGGCTGCGGGCCGGGGACGCGCCCGAACGGGCGCTGGCCGACACCGTGCGCGAGGTGGCCGAGGCCGATCCGGGCTCCCGGCTCAATCTGCTGCTGACCGACGGGGCGACGATCACGGCGACGGCGTGGGGGAACTCGCTCTGGTGCCTCACCGGCCCCGACCGGGCGGTCGTGGCCTCCGAACCGTATGACGACGATCCGCGCTGGCGCGCGGTGCCGGACCGCACGGTCCTCAGCGCCTCCCGCGCCGACGTCGCCCTGACCCCGCTCAAGGAGCCCTCCCCGTGAGTCCGTTCCAGCTGACCCGCACCCTCGCCGAGGACGCCGCCGGTGCCGCGCTGCGCGCCGATGTGCTCCACGGCCTCACCCGTATGCCCAAGGAGCTGCCGCCGAAGTGGTTCTACGACGCGCGCGGCAGCGAGCTGTTCGACGAGATCACCCGGCTGCCGGAGTACTACCCGACGCGGGCGGAGCGGGAGATCCTCGTCGCCCGTTCTCATGACATCGCGGCGGCGACGGGGGCGCGGACCCTGGTGGAGCTCGGTTCCGGGTCGTCGGAGAAGACCCGTCATCTGATCGACGCGCTGTTGCCGGAGCTGGACAGCTATGTGCCGGTGGATGTGAGCGAGTCGGCGTTGCAGGGGGCGTGCGAGGCGCTGCTCGCCGAGCGGCCCGGGTTGTACATCCATGCGATGGTGGCCGATTTCACGCATGGGTTGGTGCTGCCGGCGACTCCCGGGCCGCGTCTGGTGGCGTTCCTGGGCGGCACGATCGGCAATCTGCTGCCCGACGAGCGGCGCGGGTTCCTGGGTGCGGTGCGCGGCATGCTGTCGCCGGGTGACGCGCTGCTGTTGGGGACGGATCTGGTGAAGGACGAGGCGACGCTGGTCGCCGCTTATGACGACGCGGCCGGCGTGACGGCGGCGTTCAACAGGAACGTGCTCGCCGTCATCGACCGTGAGCTGGGCGCGGACGCCGATCCCGGCGACTTCGATCATGTGGCGCTGTGGGACCGCGAGCAGGAGTGGATCGAGATGCGGCTGCGGGCGCGGCACGCGCTCGTGGTGAAGATTCCGGAGCTCGATCTGGTGGTGCCGTTCGAGGCGGGTGAGGAGTTGCGGACGGAGGTGTCGGCGAAGTTCCGTCAGGAGGGGGTGCGGAAGGAGCTGGCCGCGGCGGGGCTGACGTTGGCTCGCTGGTGGACGGACAGCGAGGGGCGGTTCGCGTTGTCCCTGGCGACGGTGGGCTGACGGGGGACGGTGACGGGACGGAGGTTGACGGCGGTCTCGGCGGCGTGGGCGAGGGTGCGGCGGTCCGGATACCGCGCACTGGAGATTGGATCCAGTATTCGGATGTGGGCGTCGAGTCGCTGTGCGGTGGCGATCCGCCACAGCGACGCGCCGAGCGTGTCCTCGCCGACGTACGCGGCCGGGCCGCTCGGCCCGTAGTCGATGCGTACCGGCTGGACGTCGGATCCGGTGTGCACGGCGGCCTGAAAGGCGGCCCGCCGGAAGGTCCCGCGGGCCCGCCCGCACCAGGTGGAGCCCTCGGGGAAGACGATGACCCGGCCGCCGCCGGCGAGGACGCAGGTCATGGCGCCGACGGTGCCGGGCAGGCCGCGGAGCCGGTCGCGGTCGATGAAGAGGGTGCCGCCGAAGGCGGCGAGCCGGCCGAGTACGGGCCAGCCGCGCACCTCCCGCTTGGCGAGCATGCGGCCGGGCAGGACGGCGGCGATCAGGGGGATGTCCAGCCAGGAGACGTGGTTGGCGACGACGAGCAGCGGGCCGTCCGGCGGTGCGGCCGGGCCGGTGACGTGGATCCGTACGCCGAAGGCCCGCAGTACCGCCCGGCACCAGCAGCGCGCCAGGAGCAGGCGTCCGGCGGCGGGCAGCAGGGCGGTGAGCGGCGAGAGCAGCACACCGAGGAGCACGGTGGCGAGCCCGGTGGTGAGCCGGAGCACGCCCCGGGCGGCCGTCGCGCGGGGCGCGGCGGGCCCGGGGTGGGCGGCGCACCGGCCGGGGGTGCACGGCGCCGTGGGGAGCCACGGCGAGGGGGCCGTGGGGGTGCTCACCGGGCCGGGGCGAGGGAGAGGAAGTGGTTGAGGTAGCGGGGGTTGGTGCGCTGCAGGGACAGCAGGACGTAGAGGTCGGCGACGCCGAAGTCGGGGTCGTGGGCGGGGGCGCCGCAGACCCAGGCGCCGAGCCGGAGGTAGCCGCGCAGGAGCGGGGGCAGTTCGACGCGGCCCTCGGCGGGGGTGACGCCCTCGGGGGTCCACAGGCGGTGCGGGGTGACCCAGTACTCCTCGGGGGCGAGGTGCTTGGCCTTGACGGTGTCCCAGGTGGCGGCGGCGAGGGTGCCGCCGTCGGCGAGGGGGACGGAGCAGCAGCCGGCGAGCCAGTTGTGGCCGGTGCGGGTCATGTAGCGGGCGAGGCCGGCCCAGACGAGGGCGATGACGGCGCCGTTGCGGTGGGCGGGGTGGACGCAGGAGCGGCCGACCTCGACGAGGTCGTGGCGGATGGGGGCGAGCCGGGTGAGGTCGAACTCGCTCTCGGAGTAGAGCCGGCCGGCGACGGCGGCGCGTTCGGGCGGCAGCACGCGGTAGGTGCCGACGACCTCGCCGGTGTCCTCCTGGCGGACGAGGAGGTGGTCGCAGTAGGCGTCGAAGGCGTCGCTGTCGATGCCGGGCTCGGGACCGTCGAGGCGGGCGCCCATCTCGCCGGCGAAGACCAGGTGGCGCAGCCGCTGGGCGGCGCGGACGTCGTCCTGGTCGCGGGCGAGGCCGACGACGTAGCGGGGCTCCGGTGCGTTCCCGGTCTTCGGGCGGGCGGGTACGGTGACGGCCTGGGCCGGTACGGCGAGGGGCTGGGCGACGGGTACTGCGGCCATGTCGGGCTCCTCCGGCGGTACGGAAGCGGGGACGGTGGGGGCCGGACCGCGAGCGGTGGTCCGGCTTCCTCACTTCTTCCGTGACCGGCTGGATTCGACGTGACCGTCCGGGGGCCGGTTGGTGTGGAGGCGCTGAATGCTGGTCGGCGGCCCGGTCGCCGGGCTATTCGGCGAGGCCCTCCGTGATCTGTTCGGACGCGTCTTCGGCGGCCTTGCGGGGGTCGTCGCCCTGGAGGACGGCGGTCATGTAGGGCTTGATGGGGTTCTCGGCTTCGATGTCGGCCCACTGGGGGGAGTTGGGGGTGGCGCGGCCGCGGGCGGCGCCGACGGCCATGGTGGCGGTGGCGTCCTGGCCGGCGACGACGGAGGCGAGGGAGGTCTTGTTGGGGACGTAGTTCATGGCGCGGGCGAGTTCGCTCTGCCATTTCTCGCCGGCGAGGGCCTTGACGACGTCGATGGCGGCGGCGCGTTCGGGGGCGTTCTCGGGGATGATCAGGTCGGAGCCGCCGGTGAAGACGGCGCAGGGCTGGCCGGCCTTCTTGCCGGGGATGGGGAAGAAGCCCAGTTTGTCCTTGAGGCCGGGGTTGGCCTTGGTGATGACGGGGATGGCGCTGGGGGTGGCGATGATCTGGGCGACGTCGCCCTTGGCGAAGACCTCGGCCTGGGGCGGGGTCTGTTCGTCGGCGTCCCTGGGGCCCCTGCCGAGGGCCTGGAGGTCCTTGTAGAAGTCCATGCCGCGCAGGGCGGCGGGGGTGTCGAGGGCGCCGGTCCACTGGCCGCCCTTGTCGACGGCGAGTTCGCCGCCCTCGTCCCAGATGAAGCCGGAGAGGGTGTACCAGTCCTGTCCGGCGAGGTAGATGCCCTGGGTGCCGGCGTGGTTGAGCTTCTCGGTGTCGTCGAGCCACTGGGCGCGGGTGGCGGGCGGTCTGCTGATGCCGCTCTGGGTGAAGAGGTCCTTGTTGTAGATGACGATGCGGTTGGCGGCGTACCAGGGGATGCCGTACTGGGCGCCGTCGATGCTGCCGGGTGCGGCGAGGCCGGGGAGCCAGTCCTGGCCGCCGAGGTCGCGTACGGATTCCAGGGTGAGGTCGAAGAGCTTGTCGGTGTCGGCGTACTGGGCGACCTGGGTGTTGCCGACCTCGATGACGTCGGGGCCGCCGGAGCCTGCGATGGCCTCGGTGACCTTCTTTCCGATGCCGGTCCATTCCTGGATGGTGAATTGCAGCTCGACGCCGTCGTGCTCGGACTCGTACGACTCGGTGAACCGTTGGAGGAAGTCGTCGCTGACGCTGTCGCGCATGAGCCAGACGTTGACGGTGCGGCTGGTGCCGCCGCCTCCTGGGAGGAGTCCGCAGCCGGTGAGGGCGAGGGCGGACACGATTGCCAGCGGACAGACGAGATGGCGGTTCTTCACGTGGGTCACCTTCTGCGTTCCAGGGCACGGCCTGCGGCACGGAGTGCGGCATGGGGGGCTGACCCGACGTGTGGGGGGACCTGACGGGAGGTTCGCGCGGGTATGTGGCCTGGATTCTGGTCTGGACCAAAGCGGATGGTCAAGTCCTTGACGACCGCGTTCCGGCAGCACCCGGTCGGCCGGGAGGAGGCGGACGTGTCGCGGACCTCGGCACGGTGGGGCACGGTGGAGGGAACGCACCGAGAGGAGTCCGGCTCCCATGTCGAACCACACGTATCGCGTGACCGAGATCGTCGGCACGTCCACCGAGGGCCTGGACCAGGCCATCCGCAACGGCATCGAGCGGGCCTCGCAGACCCTGCGGGGGCTCGACTGGTTCGAGGTCACGCAGGTCCGCGGCCATCTGGTGGACGGGACGATCGAGCACTTCCAGGTCGGTCTGAAGGTCGGCTTCCGTCTGGAGGACGGCGACTGAGCCTGGATCCCGGATGGTGGATCCCGGACAGGGGATCCACGACATCGGATCCCGGACAGCGGATCCCGGATATTGGATTCCGGATATTGGATCCAAGATCCTGGAATCCTCGGCGTCGCCGGGTGTTGAACCCTGTGTGAGCACCACGACAGAGCCTGACACCATGACGACGGCATTCGACGGCATCCGCTTCTCCGTCCTCGACCGGTCCCGCACGCGGGAGGGCGAGGACGGCCCGCAGGCGCTGCGCGACACCGTGCTGCTCGCGCGGGAGGCGGAGGCACTGGGCCATCACCGGTTCTGGGTGTCGGAGCACCACAGTGTGCCGGGGGTCGCCGGGTCGGCGCCGACGGTGCTCGCGGCGGCGGTCGCGGGGGCGACCTCGCGGATCCGGGTGGGTACGGGCGGGGTGATGCTGCCGAACCACCAGCCGATGGTCGTGGCGGAGCAGTTCGGGGTCCTGGAGGCACTGTTCCCGGGGCGGATCGACATGGGTCTCGGCCGGTCGGTCGGATTCACGGACGGCATCCGGCGGGCGCTCGGCCGCGACAAGGAGGACGCGGACCGGTTCGGGGAGCAACTGGACGAGCTCCTCGGCTGGTTCACCGGCGAGCAGTCGGCCCACCCACAGGTGCACGCCCGGCCCGCCGAGGGGCTGCGGGTGCCGCCGTACGTGCTCGCCACCGGTGAGGGCGCGGCGATCGCCGCGGCGGCCGGGCTGCCGCTGGTGATCGGGGATCTGCGCGGCCGGGCCCGGATGCTGGCGGCGATCGACGCCTACCGGGCCGCTTTCCGCCCGTCGGTGTGGTCGGCGGAGCCGTACGTGGTGGTCGCGGGCACGGTGGCGGTGGCGGCGACCGAGGAGGAGGCGCGGCGGCTGCTCATGCCGGAGGCCTGGTCGCTGGCGTACTCGCGGACCCAGGGGGTCTTCCCGCCGCTGGCGCCGCCGGAGCGGATCGAGGCGCTGGACATGCCGGGGAAGCAGCGTGACTTCTTCGAGTCTGGGCTGCGCGGCCACGTCCACGGCACTCAGGAGCAGGTCGCCGAGGCCCTGGAGCACGTGGTGAAGGAGAGCGGGGCGCAGGAGGTGCTGGTGACGACGAGCACGTACGACCGGGGCGCGCTGCTCGACTCGTACCGCAGGCTCGCCCGGGTGGCGGGCCTGACCAGGGCGAACGTGCCCAGCGGCCTAGAATCGCCGGATGCACGACCGCACCGCTGACGCCCCGCTCGACCCGGCCGCCCCGACCGGCTCCCCCGCCCCGCACGGCGGGCCGCACGCGCCCCACGATCCCTTCGTCCGGGTCCGGGGCGCGCGCGAGCACAATCTGCGGGCGGTCGACGTCGACATCCCGCGGGACGCGCTGACGGTGTTCACGGGGGTGTCGGGTTCGGGGAAGTCGTCGCTCGCCTTCGGCACGATCTACGCGGAGGCGCAGCGGCGCTATTTCGAGTCGGTGGCGCCCTACGCGCGGCGGCTGATCCACCAGGTGGGGGCGCCGAAGGTCGGTGAGATCACGGGCCTGCCGCCGGCGGTGTCGCTGGAGCAGCGCAGGGCTTCGCCGAACGCGCGGTCCTCGGTGGGGACGGTGACGACGCTGTCCAACTCGCTGCGGATGCTGTTCTCCCGCGCGGGGACGTACCCGGCGGGGGCGGAGCGGCTCGACTCCGACGCCTTCTCCCCCAACACCGCCGCCGGGGCGTGCCCTTCGTGCCACGGGCTCGGCCGGGTGCACGACACGAGTGAGGAACTTCTCGTGCCCGACCCTGAGTTGTCGATCCGGGAGGGTGCGATCGCCGCGTGGCCGGGGGCCTGGCAGGGCAAGAACCTGCGGGACGTCCTGGACACGCTGGGGTACGACGTGGACCGGCCGTGGCGGGGACTGGACGCGAAGGACCGCGCGTGGATCCTGTTCACGGACGAGCAGCCGGTGGTGACGGTGCATCCGGTACGGGAGGCGGGGCGGATCCAACGCCCGTACCAGGGAACGTACATGAGCGCCCGGCGCTATGTGATGCACACGTTCTCGGATTCGAAGAGCGCGACGCTGCGGGCGAAGGCGGAGCGGTTCCTGACGAGTGCGCCGTGTCCGGTGTGCGGGGGTGGCCGGCTGCGGCCGGAGGCGATGGCGGTGACGTTCGCGGGCCGGACCATCGCCGAACTGGCGGCGCTGCCGCTGACGGATCTCGCGCGGCTGCTCGCGGGCGCCGGGGGCTCGGAGACGGCGCGGGTGCTGACCGGGGACCTCGTGGCGCGGATCGGCACCGTCACGGAGCTGGGGCTCGGCTATCTGAGCCTGGACCGGGCGACGCCGACCCTGTCCAGTGGGGAGCTGCAGCGGCTGCGGCTCGCGACCCAGTTGCGGTCGGGGCTCTTCGGGGTGGTGTACGTGCTCGACGAGCCGTCCGCGGGCCTGCATCCGGCGGACACCGAGGCGCTGCTCGTGGTCCTGGACCGGTTGAAGGCGGCGGGGAACACGGTGTTCGTCGTGGAGCACCATCTCGACGTGGTGCGGCACGCCGACTGGCTGGTGGACGTGGGCCCGCGGGCCGGGGTGCACGGCGGGCGGGTGCTGCACAGCGGTCCGCCTCAGGGTCTGGCGGAGGTGGCGGAGTCGGCGACCCGCCGTTTCCTCTTCGACGGGGAGCCGGCGCCGGAGCGGGCGGTGCGCGGGCCGTCGGGGTGGCTGCGTACGGGCCCGGTGACCCGGCACAATCTGCGCGGTCTCGACGCGGCCTTCCCGCTGGGGGTGCTGACCGCGGTCACCGGTGTCTCCGGGTCGGGCAAGTCGACGCTGGTGGGGGTGGTGTCGGAGGACCTGGAGGGCGTGGACCGGCTGGTGACGGTCGATCAGAAGCCGATCGGGCGGACGCCGCGCTCCAACCTGGCCACGTACACGGGTCTCTTCGATGTCGTACGGAAGCTGTTCACCGCCACGGAGGAGGCGCGGGCCCGAGGCTACAAGGCGGGCCGGTTCTCCTTCAACGTGCCGGGAGGGCGCTGCGAGACCTGCCAGGGGGAGGGTTTCGTCTCCGTGGAGCTGCTGTTCCTGCCGAGCACGTACGCGCCCTGCCCGGACTGTCACGGTGCCCGCTACAACGCGGAGACGCTTCAGGTGCGGCTGCGCGGGCTGACGATCGCGGAGGTGCTGGATCTGACGGTGGAGTCGGCGGCGGAGTTCTTCGCGGACACTCCGGCGGCGGCCCGCAGTCTGCGCACCCTGCTCGATGTGGGCCTGGGATATCTGCGGCTCGGCCAGCCGGCGACGGAGCTGTCCGGCGGGGAGGCGCAGCGCATCAAGCTGGCCTCGGAGCTCCAGCGGCCGCGCCGTGCCCACACGCTGTACGTTCTGGACGAGCCGACCACGGGTCTGCACCCGGCCGATGTGGAGGTGCTGATGCGGCAGCTGCACGGGCTCGTGGACGCGGGGCATTCGGTGATCGTCGTCGAGCACGACATGGACGTGGTGGCCACGGCGGACTGGGTGATCGACCTGGGTCCGGGCGGCGGCGACGAGGGCGGCCGGATCGTGGCCGCGGGCCCGCCGGCACGGGTGGCGCGGGCGGCGGGGAGCCGGACCGCGCGTTTCCTCGCGGCCCGACTCGGATCCTGAGACCAGAACTCCCGACCCCCCCCGAACTCCCGAACCCCCGAACTCCCGAACCCCAGAGGTCCCGAAGCCCAGAAGCCCAGCAGTCACAAGCCGAGCAGCCCACAAGCCCACAACCCCAGAGGCCCACAAGCCCGAGGCCCAGAAGTCCCGCACGCCTGAACTCCCGCGCCCCGTCTCCTACTCGGGCTCGACGAACTGGACCTCCAGGTCGACCTTCACCACGTCGCCGAGGATCCCGGGCGCGAAGTCGAGGCCGTAGTCGGAGCGCCGGAACTCGCCGGAGGCGTCGAAGCCCGCGTGCCGGCTGCCGTCGACGGGCACGTGCACGACGCCGCCGAACTCGACGTCGAAGACGATGGGCCGGGTGATCCCGCCGATGGTGAGGTCGCCCTCGAGGGTCCAGTCCTCGCCCGCGCCGGCGATCCGGGTGGAGCGGAAGGTCATCGTCGGCCGCTTCTCCACGTCCAGCAGGTCGGCGGCGCGCACATGTGCGTCGCGGTCGGCGTTGCCGGTGTCGATGGAGGCGAGGGCGATGGTCGCGGTGATGGAGGAGGTGTCGAGGCTGTCGCCGACGACCAGTTCGGCCTGGAGGTCGTTGAAGCGGCCGCGGACCTTGGAGATGCCGAAGTGGCGGATGGTGAAGCCGACGGCGGAGTGCAGGGCGTCGAAGCCCCAGCGGCCGGCGACCAGCGGCAGGGCCGACGCGGAGGCGGAAGTGGCGAGGGTGGTGGAAGTGGCAGGAGTGGTGGTGTTCGTCTCGGTGGTCATGGCTCCAACCTGCCGCCGGCCCGGGCGCGGAGGAAGGCCGCGCTGAGGCTGGTAGTGGCAGGGCCACCCTGGGCCCGCGCCGCGCTCGTAAGATCACGAGATGAGTGACAACGAACTGGGGGCGTTCCTGCGCGCCCGCCGCGAAGCGCTGACCCCGGCGGAGGCCGGGCTTCCGGCGGGTGCGCGGCGGCGGACGCCGGGGCTGCGCCGGGCGGAGCTGGCGATGCTCGCCGGGATCAGCGTCGAGTACCTGGCCCGCCTGGAGCAGGGCCGGGACCGCAATCCGTCCCCGCAGGTCCTGGGCGCGCTGAGCGAGGCGCTGCGGCTGCCGCTGGACGCCCGCGTCCATCTGCGCAACCTGATGAAGTCGGGCAGCATCCGGCAGATGTGCGCGGTGGGGCCGGGTCCGGCCCGTGAGGTGCGGGCGCCGGTACGGCTGCTGCTCGACCGGCTCGGGCCGACGCCCGCGGTGGTGGTGAACATGCTGGGCGAGACCGTGGCGTACACGGACGGCTACGCCCGGCTCGCCGCCCCGGTGGGGTTGCTCGAAGGCGATCCGCCGAGCGGTCCGCGGTTCGTGTTCACCGATCCGCGGGCCCGTGAGGTGTACCCGGACTGGGACCGGGTCGCCGACCAGCAGGTCGCGGCGCTGTACTTCACGATGGCGGGCGCGGACCCGGCCGTGGCCGAGCTGGCCCGGGAGCTGACGGTGACCGCGGGACGCGCGTTCTCCGACCGGCTGCGGGCGCCGGGGCTGTTGCGGGCCCGCTCGGGCGTGGACCGGTTCGTGCACCCGGATGCCGGGGAGCTGCGGCTCGCGTACGAGGTGCTCGAGCTCGCCGAGACCGACGGGCAGCACATGGTGGTGCACCTGCCGGCGGACGAGGCGACCTCGGCGGCCCTCGACTCTCTGGTGGGCCGTCGTCCGGGCACCCTGCGCGCGGTCGGCGGCTGATCCCGTACGGCCCCGGGGGCGCGCCCTTCAGCGGGAGGTGTATCTGGGTACACCCCGTTCGGGCAGCTGGACGCAGTGGCCGGGCCCGCGGGGGGCGGCAGAGTCGGCGGTGACGGAGACGGAACCGAGCGACCGGGAGGCCGGCGGCATGCGGGTGTGGAAGGCGGAGACGGGGGTGTTCCTCGGCGTCGCGTTCGTGGCGGCGGGGATGCTGGGGGTGGCGCAGCCGGCGACGGGGATACCGGACGAGGTGGTGCAGCTGACCCAGTTCGGGCCGGCCGTGGGGGTCGCCGCGGTGGCGTTGCTGTGGCCCTCACGGATCCGGGTGCGGCTCGCGGGGGCACTGCCCGCGCGGGGGGCGGGCGGCTCGGGGGCGGCGGCGGGGTGGCTGCTGCTCACGGCGCCGCTGATCATCGTGCTCTCGGCCGGGGGGTACGCGGCGCTGCGGGGTGACGCGGTCGTCACGGATCCGCGTGGTCTGGCGCATCCGTTCGGGCTGGTCGTGGTGGCGCAACTGGTCGGCGCGTGTGCGGAGGAGCTCGGCTGGCGGTGCTGGTTCCAGCCGCTGCTGCGGGCCCGGTTCGGGGCGCCGGCCGCGTCCGTGCTCGTGGGCGTGGTGTGGGGCGTGTGGCATGTGCAGGTGTTCGCTCAGGCGCCGGCGTACGCGGCGGGGTTCCTGGTGGCGACGGTCGCGATGTCGGTGGTCCTCGGGCTGGGGCTCGAGCGGGTCCGCGCCGGCCGGCTGCTTGTGGCGGGGGGATTCCACACGCTGGTCAACCTCGGCATGCTCCTGTTCATGGACGAGGAGTCCGGTGCCGTGGCTCCGATGGTGCTTTTCGGCGCCGCGTGCCTGGTCGCGGCGGTGCCGTGGGTGGTGGGAGCGGGGCGCCGGAGGGCGCCCGATACGATCGGGACGGCGCGGCGGAGCGCGCTCTGACATGGGGGAACGGCCGGTGGGGAAGGCTCTGTTGCGGTGCCAGCTGCTGTCGCTGGCCGCGCTGGCGCTGCCGCTGACGGGCGGCCTCGTGGTGGGCGCCTTGCTGCTGCTCCCCGTGGGTGTCGGCTTCCCGTTGCTGCCTCCCGCCGCGGCGGCCCTGCGCCGGCGCGCCGACCGCGGGCGGGCCAGGGCCGCCGACTGGTCGGGCCTCGCCGCCGGCCCGCCCGGGCCGCTCGCCCGCGGGGCGAGGGCGGTCCTCGGGGACGAGGGCTTCTGGCGTGATCTGCGCTGGGCGTGGCTGGAGCCGTTGACGGGCGGGCTGCTTGTCGCGGTGCCGCTGTGCCTGTTCTGGTACGGGGTGTTCGGCGCGCTCGTGCAGCCTTTCGTGTGGCGGGAGTTGGGCGAGGGCAACTGGTACGCCTTCGTGCCCGTCGGTTCCGCGGGTACGGCGCTGGCCGCGCTGTTCCTCGGTCTCGGGTTCGTCGCGGGCGCGCTGTGGCTGGCGCCCCGGGTGCTGGCCTGGCACGCCCGCTGGAGCCGGCGGGTGCTTGCCGCCCCGTACCGCGCCGAGCTCGTCCGCAGGATCGACCGGCTCACCGGCACCCGGGCCGACGCGCTCGACATCCAGGCGGCCGAACTGCGGCGCATCGAGCGGGACTTGCACGACGGGGCGCAGGCCCGGCTCGTCGCGCTCGGGATGACTCTGGAGAAGGCGACGCTGCTCGTGGACAGCGATCCGGTGACGGCCCGCGCGCTGCTCGCGGAGGTGCGGGTGGCCTCGGAGCGGGCGTTGCAGGACCTGCGGGAGCTGGTGCACGGGGTCCTGCCGCCGGTCCTCGCCGACCGGGGGCTCGGCGACGCCGTACGGTCGCTGGCGCTCGACAGCTTCCTGGACGTGTGCGTGGAGGTGCGGCTGCCGCCCGGCCGGCTCCCGGCGGCCGTGGAGTCGGCCGCCTATTTCGCGGTCGCCGAGCTGCTCACCAACGCGGCCAAGCACTCCGGCGCCCGCGAGGTCCGTATCGTGCTCGACCACGACGGCGCCGGGCTGCGGGTGAGCGTGGCCGACGACGGCCGGGGCGGGGCGGACCCGTCGCGGGGCGGCGGCGGCCTGCTCGGTGTCCGGCGCCGGCTCGGCACCTTCGACGGAACCCTCGCCCTGGACAGTCCGCCGGGCGGACCCACCCTCGCGACCCTGGAGATACCGTGCGCGTCGTCCTCGCCGAAGACCTCTTCCTGCTCAGGGACGGGCTGACCCGGACCCTGGAGGAGCACGGCTTCGAGGTCGTCGCGGCGGTGGACAACGGTCCGGCGCTGCTGCGCGCGCTGCGCGAGGAGCGGCCGGACGTCGCCGTGATCGACATCCGGCTGCCGCCGGACTTCACCGACGAGGGCCTGCGAGCCGCTCTGGAGGCCCGCAGGGAGCGGCCGGCGCTGCCGGTCCTGATCCTCTCTCAGTACGTCGAGCAGTTGTACGCCCAGGAGTTGCTGGCCGGCGGGGAGGGTGCCGTCGGCTACCTCCTGAAGGACCGGGTGACGCACACGGCTCAGTTCGTGGACGCGGTGCGGACGGTCGCCGCGGGCGGCACGGTCCTCGACCCGCAGGTCGTCGCCCGGCTGCTGGCCCGTAGCGACGCCCGCGGGAACACCGCGGCGCTGACTCCGCGCGAGCACGAGGTCCTGAAGCTGATGGCCGGGGGCCGGTCGAACGCGGCGATCACGCACGCCCTGCACATCAGCGAGAGCGCGGTGGCCAAGCACACGGCGAGCATCTTCGCGAAGCTGCGGATCGAGCCGTCCGCCGACGACAACCGGCGGGTGCTGGCCGTCCTCGCGTATCTGCGCCGCTGACGCCGGGACAGGATCTAGCGCGCCGCCTTGCGCCGGGCGCGCAGCCATTCCCTGTTCATCGCGGCGATCGACGGGAGCGGGATGCCCTTGGGGCAGGCGGTGGCGCACTCGCCGGTCAGCGTGCAGCCGCCGAAGCCCTCGGCGTCCATCTGCGCGACCATGTCGAGGACGCGGGTCTCGCGCTCGGGGGCGCCCTGGGGCAGGACGCCCAGGTGGTTGACCTTGGCGGAGGTGAACAGCATGGCCGAGCCGTTGGGGCAGGCGGCGACGCAGGCGCCGCATCCGATGCACTCGGCGTGTTCGAAGGCGAAGTCGGCGTCGGCCTTGGGTACGGGGGTGGCGTGGGCCTCGGGGGCGGAGCCGGTGGGTGCGCTGATGTAGCCGCCGGCCTGGATGACGCGGTCGAAGGCGGAGCGGTCGACGACCAGGTCCTTGACGACGGGGAAGGCGGCGGCCCGCCAGGGTTCGATGTCGATGGTGTCGCCGTCGTGGAAGGACCGCATGTGGAGCTGGCAGGTGGTGGTGCGTTCGGGGCCGTGTGCGTCGCCGTTGATGACGAGGCTGCACGCTCCGCAGATGCCTTCGCGGCAGTCGTGGTCGAAGGCGACGGGGTCCTCTCCGCGCAGGATGAGGTCCTCGTTGAGGGTGTCCAGCATCTCCAGGAAGGACATGTCGGTGGAGATGCCGTCCACGTCGTAGGTGGACATGGCGCCTTCGGCGTCGGCGTTCTTCTGGCGCCAGACGCGCAGGGTGAGCCTCATGCGTAGCTCCGCTGGGTGGGATGGACGTACTCGAAGGTGAGGGCTTCCTTGTGGAGGACGGGGGTGCCCTCTTCCCCGAACTCCCAGGCGGCGGCGTAGGAGAACTCCTCGTCGCGGCGGGCGGCTTCGCCGTCCGGGGTCTGGGACTCCTCGCGGAAGTGGCCGCCGCAGGACTCGGCGCGGTGCAGGGCGTCGAGGCACATGAGCTCGGCGAGCTCGAGGTAGTCGACGATGCGGTTGGCCTTCTCCAGGGACTGGTTGAACTCCTCGCCCGTACCGGGGACCTTGATGCGGTGCCAGAACTCGTCGCGGATCTCGGGGATGCGGCGCAGGGCCTTGCGCAGTCCTTCCTCGGTGCGGGCCATGCCGCAGAACTCCCACATGAGTTCGCCGAGTTCGCGGTGGAAGGAGTCGGGGGTGCGGTCGCCGTCGACGGCGAGGAGGAGGCGCAGGCGGTCCTCGGTGTCGGCGAGGACCTCGCGGACGGCCGGGTGGTCGTCGGTGACGGGTTGGGTGTGCGGGTGGCGGGCCAGGTAGTCGTTGATGGTGGCGGGCAGGACGAAGTAGCCGTCGGCGAGGCCCTGCATGAGGGCGGAGGCGCCGAGCCGGTTGGCGCCGTGGTCGGAGAAGTTGGCCTCGCCGATGGCGAACAGGCCGGGGACGGTGGTCTGGAGGTCGTAGTCGACCCAGAGTCCGCCCATCGTGTAGTGCACGGCGGGGTAGATCCGCATGGGGACCTCGTACGGGTTCTCGGCGGTGATCCGCTCGTACATGTCGAAGAGGTTGCCGTACTTCTCCTCGACCTTGGCGCGGCCCATGCGGCGGATGGCGTCGGCGAAGTCGAGGTAGACGCCTTGTCCGCCGGGGCCGACGCCGCGGCCTTCGTCGCAGACGTTCTTGGCGGCGCGGGACGCGATGTCGCGGGGGACGAGGTTGCCGAAGGAGGGGTAGATGCGCTCCAGGTAGTAGTCGCGCTCGTCCTCGGGGATCTCGTTCGCGGGCCTGGTGTCGCCGTGGGCCTTGGGGACCCAGATGCGGCCGTCGTTGCGGAGCGACTCGCTCATCAGGGTGAGCTTGGACTGGTGGTCGCCGGTGCGCGGGATGCAGGTGGGGTGGATCTGGGTGAAGCAGGGGTTGGCGAAGTAGGCGCCGCGCCGGTGGGCCCGCCACACGGCGGTGGCGTTGGAGTTCATGGCGTTGGTGGACAGGTAGAAGACGTTGCCGTAGCCGCCGGTGGCGAGGACGACGGCGTCGGCGTAGTGGGTGGAGATCGCTCCGGTGACGAGGTCGCGGGCGACGATGCCGCGGGCGCGGCCGTCGACGACGATCAGGTCGAGCATCTCGGTGCGGGGGTGCATCTCGATGTTGCCGGCGGCGATCTGCCGGGACAGTGCCTGGTAGGCGCCGAGGAGGAGTTGCTGGCCGGTCTGGCCGCGGGCGTAGAAGGTGCGGGAGACCTGGACGCCGCCGAAGGAGCGGGTGTCGAGGAGTCCGCCGTACTCGCGGGCGAAGGGGACGCCCTGGGCGACGCACTGGTCGATGATCTCGACGGAGATCTGGGCGAGGCGGTGGACGTTGGACTCGCGGGCGCGGAAGTCGCCGCCCTTGACGGTGTCGTAGAAGAGGCGGTGGATGGAGTCGCCGTCGTTGCGGTAGTTCTTGGCGGCGTTGATGCCGCCCTGGGCGGCGATGGAGTGGGCGCGGCGCGGGGAGTCCTGGTAGCAGAACTGGACGACCTGGTAGCCCTGTTCGGCGAGGGTGGCGCCGGCGGAGCCGCCGGCGAGGCCGGTGCCGACGACGATGATGCGGTGGCCGCGGCGGTTGGCGGGGTTGACGAGCCTGGCCTGGAAGCGGCGGGTGTCCCAGCGTTCGGCGATGGGTCCGGTGGGGGCGGCGGTGTCGGTGAGGGGCTCGCCGGTCGGGTAGTCGGGAAGGGTCATGTCAGCTCACCACTCCGGTCATGACGGCGACGGGTACGGAGACGAAGCCCGCGGTCAGGGCGAGCGCGAGGGTGTCGGCGGTGGCCTTGAGGAGGCGTTCGCGGCGGGCGTTGCCGACGCCGAGGGTCTGGGCGGCGCTCCAGAAGCCGTGCCGGACGTGGAGTCCTACGGCGAGCATGGCGACGATGTAGATGAGGTTGCCGTACCAGGTGGAGAAGGTGTCGACGACGTTCTGGTAGGGCTTGCCCTCCTGGAAGCCGCCGGGGTGGACGGTGCCGGTGGTGAGGTCGAGGACGTGCCAGACGATGAAGAGGGCGAGGATGACGCCGCCCCAGCGCATGGTGCGGGTGGCGTAGGAGGAGCGCTTGCGGCGGTGGACGTAGGCGGTGGGGCGGGCCTTGAGGTCGCGCCTGCTGAGCTGGTACGCGCAGACGGCGTGGGCGGCGACGGCGGCGAGCAGCACGATCCGGACCAGCCAGAGGGCCCAGTGGTGGTGCAGGACGGGTGCGCCCATGACGCGCAGCCAGTGGCCGTAGGCGTTGAACTCGCCGGGGCCGAAGAAGACCTTGAGGTTGCCGGCGACGTGGGCGACGAGGTAGCCGAGCATGGTCAGGCCGCTCGCGGCCATCACGGTCTTCTTGCCGATGGTCGACGCCCAGAAGCCGCGGGTGGGGGCGGCGGGTGGCCGGTCGGGCCGCCGGTCGGTCTTGGTTGCCAGAGCCATGCCAGCGACGGTAAGGGCGAAGGGCCCGAGAGGTCCAAGACATGGTTCGGCTGATCTCGATAGGCGAGGACTATGGAGCCGGGTAGGCTGGTGTCATGCAGTTCCAGCAGCTCCTGTACTTCGTCGCCGTCGCCGAGACGCTCCACTTCACCCGGGCCGCCGAGCGTGTCCATGTGTCGCAGCCCTCGCTGTCCCAGCAGATCAAGGCGCTGGAGCAGGAGCTCGGCGCGGAGCTGTTCAGCCGGGCACGGGGCAACATCGCGCTGACCGAAGCGGGCGAGGCTCTGCTGCCGCTGGCCCGCCGGATCCTCGCCGACACGGACACGGCCCGGCACGAGGTGCAGGAGCTGGTGCAGCTCAAGCGCGGGCGGGTGCGGCTCGGGGCGACGCCGAGCCTGTGCACGGGGCTGCTTCCGGACGTGCTGCGCGCTTTCCACGACCTGCATCCGGGGATCCGGCTGCTGATCGAGGAGGGCGGCTCGCACGACCTGGTGCGGGAGCTGGCGCGCGGGGCGCTCGACCTGGCGCTCGTGGTGCTGCCGCTGCCGACGCCGTCACCCGCGCTGACGACGGTGGAGCTGCTGACCGAGGACCTGGTGGTGGTGTCCGCGGCGTCCGCGCCGGCGCCGCGCAGGCCGGTGCGGATCGCGGATCTGCGCGACCAGCCGCTGGTGATGTTCCGGCACGGCTACGACCTGCGGGAGCTGACCGTGGCGGCCTGCCGGGCGGAGGGCTTCGAGCCCTCGTTCACGGTGGAGGGCGGCGAGATGGACGCCGTCCTCGGTTTCGTACGGGCGGGGCTCGGCCTCGCGGTCGTGCCCACGATGGTCGCGGCGCGGGCGGGCCGCGACCTGAGGGTCACGGCACTGGCGCGGCCGGGCCTGCGCCGCACGATCGCGCTGGCGCACCGCAGCGACGTGGCACCCCCGCGGGCGGCGCGCGAGCTGCAGAAGCTGCTCATGGCCTCCCGCGGGGGCAGTCGGACCACACCGGGCACGCGGGAGGCCCAGGGCCTGTCCGGCGGATCGGGGCAGCCGGACAGAACCCGGGGACTGTCCGGCGGATCAGGGCGGGACACCCACTAGACCGCGTCCGCCAGCACCAGCGAGTGGATCCGGTCCGGGGCGCCGGGGCGGGCGTAGTACCAGCCCTGGGCGGTGTCGCAGCCGAGTTCACGCAGTTGCTGGGCCTGGGCGCCGGTCTCCACGCCCTCGACGGTGACCGCGAGCTCCAGGCTGTGGGCGAGCTGCACGATCCCCTCGACGATCTTGAGGTCGACGGGGTCCGCCGGATGCCGTTGCATGCCCTGGGTGAAGGAACGGTCCAGCTTGAGCACGCTCACCGGCAGCCGGCGCAGGTTGGCGAGGTTGGAGTAGCCGGTGCCGAAGTCGTCGAGGGCGATGTCCACGCCCATCTCGGCGAGCTGCCGCAGCGGCTTGAGCAGGTCGTCGTCGGCGCCGATGAGCGCCGACTCCGTCACCTCCAGGCACAGCGCGCCCGGTTCGAGGCCGGCGCGTTCCAGGACGTCGACGGTGTCGGCGACGAGCCGCGGGTGGTGCAGCTGGGTCGGCGACAGGTTGACGTTGACGCGCAGCGGCCGGCCGCCCCGGCCCCCGGGGGTCTCGGTCTGCCAGAACCGGGCCTGGCGTACGGCCTCCTGGAGCACCCAGCGGCCGAGCGGCACGATGAGGCCGGTGTTCTCGGCGAGCGGGATGAACCGGTCCGGGCCGAGGACCCCGTGCTGCGGATGGCACCAGCGGACGAGCGCCTCGGCGCCGTGCACGCTGCCGTCGTCGAGGTGCACGAGCGGCTGGTACTCGATGAAGAACTCGCCGCGCTCCAGGGCGGCCGGCAGGGCGGTGGTGAGCCCGTGCCGGGTGATGGCCCGCGCGTCGGCCTCGGCGTCGGCGAACTCGAAGCGGTTGCCGCCCGCCGACTTGGCCCGGTACATGGTGATGTCGGCGCTGCGGAGCACCTCGGCGGCGGTGCGCTCCCCCGCCAGGCCCTCGACGACGCCGACGCTGCCGCGTACGGGCAGCTCGCGCCCGTCGATGCGGATGGGGGTGGCGAGGGCGGCGAGCATCCGGTCGGCGAGTTCGGCGACCTTGCGTTCGCTGCCGGGCCCGGTGGTCAGGGCGACGAACTCGTCGCCGCCGAGCCGGGCGACCATCTCCCCGGGCGCGGTGACGCAGCTCTGCAGCCGGTCGGCGACCTCGACGAGCAGCCGGTCCCCGGTGGCGTGGCCGAGGCTGTCGTTGATGACCTTGAAGCCGTCGAGGTCGAGGTAGCACAGGCCGAAGCGGCTGCCCTCGCCCGGCGCGAGGGTCTTCTCCAGGCGTTCGAAGAACAGGGTGCGGTTGGGCAGCCCGGTGAGGGCGTCGTGGGTCGCCTCGTACCGAAGGCGCAGGTTGAGCAGCCGCCGCTCGGTGGTGTCCTCCATCAGCGCCAGCTGGTAGCGGGGGACGCCGGCGGCGTCGCGCAGCAGGGAGACGGTGAGGTTGGTCCACAGGGCGGTGCCGTCGCCGCGGTAGTACGGCTTCTCGACCCGGTAGTGCTCGCGCTCGCCGCGGACCAGTTCGTCGTAGAGCCGCCAGACGTGCGGGCCGTCCTCGGGGTGGGACCACTCGGCGATGTTGCGGCTGAGGACGTGCTGTTCGAGACCGCCGAACATGCGGGTGAGGGTCTCGTTGACCTCCAGGACGTTGCCTTCGAGGTCGGCGATGCCGATGCCTATGGCGGCGCCGTCGAAGACCGCGCGGAAGCGGCTCTCGGTGGCGTGCAGGGCGTGTTCGGCGTCGCTGCGGGCGGAGAGCGCCGAGTGGGCGATGGACTCCTGCTCGGCGAGGGTCCGCTCGCGCAGGGCCTGGGCGAAGCCGGCGGCCATGGCGTGCTGGAGCCGGGAGCAGCGGGCCCGCAGTTCCTCGGCGGTGGCGTCGGGGTCCTCCGTACCGCAGTAGAGCACCAGGTAGGCGTCGACGACGCCGAGGCTGCGGGCGAGCGCGTCGGGGTCCGTGCAGTGTGCGGCCACGAGGGCCTGGCCCGCGCGGTGCGCGGGGGCGGTGTCGAAGGGCCGGGCGTGCAGGGCGTCGGACAGGTCGCGGGCCGGCGGCAGCAGGTGCCGCTCCAACTCCTGACGGGTCATCGAGGTCGCGGTGACCGGGAAGACGGTACGGCTCCAGATGGTGACGAACCGTCTGAGTCTGTCCTCCGGTCCGTCGGCGTCGGCGACGGAACCGGCCGGCTGGGACGGCAGCTTCACGCCTTGCGCCCCACCCCTGCGAACCCGGAGAAGGCGTAGGGGTCCTCCTCCTCTTCCGGAGCGTCGGGCCGCCAGCGGGGCATGGGGACGAGTCCGGGCTCGACGAGTTCGGTGCCGTCGAAGAAGCGGGTGATCTCGTCGTGCGAGCGCATGACGAGCGGGTTGCGGATGTCGCGGTAGACGCCGACCGTGCCGCCTGCCTGCTCCTGGGGCAGGGGGACGCCTTCGTAGGAGGCGTGGGTGACGACGAGGAGGCTGCCGGGGGCGAGTGCGTCGAGGAGTTCGGCTACGGCCGCACGGGGCTCGTCCTGGTCCTCGAGGAAGTGCAGGACGGCGACGAGGAGCAGGGCCACCGGCCGGTCCAGGTCGATGAGTTCGCCGACCTCCGGGCTGTGCAGGATCTCGCGGGGCTTGCGCAGGTCGGCGGCGACCACGGCCGAGCGGTCGTCGCCGGCGAGCACCGCTCGGCTGTGGGCGACGGCGACCGGGTCGTGGTCGACGTAGACGACGCGGGCCTCGTCGCTGGCGGCCCGGGCGACCTCGTGGACGTTGCCGAAGGTCGGTATGCCGGAGCCGATGTCGAGGAACTGGGTGATGCCGTCGGAGACGGCGTGGCGGACGGCGCGCCGCATGAAGGCGCGGTTCGCCTGCATGATCTTGGGGAGTCCCGGTATGAAGTCCATGGCCTTGCGGGCCGCCTCCCGGTCCACTTCGAAATTGTGCGAGCCGCCCAGATAGAAGTCGTACATACGGGACACGCTCGGCACCGAAATATCGATACCCGGCGGAGCCCAGGCGGGACGCTCCATCAAAGTCTCCAACAAGTCGCCATGGGGGATGCGGCCATGTGTTCGCGGCCGGCGTTCGAGCCGAGGCTACTGATCGCCTGCCTGGAGAGCGAGTGGAAACGGAAATTCGCGATCCGTTCTTGGTCACACGCCAATGGCACGTGCGGCCGGTAAGGAAGAGTTCACGCCTTCAGACCGTGCACCTTCACGTGCATGCGGTCGTGCGCGCCCCGTTCGGCTCCTCCGGTGCAGTCCGGAGGCCCGGCGCCACCGCAGCCGCGCCCCAAGGGACGGCGACAACCGGCCAGTTCCCGGATCGGCGCTCCATGGCCGTCGGGTGACACCGCCTCAATCCGCTTTCCACCACCCGCAACGGCGCACACCGTCGTGCCGTTGGGTACACGTGGAACGACAGAATCGGCGGAAACGTCAAACCAGTACGCCGCGAGATCCCCTCCATCCGGGGAATGCGGGGCCGTTCCGGCCCTGCGGACCGGATCGCGCGATCAGGCTGCTCGGCGTGTCTTCGTTGCCTCAGTACGGGTTCACCCGCTACGGGTCGCTGCTGGCGCGCCCGCTGGCCGCCGGCGCGCTGGTGTGGCTGCTCGCGGCGCCGGTGCCGGCCGCGGCCGACGCCTGCGCCTATGCCGTGACCGGGTCCGGCGGGGCGAACACCGCGGTCGCGGTCGCCGGGTCGGGGGCCTGTTGCCCCGGCCGTCCACCGCACCCCAGCCGTCCACCGCACCCGGGCCACTCCGGCCATCCCGGCCACCCCAGCCATCCCGGCCATCCGGGTCATCCGGGTCATCCGGGTCACCACCATCCGACGCACCCGTCCTGCCCCACACCCACCCCCAGTCCCACACCGAGCCCCACACCCACCCCGAGCCCCACGCCCACCCCACCGAAGCCCACCCCACCGAAGCCCACCCCGCCGAAACCGCCTCCGCCCAAGCCCGTCCCCACCACCGCTCCCCCGCCACCGGTGCGGACCCCGCCCCCGGCGAAGCCCGCGCCCGCCCCGGAGCCCGCGCCGCCCAGGCCCGCCCCGCGCACGCCGGAGGCGGAGCCGCCGCCCCCGCCGCCGAGCCCGTCACCGCCACCGGCGGTGCGCTCGCCCGCGCCCGGGCCGGTCGCCCTGCCGCACTACCAGCGCGCGTCCCGGGTGAAGCCGAAGCGCGCCCCGAACGTGCTCACCACGACCCTGCTCGTCACCGCCCCCGCGGTGATCGCGACCGCGATCCTGCGCCCCCGCTCCCGCTGAGCCCGCGCACCCGCCCTTGCCTCGCCAACGGAGGAAATCTTGTCGGAATGGCTTGTTCTGACCATCGCGATGGCCGCCGCGTGCGCCGTCGTCCTCACCATCGTCGTCATCAACCACCGCAGGCTGCCCGAGGACGACGACCCCAGTGAGACCCCCGACGTCATCGAGTACATGACGATGATGATCGGCGTGGTGTACGCCATCGTCCTCGGCCTCGCCATCGCCGGCGTCTGGGAGGCCCGCAGTGCCGCCCAGGAGACCGTGCGTCAGGAGGCCCAGGCGCTGCACGAGGTGTCGGCGCGCGCCCAGGTGTACCCGACCGTCGTGCGGGACCGGATCCGGGGCGACGTCGACACGTATGTGCGTTACGTCGTCGACGAGGAGTTCCCGCACATGACGGAGCACGGCGAGCTCAGCGAGGAGGGGACGCAGCTGCTGGAGAAGGTCCGGCGCAGCGTCACCGACTACCAGCCCGCCAACGACTTCGAGGGGCAGGCCTATCAGCCGCTGGTGGACCAGGTGGCGGTCGCGGACGACGCCCGCGGCGCCCGGGGGCAGAGCGCGGGGGCGACGATGCCGGGGGTGGTGTGGTTCGGTCTGATCATCGGCGCCCTGGTGACGGTGGGCCTGATCTTCACGCTGCAGATCCGGCGCACCGGCCGTGAGGTCCTGCTCGCGGGCCTGTTCAGCGCCCTGATCGCCTTCCTGCTCTTCCTCATCTGGGACTTCGACGCGCCGTTCGGCCGGGGCATCGCCGCGACCGCCGCGCCGTTCACCGATCTGTTCCCGCAGCTCACGGGCTGATCCAGGGCCGGAATGTAGGCCGGGCGGGGGACATCGGTGACCCATTCGCGCGACTGGGATCGCGGTTGTGGTACGGGGCTCCTAGCGTCTGCGGTATCGAGGTGCATGTCATGCCTTTTGCGGAAAATCCCTTCCGCAGGTGCTCCTCGGGGACCCGGAGGATCCACCATGCGCGCGATACGTGCCGCATCCACCGCTCTGTTGGGGGCGGCCGCCATCGCCCTGGCCGCCCCCCTCGCCGCCGCCGACGGCGCCCCCGCGCCGAACCCCAAGGCGGCGCCCAGAGCCAAGGCCCCGGGCGATTTCGTCGTCTCTCCCGGCGTCGTCAACCCCGGCGGCCGGATCACCGTGAGCGCGCCCGGGTGCGCGAGTACGGCGACGGCCTCGGCGGGCATCTTCGACACCGTCACCATCGCCCCGGGTTCGGCGGCCACCGCGACCGTGGACCTCGATGCGAGGCGCGGGGCCGTCTACACGGTCTCGTTCAACTGCACCGGCGGCATCTCCGGCACCGTCGACCTGACCATCAGGGGCGGTGCCACGTCGACGCCGACGTCGAGCTCCACACTGCTCACTCCCCCGCGCGGCGTGCAGGGCGGGCTCGGCGGCTCGACCGACTCGGCCGACACGTGGGCCCTTGCGGGCGGCGGGGCCATGGTGCTCGCCGCGGCGGGCGGCGTGGTGTTCGTGGTCCGGCGCAGGGCGTCCGCCGGCCGCCGCCACTGACGGCGCGGACGGTGCCCCCGCCCGTACAAGCGCGTTCGACACCGTACGAGTTTCCTCGCCCGAACCCGTACCTGACCCCACGCCCGTCGCCCCCGAATCCTCGAAAGGACTCGGGGGCGACGGGCGTTGCGGGCCGGACCGGGAGGTTCGGCCGGTCAGGCCCCCGCGCCGGTCACGCGGCGCCGGCGGGCGATGAACACGCCGCCGCCCAGCGCGGCCGCGGCGACGAGGCCGCCGCCGACGGCCATCTCGGTGGAGCTCGGGGCGAGCGAGCCGCCCAGACCGCCCTGTGCGCCGCGGCCCGGGAGCACGCGGAACGGGCGGGTCACCACCCGGTTGTCGTCGTTGCACCGCACGGCGAGGTTGTAGTTGCCGGGTGTCGCGTTGTTGAAGATGCGGGCGACCGCGGTGGAGAGCCCGCTGTTGTCCCTGGAGAGGCTGGTCTCGGGGAAGGCGTTGGACGTGACCGTGCCACCACGGTTGCAGCCCCTGACCGTGACGGTGAGCGTCGCCCCGGGGAAGACCTCGAACGGGCTGACCTGGACGTCGGACGGCCCGCCGTTCCCGCCGGCCCCGCCGTTGTTGGTGGCGGTGGCGAGGGGGGCCGCGAGCCCAAGGGCTGCGAACGCCGTCGCCGTCACCGCCAGAGTGCGTGCAGCACGCATGGTTGAACCTCCTGTGGAAGACGCCCCAAAGCGGTGCTCCGGGAGATTCGACGAGTACGCCTTCCTTGACGAACCATCACAAGCGGCGACGACCCGCGCATTTCGGCACTGGTCCACCCTGGTGAGGCGGGGTTGCGGCCGAACGGGGTGGGAATCCGACGGAGCCGCAGGTCACGCGGTACCGGAACGATGATCCGACGATGACTCGGATGGGTCATCACCCGCTTGCCGCAGTGGCCCCCGCGGGTAGCGGGCCGCCACCCGTTCGCCGCACTCGGATCGCCGGACCGGCCGGGTCCCCTTACCGTTCCGATGACGCCACGAAGGGAGAACCATGAGGCCCAAGGACTTCAGCGTCTTCGAGGCCGCCAGGCGACGCCAGCCCTGGGGCGCACTGGCTCTCGTCATGCTGTCCGGCCTGGCGATAATGCGCAACGGGGTCGGCTTCGAGTCCGGCCCGCCCCAGCCCGCCGCCGCGGCCCGCCCGGTCGCCCCCGTCGGCCCCGCTCCGACCGCGGCCGCCGGTGTGGAACCCCTTCCGTTCGCCCCGGCCTCACGGATCCGCATCCCGGCGATCCGGGTGGCGGCGCCGATCATGGACGTGGGCCTCGACCCGAACGGGTGGATCGCCGCTCCCCCGGCCCAGGACGCCAACCTGGCCGGCTGGTACCAGAACGGCATCGCCCCGGGCATGCGCGGCACCTCCGTCGTCGTGGGCCATGTCGACAACCTGTCAGGCCCCGCCGTCTTCTACGGGCTCGGCTCCCTGGAGAAGGGCCAGCACGTCGAGGTCGAGCGGTACGACGGCCGGATCGCCGTCTTCGAGATCTACGGCGTCGAGGTCTACGCCAAGGACAACTTCCCCGGCGTACAGGTGTACGCGGACACCGGCGAGCCCGAGCTGCGGGTGATCACGTGTGGCGGCGGCTACTCGCGGGCGCGGGGCTACGACGGCAACGTCGTCGTCTACGCCCGGATGGTCGGCTCGCGCTAGGGGGTGTCGCGAGCCCCGGGCATGACCGGCGGGACACTCCCTGGCGAACCCAGCCCCGGCGCGAAGGGCCCTGGCACGGACGTCCGTGCCGGGGCCCTTCGGCGTTTCCCGTACCGGTGTTCAGCGGCGCGGGACGGTGATGCTGTAGCCCGCGTCGAGGAGCTGGGGCAGATAGCGCTTGAGGGCGGCCACGCTCTGCGCGCGGTTGCCGCCCGCGTCGTGGTTGAGGACGACGACCCCGGGCCCGGCGCCGTCGAGGACCCGGCGGACGATGGTGGCGGTGCCGGGCTCCGTCCAGTCGAGGGTGTCGACGGTCCAGGCCAGCGGTTCCATGCCCAGCTCGGCGCCGATCTCGAACGAGTGCCGGTTCCAGGCGCCGTACGGCGCCCGGTACCACAGCGGCGGGGTGCCGAGGGCCTGTTCGACGACGTCGCTGGTGGAGCCGAGCTCCTGGCGGATGCGGGAGGGCCGCAGTTTGGGGATCAGGGGGTGGGACCAGGAGTGGTTGCCGACCACGTGGCCGTCCTCGGCCATCTCCTTGAGGAGGTCCTGGTTGTCGACCGCCATCTCGCCGCAGACGAAGAACATCGCCCGGCAGTCGTAGCGTCGCAGGGTGGCGAGGATCTCCGGGGTGTAGCGCGGGTCGGGCCCGTCGTCGAAGGTGAGCACCATCGAGCGGCCGACGCCGGACATGCGCAGGAAGGGCCGCTGCCGCACCGGCGGGATCGCGCGGCGGAAGGCGGGGGGCGCGTACTCGGTCATCGGCTGGAGGCGGTACGCGGCGGGGCGCTGCCTCGCCTGCGCCTTGGCAGCCTGGGCGGCCTGGCCGGCCTGGGCGCCGGCCGCACCCGGGGCGGGCCCGGCGGGCGACCCGGCGGGCCCGGCGGGCGCCGCCGGAGCGGCCCCGTCGGGGGACGCCGGCGACGTGGTCAGGCGGTCCGCCGCGAAGACGCCGACCGTGGCGGTGGCCCCGAGGGCGGCGGCGATGCGCAGCAGCGAACGGCGCCCCGTGGGCATCTCATCCTTTTTCATGACCAATGGTTCGTACGGAGGACGGCGCGGTCTCCTCAGCGACACCGGCCGCCTGGCGGAAAGCACCCGATGAGCCGATAGCCTCGGAGGGTGAGTGGCTTCGAACGAGGTACGGACGGCCCGAAGGTGATCGTCGCCGGGGTCGACGGTTCCGCGTCGTCCCTGCGCGCCGCCGCGTACGCGGCCGGTCTCGCCCGGCGGCAGAACGCGCTGCTCGCCCTCGTCTACGTCCAGCCCGTGCTCGCGGCGGGGACGGCGCTCGGCGCTCCGGTCGCCGCGGTCACGGACGAGATCGCCGAGAGCCTGGTGGCCGAGATCCGGGAGTCCGCGGAGCGCGTGAAGGAGATCTGGCAGGTGCGCTGGCAGTTCCACACCTTCCGTGGGGACGCGTACGCGGGTCTGGTCTCGGCTGCCGACGAGCTGAAGGCGGACGCCGTCGTGGTGGGGGTCTCGGAGTCGGCCGGGCACCGCCTCGTCGGCTCGGTCGCGGTGCGCCTGGTGAAGGCGGGCCGCTGGCCCGTCACCGTCGTGCCGTAGCCGGCCACCCGCCGGCGGCTACTCCCCCATGACCAGGCCGTCGCGTGCGGCCCCGCGGCCGAGGACGACCTCGCGGATGGTGTCGCGGGTGTCGGTGTACTGCCGCTCGCCCTTCCTGATGGCCGCGTTGAGGTTGACCACCTTCCCGCGGACGGTGTCGAAGAACTGCGGGATGAACTCCGCCCGGCTCACCTGCCAGCGGGCGCCGGGCGAGGTCGGCGGGGCGAAGGTGAAGCGGGCGAGGGTGCCCTGGTTGCCGCGGCCGTCGCGGGAGCCCTCGTAGTTGATCATGTCGCCGGCGATCTGGTCGCCCATGCCGTAGACGATCCAGGTGCCGTTGACCTTCTCGTACGCCTGGGGGACGTGGGCGTGGGTGCCGAGGACGAGGTCGATGTCGGGGCGGCTTCCGGTGCGCGAGGCGGTCAGGGCGCGGCCGAGGGTGAGCTGCCGGTCGTCGGGGTCGCTCTGCCACTCGGTGCCCCAGTGGATCGAGACCACGACGACGTCGGCTCCGGCCTTGCGCGCGGCCCGGGCGTCGGCCACGATCCTCTGCTCGTCGATCAGGTTGACCGCCCAGGGCTGGCCCTCGGGCAGCGGGAAGCCGTTGGTGTCGTACGTGTAGGCCAGCTGGGCCACGGTCGCGCGGCCCGCCTTGAGCAGGGTCGGCCTGGCCGCCTCCTCGGCGGTGCGGGCCGAACCGGCGTGCCGTACACCTGCCTTGTCGAGTGTGTCGAGGGTGCGGCGCAGGCCGGCGGCGCCGTCGTCCAGGGTGTGGTTGGAGGCGGTGGAGCAGGAGTCGTAGCCGGTCTCCTTGAGGGCGGCGGCGATCTCGGGCGGCGACTTGAAGGCGGGGTAGCCGGTGTAAGGGCCGCCGTCGGCCCCGTAGACCGTCTCCATGTGGCAGATCGCGAGGTCGGCGGCGGAGACGACGGGCTTGACGCCGGAGAGCATGGGGCGGAAGTCGTAGCCCGAGCCGCCCGCGTCGACGGCGGCCCGGCTGATGATCGAGTCGTGCGGCAGGACGTCGCCGGAGGCGACGAGGGTGAAGGGGGCGGGCGCGGAGGCAGCCCCGGGGGCCGCCGGGCGCTGGGGCGGCTTGCCGGTGGCCGTGGGGGTGCCGGGGGTGCGGTCGCCGGCGGCGCAGCCGGTGGCGGCGGCGAGCAGGACGGCGGCGAGGGCCGCCGCGCCCGATCTCGTGCGTGGGGTCATCTGCCGAACTCCGCTGCTTCATGGGATGAACATCTGTTCATACGAATTCACAGGGGAGGAAGCCCCCAGTCAAGGGTCAATGCCGCAGACCGCGGGAAACCCCGCTGAATCGGACGCAGTAGTTCCGCGCGACGGCTCGCCCTACCGTTCGCCGTACCGTTCACCGCTCGGTGCGACCGTTCGTCGCAGACCACTGTCCGTTCCCTGTCCCTTGTCGCCCGGATGCGTTCGTATACGTCGACATGACGACGGCTACCACCGATGAGCGGGCCCTGAAGGTGCTCCAGCGCGAGCACGGCCAGGCGCTGCTCGCCTTCCTCCTCGGACTGACCCACGGCGACCGCCAGCGCGCCGAGGACCTGGTGCAGGAGACCCTGGTCAGGGCCTGGCTGCACCCCGAGGTCTTCGACGCGCCCTACGAGTCGATGCGGCCCTGGCTGTTCACGGTCGCCCGGCGGCTCGCCATCGACGCGCGCCGCTCCCGGCTCGCCCGGCCCGCCGAGGTCGGCGACGGGGTGCTCGCCGTCACCGCCGACCCGGCCGACGCCACCGAGTCGGCCGACGCCGTCCTCGACGTCCGCGCGGCGGTACGGGGCCTGAGCCCGGAGCACCGGGCGGTCCTCATACGGCTCTACTTCCACGGCCTGACCGTCAACGAGGCCGCCGCGGACCTCGGGATCCCGGCCGGCACCGTCAAGTCCCGCTCGCACTACGCCCTGCGCCAGCTCGGCACCCGGCTGCCCGGCTACCGGCCGCCACGGCGCACGGCCGTTGCCCGGCCACGGGCCGCCGCCGCACAATGACCGTCGTGACGCTCACTCTCGCCGCCGCCGAAAAGGTCCTCGCCGACAACTTCGCCCCCTGGGTGCTCGACCTCGGGCTCTCCGTGGCCTCGGTCGACGGCCACGAGGCCGTCCTCAGGCTCCCCTGGTCCGACCGGCTCGCCCGGGAGGGCGGCGGGCTCAGCGGCCAGGCGCTGATGGCCGCGGCCGACACGGCGACGGTGATCGCGGTGGCCGCCGCCCGCGGCGGCTTCGTGCCGATGACCACCGTCCAGCAGTCGATCAGCTTCCAGCGCGCGGTGATCGGCGCGGACGTCCTGGTGCGGGCGCGGCTGACCAAGGCCGGCAAACGGATGGCCTTCGCGGACATCACCATGACCGCCGACGGGACGGACGAGACGGCCGCCCACGCGACGGCGGTGTACGCGCTGCTCGGCTGAGCGGCGGTAGGCGGTCCCCGACCCGCCAGACCCGCCCATCACCCGAGTCACACGGCTCTCACCTGCACCGATGTGGCGGGGGCCGTATCCGGAACCGCACCGGCGAGTTGAGCCAAGTGCGCCCCGCGCGCGCCCTTCTCAGGGGAGGCTCGTCGCCGGGGGCCTCGACATGAGACGTCCGGGAGAGGTGGAGCGTTGCTGCCCGAAAGCACGAACGGCGCCGGCGGAGGCGGGCTCGCCGTCCCCATGGACTGGCTGCGCGCCGAGTACGCCGCCGAGGACCTGCTGCGCACCAGCGGGCTCGTCGAGCCGGGGACCCTGGAGTTCCGGGCCGGCCTCCAGGCCCTCGCCCTCACCGTCCATCTGTCCGGCCCCGGGGTGGAGGACTGGCTGCGGCGGACCGCCCACGACCACCCCTGGTCCGGCTGGGTCACCGCGCGACTCGCCGCACCGCGGGACGCCACGGCCGAGGGGCCCGACACGGCGCTCGCCAGGGCCACCTGGCGGCGGCTGCGCGCGACGGAGCTGCGCGCGGCCGACCTGGCCGACCTCGCCGGTGTGGCCGGGCCGCCGGCCTCCGCCGCGGCGGGGGCCGGCGTGGACGAGGACCGTCAGGTGTGGCTGCCTGCCTGGCAGTTGGGCGTTGCCCTGGCCCATCTCGCCCTGTACCTGCGCTGAGGGAGCGGATCGTCCGGACTCGCGCGTCGCGGCCGAGGCCGTCGAAGCTCAGGCCGTCGGGGCCGAACAGTCGAGGACCAGGCCGTCGAGGACCAGGCCGTCGCGCCGCAAGCCGCCGGGGCTCAGGCGGTCGGGGCTCAGGCGGTCGGGTGGACCCCGGGCCGGTACTTGGGGATCCGCACCGTCACCTTCATCCCCGCGCCGACCCCGGTCTCGATCACGAGACCGTGCTCGGGCCCGTACACCTGGCGGAGCCGTTCGTCGACGTTGGACAGGCCGATCCCGGAGGACGAGGGACGCTCGCCGCGCAGGATCGCGCGCAGCTCCTCCGGATCCATGCCGACCCCGTCGTCCTCGATGGTCACGACCGCCTCGGCGCCCGCGTCGCGCGCCGCGATCACCACCCGGCAGCCCTCGGCGGAGTCCTCCAGGCCGTGTTTGACCGCGTTCTCCACGAGCGGCTGCAGACAGAGGAAGGGCAGCGCCACCGGCAGCACTTCGGGGGCGATCTGGAGGGTCACCTTGAGCCGGTCGCCGAAACGGGCCCCGGCCAGCGCCAAGTACTGCTCGATGGAGCGCAGTTCGTCAGCGAGCTGGGCGAAGTCGCCGTGGCGGCGGAAGGAGTAGCGGGTGAAGTCGGCGAACTCCAGGAGCAGTTCGCGGGCCCGTTCGGGGTCGGTGCGGACGAACGAGGCGATGGCGGCGAGGGAGTTGAAGATGAAGTGGGGAGAGATCTGCGCGCGCAGGGCCCTGATCTCGGCCTCGACGATCCGCGTCCGTGAGCGGTCGAGCTCGGCGAGCTCCAGCTGTACGGAGACCCAGCGGGCCACCTCGGTCGCCGCTCGCACCAGGACCGCCGACTCCCGTGAGCCGTAGGCGACGAGGGCGCCGAGCACCCCGTCCTCGCCGGTGAGCGGGGCGACCACCGCCCAGCGCAGCGGGCAGTCGACGTCGGCGCAGCCGGTGTGCGCGGAGCGGCTGCGGCCGGAGCCGAGGGTCTCGGCGGCCAGGTCCATGGCCCGGTCGCGGTGGCGTCCGCCGCCGGGGCCGTGCCAGGCGAGGACGGCGGTGCGGTCGGTGAGGCACAGCGCCTCGGTGCCGAGCAGTGAGCGCAGCCGGCCGGCCGCCCGGCGGGCGGTCTCCTCGGTGAGTCCGGCGCGCAGGGGTGGTGCGGCGAGGGAGGCGGTGTGCAGGGTGTGGAAGGTGGCCCGTTCGACGGGGGTGCCGAGGTCGAGGTCGGCGGTGCGGCGCCCGCGATGGGCGGTGATCCGGCCGAGGACGAACCCGGCGGCGAGCAGCACCGCCCCCACGGCGCCGGCCGCGGCCAGTTCGATGCCGGTCACCGATCGGCCCCCCGCGGTTCTGGCCCCCGCGGTTCGGGCCGGCCGCTGAACTCCTCGGGCAGGTGCAGCCGGGCCAGGATCCGCGGGGTGCCGGCCGGGATGCTCCGCGGGGTCGCGAGCGACACCAGGATCATGCTGAGGAAGCCGAGCGGCACCGACCAGACCGCCGGCCAGGCCATCAGGGTGTGGGACCAGCCGGCGGGCGGCAGCCCGGCGCGGGTGGCCATGACGGCGGTGAGCGCGGAGCCGCCGCCGAGGAGCAGCCCGGCGGCGGCGCCCGGCGGGGTGAGCCGGCGCCACCAGATGCCGAGGACGAGCAGCGGGCAGAAGGAGGAGGCGGAGACGGCGAAGGCGAGGCCGACGGCGTCGGCGACCGGCACCTTGGAGGCGAGGATGCCGGCGGTCAGGGGGACGGCGGTGGCGAGCAGGGTCGCGAGCCGGAAGTGCCGCACGCCCCTGGAGGGCAGCACGTCCTGGGTGAGGACGCCCGCGACGGACATGGTCAGTCCTGAGGCGGTCGACAGGAAGGCGGCGAAGGCGCCGCCCGCGAGCAGTGCGCCGAGCAGGTCGCCGAGGACCCCGCCGAGCATCCGCTCGGGCAGCACGAGGACGGCGGCGTCGGCGGCGCCGGTCAGGGCGAGTTCGGGGACGTAGACGCGGCCGAGCGCCCCGTACAGCGGCGGCAGCAGGTAGAAGACGCCGACCAGTCCGAGGACGACGAGGGTGGTGCGGCGGGCGGCGCGGCCGTTGGGGCTGGTGTAGAAGCGGACGGCGACGTGCGGCAGGCCCATGGTGCCGAGGAAGGTGGCCAGGATCAGCCCGTACGTGGCGTACAGCTGGTGGCCGTCGCGCCCGCCCGCGAGCGGCTGGGACCAGCCGAGGGGATCGTCTCCGGTGATGGCCCTTCCCGGGACGGGGGCGCCCGCGGGAAAGGCGAGTTCGGTGCCGCCCGCGACCAGGTGGGTGCCCGGGTCGAGGGTGACGCCGGCCTCTTCGTAGGCCCGCTCGTCGACGCGGCCGGTGACGGTGAGGGTCAGCGGGGCCTCGACCTCGATCCGTACGGTGTCGGCGACGCGGACGGCGGTCGTGTCCTGGAAGACGGCGGGGGCGTCGAAGCGGGCGCGGGGGGCGCCGTCCCCGTACCAGGCGGTGACGAGGAAGAGGGCGGGGACGAGGAGGGCGGTGAGTTTGAGCCAGTACTGGAACGCCTGGACGAAGGTGATGGAGCGCATGCCGCCGGCGGCGACGGTACCGGTGACGACGAGGGCGACGAGCAGTCCGCCGACCCAGTCGGGCGCGCCGGTGAGGATCTCCAGGGTGAGGCCGGCGCCCTGGAGCTGGGGCAGCAGGTAGAGCCAGCCGATGCCGACGACGAAGAGGCTGGCGAGACGGCGGACCTGCGGCGACTCGAGCCGGGCCTCGGCGAAGTCGGACAGCGTGTACGCGCCGGAGCGGCGCAGCGGTGCGGCGACGAGGAGCAGCAGCACGAGGTAGCCGGCGGTGTAGCCGACGGGGTACCAGAGCATGTCGGGGCCCTGGACGAGGACGAGTCCGGCGATGCCGAGGAAGGAGGCGGCGGAGAGGTACTCGCCGCTGATGGCGGCCGCGTTGAGGCGGGGTCCCGCCGTGCGGGAGGCGACGTAGAAGTCGGAGGTGGTGCGGGAGATGCGCAGGCCGAGGGCGCCGATGAGGACGGTGGCGAGGACGACGGCGGTCACGGCGGCGACGGCGTGGCTCTGGTTCACGGGCGTGGGTTCAGCGCTCGACGAGGCCGGTGAAGGCGCGTTCGTTGCGTTCGGCGCGGCGCACGTACCAGCGGGCGATGGCCCAGACGACCGGGTGGACGCCGACGCCGAGCACGGCCCACACGGCGGCCTCGGGGGCGGGCAGGGCGAGCAGCAGCGGCAGCGAGCCGACCAGGAGGGCGAGGGCGCCGAGGCCGGTGAGGGCGGCGCGCAGCTGGCTGCGCATCAGGGAGCGTACGTAGGTGTGGCCGAGGGTGGTGTGCTCGCTGATCTCGGAGCGGGCGGGCGGGTGATGGGGGCGCGGCCGGGGCACGGGGCCGCCCATGGCCGAGGCGTGGGTGACGGTCTCGCGCCGGGGCCGTGGCTGGTTGTCCGCCCTGCCGGAGGCGGGGGGAGGGTGCTGCTCGGACATCGGCGCGTCCGCTCTCTCACGGTCTGGTGGGCCCGTGGAGTGTACGCAGAGGGGGCGCGGCCCCGGTAGGGGTTCCCGGCCTGCCCGTTTCGGGTGCCGGTCAGCCGTCCGCCCGCCGCATCAGCAGGTCGCGGAGCTGGCGGGCGTGGCGGCGGGAGACGGCGAGTTCGGCGTCGCCGACGCGGACGGAGGTCGCGCCGCCGTCGAGGCGGAGCTCGTCGATGCGGCCGAGGGCGACGAGATGGCTGCGGTGGACGCGGACGAAGCCGCGGGCGGCCCACCGCTCTTCGAGGGTGGACAGGGGGATGCGGACGAGGTGGCTGCCGTGGTCGGTGTGCAGGCGGGCGTAGTCGCCGTGCGCCTCGACGTACGCGATGGAGTCGACCGGCACGAAGCGGGTGACGCCGCCGAGTTCGACCGGGATCTGCTCGGGCGCGGGCGGCGGGGCCTGGACGGGCTGCGCGGCGGTGGCGTGCACGAGGTCGTGGACGCGGCGGACGGCCTCGGCGAGGCGTTCGCGCCGCACGGGCTTGAGGACGTAGTCGACGGCCTCCAGGTCGAAGGCCTGGACGGCGAAGCCCTCGTGGGCGGTGACGAACACGATCAGCGGCGGCCGGGCGAAGCCTCCGAGCAGCCGGGCGAGGTCGAGGCCGCCGAGCCCGGGCATGTGGATGTCGAGGAAGACGACGTCGACGGCCTCGTCGCCGTCCACTCCGCTCTCCAGGGCGCGGCCGATCCTGCGCAGCGCCTCGGTGGCGTCGCCGGCGCCTTCGGCGCTGCGCACCCGCGGGTCGGCCCGCAGCAGGTAGAGCAGTTCCCCGAGGGCCGGCGCCTCGTCGTCGACGGCCAGTACGCGCAGCATGCGCGGGAGTCTATTTGAGGAGCTTGGACATGCGGCGGTCGGCGAGCGGCTTGCCGCCGGTCTGGCAGGTGGGGCAGTACTGCAGGGCGGAGTCGCTGAAGGAGACCTCGCGGATGGTGTCCCCGCAGACCGGGCAGGTCTCGCCGGCGCGGCCGTGGACGCGCAGTCCGCTCTTCTTCTCGGCCTTGAGTCTGCCGGCGGCGATGCCGTGGGAGCGTTCGACGGCCTCGCCGAGGGTGGTGCGCATCGCCTCGTACAGGACGGCGGTCTCCTCGGAGGTGAGGTTCTGGGTGGGTTTGAAGGGGGACATCCTGGCGGCGTGCAGGATCTCGTCGCTGTACGCGTTGCCGATGCCGGCGATGAGGCTCTGGTCGCGCAGTGCGCCCTTGATCTGGCGGCGTTCGCCGGCGAGCAGGGCGGTGAAGGCGGCGAGGTCGAAGTCCGCGGCGAGCGGGTCGGGTCCGAGGCGGGCGACGCCGGGCACGTCGGCGGGGTCGTGGACCAGGTGGACGGCGAGGCGCTTGGTGGTGCCGGCCTCGGTGAGGTCGAAGCCGTCGCCTCCGGTGAGTGCGGTGCGCAGGGCGAGTGGGCCCTTGCCGGGGTGCGGTGGCCCCGACGGCAGGACGTCCTTCCACTGGAGCCAGCCGGCCCGGGCGAGGTGGACGAGCAGGTGGAGCCCGCCGGCCTCGATGTCGAGGAACTTGCCGTGCCGGGCGACCGCGGAGACCGTGGCGCCCTCCAGCGCGCTCAGCGGCGGGTCGTACGTCTTGAGCACGCTGATCGCGACGGGCAGCACGCGGGCGATCTCCTTGCCCACGAGGTGCTCGTCTAGGAACTCGCGGAGGGCTTCGACCTCGGGCAGTTCGGGCATGGCTCCACCCTGCCTCAGACTCCGGGGTCCAGCAGGTCGAGTTCGGCGTGGAAACCGGCCGCGAGGGCGTCGAGGTCGGGGACGGCCCGGCCGTCGGCGACCAGGCCCACGTGGACGTGGCCGCCGTACGGGGAGAGGGCGACGGCAAGGGACTGGCCGCGGGCGAGCGGGGCGAGCGGGAACAGGGCGCGCAGCGGGGCGCCGCCGAGGGAGAGGGCGACGCGGGGCAGCGGGACGTGGGTGACGAGCAGGTCGAACAGGAGCCGCGCGGCGCCGGAGGCGAGCGGGGCGCCGAAGCGGTGGGCGAGCGGCGGCAGCCGGTCGGCGAGCAGGGCGACGGCGCCGGCGCCGCGCAGCGGGCCCGCGGCCTTGTTGCGGTCCATGGCGGTGCGGACGGCGGCGAGCCGGACGGCCGGGTCGGGCTCGGTGACGGGCAGGTCGAGGAGGTAGCCGGAGAGGCTGTTTCCGTGGGAGAGGGCGGGGGTGCCGGGGCGGCGGCGGGTGACGGGGACGAGGGCGCGGGGATCGGCTGCGGGCGGGCTCTCGCCGCGGCCGTCGAGCCAGCGGCGCAGGGCTCCGGCGGTGACGGCGAGCAGGACGTCGTTGGCGGTGCCGCCGGCACCGCGGCGTACCCGCTGGACGCGCTGCTCGTCGAGGACGGCGGTGGCGATGCGGCGGGTGCCGCTGGGGGCGGCGGCCAGGGCCCGGAAGGCGGTGGGCGCGAGGGCGGCGGGGCGGGAGGCGCGGACGACGGAGGCGCCGAGTTCGACGGCCCGGCCGAGCTCGCCGAGCCGCTCGCCGAGCCCGCCGAGCCGGTCCCCGAGGTGCTCGCGGGCGGCGCCGACCAGGCCCGCGGGCCCGGCGGGCGAGGCGGACGCGGTGCGGCGGGGCCGGGCCGGCGCGGGGCGGTGGCGGCGGGCGGCGGCCCGGGCGGCGGCGGTCTCGTCGAAGATGCCGGAGCCGATGGCGACGGCGCGCAGACCGTCGGCGAGGGCGTGGTGGAGTTTGACGAGGACGGCGAAGGAGCCGTCCGGCGCGCCGGTGAGGAGGTACATCTCCCAGGGCGGCAGGCCGCGTTCGACGGGCCGTTCCATCAGCTCGCCGGCGAGCCGGACCGTTTCGGCGGCGAAGTCGGTGCCGGGCAGGGCGATCTCGTGGACGTGACGGGCGACGTCGAAGTCCGGGTCGGTGGTCCAGGCGGCCCCGCCGACCGGGATGAGGACGTCCTGGACGCGCTTGCGCAGCCGGGGGACGGCGGTGGCGCGGTCCGCGAGCAGGGCGGTCGGGTAGGTGGCGTCGGGGGTGGGGCCGAAGTGGGCGAGTGCGCCCAGGTGCAGCGGGTGGGCGGTCGATTCGAGGTGCCAGAAGGCCAGGTCGAGCGGGGCAAGGAGCTCGCTGCGCACGGTGTCCTCAGGGGTCGGGGAAGTCGTGGAGGGGCGGTCCGGAGGAGAGACCCTGAAGGGGGAAGGCAGACGAAGTCAATCGCCTACGGTCGGTTACGGTCAAGTACGATCAGTTCACGTACCGTTAACGCGTCGTGGGCTCGGTGATGAACTCGCACCACACGCACTTGCCGCCACCCCTGGGCTCCACGCCCCACAGGTCGGAGATCCGGTCCACGAGCAGCAGGCCGCGGCCCGAGACGCCCGACTCCCCCGCCTCCCGGCGCCTGGGCAGGGCGCTGGAGCGGTCCTCGACCTCCACCCGCAGCCGCCGCTCGGGCCCGGGCAGCATCCGCAGGGTCACGATGGCGCCGCCGTCGGTGTGCATCAGGGCGTTGGTCGTCAGCTCGTCGGCGACCAGCTCGATCTCGTCGGAGCGGCTTTCCGCGCCCCAGGCCCGTACCGCGGCCCGGATCATGTGCCGGGCCGAGCGCAGCGCCTCCGGGTCGTTCTGCCCCACGTGCTGCTGGAGGCGCCCGCCGGCCTGGGGATACGTTCCCTCGCGACGCAGCAGCAGGATCGCCACGTCGTCCTCGCCGCCCCGCTCCTCGACCACGTCGCACAGGTGGTCGGCGAGCTCCTGGAGGTCCCTCGGGCCGCGCTTGACCAGCGAGGACAGCCACTGGAGGCCCTCGTCGAGATCGGTGCCGGGCTTCTCCACCAGGCCGTCGGTGTACAGCAGCAGGGTCTGGCCCGGGTCGAGCTCGACGGTGGTCACCGGGTAGTCGAGCCGCGAGAACTCGGCCGAAAGACCGAGCGGCAGGCCGCCGTCCACCGCCACCCTGCGGGCGGTGCCGTCGGCCTCCTGGACGAGCGGGTCGACGTGGCCGGCGCGCACGATCTGGACGAGCCCGGTGGCGGGGTCGGCCTCGGCGTAGGTGCAGGTGGCGAAGCGGTCGGTGTCGAGTTCGTGGAGGAAGACCGAGGCACGGGCCATCACGGTGGCGGGGGTGTGGCCCTCGGCGGCGTAGGCACGCAGCACGATCCTGAGCTGCCCCATGACGGCGGAAGCGTGGGTGTCGTGGCCCTGGACGTCGCCGATGACGGCGCCGACCCGGCCGCCGGGCAGCGGGATGATGTCGTACCAGTCGCCGCCGATGTCCCGGCCGAGCCGGGCGGAGCGGTAGCGGACGGCTATCTGGGCGCCGGGCACGTCGGGGATGCGGCGGGGCAGCATCGCCTGCTGGAGGCCCTCGGCGAGGTCGTGCTCCTGCTCGTACAGCACGGCCCGCTGGAGGCTCTGGGCGATGGAACTGCCGAGCGCGACGAGCAGGTTGCGCTCGTCGGCGCTGAAGCCGGTGCGGTCGCTGTAGAGCAGGCCGAGGGCGCCGATCGGGCGGGCCTGGGCGATCAGCGGGAGATAGGCCGCCGAGGTGATGCCGAGCCCGCTGATGTGCGGCCAGAGGATCGGGTAGGAGGCGGCGAAGTCCTCCGGCGACTCGATGAAGCGGGGGCGCAGGGTCCGGACGACCTCGCTCATCGGGTACGGCTCGTCCACCCGGGTGAACCGGGTGCCGGGGACGAACGCGCCGTCCGGCCCCTCGGCGACGAGATGGATCCGGCCGGCCTCCAGGAGGCCCATGACGAGGCTGGCCGCGCCGAAGTGCTCCAGACCCTGGGAGTCGCCCAGCAGATCGATGATGTCCTGCACCGTGCGGGCGTGGGCGAGGGCGGCCGTGGTGCCCTCGACGACGCTGGTGCGCTGCCGCCGCCCCTCGTCGAGGCCGAGCCGCGCGGCGGACTCGGTCAGCTCGTCGGAGGCGTCCCGGACGATCCCGACGATACGGAACGGGCGGCCGGTCCCGTCGCGCCGGACCAGGCCCTGGGTGTGGGTCCAGCGCTGCTCGCCGGAGCGGGTACGGATGCGGAAGTAGGCGCCGTAGCGCTCGCTGCCGTCCTTGAGCGCCTGGGCGACGAGGGCGTCGAGGCGGCGGCCCTCGTCGGACAGCACCCGGGAGCCGAGGGTCGCGGGGTCGTCGTCGTAGTCGGCGGGGTCCATGTCGAAGACGTGCAGCGCGCCCTGGTCCATGGTCATCCGGCCGGTGAGCAGGTCCCAGTCGAAGCTGCCCATCCGGAATTCCCGGCCGAACTCATGGAGAAAGCAGCAGGTCGGCCCCGCCGACCCCGCTTCGCAGCGGCACCGCCCGGCCGCCTCCCCGCCCCCTGTACCCGCAGTCATGGGGCCACGCTAGGCGCAGCCCCGCCCGCGCGCACGGCGAAGATCGGAACCGGGTCCCAACCGAGACATGTCAGCCCTCGAAGGTCTCGGGCTGCTGCGGCGGGTCGCCGGGGAGCAGCTCCTCGAAGGAGGGCGGCGGCTCGGGGACGGGGTTGTCGCTCGGGCCGCCCGGCTCGCTCGGGCCGCCGGGGTCGCTCGGGCCGCCGGGGTCGCTCGGGCCGTCCGGTACGACGGGGGCGTCCGGTGCGACCGGCGCCTGCGGTGCCGTTCCCGGGCCTTCGGGGGTCGGTACGGTCCTGCCGGCGTCCGGCGGGGGCTGTACCGGGTTCCTGGGCGTGGCCGGGTCGTCCGGCCTCGTCGGGGCGGCCGGACGGTCGGGGTCGGCGGGCGACTGCGGGGTCTGGGTCTCCGGCAGCGGCGCGGGCGGGGAGGTGACGATGTCGCAGGAGGCGGGGTCGCAGGGCGGCAGGACGTCGGGCCTGCGGTCCTGCTCGCCGTGGCTGCCCGACCTGCGCTGGAGCCAGGTGTTGTCGGCGAGGTTCACGATCACCAGGTCGGTGACGACGGTGCCGGTCGGTTTGATGACGACGACCCGGTCCGGCCGGTAGCCGGACCAGGGCTGCCCGGTGTGTACGGCGCCGTCGGCGGCCCCCGGGGAACGCACCGGGTTTCCGCAGGCGCAGCGGACGCGCGGGGTGCCGTACTGGTCGACGAGGACGGCCGTACCGGCCTGGAGGACGGACTGGAAGGCGGTGGCACGCCCGTCGCGGTAACCGTGGTTGGTGACCCGGGTGTCGGCGCGCAGCAGCACGGGGGTGAGCCCGCGCAGCCAGCCCGCCACATTGGTCTCCGGGATGCCGGCGGCCTCGGCGAAGGCGCGCGCCTTGGCCTGGTCGGTGGTGAGGTAGGAGATCTGCTGCTCGACGTTGCAGCTGGCGACCGAGCGCGTGCCGCCGTAGAGGCCGGGGGTGGCGCCGCTGAGCTCGCGGCCGGCCGGGGCGGGGCTGCCGACGGTGGTGGCGGGCGGGTCGGCCGGCCCCGCGGGGGTGGCGGCAGGATCGTCCGGTTCCGCGGGCGCGCCCTCCTGCGCGGTGGAGGCGGTGAAGGCGTCGGGGCCCTGGCCGCCGGCCGGCTGGAGCAGCACCTCCCGGGCGGGCGCGGCCGCGGTCTGCTCCGCGCCCGCCTCGCCGGTGTCGCCGGCGGAACATCCGGCGATCAGCGCGGCCGAGGCCAGCGCGGCCAGCGTGACGGCAACGGGCCGCGAGGGCCATCGTCTGAGTGAGCGCACCTGCTTCTCCCGCCTTTCACCCCCGAGTCGTTCCTTCATTCCTGCCGCAGCGCCCCGAGGCCCGCAATCCAGGCGCGGCCATCCGGCGAACGCCCCGCCCCACCCCGACCTTGAACACGTTCAAGGCAGGCTCTACGCTCGACCACGACGGTTGAACGTGTTCAACAGGGGGGTGTGGTGCCATGTCCGTACTCGTGGGACTGATCGTGATGCTCGGGATGCTGGTGGTCGTCCCCGCCGGCCTGCGCCTCGTCGACGACGGCCGGCGACCGGCCGGGGTCCAGGCCGGAGCCGAGCGGGCCGGGGTCCAGTCGGCCGGGGTCCAGTCGGCCGAAGCCGAGCCGGCCGGGGTCCAGGCCGGAGCCGAGCCTGCCACCCTGCGGCTCCTGCGCCGCGCCTGGCCGCTGCTCGCCGCCCCGGGTGCGCTCGCCCTCTGGCTCCCCCGCTCCCCGCTCGCCGCCGCGCTGGCCGGCTGCTATGCGCTCGCCACCCTGGCGCTCGCGCTGCACGCCCCCGCCCGCCTCGTGGTCACGCGGTCGCTCGCCCCCGCCGAGATCGCGGTGCTCACCGCCCTCGCGACCCCCTCGGTCGCGGGCCTCGCCCTGGTCGCCGAGCGCGCCGGCCACGGGCTGTTCGGCTTCGAGCTCGGCATCCTCGCGCTGACCGTCCCCCACTTCCACTTCGCGGGCTTCACCGCCGCCCTGGTCGCCGGACTCGTCTGCCGTACGTCCCCGGGGCCCGCCGCCCGGTTCGCCGCGCTCAGCGTCCCGCTCGGCACCCTGCTCGTCCTGCTCGGCTACTTCGTCGACGACTGGGCCGAGCTGGCCGGAGCCCTCGTCCTGACCGCCGGCATGTGGACCGTCGGCCTGCTCACCTGGCGCGAGGTGCGCAGCACCGCCCCCGACCCGGCCACCCGCGCCCTGCTCGGGGTCTCCGCCGTGGTCCTGGTCGCCACCATGCTGCTCGCGCTCAGCTGGGCGGTCGGCGAGGCCACCGGCCTCGCACACCCGAGCCTGACCTGGATGGCCGCGACCCACGGCCTCGGCAACGCGCTCGGCTTCGCCCTGTGCTCGCTGCTCGCCTGGCGGCGCCTGCGGTCGCTCCCGGCCGACCGGCCGGGGGAGCCGCGCCTGCCCCACCCCCTTCCCCGGACCGCCTGAACAGCCCGCCACTCCACGAACGCCACACACCGAACGGAGCTCCCGGCATGACCCGACTGATCCGCAGCCTCTCGGACGCCCCGGCCACCGCCACCGGGCCGAACTACCCCGAGGTCGGCGCCACCCGCACCGGACCGCTGCCCGCCGGCTACCACCACCTGCACCACACGGTCCGCGTCGGCCACGGCAGGGCGGCCTACCAGGCCGCCGGGGCCGCCGTCACCACGTGGCGCATGCACCGGGCGACCGGCGCCCGGGTGGACAGCGCGGCCGTCAGTGCCGAGCCCGGTGTCACCCTGGAGGTCTCGATGGGCCTGGGGCCGGTGCGGTTCACCGCGCCCTGCCAGGTGATCTGGACGGCGTACACGGCCACCGCCACCGGCTTCGCGTACGGCACCCGAAGCGGGCACCCCGAGTGCGGTGAGGAGTCCTTCGTCGTCGACCTGCGCGAGGACGGCTCGGTCTGGTTCACGGTGACCGCCTTCAGCCGCGCCGCCGCCTGGTACACCCGGCTCGGCGGCCCGGTCGTCCGGGCCCTCCAGCTCGGCTACGCCCGCCGCCTGGGCATGGCCCTGACCCGGCTGGTCGACGAGTCGGCCGAGGGGCCGGCCGGCGGCCCGGCCGGCGGCTCATAGGCGCCCCGCGAGAGTTACGCTCCTTCTGTACTCCTCTGCACTCCCCTAGGAGGCGGCCATGAGCCAGTACGACGAGTACACCAGCCCCTCGCAGGCCGAGGGCGAGCGCCTCGAAGAGGACATGGACACGATGCAGAAGCAGCAGATGCATCCCATGACCACCCGTACCACTCCTTCCCAGGCGGAGGGCGAGCGGGCGGCGGACGAGGACGAGAAGGGCTGACGGCCGCCGACCTCCACCGCCGGACGCGATGGAGTGGTTCACCGCACCCGACTACTGGCTGAGCCGGATCGTCTTCCAGCGCGGGCTCGCCGGGCTGTACCTCGTCGCCTTCCTCGCGGCGGCCCTCCAGTTCCGGGCCCTCATCGGCGAGCGCGGGATGCTCCCGGTGCCGGAGTACGTGCGCCGGGTCCCCGCGCGCGCCGCGCCCAGCCTCTTCCAGTGGCACTACTCCGACCGGCTCTTCGCGGGCGTCTCCTGGGGCGGTGCCGCCCTGGCGCTCGCGCTCGTCGCGGGCGCGGGCGACGCCGTGCCCCTCGCGGTGTCGATGCTGCTGTGGCTGGTGCTGTGGGGGCTGTACCTGTCGATCGTGAACGTGGGGCAGACCTGGTACTCGTTCGGCTGGGAGTCGCTCCTCCTGGAGACCGGTTTCCTCGCCGTCCTGCTCGGCAACGACGACACCGGTCCGCCGGTCCTGGTGCTGTTCCTGCTGCGCTGGCTGCTGTTCCGGGTCGAGTTCGGCGCCGGGCTCATCAAGATCCGCGGCGACCGCTGCTGGCGGGACCTGACCTGCCTCTACCACCACCACGAGACCCAGCCGATGCCCGGCCCGCTGAGCTGGTTCTTCCACCACCTGCCGAGGCCCCTGCACAAGGTCGAGTGCGCCGCCAACCACGTCGTCCAGCTGGGCGTGCCGGTGCTGCTCTTCACCCCGCAGCCGGTCGCCACGGTCGCGGCGGGCCTGATGGCGGCGACCCAGCTGTGGCTGGTGCTCTCCGGCAACTTCGCCTGGCTGAACTGGCTGACCATCGTCCTCGCCCTCTCCGCGATGGACGGCTCGCTCGTCGCCGGAGAGCGCCCGCAGCCCGGTGCCCCGCTCTGGTACGTGGTCGTGGTCTGCGCCGCCACCGCCCTGGTGCTGTTCCTGAGCCGGCGGCCGGTGCGCAACCTGATCTCGCGGCGGCAGGCCATGAACCGCTCGTACGACCCGCTCCACCTGGTCAACACGTACGGCGCGTTCGGCACGGTCGGCCGGGTCAGGGACGAGATCGTGATCGAGGGCACGGACGATCCGGTGCCGCATCCCGGCACGGTGTGGAAGGAGTACGGCTTCAAGGGCAAGCCCGGCGATCCGCGCCGGCTGCCGCGCCCGTTCGCCCCGTACCACCTGCGGCTCGACTGGCTGATGTGGTTCGCGGCGCTCTCCCCCGGTTACGCGCGCGACTGGTTCGGGCCGTTCGTCGAGCGGCTGCTCGCCGGCGACCGCGACACCCTGCGGCTGCTGCGCCACAACCCGTTCCCCGACGCGCCGCCCACGCTGGTGCGGGCCAGGCTGTACCGCTACCGATACACGACCTGGCGCGAGCTGCGGGAGACCGGGGCGTGGTGGCACCGGACGCTGTTGCGCGAGTACCTGCCGCCGATCCGGCTGCGGGAGCCGGCCGGGCGGGTCTGACCCCCCTCGGGCCCGATCCGGGGGGGGCGGACCCGGGCGGGTCCGACCCCCTCGCACACACCCGTGCCCCCGGCCGCGCAGGGGCGGCCGGGGGCACGGGGCGAAGCGACAGTTCCGACTCAGTCGATGCCTGGCAGGATGTGCGGCTCGGCGAGGTCGTCCTCGTATCCGGCGAGCCGGATGGGGGCCGAGCGTGCCCACACTTCGAGGCTTCCCAGCTCTCCGGACCGGCGCGTCCGCTCGGTCGGTTCGGCGGGGGTCTTCTCCTGCTTGGTCAGTTCTGGTGTCACCGCGCACTCCTTCGTGTCGCGTACCTATGGGGACAAGGGCCGTTCGGTCGCGGTGGCGCCGTTCTTCGGGCGGGACCGCGGCCTTGGTGACAGGCCAGTCCCCGGGCCGGCCGTGAGGGTTCGGTGAAACCCCGGTGGCCGACCGTGGACATCAGACTAACCAGATGAGCGCGTCAGCGCTCTATGGGGCGCCAAAGTGTGACGCGAACGGGTGACAACGCCTTCCCGAATATCCGGACAAAAGGCGGTGAATTACCAGTTTCCGGGCGCGTAATCCTTCATGAACACGCCGTAAAGGTCCTCGCCCTGCTCACCGCGCACGACCGGGTCGTAGACCCGGGCCGCGCCGTCGATCAGGTCGAGCGGGGCGTGGAAGCCCGCCTCGGCCAGGCGCAGCTTGTCGAAGTGGGGGCGCTCGTCGGTGATCCAGCCGGTGTCGACCGAGGTCATGAGGATGCGGTCGGTCTCGAACATCTCCTGGCCGCTGGTCCGCGTCACCATGTTCATCGCGGCCTTGGCGGCGTTGGTGTTCGGATGGCCGGCGCCCTTGTAGCCGCGGCTGAAGACGCCCTCCATCGCCGAGACGTTGACGATGTAGGCGCGTCCGCTGGCCGCCTTCTTCGCGGCGTCCGCCATCACCGGCCGCAGCGCGCTGATCAGGATGAACGGCGTCGTGTAGTTGCACAGCTGGGTCTCGAGCAGCTCCACCGGGGAGATCTGCTCGATGGTCTGCACCCAGGTGTTGGTCTCGACGACGTCCGGCAGCAGGCCGCCCGCGTCGATGGCGGTGCCGTCGAGGTGCCGGGCGAGGCTGGCGTTGCCCGCGACGAGCGCGAGGTCGGCGACCTTCTGCGCCTCGAGTCCGCTCACGCCGACGGGCAGCGCGGCGAGCCCGTCGACCGCGCCGGAGTTGAAGGCGCCGATGACGTGGTGGGCGGGAAGCTCGCCGGCGGGCAGCGGCGCGCTCTCGCCCTCGACCAGGGCGGCGTACGCGGAGGGCAGACGGCGCACGGTCTGCGTCGCATTGTTGATGAGGATGTCCAGCGGGCCGGCCTCGGCGACCTGCTCGGCGAGCGCGACGGCCTGCGCCGGGTCGCGCAGGTCGATGCCGACGACCTCGAGGCGGTGCATCCAGTCCGCCGAGTCCTCCATGGCCTTGAAGCGGCGGATGGCGTCCTTGGGGAAGCGGGTGGTGATGGTGGTGTGCGCGCCGTCGCGCAGCAGCCGCAGCGCGATGTACATGCCGATCTTGGCGCGGCCGCCGGTGAGCAGCGCGCGCTTGCCGGTGAGGTCGGCCCGGACGTCCCGCTTGGCCCGGTTCAGGGCGGCGCAGTCCTGGCAGAGCTGGTGGTAGAAGTAGTCGACCTCGACGTACCGGGTCTTGCAGGTGTAGCAGGACCGCGGGCGCTGAAGTATCCCGGCGATCCGGCCGGCCTCGGTGACGGAGGAGGGCAGGATGCCCTCGGTCTCGTCGTCGATGCGCTGGGCGGAGCCGGTCGCGGTGGCCTCGGTGACCGCCTTGTCGTGGGCGGTCTTGGCGGCCCGGCGCTCCTGGCGGCGGCGCTGCTTCACGGTCCGGTAGATGCCGGCGGTGGCGCGGCGGACGGCGATGGCGTCCGGGTGGTCGACCTCGATCTTGTCGAGCTCGTCGAGCACGCTCAGGCAGACGGCCAGGCGCTCGGGGTCGATGCCCGGCCCGTAGTCCTGGGTCTCTTCAGTCACCGTCATGGCCTTCGTCGTTCCTCGGTCGCTCGCGCCGTCACTGGATTCAAGGACGGGTTTCGAGTACGCAACTTTACGGAGCCGGGGGCCGCCCCTCCAAACCCGTTCCGGGCGGGTGGTCGAACACACAGTCGCCGCACAGGCCTCCGGAGGGGCAGCGGTAGTAGAGGCAGCAGCTGGTGCGGCGCAGCGCGGGCCCCCGGACGGTACGGGCGAGGTCCGGGTGGTCGAAGAGGCCCTGGACGAGCCGGGCGGCCCGCTCGGCGGCCTCGGGGCGGTCATGGGCGCGGGCCCAGCGGGTCAGCTCGCGCAGCGCCCCGGCGAGCGCGGAGCCCGCGTTGCCCCACAGCAGCCGCGGGGAGATCCGGCCGTCGCGGGCGAAGGCCGCGTGCAGCGGGATCAGGTGGGCCTCGTGGACGGCGGCCCGCAGCTCGGCGACGGTGGCGGGACGGGTGGCGGTGCCGGACCACCACAGGTCCTCGGGCGACGTGAGCGCGCCGTCCCAGTGCAGGGTGTCGGGGGCCAGGTCCGGGAAGCGGCCGTAGAGCGCGGCGGGGCCGAGGGCGGTGGACCACAGGCGGGCGGCGAGACCGAGCTGGGCGACGGAGGCGCCGACCCGCCGCTCGGGGGCGCCGAGGCGGGCGCCGACCCGGTCCACGCGGGCGGTCAGGGGGCCGTCCTCGCCCGCGTACAGGCGCGCGAGCGGGCGGTGCGCCGCACCGCCGCCGGGCTCGGGCGCGGTGGTGCGCAGCGCGAAGAAGCCGCCGATCCGCGCGCTCTCGACAAGATCAAGCTCCACCCCTGCGTCCTTCCGCCGCCACCGGTCTCCCGGAGGGACACGGTACGGGCCAATGTGGACCGGATCGCCGGCGGACTGGCTCGGGTTGGGTTTTCCCGCCGGCCCCGATTCGCGCGGGCCGCTGCGGCCCAGACACCGGAAAAGTCGGATTAGCCCCTTCCTGACCTGCGAAGGCGTACATCCCGAGGTGTACCGGAGTCCGTCGTACTCCATCTGCGGTACTTCCGATCACGTTCCCCGGTACGACGACGTGAAGGCCCGGAAGAGAGATCGTGGAAGGTATGAGCCCCCTCGTGCTGTCCGTGCTCCTCGCCCTGGTCTCGGCGGTCGCCTACGCGGCCGCGGCGATCGTGCAGGAGCGGGTCGCGGCCTCCACCACCGGCCCGCGCTACGCACCGCTGCGCAGCCCGGCGTGGTGGGGCTCGGTCCTGCTCAACGGCCTCGGCGCGACCCTCCACGTGGCCGCCCTCGCCTACGGCCCGCTCAGCCTGGTGCAGCCGCTGGGCGCCCTGACGATCGTGTTCGCGCTGCCGATGGCGGCGCTCTTCGTGGGCCGCCGTGCCGGGCGTACGGCCTGGCGGGGAGCCGTCATGGCGACCGTGGGCCTGGCCGGGCTGCTCAGCCTGACGGGCGGCACCGGGGCGCAGGCTCTCGCCGACGGCGAGCGGCATCTGCTCGCCGCGGCGACGTTCGGCGCGGTGGCCGGTCTCTTCGTGGTGGCGCACGTGGTGGGCCGCTCGGTGCTGCGCAGCGTGATCCTGGCAGCGGCGGCCGGGGTGTCGTTCGGCATCGCCTCGGTCTTCACCAAGTCGGTGGCCGAGGAGTGGACGGCGAGCGCACCGCTGGCCGAGTGGACCAGCCTGCTGATCCTCTCGGCGCTCGCCGTGACCGGCCTGCTGCTGTCGCAGGCCTCGTACCGGGGCGCGGGCCTCGCCGCCCCGCTGGCCACCGTCACGGTGGTCAACCCGGTGATAGCCGCGGCGGTGGGGCTGACCCTGTTCGGCGAGTCCTTCCGCTACGGGGCGGCCGGCACCGTCGCCGCGCTGATCTGCGGCGCGGTGGCCGCGGGCGGCCTGGTCCAGCTCACGATGGACCGGCTTGCGCGGCCCGAGGACTCGCTGTCGGTGTCAGATCCTGCGCCGGACCGGGCGCCGGACCGGGATCGGGAGTCACCGGACCGGGATCGGGAGTCACGGGATCGGGAGTCACCGGATCGGGCCTCAGATCGAGACGCCCCGGGCGCGGAGGTAGGCGAGGGGGTCGATGTCGGAGCCGTACCCGGGACCCGTGCGCATCTCGAAGTGCAGGTGCGGTCCCGAACTGTTGCCGGTCGATCCTGACCGCGCGATGCGCTGACCGGTGTTGACCCGCTGCCCCTCACGGACGGTGAGGGCGGAGAGGTGCGCGTACTGGCTGTAGCGGCCGTCCTCGTGGCGGATGACGACCTGGTAGCCGTACGCGCCGCCCCAGCCGGCGGAGACGACCCTCCCGGTGGCCACGGCCCGGACGGAGGTGCCGGTGGGGACGGGGAAGTCCACACCCGTGTGGTAGCCGCTGGACCAGGAGGAGCCCTGGACGCGGTAGCTGGTGCCGATGTCGGTGTCGGAGACGGGCGAGGTGAAGCGGTCGGGGGCGGGGCGGGGCGCGGGCTTGTGGACCGGCTTCGGGGCGGGCTTGTGGACCGGCTTGGTCGCCTGCTGGGCGGCGGGCTTGGTGCCGGGCCTGGCGATCGGCTTGGTGCCGGGCCGTGCGGTCGGCCGGTCCGTGGGCCCCGTGACGGGCCTGGCGGTCGGCTTGGTGCCGGGCGTCGCGGCGGCCGGCGGCTTGGGCGCGGGCTTCGCGGGGGCCTGGGAGGTCGGGGGCTTCGCGGGGGCCGGGGGCTTCGTGGCCGGCTTCGGCGCGGCCGGCTTCGGCACCGCGGGCTTCGCGGGGGCGGCGGGGGCAGTCATCCGCAGGGTGAGGCGCTGGCCGGGGTAGATCAGGTCGGGGTCGCTGCCGACGACCCGGCGGTTGGCCTCGTAGAGCCGCTGCCAGCCGCCCCTGACGTGCTGGTCACGGGCGATCGCGGAGAGGGAGTCGCCGGGCGTGACCGTGTACATCTCGCGGACGGTCGGAACGGTGGTCGGCGTCGCGCTCGAAGCCGGTTTCCGCTGGGCCGGTAACGCGGCGTTCGACAGCGGGCGCGTGCGCTCCGTCTGGGTCTCGACGCCAGGGGCGTCACTGCCCCGTTCCAGCCCGGCGCGCGGCGCGCAGGCCGGCCAGGCGCCCGGGCCCTGGCCCTTCAGGACGCGCTCGGCGACGGCGATCTGCTGGTCCTTGGAGGCGAGGTCGGCGCGCGGGGCGTAGTGCGTACCGCCGTACCGCTCCCAGGTGGACTGACTGAACTGCAGTCCGCCGAAGTAGCCGTTGCCGGTGTTGATCTGCCAGTTGCTGGAGGACTCGCAGGACGCGAGCTTCTCCCAGACGTCGAGCGAGGCCGCCTGCGCCGTGCCCGCCCCGATCAGCGGCAGGGCCATGCCGGCGCCGCCCGCGGTGACGGTGAGCGAGGCACGGTTGATCCGGCTCGGCTGGTACCGGCGGTGTCTCCCGCGTACGGCCATGGGCCCCCCTTGAACGCATCGGCAGTCGCCCACGGTAAGGGCGGGCAACCGTGCGTGACAAGGTCTTGGGCGCAATCCCCCGCCCCGTCCGTCACCTCGCCGTCAGAACCCGGCAGGTCCCGGCTCCGGCTGGGGCTCCGGTTCCGGTACGGGCGAGGGAGTGGGCGGCGGCACGGGGCTCGGCGGAGGCACGGGCGTCGGCACCGGCGGGACGGGCGGCGGCAGCGGATCCGGGATGGGGGGCTGGGTCATGGTCGGGCTCCAGTGGTGGGCGCGGACATTCGGCTCCAGGTTCTCCCGGTGCGTGTGCCCGCGCTCGCGGAGCCCATTCATTCGGGTCGGTACCCGGCCGGGGTCACCAGAGTTCCGGCGTGGCCTTCAGCTGACGCTTGGCCGCGCGGACGACGTCCTCGGCGGGCACGGGGGCCTCGCCGGGGTGCCGCTCGGCCCACTTGGCCGCGTACGGGCACAGCGGCACGACGGGCACGCCCTCGGCCGCGGCCATCCGGTAGAACTCCCGCACCAGCGCTCCGGCGACGCCCTTCCCCTCGTGCGTCGCCTCGACCACGGTGTGCACCGCGACCAGGGCGTGCGGCTCGGCGTCGAGGACGAAGTAGACGACGACCCCGGCGTACTCGCCGTCGTCGAACGCCTCGAGGCGCCCCTTCTCCCGGTCGTCCCGGATGGTCGGCTCGGCCATGGTGCGCTTCTCCTTCTCGGCTCGGACCCGCGCTCGGCTCAGGCCCGCGCGGGCACGGCGTGCGGCGGCCGCACGGTGTCGCTCCCGGGCACCGGCGCGGACGCGTCGCCGCCCAGTTCCACGATGCGGTTCTCACCGTCGACGTGCACGACACGCGGCACGAGCGCCCGCGCCTCGGCGTCCTCGACCTGGGCGTAGCTGATCAGGATCACCAGGTCCCCGGGGTGCACGAGATGTGCCGCGGCCCCGTTGATCCCGATCACCCCGGAGCCCCGCTCCCCTTCGATGACGTACGTCTCCAGGCGGGCCCCGTTGTCGATGTCGACGATGTGGACCAGCTCACCGGGCAGCAGATCGGCGGCGTCCATCAGGTCGGCGTCGACGGTGACGGAGCCGACGTAGTGGAGGTCGGCCTGGGTGACGGTGGCACGGTGGATCTTGGACTTGAACATCGTACGCATCATCGAGGTACTCCTGGAACTAGGCTCCCTGCCTGCGTTTTTGCAGGTCAAGGGCGGTTTCCCTACCTTACAACGAGTCGCATGTCCGGGCAGCGTTCCCTAGGTTTTTCAGGACTGATGCTGACCACTTGCTGACTTTTCTGACGCGCCGTCAGGATGGGTCGGGAGGGCTGAGTCGGCCCGTCCACTCCCCGCCGCTGCGACGATGCCAGCCTACGCAACGGACCTCGGAGGCTCCGCGTGATCACTGTCACTGCGGCGTCCAAGGATGCCAGCAGACCGTAGGTACAGCTGCTGCCCCCGAGTGGTCCGGGGGCGTCGTATCGAGCCCCGAATGCCCCGAGGACAGCCCCTCCGCAGCACGGACGGGTGGGTCAGGGAGCGCGGCAACATAGCAGCGGATCGCCGGTTGGCGAAACCGCCGTTTCTCTCGACGAGCTGGGTCACAGAGAAGCCGCGAAGCTGGGACTGAAGGGCTACAAGCTCGGTCGCGGCAGGAATGCCAAGGTCCTCTACAAGAAGAACGAAGTCCTCGAATGGCTGGATCAGCAGAAGGTCCATGAGGCGGGCTCCTTGGACGGCCTTCGACTCTGAGTAAGGCAGGGGCCGGCCGCCGCCGTGGAGCCAGCCACGCCGCCACGCGACCGGGGACCGTTCGGCCCCAGCGAGATGCCTGCCGGTTGACCAGACTGGTGATGTCGGATCCGGGAGGTGTACATGAATGCCCAGCCGAGCGCCGCCGCGACAGCCGAGCCTCTCTTGCTCGACGCGGCGCTGCCCGAGTTCCGGTTCTCCCGCCTGGCGTGCCGGCCGGTGGTCACTCCGCCTTCGACGCGAGTCCCCGGCCTGCTCGAAACCGAACCCGGTGGCTACGCGGGCTTCGATGAGCCCGGCTGGGCGAAGATGGCGGCCGCCTTCTTCGTCCACGCCTACGGGGTACGGCGGTCCCTGCTGACCTACGAAGCTCGCGCTACCCGCACCGACCCGGTCTCCACCGCACGGTTCGGCCGCTACTCGACGCTGGTTTGGCCAGGCGTCGGCGTCGTGCTGCGGGGGGCTGCGGACGATCGAAGCGGGCTCAGAGGCCGGAGAACGACACCCATGAGGAGATGTGTCGAGATGCGTGCCGTGATCGTCTACGAGAGCCTGTTCGGCAACACGCGCGAGGTCGCCGACGCGATCGGAGAGGGCGTGAAGGAGGCCCACCCAGACGCTGAAGTCGAGTGCGTGGCAGTGGTCGACGCGCTGCCGGAGCGCATCGGTCCCACCGACCTGCTGGTCGTCGGCGGGCCGACCCACATGCGAGGCATGACCACCGGGATGAGCCGGAAAATGGGGCTGAAGGCCGAGGAGAAGGAGGCCGAGAGGGAAGAGCGTGCCTTCACCCCCGAGGAGGGCGCGGAGGGCCCTGGCGTCCGCGACTGGTTCCACGACACGCTCCCGAAGGCCCACACCGGTACCCACGCTGCCGCGGCCTTCGACACCCGTGCGGACATGCGCCTCGCGGGCGCCGCCGCCGGCGGCATCGCACGTCGGCTGCGCAGCCACGGTTATGAACTCGTCGCAGAGCCGGAGGGTTTCGTCATCGAGAACACCGAAGGACCGCTGCGCGAGGGCGAAAGGGAGCGCGCGCGGGCGTGGGGCGCGTCCCTCCAAGTCGCTTGACCGACCCATCGGGTCCCCCGCCGGCCAACGGGAGATCACGTCGGAGGCGCTCCGCTCCACGGGTACCGGAGATCGTCGCGCAGGCGTCGCGGCCGTGGTCAGGGACCGACGCGTGCCGCCGGCCGCGGGATGCCGGAACGGTCTGATCCTCCTCGCGCAGGCCGAACAGCGCTGCAAGGGGGACCATCCGGCCCTCCTCTCCCCTCCCGGAACAAGGACAGACTGGGAGTGAACACCGATCAGGAGGCCCCGATGAGCACTCCCCCCAACCCACGCCTCACCGCGGCCCTCTCCGCCGACCAGCGGGACCGGCTGTTGCAGTGTGCCGACCCGGTGGACTTCCCTGAAGGTACCCGGCTGTTCGAGGAAGGCGGCTACGCTGATCGGTTCTGGGTCATCCGTACGGGGACGGTCACCCTGGACGTCCGTGTCCCGGGCAGGCGGCCGGCCGTGGTCGACAGCGTCAGTACCGGTGAACTGCTCGGCTGGTCGTGGCTGTTCGAGCCATACCGCTGGCGCTTCGGAGCCGAGGCCATGACGAGGGTCCGCGCCGACGAGTTCGACGCGGCGACCGTGCGCATGATGATGGACGCCGATCCGAGCTTCGGCCTCGCCCTGGACCACTTCGTCGGACAGATGCTCGCCCACCGCCTCTTCTCCGCTCGTGTGCGGCTGCTGGACCTGTACGCCCCGCACGGGAGCGGCATGTAGATCCTCACCCCTGGGAGAACGTGATGCCCGCCTCGCGCTACACCGTCAGCGACGTCATGACCCACACCGCCGTCGCCATCGGGCGTGACGCTCCGTACAAGGAGATCGTCGCACTCATGGACCAGTGGAAAGTGAGTGCCCTGCCAGTTCTGGAGGGCGAGGGGCGGGTGATCGGGGTCGTGTCGGAGGCCGATCTGCTGCCGAAGGAGGAGTTCCGCACGGACGAGCCGCGCGCGGACGAGTTCGCTGCGGCGTCCAAGGCCGGAGCCGTACGGGCCGGGGAGCTCATGTCCAGCCCTGCCGTGACCGTCCACCCGGACGCGACCCTCGCCGAGGCGGCACGGATCATGGCTACCCGTCGCGTGAAGCGCCTGCCCGTGGTGAACGACATCGGCATGCTGGAGGGCGTGGTCAGCCGGAGCGATCTGCTGAAGGTGTTCCTTCGTACGGACGCCGAGGTCGAGGAGGACGTCCGCCGCTCCGTGCTCAGCGAGTCCGCTGTACCGGAGGAGCTGGACGTCACGGTGAAGCAGGGGGTGGCCACGATCCACGGTGGGCTCTCCGACAGGTCGCTGGTGCCGCTCCTGGCCCGGGCGGTTCGCGCGGTGGAGGGGGTCGTAGACGTCCGGATGGATCTCGATCCTGCCCGGTGAGGCGTTCGATGACGGACAATCCTCTTGAGGGGCGGGTACGTACGCGACGGACCACAGGGATCGCCATGAACGATCTGCCGACAGCCACCCCACCCACGCGGGTCTTCCTCGTCGACGACCACGAGGTTGTCCGCCGGGGCCTTCGTGACCTGATCGACGACGAGCCCGACATGGAAGTGGTCGGCGAAGCGTCGACGGCCGGCCAGGCGCTGGCCAGGGGGCCCGCCCTGCGGCCGGACGTCGCGGTTCTCGACGTCCGGCTGCCCGACGGCGACGGCATCTCCGTATGCCGGGAGCTCCGCTCCCGTATGCCCGAGCTGGCCTGCCTGATGCTGACCTCGTTCGACGACGAGGACGCCCTCCTCGACGCGATCATGGCCGGCGCCGCCGGGTACGTCCTCAAACAGATCAAGGGGTCCGACCTGGTGTCGGCGATCCGGACCGTGGCCACCGGGCAGTCGATGCTCGACCCGGCGACCACCGCCCGGCTGATGCACTCGCTCCGGGACCCGGAGTCGGCGAAGCCGCCGGAGGACGAGCGGCTAGCGGTGCTGTCCGAGCGGGAGCGGTCCGTCCTCGATCTCATCGGCGAGGGTCTCACCAACCGCCAGATCGCCAAGCGGCTCTATCTGTCGGAGAAGACCGTCAAGAACCACATCTCCCGGCTGCTCGGCAAGCTCGGCGTCGAGCGCCGCGTCCAGGCGGCCGTCATCGCCGCGCAGGTCCACGAGCACGACACCGAGGGGACTTAAGTAGAGGCTCTCACTCCCGGTCGACCGAGAGGGGGATCCGCCACTCGAGGACCGTGCCGCTGCGCGGCGCCGCACGCGTGCGGACCGTCAAGGTGCCGCCCAGCCGCTCGGCCCGCTCGGACAGATTCCGTAGTCCGCTGCGCCTGCCGTCGTGGGGGATGCCGACCCCGTCGTCGCTCACCGTCACCGCCAGCACGCCCTCGTCGGCCACGACCGACACCTCCGCGCTTCGGGCCCGGGCGTGCCGCGCCACATTCGTGAGCGCTTCCCCGAGGACGGCGAGCGCCTCCTCGGCCGCTTCCGGTGGTACGTCGGTGTCAAGCAGACCCTCCATGCGCAGCGCGGGAGCGAATCCGAGCGTCGACGCGGCCAAGTCCACCGCCTTGACCACGCGGTTTCGTAGTTTCGGGGCGGTTCCAGGGGTGTCGTGTTCCCGTAGACCGAAGATGGTCGACCGGATGATCTTGATGGTGGCGTCGAGATCCTCGATGGCCCGGCTCAGCCGCTCCACGGCTTCCGGGTGCTCGATGAAGCGCCGGGCGCTCTGCAGTGTCATCCCGGTGGCGAACAGACGCTGGATCGCCAGATCGTGCAGATCGCGCGCGATCCGGTCACGATCCTCCAGCAGGCTCACCTGTTCGGCGTCACGACGGCGGTCGGCCAGTTCCAGCGCCAGTGCCGCCTGCCCCGCGAATCCCGGAAGGGCGGTGGCCTCGGCGGTGGTGAACGGGGGCCGCCCGTGACGCCGGGCAAGGATCAGCACCCCGCTGAGACGCTCTTTGGTGCCGACCGTGACGGCCACCGCAGGTCCGAACCCCCTCCATCGTTCGGGCTGCACCGTGATGCGCGGCTCGTTCTCGACGTCGGCAACCATGACCAGGCCCTCCTGCGCGAGGGCAGCCTCGACCAGGGTTCCTTCACTGCTCGGCAGGACCACGCCGCTGTGCGCTTCGGCTCCCTCGCCGCAGGCCAGCGAGCCACGCAGCTCGCCGCCGACACCCACCAGGTAGAAGACCCCCATGTCGGCGCCCGCGATGTCCACCGCCTGCTCCAGCATCCCGTCGAGGACCTCGGCTTCCTCCGCGCCGGACAGGAGAGCGTTGGTGAAATCGGAGATCGCGGCCAGCCAGCGCTGGCGGAGCCGTCCCTCCTCGTAGAGCCGGGCGTTCTCGATGGCGATGCCGGCGGCGACGGCCAGGGTTGTGACAACGGCCTCGTCCTCTGCGTCGAAGTCCGCCGCTCCCCGCTTCTCGGTGAGGTAGAGGTTGCCGAAGACCTCGTCGCGGACCCGGATGGGGACACCCAGGAATGAGTGCATCGGCGGGTGATGGGGCGGGAATCCGTACGAGGCCGGGTGCTCGGACAGCTCGGCGAGGCGCAGGGGCTGGGGGTTGCGGATCAGTTCGCCGAGGATGCCGTGCCCGGAGGGCAGGTCGCCGATCCGCGCCCGCAGGTCGTCGTTGATGCCGACGGGAAGGAACTCCGAGAGCTTCTGGTCGTCCCCGATGACGCCCAGGGCCCCGTACTCGGCGTCCACGAGGGTGACGGCTGCATCCACGATGCCGCGCAGCACCTGTGGCAGATCGAGTTCCCGGCCGACGGACATGACGGCTTCGAGCAGCCCGTTGAGCCGGTCCCTGGTGCCCCGCACCTCGTCGATGCGTACCTGAAGCTCGTCGAGCAGCTCGTCGAGTCTCAGCCGCGGAATCCTGCCGTCCGCGGGCTCGGGGCCACGACCCATCGAAACCTCCGGCTGCGCCGAGCGCTCGGGCAGTACCCGAGGCGCACAGTTTCACCGTAGTCCGGATGCGGCACCGGTTCCTGTCGGCTCCCCTGGGTGGAATGCGGTCCGCAGGACGCGAGCCGCCACGAATCCGGCGGGCGCGCACACGAGAGCGATTCCGGCGCCTGCCCAGCCGAGCGGCTCGGTCTCGAGGACCGATCCGAGGAAGGGCACGTACAGGGCTGCCGCTGCCAGAAGGGCGGAGGCGAGAACGGACAGCGGGAGGAACGGGTTCTCCTTGGTCAGGAGTCGGGTGCGCAGGCCCAGGACCACACCGAGCTGCGCGGCGAGCAGGGCGAGGAAGAGGACGCTCTGCCAGGCCAGGTCCAGTGCCTGGGCGGTAAGTCCTGCACCGAGGGAGGCCGCCGTGACGACGGCCGCGAGAAGGAGCAGCCTCTGCCAGGCGCCACCGCCGAGAATGTGCTGGTCAGGTGGGCGCGGGGAGCGGCGCATCGCGCCCGGGGACGCGGGCTCGGCACCCATCGCGACGCCCGTGAGACCGTGTGTCAGGAGGTTGATCCACAGGATCTGGCCCGCGCGAAGAGGCAGCGGAAGCCCCAGGAACGGGCCGATGAGCATCACGAGGATCTCTGCCGCGCCGCCGGCCATCCCGTAGACGAGGAAGCGGCGGATGTTGTCGTAGACCCGCCTCCCCTCCTCGACGGCCGCCACGACCGTCGAGAGCTCGTCGTCGGTGAGGACGAGGTCCGCGGCCTGCCGCGCCACCTCCGTGCCGCGCGCCCCCATGGCTACACCGATGTCGGCACGGTGCAGCGCCGGGCCGTCGTTGACCCCGTCGCCGGTCATCGCCGTCACCGCTCCCCTGGCGCGCCACGCCTCCACGATGTCCAGCTTCTGCTGGGGGTCCGTACGGGCGAAGACCCGCACCGAGGTGAGGTCGGCGACCCGTCCCGCTGCCACGTCCGCCCCGGTGACGACGTGACCTTCCGTCTCGTCGCCGTCGCCCAGAAGTGCGACGTGGGACGCCACCGCCCGAGCCGTCGCCGGATGGTCTCCGGTGATGAGGACGGGGGTGATGCCCGCCGCACGGCAGGAGGCGAGGGTCGCTGCGGCATGCGGCTTGGGCGGGTCGCTGAGCGCGACGAGGCCGAGGAGCGCGAGCCCCGACTCCGCCGCGGTGACCGGGCTCGGGATGTCGTTCCGCACGCCCGATGCCACGGCGAGCACGCGGTACCCCCGGGCGGCCAGGCGCGCGGCCTCCAGGCGAGCCGCCGCGAGCGCGTCCGGAGGATCGAGCAGGACGGCCGGGTCGAGTACGGCTTCGGGGGCGCCCTTCAGACAGACGAGCACCGCGCCTCCGCCAGTCGTGTGGAGCGTGGTCATGCGTCTGCGGAGACTGTCGAAGGGCGCTTCTCCGATCCGAGGGCGGGTCATCGACAGTTCCGTCGGCTCCCGGCAGCCCGTCTTGGCCGCGGCCGTCAGCAGGGCGGCCTCCATGGGGTCGCCCAGGGCCGTCCATCGGCCGTCGGACGCCCTGTCATCCGGCGGGCGCAGCGTGGCGTCGTTGCAGAGAGCGGTCACCGTCAGCAGCTCGCGCAGCGTCTCGAGCTCGTCCGCCCCTGCCGGCCTCCCGGCGACAAGTGCCTCGCCCTCGGGTTCGTACCCCACGCCCGAGAGCTCGGCGCTCACCCGTGGTGTCCAGACGTGCTGGACGACCATGCGACCTTCGGTCAGGGTGCCGGTCTTGTCGGTGGCGAGGACGGACACCGAGCCGAGCGTCTCCACCGCGGGCAGCCGACGCACCAGGGCGTGCCGGGCGACCATGCGCCGGGCCCCGAGCGCGAGGGCCAGGGTGACGACGGCGGGGAGCGATTCGGGGACCGCCGCCACGGCCAGGCTGATGGCCGTGACGGCCATCGTGCCGAGCGGGAGCCCCCGTACCAGGCCGAGGGCGAAGACCAGGACGCACAGGAGGAGCGTCACGGCCGCGAGGACGCGCCCGAGGGCGGCGAGGCGGCGCTGCAACGGGGTCGGCTCGCGACGTTCGTCCAGCAGCGCGGCGATGCGGCCGAGAGCGCTGGACGCGCCGGTCGCCGTGACCATGGCCACGCCCCGGCCACGAACGACGACCGTGCCCGCGCTCAGCGTCGCGCCGGCGTCCTTGTCGACGGGCACGGACTCCCCCGTGAGCATGGACTCGTCCACCAGTACGGCGGACGCCTCGGCGAGCTCGGCGTCGGCGGCGACGATGTCGCCCTCGCCCACCAAGAGGACGTCACCCGGGACGACGACGGCGGCCGACATGTCGCGGACGACCCCGTCGCGCCGCACTCGCGCGTGCGGGGCGGTGAGGGCCGAGAGGGCGGCGACGGCGTTGTCGGCCCGGATCTCCTGCGCCACGCCGACGGTCGTGTTCACGAGGACGACCAGCCCGATGACGATCGCGTCGGGATGGTCACCGATCGCGAGGGTCAGCACGACCGCACCGAGGAGCACCATGATCAGCGGGTCGGTCAGCTGAGCCAGGACCCGCTTGTGGAGCCGTACGGGCCTCCTCGCGGCCACCTCGTTGGGTCCCGTGTCCGCGAGCCTCCGCGCGGCCTCCACCTCGGTGAGTCCCGTCGTCTCCCGCACAGAGGCGAGTGCCCGGTCCGCCGCCGACGCCGTCATGACTCGCTCACCCGGCGGGGACGGTGATCACCGGGCAGTGGGCACGGTGCAGCAGCCCGTGGACCACGGAGCCGACGCGCATCCCGGTATACCCACCGCGGCCCCGACGGCCGACGACGAGGGCGAGGGCGTGCTCGGCTGCTTCCGCGAGCACTTCGACGGGGGATCCTATGGGCACTTCGTGGGTGAGCCGGACGTCGGGATACTTCTCCGTCCAGCCCGCCGTCGTCTCCGAGAGCATCCGGCGTTCGGCGTGGAACAGCGTGTCACCGGAGCGCAGGGTGAAGACGGGCGGTTGCCAGACGGCGATCGCACGCAGTGCGCAGCGTCGGAGGTCCGCTTCCTCGAAGGCCCAGGCCAGGGCCGCTCGTGAGGGCTCGCTGCCGTCGACGCCGACCACGAGATAGGGCGTGTCCTGCGTAACGTGTTCCGCGTCGCCGACGACGGCCACCGGGCAGTGCGCCTTCGCGGTGACCGGGACGACCAGGGAGCCGGCGCTCAGGAACTCCTCGGTACGACTGAGATGCCGGGAGCCCAGCACGATCAGGTCGGCCTCGTGTGACAGACCGGCCAGGACTCCTCCGGGGAACCCGTCGAGAAGGGACGAGGTGGCCTCGATGCCCGGCTGCCTTGCGTGCGCCCAGGCAAGCGCGGTACGCAGAGTTTCGGTGCCCGCCCGCCGCTGTGCCACGTGACGGGGGGTGTCGTCGACGTGGTGGGTGTCGTGCTGCGGTGGTACCGCGACCACCAGGCGCAGTGCCCCTGCTCGCAGGTGGGCCTCGTCCGCAGCCCAGGCCAGGGCCATGTGCCAGTCCTTGACCGGGTCGATGCCGACGACGATGCCACCGCGATCCGTGGTGCTGGTCATGACGTGCTCCCATGTCCAGGCCCTTGCCGGGGGATGAGTTCCACAGGGCAGTGGGCGTGCTGCAGCAGGGCCAGCGTGATCCGGCCGAGCGTCGGTCCGAGGTAGCCGGGCGATCGCCGACCGCCCACGACCAGGAGGTCGGCGTGGTGAGACGCGTCGACGAGAGCTCCGGGCACGCTGCGGCTCTTCTGGCCCTCGGCGTGCAGCGTCAGGTTCGGGAACTCTTCCTGGATCCGGTCCGAGACAGAGGACAGTGCGCGTGCGTGATCGCGGGCGATCCGGTCGCAACCGTTGCGCAACGCAGCCCGTGGGTCGACGGACAGCGGCACACTCCACACGTGCAGGAGCCGCAGAGGCACCTTTCGCAGCAGGGCTTCGCGGGCCGCCGCGCGGGCGCACCCCGTGTCGGCCTCGCCCCGGATGGCCGCGAGAACCGTGCCGGCCTCGACGGTCTCCTCGGCCCCGCGCACCACGACCACGGGCGTGGTGGCGCCGGCCGCGACCTCGAGACCGACCGAACCGAGCAACAGCGACGAAAACCCGCCAAGGCCCCGGTGTCCGACGACGATGGTGCCGGTCAGGGCTGCGGCTCGTCGCAGACTGCCTGGAGCTGGGCCATCGGTGAGTTCCTTGACGACCGCCAGGTCAGGATGACGCGCCGTGACCGCCTCGGCAGCCTGGTCGAGTAGCTCCCTCCCCGCTTGCCTGCTCCTGACGATCTCGGCCTCGGAGAGAAACGGAACCGGTGCGTCTGTGGGCGCGGCATGAACGAGGCAGAGAGTGCTGCCTCGCAGGGCCGCCTCCGCTGCCGCCCACATCACCGCCGTGTGTGCGGACGGTGATCCGTCGACACCGACGACGACCCTGCCGAGACCGGGCCGGGCTGTGATGCCGTTCATGGCTCCTCCTCCCGAGGTCCGAGGGATCTCCTTTCACCCTGGCAGCTGGTTCCGAACAGCCGGAGGGCCGCTGGGGGCAATGACGGGACCAAAGGTCCCCACCCCGGCCGGGCAGGGGCGCGGTTCGGCGGTGAGGAGCCCGTTCGGTCCTGCGGGTGGACCATTCGGCCCTCGCAGGCCCCGCGGGCGCGTCGGAGGGTGGTGACACAGGACAGCACCCGTCCGACCCCTCGAACAGGAGGCGCGGCGATGAAGCACTTGAAAGTCGGCGGTCTGATGACCGCAGATGTGGTCTCCGCCGTCCCTGCGACGCCGTTCAAGGAGGTGGCGAAGTTGCTCGCCGAGCGCGACATCAGCGGGGTACCCGTCGTGGACGAGGACGATCATGTCGTCGGTGTCGTCTCCGAGAGCGACCTCCTGGCCCGCCACGAGCCGACCGTGCGGGACCTGATGACCACGCCGGCCGTCACGGTGCACGCCGAGGAGACGGTGGCGGACGCGGCGCGGCTGATGGTGCGCCGCGGAGTCGAGCGCCTTCCCGTGGTCGACGAGGAGGAACGGCTGGTAGGCATCGTGACCCGCCGCGATCTGCTCTGTGTCTACCTCCGCCCGGACTCGGAGATACGGCGCCGCATCCGTGAGGACGTCCTCACGGACGTCATGGGCCTGCCCGGGGACGCGGTGGACGTGCACGTCCTCGACGGCGTGGTGACGCTGGGAGGCCGTGTCCGGCGGCGGAGTCAGGCCCTGTCGCTCGTCGGACTCGCCGAGCGTGTGGACGGCGTCGTCGCCGTCGTGGACCAGCTGTCCTTCCGCGAAGACGACACACGTCTCACAGCCCCCACCCGGACCCCGCACGCCACCTCATGGTGACTCGCCACAGGCAGGACGAACCGTGTCTACCACCGCTCTGACCCGACCACTCGTGACATCGCTGATCGAAGACGCCGTCACGGCCCCTTCGATGCACAACGCACAGCCCTGGAAGTTCGTCTGCAAGACGGCCACCGGGGTCATCGAACTGCACGGCGATCCGCTGCGCGGCATGCCGCACGAGGACCCGGACCACCGCGCCCTCCACCTAGGCTGCGGCGCCGCACTGTTCGGTCTGCGGGTCGCCGCCGCACACCGTGCCCTGCGTCCCGTGGTTCGGCTGCTGCCCTATGCCGACGATCCCTGGCACCTCTCCGACGTACGGTTCGACGGCCCTGGCGACGCCGACAGCGACCTGGACGTGCTCCATGCGGCCCTGTCGCAACGGCACACCAGCCGCTTCCCTTTCACCGAGGAGCGGATCCCCTCGGAGGTCATCGACGGGCTCCGAGCCGCGGCCTTCCTCGAGGGCTGCCGACTCGTCGTACCGGGAGCGTGGCACACCGACACCGTCATGGAACTCGTCCACGCCTCTGAACTGTTCGAAGCGGCAGACGAGGCCGTGCGCACGGAGATCGCCGCCTGGACACGCACCGGTGCGGCCGGAGAAGGCCCCGCCACCGAGGGCATCCCGGCGTACGCCTTCGGCCCACGGCAGTACGACGTGACCTCCCCCGTCAGGGACTTCGGTGCTCCCCGTCAGGTGCCCGGCCGTGCCTCGGCGCGCTTCGAGAAGAAGCCGCAGATCGCGCTGCTCGGCACGGTCGAGGACACCCCGGAGGCATGGCTGAAGGCCGGCCAGGCGCTGCACCGGGTCCTCCTGCAAGCCACCCTCGACGGTCTGTCCACCTCCCTCATGTCCCAGCCTCTGGAATGGCCCGAACTCCGTTCCGACACCCGCGACCCCGGCTCGACGATCGGCTTCGTCCACATGGTGATCCGCCTGGGCTACGGCCCCCGGGGCCGGGCCACACCGCGCCGTCCCGTCTCCGAGGTGCTCGCCTTCGGATGAAGCGCTTCTCACGGCCGGAGCCGCCTCTCAGAGACGGAACCAACGCTCCTGTCCCGGTGCGACGGTGACCCTCCGGTCGCCGGGGAGGACGACGGCGAGCGGGCCCCCGGGCGAGGCGGGGACACGGATGGCCAGCCGGCCAGGGAGTATGCGCAGGCGCACGCCTCGATGACGGCCGACGCACACCGTGAAGGCAAAGCGTGGGATCTCCGCCAGCGGCGCCGGAGCCACCCGAAGCCCCTCCGATCCCGTTTCCAGGCCGGTGATCCCGCGTTCGACGAGGTCGACCGTGCCGGCCATCGCGCCGAGATGGATGCCCTCGCCGGTCGTTCCACCCTGGACGTCGGCGACGTCGGCGAGCAGGGCCTCCTCGCAGTAGCGCCAGGCGTCGGGGCCTTTCTGCCGGGCGAGCACCCAGCCGTGGACGAGGCTGCTGAGCGTCGAGCCGTGGCTGGTGCGCCGCAGGTAGTACGAGACGGTGGCGCGCCACACCTCGTCGTCCAGCCGGTAGCCGAGCCGGGCGAACAGTCCGTACAGCTCCTCGGGCCTGAAGAGGTAGCCGAGCATGAGGGTGTCAGCCTGCTTCGACGCCTGGTAGCGGTTGACCGTGTCGCCCTCTGCCTCCAGGATCCGGTCGAGTCTGCGGATGTCTCCGTAGCGGGTCCGATAGGACTCCCAGTCGAGCTCCGCCAGGCCCCCGTAGCCCTCGAACTGGCTGACCACGCCTTGGTGGAACGGCACATACAGGCGGCGGGAGAGATCCTCCCAGCGTGCGAGTTCGCCGTCGTCCAGCGCGAGTTGCTCAGAGAGTTCCGAGCGTCGGGCCTCGGGCAGTTCGCCGAGCAGGTCGAGGCCGCGGGCGAGCACCCAGGCGGCGGTCGCGTTGGTGTAGGCGTTGTCGTCGATCCCCGGGGTCGCGGCACCGGGATAGGCGTCGTGATACTCGTCGGGTCCCACGACCCCTCGGATGCGGTAGCGACCCAGCGCCGGGTCGAACGTGGCGGCCCCGGCCCAGTGGCGGGCGACCTCCAGCAGGATCTCCGCGCCTGCGGAGTGGAGGAATCCACGGTCACCGGTGGCCTGGCCGTACTGCCAGACGTTGAAGGCGACGGCGGAGCCGACATGGCGCTGGAGCCGGGAGTGGTCGGGCAACCAGCGTCCCGAGCGCGGGTTCAGGTGAAGGACCTGCGTCTCCTCCCGGCCAGAACTGGCGCTCTGCCATGGATACATGGCCCCTTGGCGCCCGGCGAGGCGGGCGGCCTCGCGGGCAGCCGGCAGTCGCCGGTGCCGGTACATGAGCAGCGCCCGGGCCACCTCGGGGAAGTGGAGGTTGAGGTAGGGCAGGACGAAGAGCTCGTCCCAGAAGACGTGGCCCCGGTACGCCTCACCGTGCAGTCCGCGCGCGGGCACGCCGACGTCGAGATCCGCCGTGTGCGGGGAGAGCGTCTGCAGCAGGTGGAACACGTGCAGCCGCAGGACGCGGCCGGCCTCACCCGGCACATGCAACTCACCCTGCTCCCAGACGCGCTGCCAGGCCGCCTTGTGAGTGGCGAGCAGCTGGGGGAAGGAAGGAGTACCAGCGATCACGTCGGTGGCCGCCGAGAGCGGGTCGACGGCGGGCCAGTCCGACGAGCTGCGCAGCGCCAGAGTCTTCACGACCATCGCCGAGCGCCGGGGAACGACCGGCAGGCGGTACGTCTGTACGGTGGCGGTCGGGGTGGCCGCCTCCCGGGCGGGCCGTACGGGGCGGGTGACCGTGCGCACGGCCATGGCGATTCTGATGCCCGGGTCGACCGTACGGCAGGAGATCCAGGCGACGCCCTTTGGCTCGAATCCGGTCCGGTGGTCCGTGAGATGACGCCCTTCGAGATGCCGGTACCGCTCGACTCCGGCATTCGTGACGGCGCCGTCCAGAATGGACTGCACCTCGACGAAACCGCTCCAGCCGTAGGCGCGGAACACGGTGCACTGGGCCGCCAGCCCGGGGTCTGCCATGTGCACGACGCGGATGTGGCTGACGTGCAGGCCCCGCCCGCGGGCGTCCTCGAAGAACAGGCGTCGGGTGAGCACGCCCGCGCGCAGGTCGAGGTGCACTTCGTAGTGGCGCAGCTCCCCGGCGTCGGGCGTCAGCCAGTCGCCCGCCTGACCGTCGTCCGGAAGACACCGATAGCGCAGAAGCGTCCAGTTCGGAAGGTTGACGAGGTCCTCGTTCTCGACCCGTTCGCCCGCGACGACCGAGGCGACCCGGTCGTAGCAGCCGGCCAGATAGATGCCCGGGTAGTGCGCGCCTCCGGCGGTGCACTCGGGAGCGGATCCTCGGGTGGCGAACCGGCCGTTGCCTAGGGTGCAGAGCGCTTCGACGAGCCGCTCGCGTTCCGGGTCGTACCGCTCGTACCCCCACGTCCAGCCGTTGGTCATCCGCGCTCACCCCACACGTTCCGGACCAGCGTCGTGAGATCGGGAACCGCCAGGTCGGCGCCCTGCTCCCGCAAGGGGCCGGCCGCGCTCCACAGCGCCGTGCGGTCGACACCGACGACGAGCCCGAATCCGCCGCGCCGCGCCGCCTCGACCCCGGCGATCGCGTCCTCGGCAACGGCGGTCTCCCGGGGGCGGCGGCCGAGGAGGGATGCCGCCTGCAGGAAGAGCGCCGGATCCGGTTTGCCCGCGAGGCCGAGCCGGGCTGCGTCCTCACCGTCCACGATCACCGCGAGGAGACCGGCGAGCCCCGCCGCATGGATCAGCGCCCGGGCGTGCCGGGAGGCGGACACCGCGGCGCACGGCACGCCTGCTGTGCGCAGGGCCGCGAGAGCCGGCCGGGCGTCGGGGAAGGCCGTGACGCCTTCCCTGCGAAGCAGCTCGACGAACGCGTGTTCCTTGCGGGCGGCGACCGCCCAGATCGTCGTGCAGCCGGGCGGGTCGCCGGGCGTTCCGGCCGGGAGTCCGACGCCCCGGGCGGCGAGGAAGGCCGCCGCCCCGTCGAAGCGTGGTCTTCCGTCGACGAACCGCCGGTAGTCGGCGTCCGCGTCGAACGGCGGCCGCTCCTCGCCCGCCGCAACGTGCAGGCAGGGGTCCAGCGCGATCTTCCAGGCCGCCGCGTGCAGACCCGCCGAGTCAAGCAGCACGCCGTCCGTGTCCAGGACCAGGGCACGGAGCATCGGGAGCCCGGGGCCTCGGTCCTCCACCGGAACAGCCCGTGCCGGACGGTCGTCGGAGCCGGCCATCGGCACGCCCTACGACCCGCCCAGCGCGACCTTGAGGGCACCTGTCTCCGCCGCGCGCCCGAAGACGTCGTACGCCTCCTCCATCTGTCCCAACTCGAAGCGGTGAGTGATCAGGGACGAGGACGGCAGCCGCCCGGCGGCCATCATGCGGAGCAGCAGGGGCGTGGACGAGGTGTCCACAAGACCGGTGGTGATCGTGACGTCCTTGATCCACAGGTCTTCGAGGTGGAGCACCGCGGGCTTGCCGTGGACTCCGATGTTGGCGACCCTGCCGCCGGGCCGGACCATCCGCGTGCACAGCTCGAACGCCTCCGGAACTCCGACGGCCTCCATGACGACATCGGCCCCGAGGCCCTCGGTCAGGTCCGCGACCAGCTGTTCGGGGTCTTCTCCCGCGTTCACGGTGGCGTCCGCGCCATGGGCACGGGCGGCGACGAGCCGCGACTCGGCCAGGTCGACGGCGACGATCCGGCCCGGACTGTAGAAGCCTGCGGTGGTGATGGCGGCGAGACCGATGGGGCCGGCGCCGACGACGACCACGGTGTCGGCGGGGCTCACAGCGCCGTTCAGGACCCCTACCTCGTAGGACGTGGGAAAGATGTCGGCAAGCAGGACGGCGTCCGAGCCGTCGATCGAGTCCGGCAGCGGGTGGACCGAAAGGTCGGCAAAGGGCACCCGGACGTACTCGGCCTGTGTGCCGTCGACGGTGTGGCCGAGGATCCAGCCACCTCCGCCACGGCACTGCCCGAATCGGCTCTCACGGCAGAACCTGCACCGGCCGCACGCAGAGATGCACGAGACCAGGACACGGTCCCCCGGCCGCACGGTGCGGACATCGTCTCCGGTCTCGACAACGGTTCCCACCGCCTCGTGTCCAAGGACTCGGCCGGGCGTCACCTCCGGCACGTCCCCCTTCAGGATGTGCAGGTCCGTGCCACAGATGGTGACGACGTCGACCCGCACGATCGCATCGGCCGGGTCCTCGACCGCCGGGTCGGGTACGTCCTGCCAGGCGATACGGCCCGGCTCCTGGAAGACGAGTGCCTTCATGGCGCCCACCCACTTCCTGTCGCACGTCGCTGAGGTCCTGCTCCACCAGGCTCCGCGGAGCCCCGCGGCAGCACATGAGCCGACCGGCCCCGAGAGGGGCCCGCTCGGACCCTCCGGGCCCGGCCGGTCCGGATGCGAGGGTGGAAACCGGTCCACTCCGAAGGAGGGCTGACCATGTCCGAGGCAGCCCCGAACCCTGTACCCACCGCTCCGCGTCCTGCACTGCTCAGTTTCCTGGGCGGGGTGGGGACGGTCACCGGAAGCAAGTTCCTCGTCGAGAGCGACCATGCGCGAATCCTCCTCGACTGCGGACTCTTCCAGGGTTTCGCGACCCTGCGGCGCCGCAACTGGGAACGGTTCGCCCGCGACGCCGCCGACGTCCGCGCCGTGGTGATCACCCACGCCCACCTGGACCATTGCGGCTATCTGCCCCGCCTGGTCCGGCAGGGATTCCGGGGGCCGATCCTCACCAGCGCCCACACCGCCCGGCTCGCCGGGATCGTGCTCCGCGACAGCGCCCGCCTGCAGATGGAGGCCGCCCAGCACGCCGACGAGCACGGCTGGTCCAAACACCGCCCGGCCAAGCCGCTGTACGACGACTCCGATGTCGAGAAGACGCTCGCGTACTTCGACCCGGTCCCGGTCGGCGAGGACGTCGAGATCATGGCCGGTATCCGGCTGACGCTCCACCACGGCGGGCACATCCTCGGGTCGGCGTGGGCCCGTCTGACGCTCGAGGACGGCCACACCCTGGCCGCGTCCGGCGACCTGGGGCGGCCCGGACACCCCCTGCTGCTGCCGCCCGAACCGTTCTCCGGCGCCGACGTGCTGCTCATGGAGTCCACGTACGGCGACCGCCGCCACGACCAGGAGTCCGCCCGGTCGGAGTTCGCCGCCGTGATCGCCCGGACCCTCGCCCGGAGCGGCACCGTCGTCATCCCCGCCTTCGCGATCGACCGCACCGAGGTCGTGCTGCACGAACTCACCCGGCTTCGCGAGACAGGCGTCCTGCCCCGGTCGGTGCCGGTGTACGTGGACAGCCCCATGGCCCTGGCCGCCCTCGACGTGTACCGGGACGCGGTGCGCGAGCGGTCCCCTGAGCTACGGCCGGAGATCCTCTCCCAGGGCGAGGCCGCGCTGAGCCCCGAACCGTTCCTCGCCGCGCGTACAGTCCAGGAGTCCATCGACATCAACAGCACCCACGGGCCCGCCGTCATCGTTTCCTCCGCAGGCATGGCGACCGGCGGCCGCGTCCTGCACCACCTGCACCGGCTGCTCCCCGATCCACGCAACGCCGTCGTCGTGGTCGGCTTCGCCGCGGCCGGCACCCGGGCCCGGGACCTCGTGGACGGCGCCAGGACACTCAAGATGTTCGGCGAGTACGTGCCCGTACGGGCCGAGGTCGCCGACGTTCCCCACTTCTCCGCCCACGCCGACGCCGGACAGATCATCGACTGGCTGCGCGGCGCCCCTCCCCCGCACACCACCTACCTCGTCCACGGCGAACCGGCCGCGTCCGAGGCGCTGCGCGACCGCATCGACCACGAGCTGGGCTGGACGGCCGTCGTCCCCCGGTCGGGTGAGGCCGTTCTGGTCCGGTGACCCGGGCCGTTCGGGCCCCGGGTGTGACCTGCGCGGCCCTGTCACGGACCGCCCGCCGCGCGCGAGTCTGAGGGGGAAGGGCTGGAGGACACCATGACCACCACACGGACGCTGCTCAACGACCTCGCCCCCGAGGCACGCGACCAACTCTTGGAGCACTCCCGCCCGGTTCACTTCGCCGCGGGCACCCGCATCTTCCGCGAACGGCAGCACGCCGACCGGTTCTGGATCCTCGAATCGGGTCGGGTCGAGCTCGACACGCACGTCCCCGGGCGCCGCAACGCGGTCGTGGACACCCTCTCCGCCGGCGCGCTCCTCGGCTGCTCATGGATCATGCCGCCGTACCAGTGGCACCTCGGTGCCACCGCGACCACGGAGGTTCGCGCCCTCGAGTTCGACGCGGAGGCCGTACGCGAACTCTGCTCGACGGATCCTTCCGTCGGGGAGGCCGTCTTCGCGCGCGTCGCGGCGACCATGGCGCGTCGGCTCCTGTCGGCCCGCAGTCGGCTCCTCGGCGACCTCATGCCGCGCGTCGGCGCGGAACCCCTGGCCTACGCCCGGTGAGGAGAGAGAGTCATGACATCGCAGCCCTTCACCGTCGCCGACGTGATGACCAAGAAGGTCGTCGCGGTCCTGCCCGGCGCGGACTTCAAGGAGATCGTCACCACGATGCAGCGGTGGAAGGTGACCGCCGTCCCGGTCGTCGAGGGCGAGGGACGTGTCATCGGCGTGGTCTCCGAGGCGGACCTCCTGCTCAAGGAGGAGTTCCACGACCACCGCCTGGGACTCGTCGAACAGCTGCGCCGGCTCGACGCCACTGCCAAGGCCGGTTCGCGCCGGGCCGAGGGCCTGATGACCTCGCCCGCCGTCACTGTCGCCCCCGAGGCGTCCCTGCCGCAGGCCGCGCGCCTCATGGCCGCGCATCACGTCAAGCGACTGCCGGTCGTCGACGCGAGCGGCACGATCCAGGGGATCGTGAGCCGGTCCGACCTCCTCAAGGTGTTCCTCCGGTCGGACGACGATCTCGCCGCCGAAGTGCGCCGCGACGTCATCGAGCACCTTTTCCCGCTCTCCCACCACCAGGTCGACGTCCGTGTCGACGCCGGTGTCGTGACGCTGTCCGGCGAGGTCCGCGACAGTGCTCTCGTCCCACTCGCGGCACGCCTGGCGCGGGCCGTCGAAGGCGTGGTGGATGTACGGTGCGAACTCACCGCCCAGGACCGGACGTAGCCATGCCCCGCCGATCCGGTGCGGGCCACGGGCCCGCCGTACGGGCTCGAACCATGTCGCAGGTGACCGCCACCGACCTGTACGAGGTCACGATGGCCCTCTCGTACCTGCGGGAGGACATGCAGGCACCGGCCACGTTCAGCCTCTTCGTCCGTGACCTCCCGCCAGGTCGCGGGTTTCTCGTCGCCGCCGGGCTCGAACCTGCCCTCGACTACCTCTCCGGCTTCCGCGTGGGCCGTTCCGACGTCCAGGAGTTCGCCGAGGCGCTGCGGCGGCCTGTCGAGGACCTCGAACCGCTGCACGGCCTGTCCTTCGACGGTCACGTCCGCGCCGTGCCCGAAGGGCGGCTCGTCTTCGCAGGTGAGCCGCTCCTGGAGGTCACCGCGCCGCTGCCGCAGGCGCAGCTCGTCGAGACGTACCTGCTCTGCCTTCTCTGCCATCAGACGGCCGTCGCGTCCAAGGCGGCGCGGTGCGTGGTCGCCGCCGCCGGGCGGCCCCTCGTGGACTTCTCCCTGCGCCGCGCACACGGGCCCGAAGCAGGCATGCAGGCGGCACGCCTCGGCGCCCTCGTCGGTTTCACCGGCACCAGCAACGTCGCCGCCGCCAACCGGTACGGCATCCCCGCCGCCGGCACGATGGCCCACTCGTACATCGAGACCTTCGCGTCGGAAGAGGAGGCGTTCCGGGCATTCGCCCGCACCCATCCCGGCCCGGTGACCTTCCTGGTCGACACCTTCGACACCGACCGCGGCGTCGCGACGGCGGCGCGCGTGCTCAAGGACCTCCGGCTGGGCTCGGGGTGCGGAGTCCGTCTCGACAGCGGAGACCTGGGCGCACTGGCTCGCCGGGCCCGCGCGGCTCTCGACGCGGCGGGTCTGAGGGACGTGCGGATCATCGCGAGCGGCGGTCTGGACGAGTACGGCGTCGACCGGCTCGTCCGTGAGGGAGCGCCGATCGACGTCTTCGCCGTGGGGACGAAGGTCGGCACGGCCGCAGACGCCCCGTATCTGGACGCGGCGTACAAGCTGGTCGAGTACGACGGACACCCTGTGATGAAGCTGTCGTCGGCAAAGGTGACGGCGCCGGGGCAGAAGCAGGTCTTCCGAGGTCCCTGCCTTCGGGACGTCATCGGCCTGGCCGACGAGGAGTCGCCCGCGGGCACGGAGGCCCTGCTGCGGACCGTCATGCGTGACGGGCTGCGTACGGAGCCGCCGGGCACCCTGACCGCTGCCCGCGCCCGCTTCGAAGCGGATCTCGCCGAGCTGCCGAACGAGGCACGGCGTATCGATCGCCCGGTGACGCCGGAGCCCATGGTGTCAACGCGGCTGACGACACTGACGACCGCCGTACGACAGCGCATCGAGGCGCGGACGCGCGCCGGACGGTTGGCGTGACCCGGCCGCCCGCAGCCTCCCGCCGTCCGCCACCGGGCTGAGATCGGCGGCCAAACAGAGGGGGTGCGACGCCTCCGGGGGAAAGTGCCGTAATGACGTGGCTTCCGATGCTCACAGGCGCTTTCCTGGTGCTGTTCATCCTCCGGGACCTCTTCCACACCCTCTGGCACCCGACCCGCCACGGCGGTCTCAGCAGGCTGGTGATGAGGTCCGTGTGGTGGCTGTCGGCCCATCTCGGCGAGCGGTGGCGGTCGGCCGGTCTCGCCGGCCCGATGGGCATGGTGACGGTCCTCGCCGTCTGGGCGCTCACGGTGGCCGTGGGCTGGGGTCTCATCTACTGGCCCCACATGCCCGAGGACTTCTCGTACGCCACGGGGCTTGCCCCCGCCCAGCACGCGGGTCCGGTCGATGCCCTCTATGTCTCCCTGGTCACCCTGGCCACGCTCGGCCTGGGGGACATCGCGCCGGCCTCGGGCTGGCTGCGTGTGCTCGCCCCGATGGAGGCGCTGGTTGGCTTCGTCCTGCTGTCGGCGACCGTCGCCTGGATCCTCGGCATCTACCCGGCACTGGCCCGCCGCCGGGCGCTCGCCCTGCGGCTGTCCCACGTGCGGCGCAGCCGGGTCACCGCCGAGGCGCTGGACTCCGACGGGGGTGCCGCGCTCCTGGACGGTCTCGCCTCGGCCCTCTCCACCATCACCGTCGACTTCATGCAGTACGCCGAGTCGTACTACTTCTACGACGGGGACGAGAACACGTCCTTGGCCGGCCAGCTCGGCCATGCCGTCGGTCTGGCCGACCAGGCTGCGGAGGCACGTCATCCGGACGTCCGGCTCTCCGCATCGGTGCTCCGCACGGCTCTGGAGGACCTGGCCACCGTGCTCGACGAGCGATTTCTGCGCACGGAAGAAACACCTGAGCACGTCTTCAGGGCCTACGCCCACGACCACGGACGCTCCGCGCTCCTGACCCTCCGGTGGCCGTGAGCGCCGAGCTGGAGACCCCACTGTCGCGCTGGCTGTGGCTGGTCAAATGGATCCTGGTGATCCCCCACTGGATCGTGCTGTTCTTCCTCCGGGTCGCGTTCTTCGTCGTGACGGTGATCGCGTTCTTCGCCATCCTTTTCACCGAGCGCTTCCCACGGGGCCTGCTCGACTTCAACCTCGGCGTGCTCCGCTGGTCCTGGCGCGTGTCGTACTACTCGTACGGCGCCCTCGGCACCGACCGCTACCCGCCCTTCCGCCTCGACCAGGGCGGGACCGAGACGGCCGGGGCCGAGCGCGCCGCGGATGCGGGCTGACGTCGCCGCCTGGCGCGCCGCAGCTCGTCCGTGCCCCACACCACGACCGGGAAGGTCGCGATGAGCAGGACGACGTCCAGAGGAAGTGCGGCTGTGCCGAAGAGGTGCTGGAGCGGGGGCGCATAGACGAGCGCGGCTGTGAAGGCGAGCTCGAAGGCTATACCGGCGAGCAGCAGCGGGTTCGAGAACAGGCCGATGTCGCGCAGCGCGGCGTGATCGGTGCGGGCCGCGAGGGCTGTCCCCACCTGGCACGTGACGATGCCTGCGAAGGTGGCCGTGGTGGCCGTCACGTAGGCGTGGTGCAAGGGGCTGCCCGTGCCCGTGAGATCGCCCGGCTGCCAGCCCGCACGCCACAGCACGTAGAAGTAGCCCGCCATGACGAGGGCCGCCGACACCAGCCCCAGGTAGCCCCAGCTCCGGATGAGCATGTCGCGGGAGATCACGCCCTGGTGCCGCGGCCGGGGAGGCCGCTGCATGATGCCGGGCTCGGAGCGTTCCCGGCCGAGGGCGAGGGCGGGCAGGGTCTCGGTGCCGAGGTCGATGGCGAGGATCTGCAGCACGGTGAGGGGCAGCGGTACCGCGCCGGCCGAGAGCGCGAAGACGAGGAAGGGCACGATCTCCGGGGTCGCGTGGGCGAAGATGTAGACGATGAACTTGCGGACGTTGTCGTAGACCCGACGCCCGGACTCGACCGCGGTCACGATCGTGGCGAAGTCGTCGTCCGTGAGCACCATGGTGGCGGCCTCCCGGGCCACATCGGTGCCCGAGCGCCCCATGGCCACCCCGATGTGCGCACGGTGCAGCGCGGGGGCGTCGTTGACCCCGTCGCCTGTCATGGCCACGATCCGGCCGTGCGCCCGCAGGGTGTCAGCCACCTTGAGCTTCGTCTCGGGCGAGGAGCGGGCGAAGACGATCTCGGCGTCGCCGTGCACAAGAAGCTGGTCGAGCTCGTCGTCGCCAAGCGACTCGGAGGCCGAGACCACGTGGAGACGGGGCACCCCGATGCCCACTTCCCGGGCGACCGCCGCTGCGGTGGCTCCGCTGTCCCCCGTGACGATGTGCACGCGTACCCCGGCCTCGTGGCAGCGGCGCACGGCCTCCGCCACCTCGGGGCGCGGCGGATCGTACAGGCCGACGAGGCCGAGCAGCGTCAGTCCCGACTCGGCGTCCTGACGTCGTGACGGCGGCTCCGAGCCCGGCGGCAGGTCGCGTACGGCGACGGCCAAGACCCGCATGCCGCTCCGGGCCAGCTCCTCAGCCGCCGAGCGGGCGGCGTCCGTGGCGGAGCCAGGACGAACACGGGCCAGGACCGTCTCGGGCGCTCCCTTGGCGACGACCCGGAGACGCCCCGTCGCCTCGTCGTCCTGCACGACGGACATCAGCCGCAGCCGCGGATCGAAGCGGAACAGTCTGCGCCGTTCCGCGTCGCGCCGGGCGAGATCCACCGGCGCCTCGCGGTCGGCGGCCCCGACGACGAGGGCAGCCTCGGTCGGATCTCCGTGCAGCTCGCCCTCCTCCTCGCGGGTGACGGTGGTGCAGAGGGCACTCGTCCGTACCAACTCCTGCGCCCAGGGCCCGGGTTCCGCGCCATGACCGGCGGTCCAGAGGGATCTCAGGCGCATGCGGTTGCGGGTCAGCGTGCCGGTCTTGTCCGTGCAGATGACGCTCGTGGAACCGAGCGTCTCCACGGCACTGAGCCGCTTCATCAAGGCACCCTCCCGCGCCAGCGCGCGGACGCCGACGGCCAGGGCCAGCGTGATGGTCGGAAGCAGACCTTCGGGGACGTTGGCGACGAGCAGCCCTATGGCGAACATGAGGGAGTCGGTCACCGGCAGCCCTACGGCCACCCCGACGAACAGGAACAAGGCCCCCATCCCGGTCGCGACTCCGGCGATGAGCCAGGCGACCTTCTTGACCTGTCGCTCCAGCGGGCTCGCTTCGCGCCGGGTCCGCTGGCTGAGGGCGGCGATGCGGCCGAGTTCGGTGTGGTTGCCGGTGGCGAACACGATGGCCCGAGCCTGTCCCTCGACACACGTCGTCCCACTGAAGACGAGGTTCGGCTCCTCCAGCAACGGGGCGCCGAGGAGCCCGGACGCAGCCATGCGTTCGGCGGGGACGGACTCCCCTGTGAGCATCGACAGATCGACTTCCACTCCCCCTTCGGTGACGCGTGCGTCGGCCGGTACCTTGTCGCCCTCTTCCAGGAGAATCACATCGCCCGGCACCAGGTCGCGGGCCTCCACGGTGAGGGGCCGGCCGTCGCGTACAGCGAGGGCGTGCTCGGGCAGATAGCGTGCGAGGGTCTCCACCGCGCGCTCGGCCTGGCGCTCCTGAAGCAACGCGAAGGCCGCGTTGACGGCGATCACCGCAAGGACCGCCCAGCCGAGCACCCCGAGATCGGCGACGAAGGCCAGCGCGGCGGCGGCCCAGAGCAGCAGGGCGAGGGGGTGGACCAGCTGCCCGACCAGCTCCCGCGCGAAGGAGGAACGAGCCTTGCGCCGTACCTCGTTGGGCCCGTGAACGGCGAGCCGGCGGGCGGCCTCGCGAGCGGACAGCCCATCCGGCCCGGTGGCGAGCTCCCGGCGCAACCTGGGCAGGGGCTCACTGGGGTCGAAGGGCAGCACCCCGGCGGGTGTGGCGGCTCGCCCCGTGGCTGCGCGGTCAGTCATCGTCGGCCCCAGGGGCGCTCCCCCGGCGGAGTCGGCCGGACCATACGGGTTCGACCAGTTCCCACTCCTTCTCCCAGGCCGCGAGCCGGCGGCTTTCGGTCCCCCGCCGTACGAGGGCGAGAGCGCCGACCCCGATCGCTCCGACGGCGGCCGTGGCGGCGCTACCGCCCGCGAGTGAGGTCAGCGCGCGGTCGGCGGCGCTGCCCGGGGGGCGCGCGGGGGTGCCGGCGTCGTCCACCCAGATCGTCACGGTGCGGCCCTGGGGCGTCCGAGGAGGCACGGGGATGCTGCCGGACCGCCGGGCGTTGTCGGGCTGTTCCCAGACCGCAGGTGCGACGGACTTCGGCGTCGCTCCGTAGCGGGCGACCGCGGGCGGATCCTTGGCCGGTCCGGTGGTGGTCGCCTGCACCTGGTGGCGGTGCGCGGCGAGTTCACGGTCGGCCTTGGCTCCGGCGTTCCACAGCATCCCGGCCGCCACCGCGCCGCAGATCAGAGAGATCAGCAGGACGAGGACCAGGGTGGCGCGCCTTGCAGGTCTCCTGGGCGGGGTGATCCCGCTCTCGGACGGCTCGTTGTGGAGCATGCCGCACCTCCCGAAGGGAGTGGACCTCGCCGGACTGTCGCCCACCCGATTCAGTCGGTGGAGCCGAGTTCCGTTCCGATGTGGTGGGCCCACGCCCGGATCCGTTCCGGATTGCGGAAGTCACCGCCCTTGCCGCGGCTCACCATGTGTCGGGCGACCGGGTCCGACGTCTCGGCTGTCACGGCGCCACCGAAAGTCATGTGCTCCCGAGCACCGAGCTTCCTCATCCGCCGGGCGACCCCGCGTACGGGCGGGATGTCGTGCTCGTCCGCTGACCTGTCCACAGGGCCGCTGCTGAAGAGCCACAGAGGCCGGTGCCTGAGTTGTTCGGCGTTACGTCGCGCACACCGGCGGGCCTTGCCGGTCCAGTGCCCGGCATAGAGAGCTCCTCCGAGGACGACTCCGTCGTAGCCGCTGACATCGGTGACGGTGTCGGCCGGCAGGACGACAGCATCGAAGCCGTCGTCCCGAAGCGTCTGGCCGATCTCTTCCGCGATTCCGGCGGTCGCGCCGGCCTTGCTGCCGTAGGCGACCAGGACTCGCCTGGCGTTCATGATTCCCCGCCCTCGGCCGGCTTGGCGGTGCGCTTCACAGGAATCGTCCGCACGGTCGTCGTCTCCTCCTCGTCGGGCATCGGGACGCGGACGGTGAGGATGCCGTCCGCGTACGACGCCTCGACGTCGTCGGCCGGGATCGTGCCCGGAAGACGCACGGTCCTGCGGAACGAGCCGTAGCGGAACTCCGAGTGCTCCTTGTCCTCCTTGCTCTCGCTGTGCTCCGCGCTCACCGTGACGAGGTTGTCGTCGACGGTGATCGTGATGTCGTCGGGGTCCATCCCCGGCAGCTCGGCCCGCAGCACGTACTCGCCGTCACCGCTGGACACCTCCACCGGGATGGAGTGTGCGGCTGTGGCGGGGCGCCATCCGGGCAGCCCGGGGAACTCCCGGCCGAACCAGGTGTCGAAGTCGGGGAAGAGGCTGTGCCTGCGTTCCACGTGGTGTCCGGTCATCGTTCTGCTCCTCGTGTATGGGGCCAAGGACGGCGCCGTGGACCCGAGTCGGTGGGGACGGGGGCGGATCGGGTCGGGGGCCCGGTCCGGCTCCGTATCCCCATCGTCCGCCCGCGAGGCCAGGTGACGCAGCGTCCAAGAGGGCTCTTCGACGGGGCCGAACGGGCCCTACCTGGAAGGACCGACCGGCCCACGTTGCGCCACGTAGCCGGTGCGATCAGCGACAGATCTCCTCGACGAAGTGGCCCACCCGTTCCTCCGGCAGGTGCCGGGCCAGGTCCGCCTCACTGATCATGCCGACCAGGCGATGGTCGTCGATCACGGGTACGCGGCGGATGCGGTGGTCCTGCATGGTGCGGAGCACCTGCTCGCTGTCGGCGTCCGCGTCGACCGTGATCGGCTTGCCCTGAGCGAGGTGCCCGGCCGTCATGTGGTGGGGGTCCTTGCCCTTGGCGAGGCACTTCACCACGATGTCCCGGTCGGTGATGATGCCGTGCAGCCGGTTGTCCGGCCCGCAGATGGGCAGCGCCCCGACGTCCAGTTCGCTCATGAGTCGTGCCGCGTCCGTCAGGCTCTCGTTCTCCTGCACGCAGCTCGCACCGGTGTGCATGATTTCCCTTGCGGTCGTCATGGCCGCGTCCTCCTTTCCTGCCCCCTGCTCGTGATCCGGCCGATTCGCCGTGTGTTCAGAGGAAGAGCGTCGACACCCTGATGGTGTGCACTGGGCGCCTGGGACGCCCGTTCGCCCCCTCCGCGGGCAATCTGTGGCTCCTGGGGCCACCGCGCCGCGTGTCCGTGGCCGCCGCCTGCCGACGGAACCGGGCCGACGACTCGATGTCCGGGGCCACTCGGCGCCGTGTCTTCCTCGGCACGGTCACCGCCCCCTTCGTCCGGCGCCGGTCTCCAGCGTCGCCTCAGCGTCGGCCACGAGCCGTTTCACCGCCGCGAAGCTGTCCGGCGCCACGGAGATGGAGTCGAGACCGGCGTCGACCAGGATCGCGGTGAACGCCGGATCGTCACTGGGCCTCTGCCCGCACAGTCCGACAGGGCGGCCGACGGCGTGGGCGCGGGCGGCGAGCATCTGAATGCTGCGGACGACGGCGGGGTCGCGCTCGTCGAAGACGTGGGCCAGGGACTCGGAGTCGCGGTCGACCCCGAGGGTGAGCTGGGTGAGGTCGTTGGTGCCGATGGAGAATCCGTCGAAGCGTTCCGCGAAGTCCTCGGCGAGGATGATGTTGGCCGGTATCTCCGCCATGACGTAGACGCGCAAGCCGTTCTCACCCCGTACGAGTCCCTCCTCCGCCATCACCGCGAGCACCTGGTCCGCCTCTCCGAGTGTCCGGCAGAAGGGGATCATGACGACCACGTTCGTCAGTCCCATCCCGTCACGGACCCGGCGCAGCGCACGGCATTCGAGGGCGAACCCCTCACGGTAGCCGTCGCTGTAATAGCGGCTGGCCCCGCGCCAGCCGATCATGGGGTTGGCCTCCTCGGGTTCGAAGGGCTGGCCGCCGAGCAGTTTGGCGTACTCGTTCGTCTTGAAGTCGCTGGTGCGCACGACGACGGGTGCGGGCCAGCGAGAGGCAGCGATCCGGGCGATGCCATGGGCCAGGCGCTCGACGAAATACTGTCCGCGGTCGAGGTACCCCTCAGTGAGCCGGTCGATCACATGACGGTCCGCGGGCTCGAGCCGTTCGGGGTGCAGCAGAGCCATGGGGTGGACCTTCACCTGGTGGGCGACGATGAACTCGAGACGCGCGAGGCCCACTCCGTCGGCGGGGAGCCGCCACCAGCGGAACGCGGCTGAGGGGTCAGCAAGGTTGAGCATCACCCGGGTGCGCGTGGCAGGCAGCTCCGCGAGGTCGGTGAGGATCTCCTCGTACGCGAGCAGGCCCTCGTAGACCCGCCCGCGCTCGCCCTCGGCACACGAGACGGTCACCAGCCCGCCGTCCTGCAGGATCCGGGTCCCGTCTGCCGTTCCGACAACGGCGGGGACGCCGAGTTCGCGGCTGACGATGGCCGCGTGCGAGGTGCGTCCGCCGTGATCGGTGACGATCGCCGATGCCCGCTTCATGACCGGTTCCCAGTCCGGGTCGGTGACCCGGGTGACGAGGACCCCGCCCTGCGGGAAGCGGTCGAGGTCGACGGGGGCGTCCAGGGCCACGACGGGTCCCTGGCCGATCGCCTCGCCGACCGCAATGCCCTCCACGAGGGGATCGCCGGGAGCGGCGGTCAGGCGGCAGCGGCGCAGGGTCGTGGACCGTCGGCGGGACTGCACGGTCTCAGGGCGCGCCTGGACGATCCAGAGTTCCCCGGTGAGGCCGTCCTTGGCCCATTCGAGGTCCATCGGGCAGCCGTAGTGTTCCTCGACAGCGGCCGCCCAAGCGGCGAGCTCGCGGATCTCCGCGTCAGCGAGGACCCGTTGGTTCCGCTCGCCGTCGGGGGTGTCGACCGTCCGTGTGAGCCCGGTGTCCGCGTACACGGTCTTCAGTCGCTTGGTGCCGATCCGCATATCGATCACCGGGTCCAGGGCGGGGTCCTTCAGGCTGGGCTTGAACACGGTGTACTCGTCGGGGTCGACACGGCCACTGACGACGGTCTCGCCCAGGCCCCACGCGGCACTCACCACGATCACCTCGGGGAAGCCGCTCTCCGGGTCGACGGTGAAGGCGACCCCCGCGCCGGCGAGGTCGGAGCGGACCATGAGCTGGACGCCGATGGACAGGGCGACGGCGAGATGGCCGAAGCCCATCCGCTCGCGGTAGTCGATCGCCCGGTCCGTGAACAAGGAGGCATAGCAGTGACGGCACGCCTTGAGGAGCGCATCGGTGCCGCGGACGTTCAGGAACGATTCCTGCTGCCCGGCGAAGCTCGCCTCGGGCAGGTCTTCGGCCGTCGCGCTGCTGCGCACGGCCACCTCGGGCGCAGCCCGGCCGCTCTCCTCGGCCAGCCGCTCGTACGCGGTCAGGATGGCGTCCCGCAGAGGCCGGGGCAGTGGCTGCGCGAGGAAGAGCGAACGGATGCCCGCCCCGACCTCGGCGAGCGGGGCGCCTTGGTGCAGGCGGCCGATCTGCTCCTCGACGGAGTCGCGCAGTCCCCGGCCGGCAAGAAGTTCCTCGTACGCCTCGGCGGTGGTGGCGAAGCCCGGCGGCACGCGTACACCCGCGGAGCGGAGCCCGTTGGTCAGCTCTCCCAGCGAGGCGTTCTTGCCTCCCACCCGGCCGATGTCCGAGCGGCCCAGCTCCGTGAACGGTACGACGCGTCGTGTCGGTCCCATGGCATCCTCCGTGGCTCTCGAGCGTCCTCAGTACGGGAGCGGTCGGCCGGACGGGGTGCGCAGATCGAGCGGGCTCGGCCTGCGGGGCTGACGGGGCCGGGGGCTGATCCGGATGCGCTGCATGATGCTCACCTCTCCGGGGAACCGGGGGACGGACCGGGGTGGTCCTCTCGCCCCACCGTCCCGCGTAGAGGTCGTCGCGCCCCAGTGCCGAGCGGGTCAGCGGGCGAGGGCCGGTCGATCGAACCGGAACGGGACCGGTCGGCCCATGCCGGGTCGCCGTTCAGCCCCTCGCGATGGGGGACGGGGACGGTGATCACGGGACACGTGGCGCGGTGCAGCAGGCCGTGGACCGTCGAACCCAGCCGCATGCCGGAGTACCCTCCACGACCCCTTCGGCCGACGATCAAGGCAAGGGACTCCTCGGACACCAGGGCGAGTTGCTCGACCGGGTGTCCCCGAAGGACCTCTTGGGAGACGGCGACGTCCGGATACCTCACCGCCCACCCCGCAACCGACTCGGCCAGCAGCCGGCGGCGCTCCGCGAGACCCTCGTCGAGATCGTCGTGGGTGAATACGGAAGGGGGCCAGACCCAGACGGCGCGCACGCGTGCCTCGCGCAGGCTCGCCTCCTCGACGGCGAAGGCGACCGCGGCCTGTGAAGCCTCGCTGCCGTCCACGCCGACGACAAGGGTCGGTGGGTGCACGGCAGCGTGCTCGGGTACGCGGACCACGACGACGGGGCAGGGGGCCCGCGCGGTGAGCGGGACGACCACGGAGCTCTCGCTGAACACCTCGGCCGCCCTGCCGAGACCGCGCGAGCCGACGACGACGAGTGCCGCGTGCGCCGCCCTGTCACGGAGCACACTCGCCGGCACGCCGTTCACGCGTTCCGTCGCGATCCGCAGACCGCCGTGGAGTTCCCGTACGAAGTCCTCCGCGTTGGCGATCGCCGACTCCGCGCGGATGCGCAGCGCGCTCTGGTGGGCCAGCACGTCGTACCGCAACCCCTCGTGAACGGGCGGTACGACGACGACCAGACGGAGCGCCAGCCCCCTTCGTACAGCCTCGTCGGCGGCCCAGACGAGAGCGGGGATCGGCTGCTCCCGGGGGTCGACTCCGAGCAGGATCTCGTTCACGTCTCCTCGACCCGGGTGGCGAAGGAGGGTGGGACGATCTCCACCGGGCAGTGCGCGTGGTGGAGCAGGACGTGGGCGACCCGCCCCAGGGACGGACCTGCGCCCAGGGCGCGGTGTTCTCTGCCCATCACGAGCAGATCGGTGTGGGCACTCGCCTCCACCAGGATCCCGGGCGTGCTCGTGCCCGTCTCGACGTGATGGCTGACGACGAGCTCGGAGTAGAAGTCACGCACGAGGTCGGCGAGCGCCTTGACCTCCTGAACGCGCTGCCGCGCGATCTCGTCGAGGTCGTCCAGCATGGTCGCGACACTGCCGACGTGGGTGAGCAGGTTCCAGACGCTCACCAGCCGCAATGCCGCCTTGCGGGCGTCCGCCTCGGCAGCTGCGACGAGCAGCCAGCCCAGATCCGAAGCGCCGTGCACCGCTGCTGTCACCGAGCCCGACGCGGGACGATCGCCGTCACCACGGACCACGATCACGGGTACGTCGGAGCGGGCTGCCACGCCCAGACCGACGGATCCGAGCATGAGCGCCGAGAAGCCACCGAGCCCTCGGTTGCCCACCACGATCGTGCCCCGGTTGCCGGCGGCCGCCCGGAGGCCCGCGACCGGCTCCCGACGGCTCAGCTCCTTGGTGATCTTGAGGTCCGGGAAGTCTTCCTGGACCGCGCTCGCGGTCTCGGTCAGCAGGTCGCGGCCCGCTTCACGCACCGCCTGGAGCGTCTCGGCATTCGCGTAGACGGCCCTGCGGTCGGTGTCGGCGGCATGCACGAGATGCAGGAGCCGCCCTCGGCGGTCAGCCTCAGCCGCGGCCCACAGCACGGCCGTGCGCCCGGTGGGGGATCCGTCGACTCCCACGACGACGTTGCCGAGCTCCGGTCGGGCGGGGGTCTTGCTGCTCATGGTTCCTCCTCCGGGGTACGCCCGAAGCTCGGGAACACGTCCCGAAGGGCGACACCTCCCACGCTGGCACCGTGGTGGGCCCCTCGGGATGGGCCGTTCGGCCCCGATCGAGACCTGCCCGGCCCTGCTGCCCGGAGCAAGTGGGGCACCAGCCTGAAGTCGAACGTCACGTCCGATCCGGACCCCGGACGGAACGGAGCGGACACCCTGAGGAGGCACGTCATGACACCCCAGGTCACCGTCGGTCTTGACGGCTCGAAGGAAAGCCTCGCCGCCGTGGGCTGGGCGGCAGCGGAAGCAGTGTTGCGCGAAGTGCCCCTGCGACTGGTGCATGTGGAGGAATGGCCGAACACCCCGGAGGCCCCCCTGCCGTACGCCCGCACCTTGGCCGAGCGGGCCGAGAGTCTGTTGCGGAAGGAGGCCGACCGGGCGCGGAAGGACCATCCGGGCCTGGAGGTGCTCACGGAGCGTGCGCGGGGCCGGGCGGCCGAGGAACTGACAGCCGCCGCGAACGAGGCGGATCTGACGGTCCTCGGTTCGCGCGGGCTCGGTGGCGTCCGCGGATTCATCGTCGGCTCGGTCTCGCTCGCCGTCGTCGGCGCGGCGCGACAGCCGGTCGTCCTCGTGCGCGCGGAGGAGGACCACTCGGCTCCCGAAGGCGGAATCGTGGTGGGCGTCGACATCTACCATCCGTGCGAAGCCCTGCTCGCGTTCTCGTTCAACGAAGCCGCCCGCAGGGGCATGCCCCTGCGGTTCCTGCACAGTTGGACGCTTCCCGCCTCGTACGGTTACGCGGCCGTCATGGACCCGGGGATCGGCGAGGAGCCGGGCGACCACCTCCTCGGGGGTCTGGACGACCTGTTGGAACCGTGGCAGATGAGGTACGCGGGCGTGGACGTAGCGGCCCCGGCGGTGATGGGCTCGGCCGCGTACCAGCTGGTCGAGGCGTCACAGACCGCGCAACTCGTCATCGTGGGACGCCGGAGCCGGAAGGTCCCCCTCGGCGCGCACCTCGGCCATGTCACCCACGCGGTCATCCACCACAGCCCCGCGCCGGTCGCCGTCGTCCCCTTGACGTGAGCGGACGGCAGCGACTCGGCTTCGACCGCTCATTGATGGCCGCCGTCTCCCTCGGTGCCCTGCAGATGTCGGCTGCGCCTCGTCCTCGGCCGTGTCGGCGGGTGCACGAGGTCCCACGGGTACGGGCGTACGGGCACGCCGCCCCACAGCGGATACGAACCCGCCCGGTACTCAGAGACCACGTGCGGGCGGCTTTCAGTCAGCAGACCCGGATGGCGTGCCGGGCGCGCCCGGTACCACGATGCGCCGCCCGGTAACCCGGCGCGGTGAGAGCGTCACCACGGTGTCTCTCCCGTTCCCCGCCCATGGCGCCGAGTGGACAGCGTCCTTGATCCTCCGCACCTCACTCTCCTCCGACACCGTGCGTACCGGACCTACAAGGAGCACGCTCCAGCCCTGGCTGAAGGCTTCGTCCATGCGGTCCTCCTCGAAGGCGACCTCCGCGCCGGACGCCGAGGCGCGCGCGAGGGACGAGTCCGGAGCAGTCATGAAGACGATGTCCCCGTCGACGACCTGGTAGTTCACGGGGATCACCATCAGCCCGTCCCGTCCTTCGACGGCGACCCGGCCGACGCCGTGGCCGTCGAGCAGCTCCCAGCACTCGGCCTCGCCGATCTCCTCCATGCGTGCCCGGTAACCAGCGCGGGCTCGTCCTGCCGCGAGGTCCGCCGTATAGCCGGTGAGATCCTGGACAGTGGTCTCCAGAGCGTTCGCGAGCCGGACCAGGAACTCGATCCCCGGAGTGGGCACCTGCTCCTCCACGTAGGCGATGTAACCGGGCGTCGAGCCTGCCCGTTCTGCCACGTCCTCCAAGGACAGCCGGAGTAGGGCGCGCCTGGACGCGACGCGGCGGCCGAGGTCGCTCGTGGCGTGCGGGGCGTGCGGGTCACGGGCCGCGTTCATGACCGGTCTCCTTCCATGGTCTGCGGGCCGCGCCGAGGAACAACGGCGACCGGACATGAAGCGTGGTGCAGGACGCGGTGGGCGACCCTGCCAAGCTCCAGACCGACGAGACCGTCACGGCGCCGGGCCCCGACGACCAGCAGGTCGGCGGCGGCTGACCGCTCGGTCAGCACTCTGCGGGCGGGGCCCTCGACCGTGGTCCTGCGCAGGCGCACCCCAGGATGTTGAGACGCCGCGGCCTCAAGGGCCTTGTCGAGCAGCTCGGCGGACCGTTCCGCGAAGTGAGCTCCACCGTCGCCAGTCAGCAGCGGGTGGTCGACCGGCTCATGGGCCGGCCGTCGCCAGGTGTGAACGACGTCGAGTTCCGCGTCCCGGACCGCCGCCTCCCGGAAGGCGAACCGCACGGCCGGCGAGTCCACGTCGTGGTCTCCTAGGCCGAGCAGGACGCGCCCGTGGCGTGCCTCCAGAGCGTGCCGGTCACCACGGACGACGACGACCGGGCAGTGGGCCCGGGCGGCCACGACGAGGCCGACGGATCCGAGCAGAAGATCGGCGAACTCGCCGCGCCCGCGGGACCCGACGACGAGGATCGCGCCCTCCTGCCCCTCCCTGAGCAGCGCGGTGGACGCGTCCTCGGCCAGGACGTCCGTGGTGACGTGGAGGTCGGGTGCGCGGAGCCGGGCGCGTTCGGCCGCGACGCCTGCGATGTTCTCGGCGAAGATCTGTCCTGAGGGTCGGTCCGTTGTCCAGGCCGGCACGACTCCTTCGTACCGTTCCCACAGCGAGGCGTGGACGATCCGCAGGGGAAGCTCGTGCCGTACCGCTTCGTCGACCGCCCAGTCCAAGGCCGTGAGACTGGCGTCGGACCCATCGACTCCTACCACCAGGGGCGATTCCATCGTGCCCACCGCCTTTCGGGGTCGTGAGGTGGCCTGCTGCCACGCTCGCACCGCGGTGGAGTGTCGGGATAGGGCCGGTCGGTCCCGGGCGCGGACCGCCCGGACCGCGGAGGGCGAGCGGAGACGCGGAGACACGGCAGGAGGAGGGGCCCATCCGCTTCTCGCGGATCCTGATCGCGCGGTGCGCGGCTCGAAGCCGCTTCCCCGCGTCCTTCGGGCGAGCCCCTCCTCACTTTCAGGAGAACACCGGTCGACCGTCGGCGCCAGGGCAGTCCGGGTACCGACCTACCCCTTTCGGCCCTTTCGTCCGACGCTCGGCGGCGGCACCCTCGCATCGACAGGACCCGCAGGAGTACGGAGGCCGGCCATGAAGCACCCACGTACGGTCGACGACGTGATGACCCATGCCGTGGTCTCCGCCAGGCTCGACGCACCGGTCAGGGAGATCGCTCAGTCCATGCGGCGCTGGGGCGTGAGCGCGGTTCCCGTGCTGTCGGCCGAGGGTCGGGTGGTCGGCGTGGTGTCCGAGGCGGACGTACTCGCCAAGGTCCCGGGCGAGGACCGGGGGGACGGAGCGGGATCGGTGACGGCAGGCAGCTTGATGTCGTCGCCGGCCGTCACCGTTCCGCGCGGTGCCACGATCGCGGGGGCCGCGCGGCTGATGGGGCGTGGGCATCTCAAGCGGCTACCCGTCGTGGACGAGGACGGCCGTCCGGTCGGTGTCGTCAGCCGGAGCGACCTGCTCAAGATCTACCTGCGCTCCGACGCCGAACTCGCGGAGGAGGTGAGGCACGAACTCCTGACGCACCTGATCCCTGAAGGCGACGCAGAACTGACCGTGCGGGTCACCGACGGCGCGGTGACGCTCGCCGGACGCCTGCCACAGTCCGTACCTGCGGATCTGGCCCTGCGGCTGACCCGGGCCGTGCCCGGAGTCGTGGACGCGGCGGCGGAGTTCACGACCGCGTAGCGTCCTTCGCGCGTGCGGCCTCCTTCGTGTCATGCGGCGGAAAGTGCTGGACCCGCGCGTCCGGGCCCGGGAACACCAGAGTGACCCGGCCCGTGTCCGACCATCGGACGTCGAAGGGTGGGGTGCCGTCCTCATGGTGCAGCCCGACGATCTCACCATCACGCCCGTCGTCCCCGACCGTGGCACCGCCCACGACCAGCCGGTCGCCGACGCGAGCCCAAAGCCCGGCGCGGGGCCTCTCCTGACCTTGTCGTGTTCCTGTCGCGGTCATGGTTCTCGCCTCCCGGCGCGAGCGCCTGGGCTGCGGCCATTCCGGGACCGGCGCTCTCGCGTTCCACCCTGCGTCCCGGCCGGCCGGCCGCCATAGGGGCCAACCGTCCCGGATGGGGACCATTCGGCACTGCCCCGGGGTGGGGTGCGCGCAGCAGGGTGAGAACTACCGGGGCCGCCGCTTCCCGTGAAGGAGGACCGCCATGCAGCACCGCACGGTTTTCGAGGTGATGACACACGACGTGGTCACCGCCGCCCCAGGGACCCCGTTCAAGGAGATCGCCCGGCTCTTCGCCGAACACGACGTCTCGGCGGTCCCGGTCGTCGACGCCGACCGACGCCTGCTCGGCGTGGTCTCGGAGGCCGATCTGCTGCGGGCCACCGCCGAGCTTCCCGACCTGGAGGGCCGTTGGGCGGGCGTCAGGATGCTGTCACAGGAGCGAGGGCTTCCTGATGCGGAGACAGCCGCCCAGCTGATGACCTCGCCGGCTGTCACGGCACAACCGAACTGGAATCTCGTCGAGACGGCCCGGACGATGCACCGCAAGGGAGTGAAGCGGCTTCCTGTCGCCGACGAGACCGGCCGTCTCGTCGGGATCATCAGTCGCAGCGACCTGCTGCGGCCCTTCCTGCGCAGTGACACCGCCATCCGTGACGAGATCGAGCACGACGTCCTGGCCGGCACGCTGCGCCTGGCTCCCGACTCGCTCCGTGTGAGCGTCGACGACGGAGTCGTGGGGTTGACAGGCCGCGTCGACGAGCGCGCCGACATCCCCGTGATCGTACGGCTCTGCCGCTCGGTCGACGGCGTCGTCGCCCTGCACGAATCGATCGAGTACACCTACGACAACCTCGCGCTTGACACGGAACGACCGCGATGAACGCGCGATGGGTGGCACCCGTCATGCCGGACTACGAGAGCGCCCGGGCCACGTTCTCCTGGCGACGCGAGCGGTCCCGGCTCGCCGGGCTGCCGGACGGCGGCATCAACATGGGCTACGAGGCGGTCGACCGGCACCTGCACGAGGGCCACGGTGAGCACGTCGCTCTGCGCTGCATCGGACGTGACGGATCCGTGTCGACGATGACTTTCGCCCGGCTCGCCGCCGAGAGCTCCCGCTTCGCACATGTGCTGGAGTCGCTCGGCCTGGAGCGCGGCGAGCGGGTGTTCACCCTGCTCGGCCGCCGGTTGGAGCTGTACAGCACGGTCCTCGGAACGCTGCGTGCCGGGCGAGTCCTGTGCCCCCTGTTCACTGCCTTCGGCCCCGAACCCGTCGCACTGCGCATGGAGTTGGGCAATGCCCGGGCGCTGGTCACGACCCGGGAGCTGTACGAGCGCAAGGTGGCTCCGGTACGGACCCGGCTTCCGCACCTGCGGCACGTCCTGCTCCTCGACCCCGGGCCCGACCCGCCTCCGGACACACTCTCCTTCCCCGCGCTCACGGACGCCGCGCCGGACGAGTACAAGGTGGGACCGACCGATCCGGCGGAGCCGGCGCTTCTGCACTTCACCAGCGGCACGACAGGCACGCCCAAGGGCGCGATACACGTGCACGAGGCGGTCCTCGCCCATCACGTCACCGCCTCCTACGCCCTGGACCTGCACGAGGGCGACATCTTCTGGTGCACCGCCGATCCCGGCTGGGTCACCGGCATGTCCTACGGCATCATCGCCCCGCTCACCCACGGAGTGACGACCGTCGTCGACGAAGGGGAGTTCGCTGCCGCCCGCTGGTACGGGATACTCGCCGACCAGCACGTGACCGTCTGGTACACGGCGCCCACCGCGCTCCGTATGCTCATGCGGAGTGCACCGCGCAACGGCGACCAGACGCCTGCCGAGCGGCATGACCTCTCCGCGCTCCGGTTCGTCGCCAGTGTCGGCGAGCCGCTCGATCCGGAGGCCGTGCACTGGGGCCGGGAGGCGCTCGGGCTTCCGGTCCACGACACCTGGTGGCAGACCGAGACCGGTGCCATCATGATCGCCAATTTCGCGGCCGATCCGGTGCGGCCCGGTTCGATGGGCCGACCGCTTCCTGGTATTGAGGCTGCCGTTCTGGCGTGCGGCGAGGACGGCCGTGCCGCGGTCACCGGCGGGCACGTCCAGATCCTCCAGGAGCCGGGTGCCCAGGGCGAGCTCGCCCTACGGGCGGGCTGGCCGTCGATGTTCCGCGGCTACCTCCACGAGCCGCGCCGATACGAGGCGTGCTTCGCCGACGGGTGGTACCTGACCGGCGACCTGGTCAGCCGCGACGCCGGCGGCTGGTACTGGTTCGTGGGCCGGGCCGACGACGTCATCAAGTCCGCGGGGCACCTCATCGGGCCGTTCGAGGTGGAGAGCGCCCTCATGGAGCATCCGGCGGTCGCCGAGGCCGGCGTCATCGGACGGCCCGACCCGCTGGCCGGCGCGATCGTCAAGGCGTTCGTGCTGCCGCGCGCCGAGTATCCGCCCGACACCGAACTGCGGCGCGACATCATGGCGTTCGCCCGTCGGCGCCTCGGCCCGGCCGTCGCCCCCCGGGAGATCGAGTTCGTCGAGGACCTGCCCCACACCCGCAGCGGAAAGGTGATGCGCCGCCTGCTGCGGGCCCGAGAACTGGGCCTGCCCGAGGGCGACGTGTCGACGCTGGAGACACCTGAACCGGCCCAATCGACCAGGCCCTCAGGGAAGGAGCCGTGATGGCCACCGCAGATGGCCGCACGTCCGCCAGGACATCCCAGACGAAGCGCCCCCGTCGCGCTCGGGGACCCGCGACGCCCGCCCTCACCCCTGCGGCGACCCACGACCTGGACCTGCTGCGGCAGATGCTGCTCATCCGGCGCTTCGAGGAGCGGTGCGTCGAGCTGTACAGCGCGGCGGCGATCCGGGGCTTCGTCCATCTGTACATCGGCGAGGAGGCGGTGGCGGTCGGCGTCCACCAGGCCCTCGACGAAGCGGACGCGGTCGTCTCCACGTACCGCGAACACGGCCACGCGCTGGCCCGTGGGGTACCGCCCGAGGCCGTGATGGCGGAGATGTACGGGAAGAGCACCGGGTGCAGCCACGGCCACGGCGGCTCCATGCACCTCTTCGACGCCGGCCGCCGCTTCTACGGCGGCAACGCGATCGTCGGCGGCGGGCTGCCGCTCGCGGCCGGTCTGGCGCTTGCCGACCGGATGCGCGGAGAGTCCCGGGTGACCTGCTGCTTCTTCGGTGACGGGGCCTTCGCCGAGGGCGAGTTCCATGAGACCGCCAACCTGGCAGCGCTCTGGGGCCTGCCCGTGCTCTTCGTCTGTGAGAACAACCTGTACGCGATGGGGACGGCCCTCGCCCGCGAACACGCCCAGACGGACCTGGCGCTGCGGGCCGCTTCGTACGGCATGGCGGCGTGGGCCGTGGACGGCATGGACGTACACGCCGTGGAGAAGGCTGCACGCGGGGCGGTCGAGTCCATCCGCGCCGGCAGCGGACCGCACTTCCTGGAGATGCGGACGTATCGGTTCCGCGCGCACTCGATGTACGACCCGGACCGCTTCCGGCCCAAGGACGAGATCGAGGAGTGGAAGCGACACGACCCGGTCACGGGCCTTGCCGACGGCATGCGTGCGGCCGGCCTCCTCGGCTCGGCCGCGCTGGAGGCCCTGGAGCACGAGGTCATGGAGGAGATCGACCGAGCCGTCCGAGCGGCCGAACGGGCTCCCGAGGAGCCGGCCGAGGACCTGCTGCTCCATGTCACCGGCCGACCCGAGGAGGCTCCGTCATGAGCACGCGTACGCGACCAGGGGCGCATCCCGACAACGGCACCACCACGTACAGGGAGGCACTGAGGGAGGGTCTGCGTGAGGCCCTGGCGTCGGACGACCGGGTCTTCCTGATGGGCGAGGACGTGGGCCGCTACGGCGGCTGCTTCGGGGTGAGCCTCGGTCTCCTGGAGGAGTTCGGCCCCGAGCGTGTCCGGGACACGCCCCTGTCGGAGTCCGCGTTCGTCGGAGGCGGGATCGGCGCCGCGCTGGCCGGGATGAGGCCGGTCGTGGAGATCATGACGGTCAACTTCAGCCTGCTGGCCCTCGACCAGATCCTCAACAACGCGGCCACCCTGCGGCACATGTCCGGAGGGCAGCTCGGTGTGCCGCTGGTGATCCGGATGACGACGGGCGCGGGACGGCAGCTGGCCGCCCAGCACTCCCACAGCCTCGAAGGATGGTACGCGCACATCCCCGGCCTCCGCGTCCTGGCGCCGGCCACCATCGACGACGCCCGCCATGTGCTGTCCGCAGCGCTGGCCGACCCCGACCCGGTGCTCCTCTTCGAGCACGGCAGCCTGTACAACGCGGCCGGAAAGCTCGACCCGGCGCTCCAGAAGGTCGACCTGGATCGCGCGGCCGTCCGCCGCGAGGGCACCGACGTCACAGTCGTCGCGTATGGCGGTTGCCTACCCAAGGCCCTCGAAGCCGCGGAGGAACTGTCGGGCGAGGGGATCAGCGCGGAGGTTGTCGACCTGCGGACGCTGCGGCCCTTGGACGACGCCACGATCGTCGGCTCGGTCCTACGGACCCACCGGGCCGTCGTGGTCGACGAGGGCTGGCGGAGCGGCAGCCTGTCCGCCGAGATCGAGTCACGCATCTGTGAGCAGGCGTTCTTCGAACTCGACGGACCCGTCGAGCGGGTGTGCAGTGCGGAGGTTCCGATCCCCTACGCCCGACGGCTGGAGGAGGCGGCACTCCCCCAGCCGGCCGGAATCGTGGCGGCGGCGCGCCGGGCGGTGAGCTGAGATGGCCGAGTTCACGATGCCCTCGCTCGGAGCCGACATGGACGAAGGCACGCTCTCCCAGTGGCTGGTGCACCCGGGCGACCGGGTGACCCGGGGCGACGTCATCGCCGTGGTCGAGACCGCCAAGTCCGCGATCGAGGTGGAGTGCTTCCAGAGCGGTACGGTCGAGGCCCTCCTCGTCGACGAGGGCACCACCGTGCCCGTGGGCACCCCGCTGGCACGCATCGGCACGACCGCCGAAGGCCCGCCTGTCGAAAGCCCGCCGACGTCGACGCCCCTGGTCCGGCGAATCGCCCACGACAGGCACGTCGATCTCGCCGCCGTCCATGGCTCGGGCCCGGGAGGCAGGGTCACCCGCGCGGACGTGGAGCACGCGGAACCCGAACACGCACCGGCACCAGCACCAGCACCAGCACCAGCACCAGAGCGCGACAGGAGCGCGCCGACGGCACGACCCACGAAGCCGGTACGCGTCGACACGTCGATCGGGCGGCGTCCCGCTCCGCCGCGCGTGAAATCCTCACCCCTCGCGCGGCGGCTGGCCACGGAACTCGGCGTCGACCTCGCCGAGGTGACCGCCACGGGCCGGGGCGGCACCATCCGCGCGCAGGACGTCCGTTCGGCGGCGGCCGCCGAGAGCGACGCACCGCGGCCGGCCGTCCCGGATGCGGCACGAGGGGCGACCGCCCGGCTCATGAGCCGATCCAAACGGGAGATCCCGCACTTCTACCTCTCCACGACCGTGGACATGGCGGCGGCCCTGGAATGGATGCACGCCCGCAACCGCGAACTGCCGCTGTCCGCCCGCCTGGTCCCCGCCGCACTCATGTTCAAGGCCGTCGCGCTGGCAGCGCGGAAGGTGCCCGAGCTCAACGGGCACTGGGTCGACGACGGCTTCGTCCCGGCGGATGAGGTACGGCTGGGGGTCGCCGTCTCCTTGCGGGGCGGTGGTCTCGTCGCCCCGGCCCTCGCCCACGCCGACACGCTCTCCGTCGCCGAGATGATGGCCGCGCTCAAGGACGTGGTGGCACGGGCACGGGGCGGACGGCTCCGAGCGTCGCAGACCGCCGATCCCAGTCTCACCGTCACGAACCTCGGCGACCAGGGTGTCGAGACGGTGTTCGGCGTCGTCTACCCCCCGCAGGTCGCGCTCGTCGGCCTCGGCCGGATCGTCGAGCAGGCGGTGGCCGTCAACGGCCTGCTGGGAGTACGGCCCGTGCTGACGGCGACGCTGTCCGCCGATCACCGAGCCGCGGACGGCGCCACCGGCGCCCGTCTCCTGACCGCCCTGAACAGGCTCCTGCAACAACCGGAGGAACTGTGAACCACGACCAGGCAAAGGCGTTCGTCCGGCAAGCCGTGCAGCGTGTCGTCCCCGGCGCCGACTTCACCGGACTCGATCCGGGCGTGCCCCTGCGGGACACGTTCGAGATGGATTCGCTGGACTTCCTCGAGTTCGTCGAGGCGCTCGCCGAACTCAGCGGGACCGAACTCACCGAGGACGACTATCCGGCCCTCGACACCTGGGACGGCTGTGCCGCTCGCCTGGTGGGCGAGGCACACGCGTCCGCGCAGGGAAGGAGAGGGTAATGCGTCATCGCACGATCGGCGAGCTGATGACCCGTAAGGTGGTGAGCGTCCGTGGCGACGCCCCGTTCAAGGAGATCACCCGCACACTCACGCAGCACCAGGTGACCGCCGTTCCCGTGGTGGACGGCGGGGGCCGAGTGCTCGGGGTGGTGTCGGAGGGGGATCTGCTGCGTAAGACCGCCGACCAGGCCGCCACACCGGGTGACCTGCCGGCCGTTCCGTTCGTAGAGGCGTGGGAGCGGGCGAAGGCCGAGGGGACGCGCGCCGAGGAGCTGATGTCCGCACCCGCGGTGTGCGCCCGGCCCGAGTGGACCGTGGCGGAGGCGGCGCGGCTGATGGAGGTCCAAGGGATCAAGCGGCTGGTCGTCGTCGACGACGAGGAGCGGCTGGTGGGCATCGTGAGCCGCCGCGACCTCCTGGGCATCTTCCTCCGCCAGGACGACGACATCCGCCGGGAGATCGTCGAGGACGTACTCGGTGACACGCTGCGTCTCGAACCGACCGCCCTCGACGTCGAGGTGCACGACGGGCGGGTGGAGCTGAGCGGCAGGCTGCCCTTCCGGGGCATGATCCCGGCGATCGAGCGAATGTGCGCCATGGTGGACGGCGTGGTCTCGGTCTCCCGCACCCGGCTCGTGTACGACTTCGACGACACCAAGCGAGGAGGTGGACGGTCATGACGCGGAGCATCGTGGTCGGCCTGGACGGCACAGAACAAGCGAACGCCGCCGCGGAGTGGGCGGCCGAGGAGGCACAACTGCGCGGCACCGGCGTGCATCTCGTGCACGCGAAGGAACCAGTGCCGGAGGCCCTTCTGTCACGCGTGTCGCGGGAATCCGAGGAGGCGTGGGGCGAGGAGATGATGGCGCGCACCGCCGGTGGACTGCGCGGGCGCCATCCCGGCCTGTCGGTGACCACCCAGCTGCTGCCCACGGGTCCGGTACCGGGGCTCGTCGCCGCGGCTGAGGGGAGCGAGCTGCTGGTCCTGGGCTCGCGGGCGCTCGGAAGCGTGGCCGGTTACCTGCTCGGCTCGGTGGGCCTCACGGTCGCCGGTGCCGTCGAGCGGCCCGTCGTGCTGGTCCGGGCTGTCAGCGGGGCGACCACTCCACAGGGCCCCGTCGTGGTCGGGACCGACGCGCGGCAGCCCGTGGACGCCGTCCTCGGCTTCGCCTTCGACGAAGCCGCCCGGCGGCACACCCCGGTGCAAGTCGTGTACGCACAGCAGCTCCCGCTGTACGCGGGACTGGGACCCGCCATGGTCCCGGACCTCCGCCCTGCCCTGGCTCCGGAGATCAAGCATTCGCTCGAGAAGCTGCTGGACCCCTGGCGCGCGAAGTACCCCGACGTCGCGGCAGCCGCCCGCGTGGTGGTCGGATCGGCCGGCCTCGAACTGGTCGGGGCCGCCCGGGACGCCGCGCTCGTGGTGGTGGGTCGGCGTACTCGTCATGCGGCTCTGGGCGCGCACATCGGCAGCGTGGCCCACGCGGTGCTGCACCACAGCCCGGCGCCTGTGGCCCTCGTGCCCCACACCTGAGCTCGGTGCCGATCAGTCGTCGGACGCCGCCGGTCGCAGCCGTACCGCCGTGACCTTGTACTCCGGACACGAGGTCACGGTGTCGGCGTGCTCCGAGGTGAGGGAGTTGACGCCGTCGGCCGGGAAGTGGAACGCGCAGAAGACCTGCCCGGGAGTCAGTTCCGTCCCGACGCGGGCGACGAGTCGCGCCTGTCCGTGTCGGCTCTCGACGGTGACGGGGGTGCCGTCCCGCAGCCCGTAGCGGGCGGCGTCCTCGGGGTGCAGGTCCAGGCGGTCGTGCGCGTCGAGAAGCAGGTTGCCACCGCGCCGGGTCATGCTCCCGGAGTTGTAGTGCGCCCATCGGCGCCCCGTGACGAGCACCAGCGGATAGTCCTGGTCCGGTTCCTCGCCGGGCGGCAGATAGGGGGCCGCAGACAGGTGGGCGCGCCCGTCGGGTGTGGCGAACTCGTGGGTGTACAAGGTGCGTTCGCCCGGCTGGTCCGGCGCGCGGCACGGCCAGGGCACAGCCCCCTCCCGGTCGATCCGCTCGTGCGAGAGTCCGGCGAAGAGGGGTGTCACCCGTCCGCACTCGGCGAGAGCCGCCGCCGGCGTGGGGCAGCCCAGGTCGGCACCGAGGGCATCGGCGACGGCGTGCACGACCTCGAAGTCCGAGCGCGCCGTGCCGGGCGGAGCCACCGCTCGCCGTACGCGCTGGAAGCGGCGATCGAAATTGACGAAGGTCCCGTCCTTCTCCAGCCACGAGGCCACGGGCAGCACGACATCGGCGTGGTGGGCTGTCTCGCCGAGGAAGAGCTCGTTGACGACGACGAGCGGGCAGGCGTCGAGGGCCTCGGCGACGCGCCGGCTGTCCGGGTCGGTCGCGCACACGTCCTCGCCGATGACCCACAGCGCCCGCAGCCGGCCCTCGCGAGCCGCCGCGAACATCTCGGGGATACGCATACCTGGCCGCTCGGGGACCGGCCGGCCCCACACCGCCTCAGCGCGAGCGCGGGCCTCCGGGTCGGTGACACGACCGTAGCCCGGGAGCAGATCGGGCAGGGCTCCCATGTCGGAAGCGCCCTGCACGTTGTTCTGGCCGCGCAGGGGGCTGATGCCGAACCCGTGACCGGTGCCCCCGACAGACCCGCGCAGGATCGGGAGGTTCGCCAGGGTCCTTACGCCGTCGGTGCCGTGCAGATGCTCGGTGACCCCGAGCCCGTACAGGACGGCCGGCCGCTCGGCGCGGCCGTAGAGCCGGGCGGCCTTCCTGATGTCGTCGGCGGGGACGCCGGTGATTTCGGCGACCCGCTCGGGCGGGTAGCCGGCCAGCAGGCCGGCGAGTTCGTCCAGTCCGGTGGCGCGCTCGCGGAGGAAGTCCGGGGCGGTCATGCCTTCGTCGACGAGGACGTGGGCGAGGCCGTGGAAGAGGGCGACGTTCGTACCAGGGCGCGGACGAAGGTGCACGTCGGCATGGTGCGCGAGGCCCACGGCACGCGGGTCGGCCACGATCAGGGACGCGCCCGTGAGCGCCCGCTGGAGGAGGCGGGCACCGACGACGGGGTGAGCTTCGACGGGATTGGCGCCGACGACCAGGAGACAGTCGGCGGTCTCGACGTCGTCGAAGGGGTCCGTGCCGCCGGCGCGTCCGAAGGAGGCGGTGAGTCCTGCGGCGGAAGGGGCGTGGCACAGGCGGGAGCAATTGTCGACGTTGTTGGTGCCGATGACCGTCCGCAGGAACTTCTGGAGGAGGTAGTTCTCCTCATTGGTGGCACGGGCGGAGGAGATCGCGGCGACCGCGTCGGGGCCGCCGTCACGTACCGCAGCGCGCAGGCCGTCGGCGACCCGGGCGACCGCCTCGGCCCAACTCGCCGACCTCAGAGCCCCGTTCTCGCGAACCAGGGGCTCGGTGAGTCGTTCGGCAGAGCCGAGATATCCGTACGCGAAGCGGCCCTTGACGCACGCGTGGCCCCGGTTGACGGGCCCGTCCCGGGCGGGCAGCACGGCGGCGACGCGGTCCTCGCTGACGACGACGTCGAGGGTGCAGCCGACTCCGCAGTAGCCGCAGGTCGTGCGCACGCGGTCATCGGGGGCCTGCCGCGAGGTGAGGCCCTGACCGGGTCCCGGCTGGGTGATCGCGCCGGTCGGGCAGGTGTCGACGCAGCCGCCGCAGGAGACGCAGTCGGAGTCGGCCCAAGGACCGCCAGTGCCCGGGGCGACGACCGTGTCGGGGCCGCGTTCGGTGAGGGTGAGCGCGAACGTGCCCTGGACGTCGGAGCACATCCGGACGCAGCGCCCGCATGCGATGCACAGGTCGCGGTCGAGATGGACGTACGGGTGGCTCTCGTCCCGCCCGCGCGTGGGGTCGGCGGCCGCCGTGTCCGCGGGGATTCCCAAGGCTCGGCACGCCTCGGCCAGTTCACTGTGCGAACTGTCAGCGAGCGCGTGAGGCGGGAGCGCCGAGGCGATCAGGCCGACCGCGTCGCGGCGCAGGTTCCGCACGTCCTCGTCGAGTGTGTCGACGTCTATGTCCGGCGTCGCGGGCGTGACGCAGGCGGCGACGGTTCGCCCGTCGGCGCGGACCAGACAGGTCCGGCAGGAGCCGGCCGGCCGGAGGCGGTCGTCGTGGCAGAGGGCGGGCAGTTCGGCCCCGATGGCTCGTACCGCGTCGAGCAGTGAGGCCCCGGCGGGCAGTTGGACGGGCACGCCGTCGACCTGGAGCCGGGTCATCGGTCCCATCCTTCCAGGGCCGGCCCGTAGGCGCGGGAAAGGCTGCGGACCGCGGCGGGGACGCGGCGGCCGAAGGCGCAGAGGCTCGCCTCGCCCATCAGGCGCGCCAGTCTTTCGTAGGACTCCCCCGGCCCGCCCCGGCCCTGGGCGAGGCCGAATCCTCGCCGAGTGCCTACCCGGCAGGGCGAGCAGGCTCCACAGCTCTCGTCGGCTGCGAACTCCCAAATGTGCCGGAGGAGTTCATACGGATCGGTGTCGGCGTCGAAAGCGACCATGCCGGCGTGACCGAGTGCGGCGCCGTGCTCGGCGAGCGCTGCCGTGGTGAGCGGCACGTCGAGCGCGGTTCCGGCGAGGAAGCCGCCAAGGGGGCCGCCGATCTGAAGGGCGACGAGCTCGCGCCCGTCCTTGAGGCCCCCGCCGAACCGGGTGACGATGTCGCCCACAGGAGTTCCGAGTTCGACCTCGTAGGCGCCGGGCCTGGCGAAGCGCTCGGACAGGCAGACGAGTTTGGTGCCGGTCTCGTCCGGTACACCGCGTCGTGCGTAGGCTGTGCCGCCGTGGGCGACGATCCAGGGCACGGCCGCCAGGGTCTCCACGTTGTTGACCACTGTCGGTGCGTCCCACAGGCCGTGGTCCGTGGGGTACGGGGGCCGAGGGCGCGCACAGCCGCGCGCGCCTTCGAGGCGGGCGATGAGGGCGGTCTCCTCGCCGGCGACATAGGAACCGGCTCCTTCGACGATCTCGACGAACGGCCGCGGACCGGCCGCCTCGACCGAGGCGGCCAGGTCCCCCGCCGCCGTCGCGCTCTCCACCGCCCGACGCAGCCGCGCCATGGCCCTCGGGTACTCGGAGCGCACCAGGACGATCCCGCGCCGAGCGCCGCAGGCGAAACAGGCCAGCGCGAGTCCCGCGAGGACGCGCTCGGGGTCCTCCTCCATGAGCAGCCGGTCGGCGTACGAGCCCGGGTCTCCCTCGTCCCCGTTGGCGACGACGAGGGTTTCCGGCTTTCCCGCCGCCGCTGCCCATTTGTCGGCCACCGGGAATCCGGCGCCGCCGCGCCCGCGCAGTCCCGAGGTCGTGACCTCCTCCCGTACGTCCTCGGGCCGCCGCCCGGCCACCGCCTCGCGCCACACGTCCCAGGCGGAGTGCCCTCCCACGATCCCGGTGAGCAGGACGGGCACCCCGGTGGTGTCCGCCACGGGGATGCCCGGCGCGCGCGGTTCCGTCCGCCCGCCGAGCTGGTCGGCCACGTCGGGGCCCGTGCGGGGCAGGGTGCCGTCGAGCGCGGCGGGACCCGCGTAGCAGTAGCCGAGGCAGTGCACGGTCTGCAGCGAGGTCGCACCCGCCTCGTCGACCGTGCCCGCCGTCACTCCGAGAGCCCCTTCGACTTCCGCCAGATGGCGTCCGCCCCGCGCGGCGAAGCACGCCGTCGCAGTGCAGACCCGCACATGCCGCTCGCCGCGCGGGGCGGCGAGATCGGCGAAGTACGTGGCGGGACCGAGCCCCGCGGCGGCCGGCAGTCCGGCTGATTCCGCAACCTGGGGTGCCCACTCCTCAGGCCCTTGAGCAGTGCCCGACCTGGCGCGCTCCAGCGCGGGCGGCAGCAGCCCCTTGCGTCCTCCGTGCCGTGCAGTGAGCAGGCGGAGCGCGTCTGGGCGTCTGCCCGGCTCCCCGGACATCCGACCGGTCATGCTCCCAGGGTGACCGGCCGTCCCTCCGACCGCATCCCAGCCGGTCATGGTGTTCACGGTTCCGCGCTACGCAGGGCGGACAGGAGCCGGCTGCGCTCCTCCCCGTCTCTCCCGACCGGCGGGACCGGGCCGGATCCTTGACGCTCCTGCCTCCGGTTCGTCCGTCACTCCCACCGTGCGAAGCCCCGGCACACCCCGCACAGGGCCGACCGGCCCTCGGCGGGGGGCCGGTCGGCCGTGGAAGGGAGCAGGTGGGCCCTGGAGCCGGGATCCGGCGTCGCCGAGGGTGGAGAACAGCAGGGCTCACGCTGCCCATGCGGATCACTCCCGGGAGGAGGCCACCATGGTCCAGAACACGGGGAACCGGGCGGTGGCGAACAGGCCGCAACCGTGGCAGATGCTTCTCCTCGCCACCATCGGGTTCGCGCTCTGCTTCTGGGCGTGGGCGCTGCTGGCTCCCCTCGGCCCACGGCTCAGGGACGACCTCGGCCTCAGCTCCTTCGAGCAGTCCCTGGTGGTCGCGGTGCCGGTGGTGGTCGGCGCGCTGGGCCGGATCCCCGCGGGGGCGCTGACCGATCGCTGGGGGGCACGCCGAGTCTTCCCCCTCGTCGCGGCCCTGACGATCCTCCCTGTGCTGTATCTGGGTCATCTGGCCGACTCTTTGGCGAAGGTACTCGCAGGGGGCTTCCTCCTCGGGCTCGGGGGAACGACCTTCGCCGTCGGCGTGCCGTTCGTCAACGCCTGGTATCCACCCGCACGGCGGGGCGTCGCCCTCGGGATCTTCGGCATCGGCACCGGTGGAACGGCCCTGTCGGCCTTCACCACCGTCCAGCTCGCCGACGCCGTCGGACGGGCCTTCCCCTTCGATCTCGTGGCCGCCTGCCTCGCCGTATACGCCGTGGTGGCCCTGTTCCTGCTCCGCGACCGTCCGGGGCGCGTGACGGCGACGGGGTCGATGGTCTCGCGCACGGCCCTGGCCATGCGTACCCCCGCCACCTGGCAGCTGGCCTTCCTGTACGCCGTGTCCTTCGGCGGGTTCGTCGCGTTCAGCGTCTACCTGCCTGCCTACCTCACCCGGGCCTACGAACTCGGCCGCTCCGACGCGGCACTGCGGACCGCCGGATTCGTCTTGCTCGCCGTCGCGATGCGGCCGGTGGGCGGCTGGCTGTCGGACCGTATCCATCCCGTACCCGTGCTGACCGCTTCGTACGGGCTCGTTTCGGTGTGTGCTCTGGTCGCAGCATTCGAGGCGGAACTGGTCCCGGTGGGAACAGCGGCCTTCTTCGGCCTGGCCGCCGGCCTGGGTGCCGGGTCCGGGGCGGTCTTCGCGCTGGTCGCACGTCTGGTTCCGGCCGAGCGAGTCGGCTCGGTGACGGGAGTGGTCGGGGCGGCGGGGGGGCTCGGCGGCTTCTTCCCACCCCTCGTGATGGGAGCGGTGGTGAGCATCGCGCACGACTACACGTGGGGGTTCGTCCTCCTCGCCGTCACCGCGACGGGTGCCGGAGCCCTGGCCGCCACCGCTGTCCGGCGACGCGCCCGGGTGATCTCGGATGCCTGACCGCCGTGGCACAGCCGCACGAGCGGGCCGTGCGGTGACCTCACGATTGGGCCCTTCGGCCCCTCCCCCGGGCCTGGGTTGCCGTAGCCGCCGCTCTCTCCGAGCGCTGGTATGGAAGGCATGAACACCGACCAGGCACTCCTCGTCGCCACCGGGGTACGCAAGATCTACCGGACGGGTTCCGTCGAGGTCGCTGCGCTGCTCGACCTGGATCTCCTTGTGCGCCACGGGGAGATGGTGGGAGTCATGGGGCCGTCCGGCTCCGGGAAGACCACACTCCTGAACTGCCTGTCGGGGCTCGACGACATCGACGGCGGCCGGGTGGAGGTCGACGGGCACGACCTGTTCGCGATGTCTGACGCGGCACGCACAGAGCACCGGGCTCGCACCATGGGTTTCGTCTTCCAGGCGTTCAACCTCATCCCGGTCTTCTCCGCGGTGGAGAACGTCGAACTGCCCCTGCTTCTCGTGGGCACCCAGCCGCGTGAGGCACGCCGCAGGGCACTGGCCATGCTCGACCGGGTCGGCCTCGGCCACCGGGTCGAGCACCGGCCGAGCGAGATGTCCGGCGGTGAACAACAGCGGGTGACCATCGCCCGCGCACTGGCCGGACGCCCGGCCATCGTCTGGGCGGACGAACCGACCGGCAACCTCGACAGCGCGATGGCAGACCAGGTCATGGACCTGCTGTGCGAGCTCAACCAGGACGAGGGGCAGACGATCGTCCTGGTGACCCATGACAGCTCCATCGGTGCGCGCGTTCCCCGGCTGATCCGGATGCGCGACGGGCAGCTCGTCGACGACGTCCGCCAGGCCGTCACCGCGCCCGGCGCGGACTCCGACGTCCCGTGAGGCTGACGATGTATCCGAACCTCCTCGTCCCCCTGCTCACCGTTTTGGCGCTCGCCCTCGCGGCCCTCGTGCTGGTCGCCGTCCGGCAGCCGGTGTCACGACGGCTGGCCTTCCGGCAGGTCGCCCGCCGGCGCACGGAGGCGGCGCTGGTGATCGGCGGATCCATGCTCGGAACGGCCATCGTCATCGGGGCCCTGGTCGTCGGCGACACCCTGAATTTCTCCGTACGGCAGGAGGCGTACCGGACCCTGGGGCCGGTGGACGAGCGCGTCGTCGCCCCGCCGGGGCCGACCGGACGCGCCGTCACCGAGCGGCTGGCCGCCCTGTCCGACGACCCCGACGTCGACGGCGTGCTGAACGCCCAGGCCACCCAGGCGTCGGCCGTCAGCCGCGCCGGGGACCGCACGGCCGCCGAACCGCGCGTCCTGGCCTGGCAGATGGACTTCGACGACGCATCGCGCTTCGGCTCCCCAGGCGGAGGCTCTGGTCTGGGCGGGCCGAACCCGAAGCCCGGCCAGGTCGTGGTCAACGAGCCGCTGGCCCGGTCCCTGCGTGTGGGCGCCGGGGATCCGATCACGGTGTATCTGTTCGGGGCGCCGCAGACGTACCGGGTCGAACGTGTGGTGCCGGAACGGGGTCTGGCCGGTGTGGGCCTCGGCGGCAGGCTGAACCGCGACGTGTTCCTGCCACCGCATGCACTGGACCACGCCGCCCGGGTCTCCGGAACGGAGCCTCGTTCCGTCACCTTCGTGTCCAATCGAGGCGGGGTCGAGAGCGGCGAAGCCCTGACGGACCGGGTGACCGCCGACATCCGGGAGGCTCTGGGTCCGCTCGCCGGCCAGACGGCGATCGAGACGCCGAAGCACACGGTCCTGCGGGACGCCAAGCAGGCCGGCGACTCCCTCGGAGCCCTGTTCCTCATGATCGGCAGTTTCAGCATCATCGCGGGCGCCCTGCTGCTGGTGAACATCTTCGTGATGCTCGGCGAGGAGCGGAGGTCCCAGATGGGCATGGTGCGAGCCGTGGGGATGAAGCGCTCGCGGCTCGTCGGGTCCTTCACCCTCGAAGGGGCGACCTACGCGTTGCTGTCGACGCTGCCGGGCGTGGCCATCGGGGTGGCCGTCGGCTGGGGCGTCGCCGTGGTGGCGGCGCAGATCTTCCAGGGCTGGTCTGTCGGGGGCAGCAGCATCCGGATCGCGTTCGCCATGACGCCCACCAGCGTCCTCAACGGACTGGCGATGGGACTGCTCATCGCCTTCGCCGCGATCCTCGCGACCAGCGTCCGCATCAGCAGGTTCAACATCATCGCCGCCATCCGTGACCTCCCCGCCACCCCCGGACAGGGGCCACGCCGCCGCCTGCTCGCGGCCTCCACCACCCTGGCCGTGCTGTGCGCTCTCGTTGCGGTCCCGGCCGTGGCAGGCAGCCAGCCCGACGCCACGTACCTCATGCCGGCGCTCGCCCTCGCCTTCGCCACTCCGGCGCTCCTGCGCGTCCTCCCCCGGCACACGACCACCACCCTGGTCGCCGGGGCCGTGCTCGCGTGGACGCTTCTGGCGCCAGTCATACGCCCCCGGATCTTCGACACGCCCTCGATGTCCGTGTACGTCATCCAGGGCGCCCTGTCGGCCTTCTCCGCCGTCGTGCTGGTCAGCGACAACCAGAGGACGCTGCTCCGCCCCGTACGGCGATTCCTCCAGCGCCCGACGGAAGGCGGCCTGGCAGCCCGGCTCGCGATCGCATACCCCCTGGCCAAGCGATTCAGGACCGGCGCGACGCTGGTGATGTACACGCTGATCGTGTTCGTCCTCGTTCTCTTGACGGAGATCTCGGGCACTCTGCGCGCCGGAGTCGACGGAGTCGTCGCCGACGCCACCGCCGGATACTCCCTCCGTCTGGACTACAACCCCCATGTCGCAGGCGACCGGCTGATTCCCGCCCTTCGCGACGGCCCGTCGGCCGCCGGGGTCGCCGCCGTGACACCACTGCTCAACGCCACGGGGCGGGCCAGCGATCCGGGACACCGCAGCTCTCAACCGCTGGACACCGCGGTCGTCGGCGTGCCGGACGGGGCGATCACCGGCATCACCTTCCGGGAGCGGCTGCCCGGCCTGACAGACGACCCTGCGGTCTGGCGGGCACTCGCGACCGACCCCCGCTACGTCGTGATCGACGGCTTCTTCGGCAGCACAGGCGGCCCGGCCGGCGACTACTACGACCCCGGCGACGCCCTCACCCTGACGGACCCCCGGACGGGCCGCAGCGAAGAGAAGGTCATCGCCGGCGTCCTCAGCAACGGACTGGTCTTCTACCCGGGAACCGGCGCCAGTTCGACCACGTACCCCGCCGTCATGGGCGAGCACGGCATGCGCGCGCTCTTCGGCCCCCAGGCACAGAACGCCTCCGCACTCGTGCGAACCAGCCCCGGAACCTCCCCCGACGCCCTGGCGGCCCAACTGCAGGGCGAACAGCTCTCGTCCAGCCTCGTCGCTACACCCATCGAGACGGACATCCGCCAACAGTTCGACTCCAGCACCGCCTTCTTCCGCCTCATGCAGGGCTTCCTCGCCCTGGGCCTCGGTGTGGGCATCACCGGCCTCGGAGTCGTCATGGTCCGGGCCGTACGCGAACGCCGACGCACCATCGGCATCCTGCGGGCCCTCGGCTTCCGGGCACGGACCGTCCAGCGGTCCTTCCTCTGGGAGAGCAGCTTCGTCGCCGTCGAGGGAATCGTGCTCGGATCCCTGCTCGGTGTGCTGACGACCTGGCTGATGTACAGCAACAGCGCGGCATTCGAGGGCCTCGAAGGCGGATTCCCGGTCGAATGGACCAGTATCTTCGGCCTGGCGGCAGCCACCTTCGCCGCATCACTCCTGGCCACGATCGGCCCGGCCCGCCGCGCGGCCGCGATCCGCCCGGCGCTCGCGGTCCGAGTCACCGAATGACCGGTGCTCGTTGGGCGGGGGGGGTGTACGGCCCAGCCGCACCACTGCGGCGCGCTCGGCTGCGGCTACCGCCTAGGCCGGATGGCCATCTCGGACTTGAACATCGTACGCATCATCGAGGTACTCCTGGACATAGGCTCCCTGCCTGCGTTTTTGCGGGTCAAGGGCGGTTTCCCCGCGGAACGACGGCTCGTCGCCGCGCGGCACCCGGGCAGCGCTCGTCGGGCGTCACAGCAGCATCGCTCCGACGACGACCGCCACCACACCGAGGAGGAGCGCCACGACGCCGAAGGCGGTGTCGAGGGAGCGGGATCGGTGTTCCGCCGCGAGATTGGGGGTGAACACAGCGGGGTCTTCGGGCGTGTAGTGGATGGTGACCTTGCGGCCGTAGGAGTTCGCTGGGTCGGGCAGCCCGTCGGTGCAGTAGGCGGTGACGGCGGTGCCCTCGTGGGTGGTGAAGGAGATGACCGGCGTGTGGCTGGTACTGGTGTGGCCATCCTCGTCGGTGCCGGTGTCCGTGAGCACGGCGATGACCCGGCCCTGAACGGGGGGCCGGGAGGTCAGCCCATGGATACGGCGGCTCGCCGCGCGTTCGTTCTGCGGCAGGTACCAGACTCCGGACATGGTCCAGGGCCCGCCGAAGCCGATCAGGGCCCACGGCCAGGCCCAGTCGACCGCGGCGAAGACCACCAGCCCGACGTAGATCAGGAAGATCGCGAAGTTCGGCCACCCGAGCCCGCGTCGGCCCGCCCAGAGGTCACCGACGAAGTGATAGGCGTGCGATCTCCCGCGCGGATAGCGGACACCGATCTCCCGGCCCGTCCAGGCGGCGGTGATCCTCTCCCCGTGCTCCCCGTCGTTCGTCACGGTGAACTCCTGCCCGGTGGAGGGGTCTTGGAAGGAGACGACCACGGGTATCCCGTCGTGCTGCGAGCTTCCGTGCCTGGGCTCCCGCACCCGCTCGATCCGCCCCGTGACCCTCACCGCCCGCTGCGCCCGGGTCACCCCGGCCAGCGACCGGGCGTACCCGACCAGCGCGAAGGTGCCGAACGCCCCGCACCACAGCGCCAGGTATCCCTGCAGGCCCATGTGTCTTCCCTCTTCCGTGAGATGCGGCCGACGCGGCGTCCGTCAGCGCGCCGGGGTGCGCCGCACCACCTTGCCCTGCGCGTCCGCCTCCAGCGAGGCCGCTCCCTCGGTGCCTGTCACACCGACCCTGACGGTGAGGGAGCCGGTGAGGCGCTCGACGGTGATCTGCCAGGTCTGCGGGGAACCGACCCCCAGGCTGCTCCTCGCCTCCTTGACCAGGGCGGGGAAAGCGGCGTAGGGCAGGGAATCCGGGTCGAACGTCGGGGCCTGCGCGCCGGTGGGCGCGTACACGACCGTCAACCGGCGTTCCTGTACGACGACGGTGAGCGCCGCGCGCGTGTCCGTGCCCTTGGCGAGCGAGCTGACGGCCCGGCGTAGTTCACCCTTGTCGAGGAACGACTGTTCCGGGCCGAGGGTGACCGTGCCGGACGCCGACGACACCACCGTGGTCGACGACGAGGAAGACGAGGAGACCGACGGCCCGGCGGCGGAGGGCGGCTGCGCGGAAGCGCTCTGGTCGAACAGGTCGGCGCGGAACAGCAGGACCACGCCGACCGCGGCGAGCAGCAGGGCGAGCAGCGTGACGAAGCCGACGGCACAGCCCTCGGGAGTCTCGCTCACCAGGGCCGGGCCGGGCGCGGAGTCGACGCGGGCCCCGACCGCCCGCTCCTCCCACTCCGGGGTCGGCCGCTTCACGATCCTCACCCGCCACGGCCGGTCCGGCGGGTACTGGACCACCACGACGCCGCCCGGCCGGTAGTCGGCCAGGTCGACGAGGTTGATGTTCTGCGTGAACGCGACGCGGTACGCCGGTACGTCGTCTGGCGCGACCGTCAGATCGAACCGCACCGCCACGTCGCTCGTCGCCTCACCCCCGACCGCCTCCAGGCTCTCGACCATCGCGAGCGCGGTGCGGGGCGCGACCGCCGCCTCCCGTGCCCGCCGCGGTGCGCCGACGAGGAAGAAGAGCAGGCCGTGGACCACGGGCAGGACCAGCCCCGTGACGAAGAGCGGCACGTTCTCGATGATGCCGCCGACGACGAGAGCGGCCAGCGACGCCCCGATCACACCACCCGTGAGGAACCCCAGGGCGACGGCGGCGGGGGTGTTGCGCGTGAGCGGCGCGCCCGTGGTGATGGCCATACGGGTGATTGTGCCGGGCTGGGGTGACGGCCGGAAGATCTTCCAACCTCCCGCCTTCGGGCCTGCCGGGTACGACTTCGTCAGCGGAATCGTGGTCGTGCCGGCCGGCCGATCGCCGCAGCACTCCGTACACCGGCGGTGGCCACGGTGGCAGCGACGCGGGCCCCCTTCCATGGCGGGTTCCCCCGCGGCAGCCGTCGGCGTGTGCCGGGTGATCCGGTCGGCCAGGTCCCGTGCGGCGTCGAGGAGTTCGTCCGCCGGTACGACCGCGTTGAAGAGGCCGATCTCGGCGACGGCCACCGGGGGCAGGTCGCCCGACGGCGCACCGAGGCAGGGCTGGTGACCGGCGGACGATACTCGGAACGGCCTCGTCATCGGAGCCCTGGCCGTGGGCGACACCTTGACTTCTCCGTAACGGCCACGACGTCGACCGCCAGAGTCCCCTGCGATCCCCGATTTCGAACGCGAAGGGCGACCGCGCTACAGCATGATGGAGGGGTGGCCGCCGCCTCGCTGAGCCCGGATCCACCTCGTGAATCCTGATCGGGGTTACCGACCGGCTGTCGGGTGGTTCGACTCAGCCGCCGCTCTTACGCCTGAACGACCGCTGGCTCGCAGCCGGGCCGTGCGCCGCGCGCACCTTCGACGCATCCGGGTTGGCGCCGGCATCGGCCGCGTCCGCCTGCGCACCGCGCTTGCGCGCCAGGGCCTCACGGAACTTGCGCTTGAGGTCGTAGTTGCCGTCGCTGTCCGGCGCCAGAGGGGACGTCTCGGGGTCGGCCGACTCCGAACCTTCCGTAGGTACGGGCTCTGCGGTCATGGTGACCTCCTGTGGTTCGGGGGTGGGCCAGCACAGCTTGTCATGCCGGGCGCGGTCGGTGCGCCGGCCCCCGGGCCGTTGCGACGCACGGGGGCGGCCCTGCGGACCCAGGCGAGCCTGCGGGCCCGGGTTGACGGTCGCGGCCCGCCCGTCAGAGCCGGAAGCGGCCGGCGGTGTGCCGCTGGTCCGCTCTCACGCTGGCATGGACAGTCACGGTACGACTGAATTCACCGCCCTTCCGGATCAAGCCGGACACCGTGGGCCCGGCTTGGTCCGGAAGGTGGCCCGGAAGCCGTCAGGTCCGTTCAGCTGTCCAGCGGGTGCGGGTTCGCCAGGATGCGCTCGGCGAGACCACCCCGTACGGACGCCGCCGGGGAACTCTCCGGCTTGCGGGCCGCCTGGTCGCGGAAGCAGGCCAGGAACTCCTCCGCGAGGCCCTCGCGGGGGTACCTGGCCAGGACCTCCGCGCGGAACCCGGCGGTGAAGTCGTCCGCGTTCCGCCCCGAGATGTCCACAGCGGTGGCCCGCTCCAGCAGATGGCCCTCGGGGTCTTCCCGTACGTCCACCGAGTCCCACATGTGTCGCACGATGACCTCGGACAGTCGCTGCCGGCGCTCCGCCGGCCACCCTGCCCCGGCGCCGAACACCCAGGCCACGTGCCCTCCGGCCTCGTCGAAGGCGACGGTGTGGCTGTCGAACTCGGGAGCCAGCCCTATGTCGTGGAGCAGCGCCGCCACGTACAGCAGCTCGGCGTCGTGCTCGATGCCCCGGTCCGCAGCGTAGGCGGAGGCCCACACGTAGGACCGTACCGAGTGGTTCAGGAGGGCCGGGGTGCAGTAGGCGGTGGCGACTTCGAGAGCCGCGGCACAGGCGGCGGTCTCGGGGGCGGCGGGTACGGTCAGGGCTTCGCGGGACGTGTGGAGAGTCATGGTTCCGAGTATGCCGACCGCCCGGGCCTCTTTCGGTCACCGGAGCCCCGAATGCCTCCTGGACGGCCTTGGGGCCGATGCGCCTTCGCGCTTCCTCAGCGGCTTCGGCGCAGGCCGGGGAACCCCTCGGGGAGCGGGGCGGGTTCGTCGTCCTCGCGGGCCAGGACCCAGGCGGCGCCGTCGGCGACGATCGAGGGGCGGGCGCCGTGGTCCGAGCGGCGGCGGACCAGGGGGGCGCAGAGGTATTCGCCGGGCTCCGGCACCGGTAGGCGCAGGGTTTCGGCCGCGTCCCGGCCGCGGGCGTTGCCGGTCAGGAGGAGCAGGCCGTCCTCGCGGAGGGCGACGGCCGCGAGGCGGACGGTGCGGTCCGGGTCCTGCGCGCGGATCAGGGGGCGCAGGGCCGAGGCGGGGACGGGACGGAGGCGGACCTGGCGGAAGAGTTCGCAGACGCGGGTGACGTCGTCGGGGCGGGAGAGGACGGTGTCGCGGGTGGCGGGGTCGAGGCGCAGGAGGACGTTCTCGGGGAGGGGCGCGTCGCGGTGGAGCCAGAGGACGGCGGTGCGCCGGGCTTCGGCGGTGAGGGTGGCGGAGCCGTGGCGGCTCGTACCCGGAGCGAGCAGTTCGGGGCGCAGCCGGATCAGGCCGGCGGACCAGCAGGCGCTCGCGTCGTCCGCGTACACGAAGAGGTGGACGGCGCCGGGAGGTCGCCAGGCGAATCTCCAGCGCGGGCCTTGGACGGTGAAGGTCAGGTCGAACGGCACAGCTCCTTGCGGCCGTTGCCATACCAGGTCCGTCGCCCGGCCTGCCTCGAAGGGGAAGGAGCCTCGCAGCGCGCTCCCCAACGCGTGGGGGAGCCGCGCATGTTCCTCCAGGCGCAGGTACGCCAGGTCGAACCGTCCTGTGGTCCGCGCGTCGAGTGCCGCGTCGAGGCAGTCCCGCAGGATCCGCGCCATGCGCCGGCCGTCGGGGTCGAGTTCGTTGAACACCCGTGCCAGGGCGAGCAGTTGGGTGTCGAAGGCGGACAGGTCGACGCGTGGGGTGAGGATCACGCAGACCTCCGCGCCGTCCTGGCTGCGCACCTCTCGCGCGGTGTAGCGCTGGTTCAGGGCGTCGGGCAGGCCCTCGTACACCTCGGGAGACACGCACAGTGTGGCGGCGCGCGGGTAGTTCTCTGACACCCTGCGGAACTCGGCGGAGCGCAGCATGGTGCGGGTGTATTCGACGCCCAGTCCTGGGGACGGGTCCTCGCGTCCGACGCGGACCGGACCGCTGTGCACGGCCAGTCGAAGCGTGGTGTGTTCGCCTGCGGCATCCAGTCTGACCGGCAGTCCGTCGACCAGCTCCTCCAGCAGCCGGTCGACGGGCACGGCGGGGTCGACGAGCAGGAGGAGGCAGTCCTCCAGGGCCCGGATCTGCCATCCGTCCGGCCGGAGCAGCGCGCTCACCGCGAGAAGGGCCTTCGCCGCCGCCGTGAGGCGCTCCGCCTGGGCGGAGGACTCCACCGCGATGATGGTCCTCCGGCCGGGGAGGCCCTGGGGTTCCGCCGGCTGGGGTGCCTGCGCCGCCTGTGCCGTGGCGAGTACCCGGGAGGCCTCGTGCCGGCCACGCTCGTCTCCGACGCCGTCGATGATGCTGACCGCACGCCGTGCCGCCGACTCCGCGTCGGCCGGAAGGTCCAGGAGGAGCAGGGTCTCTGCCAGGCGGATGAGGACCCGGCCCTCTTCTGCGTGCAGGCCGCGGTGACGGAGATGGGCGCGCAGCCTGCGCTGGGCGGCGAGCAGTTGGTCGGGGGCGTCGGATGCGGCGAGGGCCTGTTCGAGGAGGCGGAGGGCGTCGCCGGTCTCGGGGCTGAGGGCGGTGGCGCCCACGTCGAGGTGGCGCAGTGCCTCCTCGGCCCAGGAGAGCGCCGCGCGCGCCCCGCCCGACTGCCTCGACTGCCTCGTGAAGGTCAGCCGGGCGAGCAGCGAGGCGGTCAGGCCGCGGGTGGCCGGGTCGCTCTGGAGCTGGGAGCTGCTCGCCTGGCGCAGGGTGTCCCAGGCGCCGTCCGGGCGCCCGGATGCCTCCTGGGCGTGCGCCAGCGCGACCACGGCCCGGATCCACGCCGTGTCGGCGTACAGGGCCCGGCCGTCGATCAGCGAGCGGGCGGCCTGTCCGAAGCGCGCGCGGTAGAGCGGGGACGTGGCGGTGTGATGGAGGAGGAGCAGGGTGTCCGCCGTCATCCCGCCGGCCCCCCTCCCGGAGGGCACGAGCGCGTTGGGGATCCATACCTCCGGCTGTGGCGCGGGCGTGGCCTCCGCGCCGAGCAGGACGGGCAGGGCGGTGCCGGGGCTGCGCTCTTCGCAGAGCGCCGCGGCGGCGGCGCGCCGGAAGCGGGCGATGCGCTCGCGGGCCACGGTCCTTCGCGAGTCGAATCCGGACAGGCTCTCCACCTCGGCGTGCACGGCGGCCTGGAACGCGTAGCGCTCCTGTCCCGAGCGCTCCAGGAGCCCCGCCCTGACGAGGACGTCGAGCCGTGCGGCGGCTTCGGTGGCGTCCCGGTCCAGGACGGCCATGGCCTCCTGCAGGGTGCACTCCCCCGCGGTCGCCACGGCGAGGCGGACGAGGTCGGTGTCGAGGCCCCCGGAGAGGTGCGCGAGCCGGTGCCGCAACAACGCCCGTGGATCCATGGGGGGTTGACCGGTTCTCGACCGGGTCGGCAGACGGTCCGGCAGGAACGCCGTGGCGTCCGGTGAGGCGAGCGCGCCGCCCAGGACCCTCAGGGTGAGCGGCCACCACCTGCCCGAGCCGACCACGGCGTGGTCGAATCGGCCTTCGGGGTCGGGGCCGGTGCTCGCGGCCAGCAGCCGGACCGCGTCCGCGCCGGCCAGCGGCGGCAGCTCGACGCGGCCGGAGCCGCGCAGTCCGTACGGCTGTTCCCGCGCGGTGAGCAGGACGGCGCACCCCTCGGGCGGCTCGGTCCCGAGGATGCGGATCTGCTCCGGGGTGCCGAGGTCGTCGAGGACCAGGAGCACCCGCCGCCCTGCCAGGGTGCGGCGCAGTTCGTGCTGGAGCACGTCCGCCGTCCGCCCCTCGTCCGTGGTCCCGGTGTCCGCCGCCCCCAGGTCGCGCAGCACCCCGCACAGTGCCGCCTCCGGTGGCACCGGATCCCGGGTGGAGCCGCGCAGCGGCACGTACAGCACGCCGTCGGGGAAGTGCTCCCGTACGCGGTGGGCGACGTGCAGGGCCAGGGCCGTGCGGCCGGCGCCCGGAACGCCGCCGGGTGCGGTGAGGCAGACGAGGCGGGCCATTCCCGCCGTCAGGTCCCGGACCAGCTCCTCCACGGTCTCCCCGTGCCCGACGAACGGCTCCGGCGCCGGCGGCAGCCCAGGCTCCCCTTCCGCGTCCACGGGCCCCGGCTCCTCCTCCGGCTCCGCGAAGCCCAGCAGCTCCAGCGTGCGCCGGGACGCCCTGGCGAAGGCCTCCTTCTCCGCCGCCAGGTCGTGCGGGCCCTGCCCGTCGTGCGCCACGGAGGGGAGGCGGGCGGGGCCTGCGCCGTGGGTGGCGACGTAGCGGTCGAGCTCCTGGTGCACGGCCCACAGTTCGTGGGCGGGGAGGTGCTCGCGGAGGACGGCCTGGGCGTCGGGCGGAAGCAGGAGTTCCACTGCGCCCCCGGTGCCGTGTTCCTCCAGGCGGAACACCCCGCTGGTGACGACCTCGGCGACGTCCGCGACGGTGGCCTCGGGGACCAGCTGTTCGCGGACGAGGTGCAGGAGCCGCAGGCTGAGGCGGTCGAACGGGGAGCAGAGCACGGCGAGCCGGGCGGCGCGCGGGGAGGCGGTGCGCAGGAGGTTCCGGGCGAGCGCGGCGGGTGGCAGTGGGGTCGCCGGGGGCCGGTTGGGGCTGGTGGTGCGGCCGGTCGGGGGCACGAGGACGGCGGTGCACCCTTCGGGGGCGCCGCGCATGAGGGTGTGTGACCAGCGGGCGAGGGAGTGCGGGGTCAGGGACAGGACGGGGACGGGCAGCCAGTCGCCGTCCTCGTCCGGGCCCATCGGGTCGAGCAGGGGCGGGGGTTCGACGGGGACGCGGCTGCGGTGGGTGCCGGGCGCGGCCGGGGAGAAGCGGGCCGTGGGCAGGTTGAGGCCACCGCGCCGCCAGAGCTTGGTGGGCAATGGGTTGAGGACGGCGGTCGGGTGGGCTCCGGCCCAGTCGCGGAGCAGGTGCCACACCTCGGGGCGCCGCCAGGCGTCGGCCATGCAGTCGGAGACCACGACGACGAGCCGGCGTCCGTCGGCGGAGCGCAGCTGCCCGGGGACCCTCGGCTCGCCCGCCCCGTCGAAGGTGAGGTCGTGGACCTGGAGGGTGCGGAAGGCGCCGAGCCGGTCGAGGACGCCGGTGAACTCGGCGATGGTCTCCCGCCATACGCGCATGCCGGGTGAGCGGTCGACGACGAGGGCGAGGTCGAACCAGCGCTCGGGCGCCGCCGACAGGACCGGGATCAGCTCGCCGCTGCGGGCGTAGCCGTCGACGGTCGCCTCGATGTCGAGTTCGGCACGGCGGCCGCGGGGCCAGCGCCGCTTCCAGGGCCGCAGGGCGCGGGTCAGTTCCAGGGCGCGCGGCAGGCCCGGCGCGCGGGGTGCGGCGACGGCGTGGCCGCGCACCCGGTTGCCACTGCCGGGGAGGCGTTCGTGCAGGGGCCGGGCGGAGGGGGTGGTGGCGCCGGGGCCCGTGGGTCCCGTGGCCGGGCCGGGGGTGGCCCGCGCGGCCTCGGGTTCCTTAGCTCGCGACGGCGTGTCCGGTCGCTCAGGCCGGTCGGCCGCCCCGCCGGCGGAGGCGGAGGCGGACGGCTGCGGTGCGGGCCTGTCGCCCGCGGCGGCCTGCTCCTCGGCCATGTGGGCGGCCAGCCAGAGCGCCTCCGCGAGCGCGGTGCCGTCCAGGTCGGGGACGGCGTCGCGCAGCGCGGAGAGCAGCCCGGGCAGCGGATCAGGCATGCGAGAGCTCGCGCAGGATCAGGTCCTCGATGGCCTGCCGCCGGTTCTCGTCCGGCGCGCCGGCCCCGGCGAGCAGGTGGACGGCGTTGAGCAGCTGGTCGACGGCGAGGCTCTCGCCCGCCGTGAGCCGCTCCAGGAACACGGTGAGCAGCCGGCCGGCCTCGGGGGTGCGGGCGGTGTCGGCGCCCATGTGGGCCTCGACGATCCGCAGCAGCGTCTCGGGGGTCGGCAGCGGCATGGTGAAGCGGACGCAGCGGCGCAGGAAGGCGGCGGGGAAGTCGCGTTCGCCGTTGCTGGTCATCACGATGAACGGGAACTCGGTGCACTGGACGCGGCCGCGCCGTACCGCGTGGTGCTCGTCGCCCTGCCACTCCCGTACGTCGACCACGTCGGTTCCGTAGCGGGCCAGTTCGGGGATCTCGAACTCGCCGCGCTCCAGGACGTCGAGCAGGTCGCTGGGCAGGTCGAGGTCGCTCTTGTCGATCTCGTCGATGAGCAGCGCCCGGGGCCGGCCGGTCGGCAGCAGCGCGGTGCCGAGCGGGCCCATGCGCAGGAAGGGCGCGATGTCGTCGGCGCCGTGGTGAGCCTTGAGGCGCTGGGCGTGGATGCGGCCGAGGGCGTCGTAACGGTAGAGGGCCTCGGTCAGGTTGCTGCGGGAGGTGATGTGCCAGCGCAGGACGGTGCCGAGGCCCAGTTCGGCCGCGACCTGTTCGATCACGGTCGACTTGCCGGAGCCGGCCGGGCCGGTGACGAGCAGCGGGCGGCGCAGCGCGAGCGCGGCGTTGACGGCTTCGACGAGGCCGGGCGGTGGCACGAACTGCTCGTGCAGCGAGCGGCGCGGGAACTCCCGCCAGGGCGGGGCCGGGGGGAGTGCGACGCGGTCCTCGTCGCCGGCCGGCGCGGTGCCGTCGCCGACGTAGAAAGGCTGCCAGGTCATACGGGATTCTCCCCCTCCGTCGGGAACCGTTCAGGGGAGAACTGTTCCTGACCGGTGTACTCGCGATCGAACCATTTGCAGAAGTCCAGCCACTCGGGACCGTCCCACACCGTGCGCAGTCCCGCGAGATGGCGCAGCCCGCCGTCGCCGTCCGCGCCCGCGCACTCCTCGTCCGGCTCGGCCCGTGCGCTCCACTTCTCCCGGTACGCGCGGCTGAACTCCGCGGGCAGCAGATGCCAGTAGGTGTCCACGGAACGTCGTACCGGAGCGGGTACGGGGGTGGTGTGGGCGGTGTCGTCGGGCCACAGCACGATGGGCGAGGAGGCCAGGAGGGTCTCCATCATGTCCTTGAGGTGCGCGGGCCGGTGCTCCAGGGCGACGGCGCGGGTGCGGGGCGCGTCCCGCCGCAGCCGTTCGTGGAGTTCGTCCACCCGGCGGGTGTCGGACTCGCCGATCCAGTCGACGCGGCTGCCGTCGGCGTGGCTCGCCATGGCCTTCAGGGTCCGGCGGGCCTGGTCGTTGATCCACCACAGGTGCTCGGGCGGCTGGATCCGGTCGCTCCAGCGCAGCACCACGTCGTGCAGGGCGCCGAGGCGCATGCCGAAGTCGGTCTCCTCCGGGCGCCAGGTGGCGAGCAGTGGGGCGGGGGCGGCGATCTCGACCCGGCGCAGCGGGGTGTCGAGCGCGTCGGCGTGCCGTGACGCCCAGCGCAGGACGAGGGAGAGCGCGCGTTCGGCCCCGGTCCGGTCCTGGGCGCAGGGGAACTCCTCGCGGTGGCGTACGGTGCCGCCGTCGAGCAGCCAGGCCGCGAGTGATTCGGGCCAGTCGTCGCCGACGGCGGAGTGCAGGCTGACGACGAGCCGCAGTCGCATCTCCCGGTTCCGGTCGGCGAGTCCTTCGAAGGCGTCGTTGAGGTCGATGGCGGCGTCGACGTCGGCCGCCCAGCCGCGCAGGGCGTGGTTGCGCGGGTCGACGTGGGTCTCCCGGGCCAGTACGGCGACGAAGGCGGCGAGCGGCGCGGTGCGGCGCTGTCCGGCGCGCGGGGCCCGGAGCAGCAGGTACTCGACGGCGTCGCGCAGGAGTTCGGTGCCGGAGGAGTGGGGCAGTGGGGCGAGGGGGGCGGGGCACGCGTCGGAGAGGGCGCGGCGCAGCAGTCCGGTGGTCAGGTCGGCGCCGGGCCAGTCGCCGAGCAGGGCGAGGGTGCGTACGGCGTCCTGGAGGGCGGCCACGACGCCCCGCGCCCAGGCCTGTTGGGGGTACGGGAGGGTCGCCAGGCGTCCGTGCAGGGCGTCCAGGTCGCGGGGGTGGGCGATGCGGTCGGGGGTGGGGGCGCAGGCGTGAGGCTGGGGCGTGCCGTCGGGCGGCCGGGGCGGCGTGCTGTTCAGCGGCTGGAGTGCCCGGTCGAGTGCGGCGCGGCCCACGGGGCCGAGGAGCGAGTCGGGGCGGGGCGTGGCGTGCCGGGCGTTGTGGGCGAGCCACAGCCGGCCCTCGGCGAACTGGGCGCCGTCGTAGTCGGCGTGGAGGACGGCCTGGCCGAGGGCGCCGCCGTCCTCCCGTACGGCGTGGACGACGGCCGCCGGGGAGAGGGTCTCGCCCGCGTCGGCGACGCCTGCATGGAGCACCTTGACGAGGGTGCGGCTGAAGCGGAGCTCGTACGCCTCCTCGTCGGCGCCGGAGCCCATGAGCAGGGAGAGCCGGCTGTCACCGCGCCGGATGCCGCCGGCGAGCGACTTGAGGTCCGGCAGGGCGTTGCCCGCGTGGCAGGTGTCGACGAGGGTGACGACCCCGCCGAGGCCGGGGGTGTCGAGGAGCCCGGTGAGGAGCGAGCCGACGTCCACGGCGGTGAGCGGCTCCTCGGCGCGGGAGTCGCCCGCCATGAAGTACAGCCGGGTTCCGGCGGCCATGCCGTGGCCGAGGAGGGCGAGGACGAGGACCGCGCCCGCGCCGGCGGCGGCGAGGCCGGCCTGCCGGACGGCCTTCTCGATGCGCGCCTGGGTGAGTTCGGGGCCGTACAGCAGGGTCGGGCCGTGCGGCTGGTCCTTCTCGCAGGCGCCTGCCCACGGGGTGGTGAGGGTGTCGTGCAGGGCGCGGGCGGCCTGCTCCAGTTCGTCGAGCAGGCCGAGTGCGGGGCACTGGGCCCCGATCACCAGCACGTGTCGCGGTCCGCTCATCGCCCTGCTCTCAGTGCCCCGCGAGGGAGGTCAGGGCTTCGACGAGGGGCCCGGCGACGGCCGGCTGCGCCAGGTATTTGGCGGCCGGGTGGACCCAGGCGCCGTCCGAGTCGACGCGACGGGACGCGGGGGCCACGGCGGTGGCGTTCGGCCGGACGAAGCTCTCCAGCCGCGGCCGGGCGGCCACGATGTCGTCCCGGTCCCAGAAGTTGAGCCAACGGCCCACCGACGCCGGAGTGGCGAGGGGGTTCGGCCGGACCCGGGGCTGGACGGCGGTGCGGATGCCGAGCGGCGAGCCGAGGGTGATCAGGAGGGGCACGTCGGCGCGCTGCTCGTGCAGGGTCTCCAGGGCGACGACGGTGCCGAGCGAGTGGGCGACGACCACGTTGGGGCCGTCGGGGTCCAGGCAGTCGGCGACGCGGGCCCGGATCCGCTGGTCGAGGGTGGTGGCGCCGTCGGGCTCGGCGCGGTTGAGGTAGCGGGCGACCTGGCCGAGCATGCCGGCCGTGACGCGGGCGCTGAGCCAGCCGCCGGCGGAGCGCACCCCGGGTACGGCGAGCAGGCTGGTGACCGCGTTGACGACGCGCCGCGCGGGCGCGCCGGCGCCCTGCGCTCCGCCGGGCGGGGCGAGCTGGGTACGGGCGTGCCGCAGCGCGCGGGCCTCGGCCGGGGGCAGGCCGGGGTCGGCCAGCCGCTCGTCGACGGCCTCCAGGAGGAGCTCGGCGAGCATCTCGTCGTCGCCGTCCTCCCCCGGAGCGGCGCCGGAGCCCTGGGCGCCGGCGGTACGGAACAGGTCGCCGTAGTAGGCGAAGCGGGCATCGGCGGCCCAGCCGCCGGTAAGGCCCGAGACGTGCGCCGAGTGCCCGGCGGCACCGGCTCCCGCGGCCACGGCCCGCAGCCATTCGTCCAGGTCGGCGACGGCGTCGCGGGGGCCGCCGATGCCGTGGACGAAGACCAGGCGAGGTTTCATGACTCCCCCGTTCGACATGATTCTCTGCGGCGATCCTTGCGGGTGGGGCGGGGAGGGAGCAAACCGTCGTGGGGTCAAGACCAGCTCTCGGCCAACTCCCGGGCGAGCTTGGCGAGATACGTACCGTGGTCGGACGCTCGCGCTCAGCGCGTGTCGGTCCGCCGGACGAGGTCGTCGATGAGGCCGAGGGCGTCGTGGGCGGCGTACTCCTTGGCCAGGTCGGCGGCGCGCGCGCCGTAGGACGGCGTGGACAGGACCCTCTCCACGGCGCCCCGGACGGCCGCCACGGAGGGGTCGGCGGTCCGGAGGTTGATGCCGGTGCCGCTCCACTCGGCCCGGGCGGCGACCTCGGGCTTGTCCTCGGTGTCGCCTGCCACGACGAGCGGGACGCCGTGGGCGAGGGCCGCCTGGGTGCCGCCGTAGCCGCCGTTGGTGACCAGGACGTCGGCGAGCGGGAGGAGTTCGGCGAAGGGGACGTAGCCGGCGATCCTGATGTGCGCGGGCAGGGCGGGAAGTTCGGCGGCGAGGAGCGACGCGGCGTCGTCACGGCCGGTGGCGGCCACGACGAAGACGTCCTCGCGGTCGGCGAGGGCGCGCACGGTGGGGCCGATCAGCCGGTTCGGATCGGTGTTGGCGAGGGTTCCCTGGGTGACCACGACGACCCGCCTGCCCTGGGCGCGGGCCGCCTGGAGCTCCGGCCACCAGGCGGGCGGCTCCTGGCCGGCGGCGGCCGGGATCGGGATCGTGCCGGCGAAGCGGACGGTGCCCGGCAGGTCGCTGCGCGGGTACTCGAAGCCGGGGACCGTCAGCTGGAGGAAGACATCTGCGGCCTCGATCAGGGTGCGTCCGAGCCGGCCTTCGGGCAGCGCCACGCCCGCCGCGCCGAAGCACGCCCTCAGGTGGGCGTCGAGCGGTGCCCGCTGCTCCGCCATGCGGTCCGCCAGCTCCGCGTAGCCGGCGCGCTGCGCCTCGTCGGCGGGCGGGAGCAGGCCGAGCATGTGGGGCGCGGTGTCCCGGCTCTCCACGCCGAGCGGCGAGACGCCCACGCTGAAGGTGGCCGGGCGGCGACCCGGCTCGTCGCTCAGGGACAGGGCGACGCCGCCGAAGAAGAGGTTGTCGTGCAGGACGGCGGTGGCGGGGAACTCGTCCAGCAGGCCTTTCAGGCCCCGGAACTGAGCGGGCGTCGGATCACCGAAGACGTGCCGGACGTCCCACATGATCTGCGCCGGTCCGGCCGGGATCCGCTCACGTTCCGGGAAGCGGGCCGAGAAGTCGCGGTCGTCGTAGTCCGCTTCGGCGGGCAGGGCGCGGAAGGCGGGACCTGCGGCCCGGACCTGGTCGGCGAAGCGTGCGCCACCGAGGAACACCACCTCGTGGCCGAGCCCGGTCAGGTGGCGGGCTATCTGGAGCAGCGGACCGTGGTGGCCGGACACGGGCGTGGCGGCGACGAGAATCCTGGTCATGCGGACGTTCCCCCTGGTGCTGGTCGTGGTGGGACGAGTATCGCCAGGGGGAACGGGCGACGCCTAACCGTGGCCTGTGGGTGGCGCGTCGGCCAAGGCCATGCCCCCGGCCCCGGCCCCAGCCCCAGCCCCAGCCCCAGCCCCAGCCCCAGCCCCAGCCCCAGCCAGGATCCCCCAATCCCGTGCTGACGATGGCCACGGCGAGGCCTGCCGCCACCGACCGCACACCCTCGTCACTCTCCGGAGCCGACCGTCACTGGTTCTGCGTTTGACTACGGCCCGGCACGGGGCTGCACTGGACTCATGGACGCTGCGGCGACTCCGTCCTCTGGGAGAGCAGCGATGACGACCATGGAAAGTTTCAGCCTTCTGCAACCCTACAAGATCGCCGAGGAGACGTTCGTCATCCCGTGGGCTCTTGAGGCCCCACCGGTCGGCCACTTCCCGATGAATTCGATGGTGATCCGGGGAGCCGAACCGGTCCTCGTGGACACCGGGGCGCCCGCGGTGCGCTCGCAGTGGCTGGAGGCGGCCTGGTCCGTCGTGGACCCCCTCGACGTACGGTGGATCTTCCTCACCCACGACGACCGCGACCACGCCGGCAACCTCCTGGCGGTCCTCGCGGAATGCCCGAACGCGACCCTGCTGACGACCTGGTTCTCCATCGGCCGCATGGCCGAGGAGTGGGAGACCCCCATCAACCGGTGCCGCTTCCTGACCGACGGCGACACGATCGACACGGGCGACCGCACCCTGGTCGCCAAGCGGCCGCCCCTGTACGACAACCCCACGACCCGCGCCCTCTTCGACTCGAAGACCAACGTCCTGTGGGCCGTCGACACCTTCGCCACGAACGTGCCGACCCCCATGCCCGAAGTGGCAGCCCTTTCTCCAGACGAGTTCCGCGACGGCCAGTTCTTCGGCGGAAGACTGGTCTCTCCCTGGGTCGCCCTGCTGGACGCCCAGAAGTTCGGGACGGTGGTCACCTCCTTCCAGCAGCTGAACGCCGAGGTCATCGCCGGCTGCCACTGCCCGGTCCTGCGCGGCCCCCGGATCCCCGAGGCCTACGACCTCCTCCGCCGGCTCCCCGGAATCCCACCGTGGACCGAGTTCACCCAGTCCGACCTGGACCAGTGGATGGCGGTTGCCGAGAGTTCGGTTCCACCGGAGCAGCCGCGACCGTCGGGGACGTGACCCACGGGGTGCGGCGGCGCTCGGTCCTGGCGCGCCCGTGGCCGTCGCCGGCGACGGCCGACCGGGGAGATGGCCCGTGTGAGGATGACTGCGCGTGAGCTCAATCGGGCCGCCCTCGGCCGTCAGCTCGCCGCCGCGGCTGATGGCGATGTGGGACAGCGTTCTGCTGGCGTACGCCGATCGCGGCCGGGTGATACCGCCCGGCTACCGGCGCGTGGTGATCCGCAACAACGGCGACGTGCTGCCCACGGTGCTCGTCGACGGCTACGTGGCGGGGTGTGGCGGCCGGCCGAGGGCGGCATCGAGGTCACGGCCTTCCGTGACCTTCCGGAGCCGGTGTGGGAGCAACTCGCCGAGGAGGCAGGGGTGTTGCATGCCGCGCTCGCCGCTCGCGACCTCGCGCTCTACCGGAGGTACGACCACTGGTGGGCCCGGCCGGCCGAGGGGCGGGTCCGGGTGCTGCCGGGGTAGGACGGCAGGGGCGGGCCTCCGGCGGACCGGGCGGGAGGCGCCCACCCGCCTCACCGGAGGACGGCCGGCGGCCCCCGCAGCGCACGCCCGCGCGCGAGGGCCCCGGCTCCGGGGGTGTCACCCCCTGGGCGCGGTGCCCGCATCCGAGGCGGGCACCGCGCCGCTCAGGTTCAGTGCCAGTACTTCATGTCCGTACCTCCTCCCCCGCTGAAGGGCGGGCATTCACGTGGCTCGGGCTCAGTGCCAGTACTTCATGTCCGGTCCTCCTCCCCCGTCGAAGGGCGCAGCGTCACCTCGAAACGGTCGAGGCCGCGGAGGGTGAGGTTGCGCCGGTGGTGTGGTTCCGCGACCGCCCGTGCGCCGGGGTGGTCCGTGGCCAGGGTCCCGAGGACCGATCCGGCGAGCCGGATCGCCATGGACGCGCCCAGGCAGGCGTGGGCCCCGCGGCCGAACCCGAGGTGGGGGTTCGGGGCACGGTCGAGTCGCAGCTCGGTGGGGTGGGCGAAGCGGAGCGGGTCGTGGTTGGCCGCCCCGAGCAGGAGGGTGACGGGGTCGCCCGCCTTGATGGCGACGCCGCCCAGTTCGGTGTCCTCGACGCAGACCCGGGCATCGGCCTGGACGGGCGCGTCGTGGCGGATGAGTTCGTCGACGGCGGTGGCCGGGCCGGCGGCGCGGAAGGCGGCCGGGGCGCCGGGCGTGGTGAGCAGGGCCGCGGCGGCGTTGCCGAGCAGGCGGGAGGCCGACTCGTAGCCGGCGTGGAGGACGGTGCGCAGACTGTTGCGCAGTACGGCCGGGTCGACGCCGCTGCCGCCGGCGTGGGCGGCGACGTAGGCGATGAGGCCGTCCTCGGGCGGGTCGGCGAGCCAGCCGCCGGCGTACTCGGCGAGTTCGGCGCGGGCGGCGACGGCCGGCTCGTGCCGCTCGGGCCACAGGCCCGCGTCCATGCCGTCCACGACGGTGCGGGACATGGGGACGAACCAGGCGAGGTCCGGGGCGGGGACGCCGAGGAAGGCGGTGACGAAGCGCAGGGCGAGCGGTTCGGCGAGCTCGCCGACGAGGTCGAAGGAGGTTCGCGGGGCGAGCTCGGCGAGGAGCTCCTTGACCTGCTGGTCCAGCGCCTCGTGCAGGGCCCGGCGGTCCTGGGCGCGGAAGCCGTCGAGCAACAGGTGCCGGATGGCCGTGTGTTCCGGCGGGTCGAGGGTCTGGACGCTCAGCAGCGGGGCCGGGATGTCCTCGCCCGACCGGCGCCAGTCGGACGCGAAACGGGTGCTGTCGGTGAGGACGGCGAGACAGTCGGCGTGCCGGGTGAGGACCCAGGAGCCGAGGAGTTCATGCCAGAAGACAGGGGTGCTTTCGCGCAACTCGGCATATGCCGGGTAGGGGTTGCGGAGGACCGACGGCCGGGCCAGGTCGAGTATCGGGTCGGCTGCCGCCGCCTGATCCGATCGCTCCACGAAACGTCTCCCCCTGCGCAGAAAGGCCTGGTTGAGGCCGTAAATGCTTCCGGTTGAGCAATGCGGAGGAAACGATTCGCCGGTGGGCGACGCCCTTCCGCGGGCAATTCTCCGTGCCGATGGCCGGTGACGCTACCACGCAACTTCGGTGGCTGGTATGACTACGTGCCACGGATCTTTCCCACGCTCACGGGGAGTAACGGATGTCGGATCAAGGCCAGACGATCGTCCATGACGTGCCGCTCGACGTAGCCCAACAGCCCGATCCCTACCCGCTGTTCGAGCGCATCCGGGAGCACGGCGTCGTCCAGCGGGTTCGGCTGAATCCCACCCTTGAAGTCTGGATGGTCACGGGGTACGACGAGGCGGTGGCCGCGCTCACCGACCCCCGGCTCAGCAGCAGCCCCGCCGGGGTCAGCGGCCTGGCCGAGGAGATGGCGCACCAGGAGCGCACCAACGTCCTGATGGCCAGCATGCTGGTGGCCGACGGCCCGGACCACACCCGGCTGCGCAACCTCGTCTCCAAGGCGTTCACCGCCCGCCGGATCGAGGCGCTGGCCCCGCGCATACAGGCGCTCACGGATGCCCACCTGAACGCCTTCGCCGGCCGCGGAACCGCGGATCTGGTGGCCGAGTTCGCCCTGCCGCTGCCGATGGCGGTGCTCAGCGAACTCATCGGCATCCCCGCCGAGGGGCAGCCTGATTTCGCCAGGCTGGCCGTCGGACTCATCATGCCGCCCAACACCCCGGAACGGCTGGCCAAGGGAGCCAGGGCGCGGGCCGAACTCACCGAGTTCTACGAGCCGTTGATCGCCCAGCGCAGGAAGGAGCCGCGCGACGACCTGCTGAGCGCGCTGTGCGCGGCCCAGGCCGAGGAGCGGATCTCCGACCGCGAGCTGACCGCGATGGCCATCCTGTTGACGCTCGCCGGGCACGAGACCACGGCCGGCCTGATCGCCAACGGCGTGCACGCGCTGCTGCGCCACCCCGAGCAGTTCGCCGCGCTGCGCGACGATCCCTCGCTGCTGCCCGGCGCGATCGAAGAGCTGCTGCGCTACGAGGGGCCGGTCAGCCGCGGTGTCGCCCGGTTCACCGTGGACCCGTACGAGATCGGCGGCGTCACCGTCCCGGCCGGCGAGATGATCATCATCGGGCTCGCCGCGGCCAACCGCGACCCGGCCCGCTACGACCGGCCGGACCTCCTCGACGTGGCCCGCCGCGAGGTGCCGCAGCAGCTCGCCTTCGGACACGGTGTGCACTTCTGTCTCGGTGCGCCGCTGGCCAGGGCCGAGGCGCGGATCGCGCTCGGCACCCTGCTGCGGCGCTTCCCGGACCTGCGGCTGACCGACCCGGACGAGGACCTCACCCGGCGCGAGGGCATCCTGCGCGGCATGGCGACCCTGCCGGTCTCCTTCACGCCGACCGCCCCCGTCGCGTGAGCGGGGCGTCGTCCATGGGCCGTACCGCCGCGTTCGACGCCATCGCCCCCACCTACGACGCCACGCGCGGCGGCACCGCCCGCGCCGCCGCCTTCGCCGAGCAGCTCGCCGCGCTGCTCGACCCGGCCGAGCCTGTCCTCGACATCGGCGTGGGCACCGGGATCGTGGCGGCCGAACTGACCGCCCGCGGCCACCGGGTGTGCGGCATCGACCTGTCCCCCGGCATGCTCGCCCACGCCCGTGCGCGGCTCGGCGCCCGGGTGGCCGCCGGCGACGCGGGCCGGCTGCCGGTGCGTACGGGGTCGGTGGCGCAGGCCGTGTCCACCTGGCTGCTGCACGCCGGGCCGAACCCGCGGGCGGTCTTCGGCGAGGTGGCGCGGGTGCTCCGGCCGGGCGGCCGCTATCTGGTGATCCCCGCCCGCGGCATGCGCCCCGGTGACGACATCGGCCGTGTCGTGGGCGAGTTGGAGGACCGGCTCGACCCGGAGGCCGCCCGGCAGGACGGCCCGCAGGTCCTCGCCCCGATCGCCGCCGCGCACGGCCTGGTCTACGAGGGCACGGCGAGCGAACGGCCCACCGTCTTCCGGGTCTCCCCGGAGCAGATGGCCCGGTCGCTGGCGGGCGGCCGGCTGTTCACCGGGGCCTGGCAGGTGGGCGAGGAGCACCTGGGGCTCGTCGCGGAGGCGTGCGAACGGCTGCGCGCGCTGCCGGATCCGCAGGTGCCCCGGGTACGGGAGATGGCGGACTTCGTGATGGTGTTCCGGCGCACGGAATGAGGCGGGGGCCGTGGGCTCGTGACGAAGCCGTCGGCCCGTGACGAACCCGCGGCGGTGACCGCCGCCCGGACGGCCGGCGGCGGCCGGGCCGCGTCCTACTGGCCGTACCGCAGCGCCGCCGCGTACGCCTCGTCGGGGTCGAGTCGGCGCAGTTCCTCGGCGATGAGTTCGGCGGTGGTCCGGACCTTGAGGGCCATGACGCGGTTCGGCTGGCCCGGGATGGCCAGCCGGGCCACCGGGCCCTCCGGGCGGTCGATGCGGATCTCGCCGGCGGGGGTGCCCATGCGGACGGCGGTGACGACCGGCCCGTCCGTGACCACCCGGTCGACCGGGACGTTCAGGCGGGCGCCGAACCAGCGGGCGAGGAGCTCGGCGCTGGGGTTCTCGGCCTCGCTCTCGACGGCGGCCGACACCACCGTCGTCGGGGCCTGGTCGAGGGCCGCGGCGAGCAGGGAGCGCCAGGGGGTGAGCCGGGTCCAGGCGAGGTCCGTGTCGCCGGGGGCGTACGAGGCGGCACGGGCCGCGAGCGCGGCGATCGGGTCCTCGACGGCGTACGCGTCGGTGATACGGCGCTGGGCGAGAGCGCCCAGCGGGTCGCGGGACGGCACGTCGGGGGCGTCGGCCGGCCACCAGACGACGACGGGCGCGTCCGGCAGGAGCAGCGGCAGGACGACGGACTCGGCGCGGGTGAGGAGTTCGCCCTGGAGGCGCAGCAGCACGGTCTCGCCCGCGCCGGCGTCGGTGCCGACCCGGACCTCGGCGTCCAGACGCGTCTCGTTGCGCCCGCGCGGGGCGCGGGCGCGGCGCTTGATGACGACGAGGGTGCGGGAGGGGTGTTCCTTGGAGGCCTCGTTCGCGGCCTTCACGGAGTCGTAGGCGTTCTCCTCGTCGGTGACGATGACGAGCGTGAGCACCATGCCGACGGCCGGTGTGCCGACGGCGCGGCGGGCCCCGAGGATCGCCTTGTTGATCTTGCTGGAATTGGTGTCCGTGAGATCGATCTTCATGTCCGGCGCCCGTACCTTCCCTCGCGTGCCTGCATGTCGCGGCTCTCCCCCCTGCATCAAGCCCGGATCGGCGCCGGATCTTCCCGGAACACTACCCAGGCGATCAGGCCTCGCCGACCGACAGGATCAGCTTGCCCCGGGTGTGACCCTCGCTGTTGAGACGCCAGGCCTCGGCGGCGTCGCGCAGGGGGAGGACCTTCTCGACGGGGACGGTGAGCCGGCCTTCGTCGGCGAGCTCGGCGAGCGTCGTGAGGCCCGCGCCGTCGGGCCTCACCCACACGAAGTGGCCGCCGAGGGCCGCTGCCCGGTGGTCGGCGACGGAGACGAGCCGTCCGGGCGAGGGCAGCAGTTCCACGGAGACGTCGACGGCCTCGCCGCCGACGAAGTCGAGGGCGGCGTCCACACCCTCGGGGGCGAGCGCCCGTACCCGGTCGGCGAGGCCGGGCCCGTACGCGACGGGTTCCGCGCCGAGTTCGCGCAGGAAGTCGTGGTTGGCGGGGCTCGCGGTGCCGATGACCCGGGCGCCGCGGGCCACGGCGATCTGGGTGGCGAGGGAGCCGACGCCCCCGGCGGCGGCGTGCACGAGCACGGTGTCGCCCGCGCCGACGCCGATCCGGTCGGCGGCCTGCAGCGCGGTGAGCCCGGCGAGCGGCAGTCCCGCGGTCTGCGCCCAGCTCAGGGAGCGGGGTTTGCGGGCGAGCATGAAGACCTGGGCGGCCACCTTCTCCGCGTAACTGCCGTGCTCGGCACTGTCCTTGCGGATGTTGCCGAACACCTCGTCGCCCGGCGCGAATTCGGGCGAGTCCAGGCCGTTGCGTTCGACGACGCCGGCCACGTCCCAGCCGGGGATGAGCGGGAAGTGGGTCACCATCAAGGGGTCGAGCCCGCCGGCGGCGAGTTTCCAGTCCACCGGGTTGATGCCGGCGGCCACCACGCGGATCAGGACCTCGCCGGGGGCGACCTTGGGGTCGGGGAGGTCGACCAGGGTGAGGGTCTCGGGGCCGCCGAACCGCGGCATGGTCATCGCCTTCACGGCGTCACCCCCCGTCTTCCGGAGCGGTCGTGTGCTCGGGTTCGGGCTCCTGGTCCGCGGCCGGCCCGGGCGCGGACACCTCCTGGGCCCGGCGGCCGACGACGGCCGCGGCGGCGAGCGCCGTACCGACGAAGGCCACGGCGACCACCCAGGGCCGGTCGACCACGTGTCCCGAGGCGTGGTCGAGCGAGTAGCGGCCGGCCCCTGCGACGCCGATGGCGGCCGCGGTGAAGCCGAGGAAGGCGGGGTACTCGAAGCCGCCTTCCATGGCGAAGAAGCCGGCCGGTGCGTGCACGGCGACGGCGCCGGCCATGGCGCCCGCCGCCGCCGCGCCGGCCACCGGGGTGGCGAGGCCCAGGGCGAGCAGGGCGCCGCCGCCCGCCTCTCCGAGCCCGGCGGCGACGGCGCTCTCCCGGCCGGGCCGGAAGCCCATCGCCTCCATCGCCTTGGTGGTGCCCTCGATGCCGCCGCCACCGAACCAGCCGAAGAGCTTCTGGGCCCCGTGCGCGACGAGTACGGCGCCGGTGCCGACCCGCAGGACGAGCAGTCCGAGGTCGCGGCGGTTGAGAGCGGTCATGGGGTCTCCCGGTGCGTGACACGGGCGCGGCGGGTGCGCGCGCCCTCCACAGGCGCTCCCCACTCTGCTCCGTACGGCGCCGTAACCCTCTGCGTTACTCGTCCATACAGGTCATCCTTCGCGGCGCTCGCCGGGTGTCGATCGAGCGGTCAAGGCGCCCGGGAGCCCGCCCCGCCGGGGCCGTGGGGCCCTGCGCTACATTTTGCCGGTCCTTGACCGCGATCGTTCACGATCACTTCCTTCCGGAGCCGGCATTCTCATGACCGACATCGTCAACGGCCTCGGCCGGGCCTCGGCGTACGGCGCCCTGGGCGTCGTCCTGCTGATCCTCGGCATCTTCCTGGTGGACCTGCTGACGCCCGGCAAGCTCGGCCGGCAGATCTGGGAGGACCGCAACCGCAACGCCGCGATCCTGCTGACCTCGGCCCTGCTGGGCATAGGCGGCATCGTCTTCACCTCGATCTGGACGACGTACGAGGACTTCGCCAAGGGCCTCGCCTCCACCGCCGCGTTCGGCCTGCTCGGCCTGGTGATGATGGCGCTGGCCTTCCTCGTCGTGGACCTGGTCACCCCGGGCAAGCTGGGCGCCACCCTGGTCGACCCGGAACCGCACCCCGCGGTCTGGGTGACGGCCGCCTGCAACATCGCGGTCTCGGCGGTCGTCTCCGCGTCCATCGCCTGACCGGTGCGGGCCGGGCAGCGCTTAGGGGGCAGGCTCCACCTCCAGGAAGCGGCGGCCGCGGGGGCCCCGGTAGAGGAGGGCGTCCCAGCCGAGGCGCTCCAGGACGGTGGCGCAGGCCGTGAGGGCGGGTTCTTCCTGGTGGGCTGCGCCCGCGCCGGGAGGCCCCAGCCATTCCACTACGGCGGTGCCGGGGCGGTCGCCTGCCAGGACGCGGTAGCCGGTGGCCGTGCGGGTGCCCGAGTCGTTCACTGCCGAAGGGGGCTGTCCGGCCGCCTCCAGGGCGAGGGCCACCGCCCGTACCGGCTGCCTGCGCTCCCATGCGGCGGGACGGGTGGCCTGACCGTCGGTCAGACGCCGGATCTGGAGCAGGCCTTCGAACGCGGCCCGCACCTCGCGCGGGCGCTGTCCGGTCTCCGCCGCGGGCAGCTCCGGGCCGTCCCCCGTGGCCGCCTCGAAGGTGCTCACAGCAGGCGCCGGATGTCGCCGCGGACCCGGTAGAAGCCGCCCGAGGCCGCGTGCAGGGCGTCGACGACGTAACGGGCCCCCGGCTCGCGGATGGCCCGCGGGAACTGCACGTTCCAGCCGGGCTCGTACCCCTCCGTCACCACGTGGACGCGCACCCTGCCGGCCTCCTGCACGCACTCGACGACGACCGTGCCCGCGGGCGCGGTGCTGACGGCGGTGACGGCCGCGACGGTGGTCGCCGGCGCGTACGTGGGCAGCGCCTCGGCGAGCTTGATGTCCTGGGCGACCGGGACGGTGCCCCGCTGGGCCGCGGCGATGGCCGCCTCGCTCGCGTCCACGCAGACGAGCGAGCCGTCCGTGGTCACCAGGTAGAGCCGCTCGTCGCGGTACTGCATGGACAGCGCCGAACCGCCGCCGGTGCCCAGCTTCCACAGCCGGGTGCCGTCCTCGGCGAAGCAGTACACCGAGGAGGCGTTGTCACCGGCGAAGACGAAGCGACCGCCGGGCGAGGTGGCACACGAGTACACCGCGCTGTCGCACCCGTACACCGCCTCGGTCCTGCCGTCCTTCTTGGCGAGCCGGTGCACCTTGCGGCGTGCGGTGCCCGCGTAGACGGAGCCGTCCTCCTGCCAGCCGAAGAGCACGCCGCCCTCGGCGCTGGTGTGCCAGAGCTCGCCGCCACCGTCGGGGGCGTACGCCGTGACGCCCCGGCTGTCGCCGTGGTACACGGCGTGGGCGTCGGCGCGGACCATCCACGCGTGCTCGCCGCGGCCGCCGCGCGACCACTGGTGCTCGTCCTCGTGGTCGATGACGGTCAGCCGGCCGGAGCGGTCGGCCACGTTCAGCACGCCCTCGTGGATGTCGAGCCAGAAGATGTCGACGTCGACGGCGATGTCGTAGGCGGCGAAGGGCAGCTTGGACGACAGGTCGTAGACCCGGCCGTCGTCGCAGCCCGCGTAGATCCAGAAGTCGTCGGCGACCAGGCACTTGACGCCGTCGGGCAGGCTGAAACGGGCCTGGACCTCGCCGGTGTGGCTGAGCGTGAAGACCTCGCCCGCCTGGTTGCCGACCCAGCAGCGCTCGTCGTCGACGTGGATCCCGAAGGCCGCGGAACCGGTGCGGAAGCGCCACAGGACGGGGGCGACCGCGCGGGCCGTGGAGGGCGCGGAGCCGACCGCGCGGCGGGTCACGGCGCGGGCCGCGCGCTGCCCCCGGACGGCCGGCGCGTAGCCCTTGCGGGTCTTCTCCCCTATCTTCTTCGCCGCCGCTGCCCGGGCCTTCTCAGCCGTCGGGAACGTCGAGGTCTGTGTCTGCCCGGCCGCACCGATCCGTCCGTAACGGACCGACACCACCGTGGCGTCGACCGTCACTTCGTAGAACTTGTGCGCACCGCCGTCGTCCTGCGACAGCTCCAGATAGGTCGTGGTCGTCATGTCGAAAACGGTAGGGGCACCCACTGACAACGCCGCCGCGCAGCGGGACCAAAAACCGCACCATTCGGGACCTTCGGCGTGGCCTTGCGAACGGTCACGCCTGTGACGATGGTCCCCCGAGATCATCCGACACGTCGTCACCTCGCCGGGGTGACGGCCGGAAGGGCCCCATGAGCGAGCCACAGAAGCGGCCCCTGCGCGTGCGACGCCAAGCCGACGGCATACCGATGGACGACCTGTCCTCGCCGGCCTTACCGCGCTCGGCGCCGCCGCGGCGCTGTTGTGGCGGGCCCGGCCGCTGCGCGGTCGGGCCCGGCCGGGTCGTGCGCGCCGGCTACAACCGGAGCTACGGCAACGAGGTCGTGATCCGGCACGGCGACGGCCGCTACACGCAGTACGCCCACCTCTCCCGCATCGCGTCTCGGCGGGCCAGAGCGTGTCGGGCGGTCAGCGCATCGCCCGGTCGGGTGCGACGGGCCGGGTGACGGGCCCTCACCTGCACTTCGAGGTGCGGACCACGCCGTACTTCGGCTCGGACGTCGACCCGCTCGGGTATCTGCGGCGGCACGGCGTCCGGGTGTGACGGTCAGCCCGCCACGCGCTCGATCCAGGCCGCGAGGTCGGCGAAGACCTCCTCCCGGTTGGTCTCGTTGAGGACCTCGTGGCGGGCGCCCTCGTAGCTGCGGTACGTGATGTCCGTCAGGCCCGCCTCGCGGTAGCGGGAGACCAGCAGGTCGGAGAGGGCGAGCCGGCCGTTGAGCGGGTCGTGGTCGCCGACGAGGACGCACAGTGGCAGGGCGTCCGGTATGCCCTGGGGGGCGGCCAGCCGCGCGGCGGCGGCGCCCATGTCGGCCATGCCCTGGTCGTCGGCCGTGAAGCCGCAGAGCGGGTCGGCGAGGTAGGCGTCGACCTGGGCCTCGTCGCGGCTGAGCCAGTCGGCCTCGGTGCGGGCCGGCGCGAACGCGGCGTTGAAGGCGTCGAACGCGGTGCCGCCCTCGATGCCCGCCTCCCGGGCCTGCTGTGCGGCTTCCAGGAGCGCGACGAGGAGCCGGTCGACGGCGGTGGTGCCGGAGAGGGCGACCCCGTCGACGAGTCCCGCGTGGTCGAGGAGGTACTGCTGGGCGGCGAAGGAGCCCATGCTGTGGCCGACGAGGACCACCGGGAGGCCGGGGTGGTTGTCGCGGGCGATGCGGGTGAGGGCGGCGAGGTCGGCGACGAGGAGGTTCCAGCCGTCGGCGCCGAAGTGGCCGGGGCCGGCGTGCATGGACAGGCCGTGGCCGCGGTGGTCGGCGGCGTAGACGGCGAAGCCGAGGCCGATGAGGTGCTCGGCGAGCGGGGCGTAGCGGCCGGCGTGCTCGCCCATGCCGTGCGCGATCTGCACCACGCCCCGGACGGGGCCGGCCGGCCGCCACTCGTGGACGTGGATCTCGACGCCGTCCTCGGAGGTGAAGGTGAACATGCGCGACTGCTCCCGCTGTCCGGCCCTCGGTCCCGGCCCGGGGGCGACGCCGTCACCGTAGGGGTGTTCGGCGAGGCCGAGCACCCCCACGGCGGGGTGATCCGGGTCACCCCGTCGCGGCGTTCTCCTTGAGGGAGATCCGGCCCTTGCGGAGGGTGGCGAGGCGCGGGGCGCGGCGGGCGATGGCGCTGTCGTGGGTGACCATCACGAAGGTCAGGCCGTGTTCCTTCCAGAGCCCTTCGAGCAGTTCGACGATCTCGTCGCGCATCGACTCGTCGAGGTTGCCGGTGGGTTCGTCGGCGAGCAGCACCTTGGGCCGCTTGACGAGCGCGCGGGCGATGGCGACGCGCTGCTGCTGGCCGCCGGAGAGCTCGGACGGCAGGTGGCCGACGCGCTCGCCGAGGCCGACCGAGTCCAGGGCCTCGGACGCCCGCAGACGGCGTTCGGCGGACTTGACGCCGAGCGGGACGAGCGCGGTCTCCACGTTCTCCTGCGCTGTGAGGGTGGGGATGAGGTTGAAGCTCTGGAAGACGAATCCGATGTTCTGGCTGCGGACGGTGGTCAGCCGGCTCTCCGGGAGCGTGGCGAGATCGATGCCGTCGAGCAGGATGCTGCCGGAGGTGGGGCGGTCGAGGCCGCCGAGCATCTGCAGCAGGGTGGACTTGCCGCCGCCCGTGGGGCCCTGGATGACCAGGCGGTCGCCCTCGCTGATGGTGAGGTCGATGCCGGCGAGGGCGTCGACTCTCTCCTGGCCGCGGCGGTACTGCTTGGTGACGCCGGTGAGTTCGTACATCTTGCGCTCCTGCGGTACGGGAAGGGGTTCGGGCTGCTACTCGACGCGACGCAGCGCGTCGGCGGGGCGCAGCCTGGAGGCGCGCCAGGCGCCGAACGCGCCGGCGACGAGGCCGCCGCCGAGGGCGAGGACGACGGCGAGGCCGACGGTGGTGAGGCTGACCGGGGCGGTCAGGGCGATGTCGAGGCTCTTGCCGAGGCCGGCGGTGGCGCCGGGTCCGCCGCCCACGAGCATCCGGCCGCCGGCCCCGCCGCCGGGGCCGCCGAGACCGCCCGCGGACGCGCCGAGTTCGGCGGTGAGGGTGGGGCTGACGGCGGTGACGAGGTAGGCGCCGCCGAGGCCGACCGCGATGCCGAGGACACCGCCGATGAGACCGTTGACGAGGGCCTCGCCGACGACCTGCCGGGTGACCCGGCCGCTCTTCCAGCCCAGCGCCTTGAGCGTGCCGAACTCGCGGACGCGGCGGCTGACGGCGGATGAGGTGAGCAGCCCTGCGACGAGGACTGCGGCGAGCAGCACGGCGTACGAGAGCCAGGTGCCGACGGTGGTGGCGAGGCCGGAGGCGGTGTCGAGGGAGCCGGAGACCGTCTTGGCGAGGTCGGCGGAGGTGGTGACGGTGGTGCCGGTGACGTTCTTCTGGATGGCGCCCTTGACGGCGTCGATCTTCGTGGAGTCGGCGGCCTTCACATAGACCGTGGTGACCTTGCCCTTGGAGTCGGAGAGCGTCTGGGCCTGCTTCAGCGGGAGGTAGACCTGGGCGGCCGCCTGGCCGCTGTCGGCGGTCGCGATGCCGATGATCTGGAAGGCCACGGCCTTGACGGTGAGCGTCTTGCCGACGGCGAGCCCTTCCTGCTGGGCGTAGGAGCTGTCGACGACGGCGACCTTGGCGTCGGTCTCGGTGGTCTGGAAGGTGCGGCCGGTGGTGACGGTGGAGGTCGTGAGGGGGCCGAGGCCGGGGGCGGTGACGTCGGTGCCGTAGATCGTGAAGGAGTCGACGTCGAAGGCCGCCCCGCCGCCGGTGACGGTGTCGCCGGGCCCGGAACCGGAGCCCGGCCCCGTACCGCCGCCGGGGCCGCCGCCCTGGCCCGCGCCGGTCTGGCCGCGCTGGATCTGGCCGCGCTTGAACTCGCCGTTGATCTTGAGGTTGACGAGGCTGAGGCCGCCGACGGCCTGGGCGACGCCGTCCTGCCGGGCGACGGTGCCGACGGTGGAGTCGGCGAGGGTCTGGAAGCCCTGCACCATCAGCCGGTCGCTGCTCTGCTCCGCACCGTCGTCCCGCCCGTCGAACCGGAACCGGGGTCGCTGCGCCTGCTCCCCCGCCTTGGGCTGCTCCTGCGCCTTGGTGACCGTGAGGTCCGTACCGAGTCCGTAGAGGGATTGGAGGACCTTGTCCTGTGCCTGCTTCATCCCGGACGAGACGGAGCTGACGACGATGACCAGCGCGATGCCGAGCGCGAGCCCGGAGGCGACGACGAGCGCCGCCTTTCTGCGACGGCGCAGCTCGCGCCGGAGGTAGGTGAAGAACATGACGGCGAAGCTAGGAGCGGCTGGTGATGGCCGGATAAGGCGCGGGTGAGAGTGCGATGAGAGTGGCCGGTTCCGATCGGTCATCCCTCTCGGCCGCCGTACGCCGCCGGGTCGGTCGCCTTACGACGAGGAGCCAGCCGCGTACGACGAGAAGCCAGCCGCCGTACGACGAGGAGTCAGCCGCCGTAGGCAGCAGGGTCAACCTCCGTACGCCAGCGGGTCGGCCAGGATCTCGCGCAGGACGAGGGCGGCGGCGCCGCGGGCGGTGGTGGCCGTGGTCGAGGCGGGGCGCAGGCGTGGCGTGAGGCCGGACAGGACGCGCCGGTCGAGTTCGGCCTCGGCGGCGGGCGCCAGCCAGGGCATCAGGCGCGGGTAGATGCCGCCGACGACGACCGCCTCGGTGTCGAGCAGGTTCACGGCGCCGGACAGGGCGACGCCGAGCATGCGGCCCGCCTCGGCGAGGGCGGTGAGCGTACGGGGTTCGGCGGCCTTGGCGCGGCGGGCGAGGGTGTCGAGGCTGCGGGTTCCGGCGGCGCGCAGGAGGGCCGACTGGCCCGCGTACTGTTCGAGGCAGCCGCGGGAGCCGCAGCGGCACGGCGGGCCGTCCGGGGTGACGGGCAGGTGGCCGATCTCGCCGGCGAAGCCGTGGGCGCCGCGCAGGAGTTCGCCGTCCAGGACGATCGCGCCGCCGACGCCGATCTCGCCCGTGACGTAGAGGAAGGTGCGCAGCTCGCCGAGGGAGCCGAACCACAGCTCGGCGAGGGCCGCGACATTGGCCTCGTTGTCGGAGGCTACGGGCAGGTCGCGGGCCAGGGCCGCGGCGAAGAGGGCGTCCGCTTCGACGTGGTTCCAGCCGAGGTTGGGGGCCTGGCGGACGGTGCCGCCGGAGACGAGGCCGGGCAGCGCGAGCCGTACGCCGGTGGGCCGCAGGTCAAGGCGTGCCGCCTCCGTCAGGACCTCGGCGGTGATGCGGGCGGCCCGCCGGAGCACCTCGGGGGCGCCGGGGGTGCGGTTGTCGAGCGGTTCCGTGCGCCGTACCCGGTCGGATCCGGCGAGGTCGGCGACGCACACGCTCACGTAGTCGACGTTGATCTCGACACCGAGGCCCGCCGGCCCGGTGGCCGCGGGTTTGAGGACGGTGCCGGGGCGGCCCGCCTGGCCGCTGAAGGTCTTGCCGGACTCGACGAGCAACCCGAGCTCCAGGAGCTGTTCGACCAGCGAGGAGACGGCGGCGCGGGTGAGTCCGACGCGGGCCGCGACGGCCGCCCGGGTCGTCTCGCCGGCCTCGTGCACGGTGCGCAGGACGAGGCTCAGGTTGTGCCGGCGTACGCCCGCCTTGTCGGCCTTGGGCTCCGAGGGGTGGTGGGGGTTGTTCATCGTGCGCCGAGCCTAACCGCCGGGCGGCCGAACAGCCCGTACCGCCTGAACAGTTCAGTCACCGAACTCTTTGCGCTAGGGTCTGTCCATGACACTTCCGCGTGACTACCGCGGGCAGACCTGTGCCCTCGCGCGCTCGATGGAGATCATCGGCGAGCGCTGGACGCTGCTGATCGTGCGGGACGCCTTCTACGGAGTGCGCCGCTTCGGCGAGTTCGCCGCGCACCTGTCCGTCCCACGCGCCGTCCTCACCGACCGGCTGGCCACGCTCACCGCGGCCGGGGTGCTCGAACGCCGCCCGGACACCGGGCGCCGCGAGGTCTACGTGCTCACCGCCAAGGGCGTCGCCCTCTGGCCCGCCGTGCGCGCCCTCACCTCCTGGGGCGATCACTTCTACGCGGCCGACGGCGGCCCGCGCCGCGTGTTCCGGCACGTCGGCGACGAGGCCCCGGTCGCCGAGGACGGCCGCTGCACCGGCTGCGGGGCCGCCGTGCCGGTCGCGGACCTGCTCGTCACCCCGGGCCCCGGGCTCGGCCCCGCCGGGCCGGACGCCGATCCGGTGACCGCGGCACTCGCCGCGCCGCACCGGCTGCTCACCCCGCTGCTCACGCACTCCGCCAAGAACACCCCCACGAGAGGTTCACAGCGATGAAGATCCTGGTCGTCGGCGCCGGCGCCACCGGTGGTTACCTCGGGGCCATGCTGGCCCGCTCCGGACAGGACGTCACCTTCCTCGTCCGGCCCGGCCGTGCCGCCGCCCTGCGCGAGCGGGGCCTGCGGGTCGTGGGCCGCGGCGAGGAGTGGCGGCTCGACCCCGTCCTGGTCACGGCGGAGCAGCTGGCCGCCGCGCCCGCCCCGTACGACCTGGTGCTGCTCTCGGTGAAGTCCACCGCGCTCGGGCCGGCGATGGACGACCTCGCGCCGGCCGTCGGGCCGGACACGGCCATCGTGCCGCTGCTCAACGGCCTCGCCCACATCGACGCGCTCGGCGCCCGGTTCGGCGCGGACCGGGTGCTCGGCGGCGTCGCGAAGGTGGTCACGACCCTCGACGGCAACGGCGACGTGCTGCGCCTCGCCCCGCTCGCCCACCTGGCCTTCGGCGAGCAGGACGGCACGCTCTCGCCCCGCGTGCAGCGGATCCGGGAGGCGCTGACGAAGGCGGGCATCGACGCGCCGGTGCCCGTGGACGTCCGCACCGCGATGTGGCACAAGTGGGTCTTCATCACCACCTTCGGCGCCGTGACCAGCCTGATGCGCGGCACGGTCGGCGAGATCAACGCCGTCCCGGGCGGCACGGCCCTCGGCACGGCCCTGCTCGACGAGATCGCCGCGGTGTCGGCCGCCGCCGGTCACCCCGTACCGGAGGCGGAGCGGCGGGCGACCCTGGACGTGGTGACGGCGACGGGGTCTTCCCTCGTCCCCTCGCTCTACCGGGACCTCGCGGCCGGCCGGCCCACCGAGGCGGAGCACCTCTTCGGCGATCTGGCCGACCGGGCCCGCGCGCTGGGCGTGGCCACGCCGCTGCTCGACCTGGCGACCCTGCACCTGAGGGTGCACGAGGCGCGGCTGGCGGCGCGGTAGCCGGGTACCGGGAAGGCTCAGGGAGCGACGAAGAGCCCCGGGAAGCGGGGGCCGAGCCAGGGCCTGCGGCCCCACGCGAGGGCGCGGCCGGTCGCCATCACGGGGCGCGGGTCGATCCGGCCGAGGGCCATGAGCAGGAACGCGACGGGCTCGGTCAGGACGGTGCAGTCGGGGCGGTCCAGGGGCCCGTTCGTGGTCGTGACCGCGCCGTCCTCGATGATCACGCCGAACCCTGCGCCGCCCCACAGCCGTACGCGGTAGCGGGCGCTGAGCCCGTCGACGGCGGCGGGAACGGCCACCCGGGGCATGGCGGCGACCATGAACGGCAGGGACAGTCCGACCCGGGTGCGGTCGAGCATGTGCGGGCGGCCGAGGGCACGCGCGAGGTCGTAGCCGTGGCCGAGCATGTGGGTCAGGAGGTACGAGCCGAGGGTGGCCGGGTCGTACGGGCCCATCGGGGTCTCCACGACCTCCTCGGGCGCGCGCTCCTCGACGGCGTCGAGGAAGGCGAGGGCCTGGTCGAGGATCAGGTCGGCGAGCGGCCCCGCGGCCCGCTCGGGGAAGGCCGCCAGGGCCTCCTCGTTCGCGGCCGCCAGGCTCTGCGGGCTGCCGTCGCCGTACGGGCGGGGCCGGCCGGCGGCGAGGTCGGCCATCAGCTCGTTGGCCTGGCCGAGGTGGGCCGCGGCCTCGCCGACGGTCCAGGTGGAGCGGGGTACGGGCAGCCCGGTGTCGGGGGCGCCGCGCAGCACATCGGCGATGTCCTGCGCGGTGTCGCGTATCGCCGCGCCGAGCCCCTCCGGCAGTACTCCCATGTCTCTCCCACCTCGCGCCCCGACGGATCAGGGCGCAAGAGTAGGGGGTGGACCCCGCCCGTGCCCAGGGCTCGCCCGTCACGGGATCCGGCGCGGATCCGACCCGGATCGAGTCCAGGTCGGACCCGGCTCAGACCCGGCCCAGGCCCGGGTCGGGGACCCGGCTCAGGCCCCGCTCAGGCCCGGCTCCGGCCCGGCCCAGGCCCGGCTCAGGCTCGGCTCAGCCGCAGCGTGAGCAGCTGGAACGGGCGCAGCTCGATCATCACCTCGTCGCCCTCCACCCGTACCTCCTCCCCTTCCCGGGGCCGCTCCAGGAGGTCGCAGACCCGGGCGCCGGCCAGGGCGAAGCCGGCCGACAGCCGGGTGCGGGCGCGCCCGCCCCGCGATTCGTAGATCCTGACCACCACGTCGCCGCTGCGGTCGTCGGCCAGTTTGACCGCGCTGACGACGACCTCCTCGTCGCCCACCGTCGCCAGCGGTGCGACGTCGGCGTCGCCCGGCACCCGCCGCTCGGGCAGGTTGATCGCGTAGCCCTCGCGGACGGCGTCGCCGATGCCGGCGCCCGGGACGAGGGCGTGCCGGAAGCGGTGCACGCCCTGGTCGGTCTGCGGGTCGGGGAAGCGCGGGGCGCGCAGCAGGGAGACCCGTACGGTGGTCGTGGTGCCGCGGTCGGCGGGCCGTACGGTACGGGTGACGTCGTGGCCGTACGTCGAAGCGGTGACGAGGGCGACGCCCCAGCCGGGCTCCTCGAAGTGGACGAACTTGTGGTTGCAGGCCTCGAACTTGGCCGCCTCCCAGCTGGTGTTGGTGTGGGTCGGGCGGTGCAGATGGCCGAACTGGGTCTCCGCCGCGTACCGGTCGGTGTGCAGGTCGAGCGGGTAGGCGGCCTTCAGGAACTTCTCGGTCTCGTGCCAGTCCACCTCGGTGTCGAGGTCGAGGCGCTTGGCGCCGGCGGTCAGGGTGAGGGTCTGGACGGCCCGGGAGGAGCCGAAGGACCGGGTCACGCGGACGGCGGCCGTCTCCGGGGTGTCGGCGGCGATGGTCAGTTCGTCGAGCCCGGTCAGGTCGGTCACGGTGTTGCGGTAGAAGCGGTCGACGTCCCAGGCGTCCCACATGTTCGGGAAGTCGGGGTGGAGCTGGAGGAGGTTCGCGGCCGCGCCGGGGGCGATGGTCTCGCGTCCCGTGTCGAGGTCGACGGCGGAGACGACGAGTCCGGCGCCGTCCACGGCGACCCGGAGCAGGCCGTTGTCGAGGACGAAACCGCCCTCGGTGCGGGGCCCGACGGTACAGCGGCCGGGGGCGGCGGACAGGGCGGGGGCGCGGCGGGCGCCGCCCGCGGGGACGCCGGCACGCGGGTGCGGGGCACTGTTGAAGACCACGTCGGTGCCGGTGTCCGCGGCCGGGCCGGCCAGGGCGCGCTGGGCCCGGTCGACGATCGCGGTCAGTTCCCCGGCGACGGCGGCGTAGGTGCGTTCCGCCTCGCGGTGCACCCAGGCGATGGAGGAGCCGGGCAGGATGTCGTGGAACTGGTGCAGCAGCACCGTCTTCCAGATGCGGTCCAACTCCTCGTATGCGTAAGGGAGTCCGGCGCGTACGGCGGCGGTGGCGGCCCACAGCTCGGCCTCCCGGAGCAGGTTCTCGCTCGCCCGGTTGCCCTGCTTGGTCCGCGCCTGACTGGTGAGGGTCGCCCGGTGCAGCTCCAGGTACAACTCACCGACCCACACCGGTGGTTCCGGGTACTCGGCCTGGGCCTTGGCGAAGAACTCGGCGGGCCGCTCCCAGGCGACGCGGGCCGAACCCTCCAGGTCGCGCAGCCGGGCGGCCTTCGCGATCATCTCCCGGGTGGTGCCGCCGCCTCCGTCACCCCAGCCGGTGGGGGCGATGGAGTGCCGGGCGCGGCCCTTGTCCTTGAAGTTCCGTACGGCGTGGGCGATCTCCTTGCCCTGCATGGAGCAGTTGTACGTGTCGACCGGCGGGAAGTGGGTGAAGATCCGGGTGCCGTCGATGCCCTCCCACCAGAAGGTGTGGTGCGGGAAGGAGTTGACCTGGCTCCAGGAGATCTTCTGGGTCAGCAGCCACTTCGAGCCGGCCTCCTTGATGATCTGCGGGAGTCCGCCGGCGAAGCCGAAGGTGTCGGGCAGCCAGGCCTCCTGGTTCTCGACGCCGAACTCGTCCATGAAGAAGCGCTTGCCGTGGACGAACTGACGGGCCATCGCCTCGGAGGAGGGCATGTTGGTGTCGGACTCGACCCACATGCCGCCGGCCGGGACGAACCGGCCCTCGGCGACCGCCTTCTTGACCCGGGCGTACACCTCGGGCCGGTGCTCCTTGATCCACGCGTACTGCTGGGCCTGCGACATCGTGTAGACGAAGTCGGGCTCGTCCTCCAGGAGCGCGGTCATGTTGGCGGTGGTCCGCGCGACCTTGCGTACCGTCTCCCGCAGCGGCCACAGCCAGGCCGAGTCGATGTGGGCGTGGCCGACGGCGCTGATGCGGTGGGCGGAGGGTTCGGCGGGCGAGGCGAGGACGGCGGTGAGCTCCGCGCGGGCCGCGGCGGCGGTCGCGTTCACGTCCTGGAGGTCGATCGCGTCGAGGGCCCGCTCGACGGCGCGCAGGATGTCCCAGCGGCGGGCTCCCTCGACGGGCAGTTCGGCCATGAGCTCGCCGAGCACCTCCAGGTCGACGACGAGCTGCCAGACGGTCTCGTCGAAGACGGCGAGGTCCATCCGGGCGAGCCGGTACTGCGGCCGGTCGCCGGCGGTGTCCTTGTCGCCGAGCTCGGTGGGCAGGAAGGGGTGGTAGTCGAGGATGACCGGGTTGGAAGCGGCCTCGACGTGCAGCAGCACCTCCTCGCCGCCGGCCGCGGGGGCCGCGATCCGCACCCACTGGTTGCGCGGGTTCAGGCCCTTCACCGGGGTGCCGTCGGAGCGGTAGACCAGGCCCTCGCACTGGAAGCCGGGCATGTTGGCGTCGAAGCCGAGGTCGAGGAGCGCCTCGACGGTGCGGCCGGCCCACTCCTCGGGCACCGTGCCGGAGACGGTGAGCCAGCTCGTACCCCAGGGGGCGCCCCAGGCGTCGCCGACGGCGATCGGGCTCCGGGGGGCGGCCAGGCCCTCGGCGACCGGGACGGGTTCGCCGGGCGCGGTCCAGATGCCCACCTGGAGGGGGACGGAGTCGGGGTACACGGCGGGGCGGATGCGTTCGTCGAGGACGCGCTTGAGCCGGGACTCGACGAGGCTGCGGTCGTCATGCATGCGGAACACTCCGGAGGACGGGAGGTACGGGAGGACGGTCGGGCCCGGGGGCGCCAGGGCGCGTGGGCGGGTCAGCTCTGCGGGGCGCCGGAGTTGCGAGCCGGGCCGGGGGCGCCGGGCTCGTCGACGGTGACCAGCTCGGTGATGCCGCGCGCGGCGAGGTACGCCGGGTCGTCGGCCCGGGCCGCGAGGACCACGGCCGGGCGGGCACCGGCCCCGGCGAGCCGCATGAACGCCTCGAAGTACCGCCCGCCGGGGCCGCACTCCGAGCGCTTGGACCCGTCGTCCGCGAGGTCGAGGACGAGGGCAGTGCCGCGGGCCGGTGCGGGAGAGTGCGCGGTGCGTGCCTCGGCGACGGCGTCCGCGAGCGCCCGGCCGGCCGGTTTGACCCGGCGGTCGGTGGTCAACAGACCGAGGCTGTATTCCAGTTCGGGGAAGTCGGCGAGCGCGCGGTCGACGTCGTGGGAGCACCACCACGTGATACCCCACAGATCGGGGCAGTCGAGCGCGGCGGCGACGGTCGTCCGGGTGAATTCCGCGGCGCGCTCGGCCGGCACGTGCGGGGCGGGGGCACCGACCTCCTGGAGCCAGACGGGGCGCCGGGGGTCGTCGGCCCAGGCCTTGGCGAGCTCGATCAGGTACGCGGCGTGCTCGCCGACCGCCACGGAGTCGGGGCCGTAGCGCTGCGCCGTGCCGTTGAAGACCCAGGAGTGGACGGCCGTGATCCCGCCGAGGCGGGCGGCGTGGGCGGGGGTGAAGGGGTGGTCGTCCAGGTACCAGGCGGCGTCGTACTCGGCGTGCAGGTGCAGGCGGCCGGGGGCGCCCTCCTCGCAGGCGGCGAGCATGCGGCGCAGCCAGGTCTCGGCCTGTGCGGGGGTGATGCGGTCGGGGTCGGGGTGGGGGTCGCCGGAGAACTGGTTGATCTCGTTGCCGATGGTCATGCCGAGGAAGTTCGGCCGGTCGGCGAGGGCGGCGGCGAGGGTGCGCAGATAGGTGCCCTGCCCGTCGACGACGTCGGGGTCGGTGAAGAGGTTGCGCCGGTGCCAGGTCTGGGTCCAGGAGGGCAGGAAGTCGAAGCTGGAGAGGTGGCCCTGCAGGCCGTCCACGGCGACGTCGAGGCCGAACTCCGCTGCCGTGTCGACGAGTCGGCCGAGCTGTTCGACGGCTCGGGGGCGGATCAGCGTGCGGTTGGGCTGGAAGAGGGGCCAGAGCGGGAAGGCGCGGATGTGGTCGAGGCCGAGGGCGGCGATGGAGTCGAGGTCGGCGCGTACGGCGTCGAGGTCGAAGTCGAGCCAGTGGTGGAACCAGCCCTGGCTGGGGGTGTAGTTGACGCCGAAGCGCGGACCGGAGCGGTGCTGACGAATCGTCATGCGCGGTGCGATTCCTTCGTGAAGGAGAGGTGGTGGAGCGTGCGTGGGTCTCGTCGGGTCATCCCTTGATCGCGCCTTCCTCCACGCCCCTGAAGAAGAACCGCTGGAGTGCCGCGAACACGGCGACGATCGGCAGGAAGGCGATCATGGTGCCGGCCGCTATCAGCCGGGGGTTGGCGCTGAACGTGCCGTCGAGGTACTGGAGTCCGACGGTGAGGGTGTAGCGGCCCGGGTCGTTGAGCACGATCAGCGGCCACAGGAAGTCGTCCCAGGCGCCGATGAAGGTGAAGATCACGACGACGCTCAGCATGCCCCGTACGTTGGGCAGCCCCACGTGCACGAGCCGCTGCCACGCGTTGGCGCCGTCCACGAGGGCGGCGGCGTCGAGTTCGGCCGGCACGGCACGGAAGGCGGTGTACATCAGGAGCACGTTGAGCATGGCGATCGCCCCGGGCAGGGCGACGCCGAGGAGGGTGTCGGTCAGGCCGAGGCTGCGGACCGTCACGTACTGGGAGACGATCGTGACCTCGCCGGGCAGCACCAGGGTGGCGACGAAGAGCCCGAGGGCGAGCCGGGCGCCCCGGAAGCGGAGCCGGGCCAGGGCGTATCCGGCGAGGGTGGCGCCGACGACGTTGCCGAGGACGGCGATCCCGGCCACGATCAGCGAGTTGGCCGCGTACGTCCACACCGGGATGGTGTCGGCGACCTGGCCGTAGTTGGCGAGGGTGAGGTCCTCGGGCAGGAAGCGGGGGGTGCGGGAGTAGACGTCCTCGCCCGGCCCCTTGAGCGAGGTGGACAGCTGCCAGAGGAACGGGCCGATGGTGAGGAGCAGGACGAGGACGAGAAGCAGGTAGCGCACCGTCTTCTCGCCGGCGGTCGGGGTGCGGCTCAGGGTCATGCGTCAGGCCGCCTTCCGGTTGAGCCGGGCCAGGAAGAGCATCGGGCCGACGGTGAGGACGAAGAGCAGCACGCTGAGGGCGGAGGCGTAGCCGATGTGCCCGGTGAAGCCGCGGCTGTACATCTGGATGAGCATGACGACCGACATGTCGCGTCCGCCGGGTCCGCCGGTGCCGTTGGACAGCACGTACAGCTCGGAGAAGATCCGCAGGGCGGAGACCGAGATGAGGACGGAGATCAGGAGCATCGCCGGGCGTACGCCGGGCAGGGTGACGTGCCAGAACCTGCGGACGGCGGAAGCGCCGTCGACGGCGGCCGCCTCGTGGAGTTCGCGGCCGACGTTCCCGAGCGCGGACAGGTAGATGACCATGTAGTAGCCGAGCCCCTTCCACACCGTGAGGCCGATCGCGCTGAGGAGCAGCAGCCAGCGGTCGGTGAGGAAGGAGACGGGCCGGTCGGCGAGGCCGAGCTGGTGGAGCATCCCGTTGAGCAGCCCGCGGTCGTCGAGGACCCAGCCCCAGACGAGGCCGACGACGACGGCGGAGGCGACGACCGGGGTGTAGAACGCGGTGCGGAAGAAGGTGACGCCGGGCAGCTTCCGCTCCACGAGGAGGGCGAGCAGCAGCGGCAGCAGGGTGAGCAGGGGCAGGCAGACGACGAGGTAGAGGACGCTGTTGAACAGTGCTGCTGTCAACTGGTCGTCGTCGAGCGCGCGTTGGTAGTTGTCCAGGCCGGTGAAGTGTCCTCCGCCGAGCGGTTTGGCGTTGGTGAAGGACAGGATCACCGTGTTGACCGCGGGCCACAGGTTGAAGACGGCGAGCCAGACCAGGGCGGGACCGGCGAGCAGCCAGGGGGTGAACCAGCGCCGGTGGGTCATGGAGCTCAGTCCTTCAGGAGCTGGTCGGCACGGTCGACCGCGGTGTCGAGGGCTTCCTTGGAGCTCGCCTGGCCGCTGATGGCGAGGGCGATCTGCTGGTTGACGACGGTCTTGATCGCGTCGTTGGCCTGTACGGGTTCGAGGACACGGGCGGAGGCGAGCGAGCGGAAGGCGGTGACCTTGGCGTCGCCGGCGTTGGTGCCGTCGCTCTTGCTGAAGAAGGGATCGGCGGCGGAGGCCGTGGTGGACGGGAAGATGCTCGTCTCGCGGGCGAACGCGGCCTGGTTGGCGGCGTTGGTGACCCAGCGGGCGAGGGCGAGCGCCGCGGTCGGGTTCTTGGTGGACTTGGGGATGGACAGTCCCTGGACGTACAGCGGCGGGGTGCCCATGGCAGCCGAGGGGACCACCTTGGGGGCGAGGGTCGGGTTGTCGGTCGCGAGGCTGGTGATGTAGTTGGCGCCCGCGGTGGTCCAGGCGGCGGTGCCGGAGCTGAAGAGCTTGGTGTTGCCCGCGTACGTCTCGGTGAGGACGTCCTTGGGCAGCAGGCCCTCCTTGAAGGCGGCGCGGTAGGTGTCGAGGACGGCGGCGGCCTCGGGGGTGTTGAACGTGAAGGTCTTCCCGTCCGCCGACATGATGGGGACGCCGGCGTTGGCGAGGTCCATGAGGTTGGGCTTGCGGCTCATCAGGTACGTCTGGCCGCCTGACTTCGCCTTGACGGTACGGGCGGCGGCGACCAGCTCGTCGAGCGAGGCCGGGGGCTTCTCCGGGTCGAGGCCGTACTTCGCGAGGAGTTCGCCGTTCCAGTAGTTGACGTCGGTGTTGAGGTACCAGGGGTAGCCGTAGGTGCCGTCGTGACCGGGGAAGCGGTAGGCGTCGAGGCCGCCCTTGACGTAGTCGGTGCCGGCGGCGGGGTCGGACGTGGCGACGTCGAGCAGCAGGTTCCGCTTCACCAGCGGCAGGGCGAAGTCCGGGGGCAGGTTGACGACGTCGGGGAGGGTTCCGCCGGCGGACTGGCTGAGGACCTTCTCCGAGTAGCCCTCGCCGGGCTGGTCGAGCCATTCGACCTCGACGCCCGGGTGCTTCTTCTCGAAGCCGGCGATCACGCCCTCCATGTAGGCGGTGAACTTCGGCTTGAGGGCCCACGTCTGGAGGGAGACCTTGCCCTTCACCTCGCCGCCGGAGACCTCCGGACCGGGGCCGCCGGAGTCCTCGGCGCCGCCGAGGCCGCAGCCGGCGAGGGTCACCGCCGCCACCGCCACGGCCGTCCACCGCGCCCACCGGCTTCTACGTATGACTCGCACGAGGGTGTCTCCTTGCTCGGACGTTGCTCGGAATGTGCTCGGACCTTGCGCTGACTAAACCGCTCTAGCGAAGGGGACTGTGCTCGCGGCTACACTCCGGTGTCAAGAGCGCACGCGAAACGGCGTACGGGAACGGCTGATCAGGGAGGGCGTCCGGTGGCCAGACCGACCATCGCCGACATCGCCAGGGAGGCAGGCGTCTCCAAGGGCGCGGTCTCCTTCGCGCTCAACGGGCGGCCGGGAGTGAGCGAGGCGACCCGTGACCGGATCCTGCGGGTCGCCGAGCGGATGAACTGGCGCCCGCACAGCGCCGCGCGCGCCCTCGGCGGGGCGCGGGCGGGAGCCGTCGGGCTCGTGCTCGCCCGGCCCGCGCGGACGATCGGCCTGGAGCCCTTCTTCAGCCACCTGCTCTCCGGGCTCCAGGCCGCCCTGTCGGGGCGGGGCACGGCGCTCCAGCTGCTCGTGGTCGAGGACACGGCGGCCGAGATCGAGGTCTACCGGCGGTGGACCTCCGAGCACCGGGTGGACGGCTTCTTCCTGGTCGACCTCCAGGTGCGCGACCCGCGCATCCCGGTCCTGGAGGAGCTGGAGGTGCCGGCGGTCGTGCTCGGCGGCCCCGGCCGGCACGGGCGGCTCCCGGCCGTCTGGGCCGACGACCGGGAGGCGATGACCTCGATCGTCGAGTACCTGGCGGCCCTCGGCCACCGCCGCATCGCGCACCTCGCCGGGCTGCCCTCCTTCCAGCACACCCAGCGCCGGATCCGCGCCCTGCGGGACGCGGCGCGACGGCTCGGCATGGCCGACGCGGTCTCCGTGCCGACCGACTTCAGCGACGCGGAGGGCGCGGCCGCCACCCGCACCCTGCTCGCCAGGCCGGGGGGTCAGCGGCCGACGGCGCTCGTGTACGACAGCGACGTCATGGCGGTGGCGGGGCTCGGCGTCGCGACCGAGATGGGGGTGCCGGTGCCCGGCGAGCTGTCGATCGTGTCCTTCGACGACTCGGCCCTCACCCGCATCGTCCACCCCTCTCTCACGGCCCTCTCACGCGACACCTTCGCCCTCGGCGAGCAGGTCGCGACGGCGCTGCTCGCGCTGATCGACGACCCGTCCTCGGCGAGCGACGTCAGGAACCCGACGCCGCGGCTCACGGTCCGCGAGAGCACGGCGTCGCCCTCTTGACCGTGCCCGCTAAAGCCGTTTAGCTTCGGCCTTCGCACCATCGCGCCACCGGCACCACCAGCCCCCACCCCCTCAGCTGGACCGGAGCTTCGATGAGACGACCCCTGCACCTCGTTCTGGCCGCCGCGCTGTCCGTGGCCTCACTGGGCCTCGGCGCCGCACAGAGCGCGTCGGCGGCGCCCGCGCGGCCCGAGGCCCCGCGCACGGCGGCGACCGCGACCGGCGACCAGCCGTACGCCTCGTACTGGTACCCGAACACGATCCTGAACTGGGACCCGGCCACCGACCCCGACGCCCGCTTCAACCGCTCCCGCGTGCCCCTTCAGCAGCGGGTCTCGGACCCTGCCCTCAAGGCCAACGCCAACGCCCGCCCGGGCGAGGGCAAGGTCGTCTCCCTGGTGTCGTTCGCACCGACCTCGAACAATCCCTCCCAAGGCTCGCTCGACCCCCGCTACTACGCGTTCGGGCACTGGCAGTACCTCGACAAGCTGGTGTTCTGGGGCGGTTCGGCCGGCGAGGGGCTGATCCTCGCGCCGAACCCCACCGTGATCGACGCCGCCCACCGCAACGGCGTCAAGGTGTACGGCACGGTCTTCTTCCCGCCCACCGCCTACGGCGGCCAGATCCAGTGGGTCCGCGACTTCACGCAGAAGTCCGGCAGCCGCTATCCCGTCGCCGACAAGCTCGCCCAGGTCGCGCAGCACTACGGCTTCGACGGCTGGTTCATCAACCAGGAGACGGCCGGCGGCGACGCCGCCCTCGCGACCGAGATGCGCAACACCCTGCGCTACGCGCGCTCGCTCGGCCCGCTCGAGTTCATGTGGTACGACGCGATGACCGAGTCGGGATCGGTGAGCTGGCAGGACGCGCTCACCAGCGCCAACGACGCCTTCCTGCAAGAAGGTTCGCAGCGCACGAGTGACTCGATGTTCCTCGACTTCGGCTGGGGCGCCACCGCCCTCGACTCCTCGCGGACCCTGGCCCGCAACCTCGGCCGCAGCGAGTACGAGCTGTTCGCGGGCGTCGACACCGAGGCGAACGGCTACAACACGAGCGCCCCGTGGAGCGCGGTCTTCCCGGACGGCCGACCGCACACCGCCTCGCTCGGACTCTACCGCCCCGAGTGGACCCACAACTCCTCCACCGACCGGGCCGACTCCTACGCCCGTGAAGCCAGGTACTGGGACGGCGCCAACGGCGACCCGTCGAACACCACGACCAGCTCGGCGTGGAAGGGCCTCGCGCAGTACGTCCCGGAGTCCTCGCCCGTCACCGCCAAGCCCTTCGTCACCTCCTTCGACGCGGGCCAGGGCGACTTCTACCACTCCGGCGGCGTCCGCGTGTCCACCGGCGGCTGGAACAACCTGTCCCTCCAGGACGTGCCGCCCACCTACCGCTGGCTCGTGCAGTCCGCGGGGACGAAGCTGAAGCCGTCGATCGACTTCACCGACGCCTACGAGGGCGGCTCCGCCCTCCGCCTCACCGGCACGCTCGACGCGGTGAACACCGTACGGCTGTACCAGTCACGGCTGCCGGTCGCGGCCGACACCAAGCTCTCCGTGGTGGTGAAGACCCCGGCGGCCGGGCCGACCCGGCTGAAGGCGGCCGTCTCCTTCACGGACTCCCCCACCACGTTCACCACGCTCGACCTCGGCTCCACCACGACCGCGGGCTGGGAGCGCAGGACGCTCGACCTGTCCGCGTACGCCGGCCGCACCCTCGCGCAGCTCGGCCTCCAGACCACGGGCACGGCCCCCTCGTACGACATCAAGGTGGGCCAACTCGCCGTGTACGACGGGACGGTGGACGCCCCGGCGGCCCCGACCGCGCCGACCGTCCTCGGCACGACGGACACCGGCACCACGAGCAGGTCCCTGCGGCTCGCGTGGACGCCCTCGGCCTCCGGTTCCGTGCACCACTACGAGGTGTACCGCCGCAACGCGGACGGCAGCCGCACCTTCCTGGGCGCCACCCCCAACGACAGCTACTTCGTGCCGAAGCTGGACCGGGCCGGTACGGAGACGACGACGACGCTCGACATCGAGGCGGTCTCCACCGAGTTCGGCCGCTCCCCCGCCGCGAGCACCGCGGTCACCTGGTCCGGGACGACCGACGCCAACCTGGCGCTCAACCGGCCCGCGACGGCGTCCGGGCAGTGCAACGCCTCGGAGACGGCGGCCAAGGCCGTCAACGGCAGCGTGACCGGCGGCAACAGCGACAAGTGGTGCACGACCACCACGGCCAAGTGGCTGGAGGTGGACCTGGGGGCCTCCCGCACCCTCGACCGCTTCGTGGTGAAGCACGCGGCGGCGGGCGGCGAGAGCGCGAGCTGGAACACGCGCGACTTCACGGTCGAGGTCCGCGCGAGCGCCACCGCGCCCTGGACCACGGCCGCGACGGTCACCGGCAACACGGCGGCCACCACCACCCACCCGGTGAGCGTGACGGCCCGCTACGTCCGCCTGGTGATCACCAAGCCGACGCAGACGACGGACCCGGCGGCCAGGATCTACGAGTTCGAGGCCTGGGGTTCCTGAACCTCGCCCGTCCCTGTGCCCCGCACGGCGCGGCCCGCTCGGGCCGCGCCGTGCCGGTTCACCGCCGACCGGTCCGGTGCGCCGGGGGTACCGGCGCCTCGGGCCGGCGTGGTCGACTGGGCGCATGACGCTGCTGAGCCGGACCTATGTGGACGCGTGCCTCACCGGAGACGGCGGGCTGCGCGAGGCCGTCGCGCGCGCCGGGTTGCCGGACGCCTTCGAGGCGGCCTGGCGCAAGCACCTGCTGCCGCGCCCCTGGTTCGTCGGGGAGGATGAAATGGCCGCGTTCGCACGGGACCTGGAGGGCCTGTTCGAGCTGCTGGTCTCGCTGCCGGCGCGGCTGTTCGACGGCGACCTCGTGCGGTACGGGGAAGGGATCGGGGTCGCGCCGCGTCACCTGGAGCTGCTGCGGCGCGGGGCGGCGGGGCGTCCGGCGAAGCTGGGCCGCGCCGACGCCTACCACGACGGCACGTCGTACAAGCTGCTCGAGTTCAACCTGGGCAGCGAGGTGGGCGGCATGGACATGGCCGTGTGCAACGCGAGGCTGTTGCGGGTCGCCGAGTTCGCCGCGTTCGCCACCGAGTACCGGCTGCGCTTCGTGGACACGGCGGCGCGGCTCGCGGCCGATCTGCGCGAGCGGGCCCGGCCGGCGCTCGCGGGCGGCGGGGCCGAGCCGGTGATCGGGCTGATCGAGGGCAACGGCGGCATCGGCCCGTACGGGACGCTCATGCGGGCGTTCCAGGAGGCCATGGCGGAGCAGGGTCTGGAGCTGCTGATCGGCGAGATCGACCAGGTGCGTGCCGGGACCGACGGAAAGCTGACCCTGGACGGCGCCCCGCTCGACCTCGTGCTGCGCAACTTCGGGGCGAGCCAGCTGCTCGGTGATCCGGCGGGGCCGGATGTGGCGGAGCACCTCCTCCGCGCCCACCGGACCGACAGGACCGTGCTGTTCACGTCCCTGGAGAGCGGTCTGTACGCCCACAAGAACGCCCTCGCCCTCCTCTCCGACCCCCGCTGGGCCGCCGCCTTCGACGCCGAGGAGCGCGCGCTCGTCGACCGGGTCCTGCCCTGGAGCCGTAGCCTGCGGGCACCGGCCCGCGGGCTGCTGGACGAGTGCCGGGAGCGCCGGGAACAGCTGATCCTGAAGCCCGGCGCCGGGCACGGCGGCATGGACACCTTCGTCGGCTGGGAGTGCGACGACGCCGAGTGGCGCGCGGCCCTGGCCGTCGCCGCCGACCGCGGCTATCTGGCCCAGGAACGGGTGGTGCCGCGCGCCGAACCGGTCCACGACCCGGCGGGCGACCGTGCCCACGACTGGATCGCGGCCCTCGGCGTCTTCCTCACCTCCGAGGGCTACGCCGGCGCGCACGCCCGGGCGAACCGGGCCGACGGCGGCGCGATCGTCGGCATGAGCAGCAACCCCGGCACCCGCATGGCCTGCGTGTTCTCCCACCCCTGAGTAGCGCGAACACGAGAATGGCGGGGGGTGTCGTATCGGCGCAGGGAGCGCGCATGGCAAGGGTCGAGGTCAACGGCGTCGGACTGTTCTTCGAGGCCGGCGGGGACGGGGACCCGCTGGTGCTCGTGCACGGCTCCTGGGTCGACCACCACAACTGGGACGCGGTGGTCCACGGCCTCGCCCTGCGCTACCGCGTGCTGGTGTACGACCGGCGCGGGCACAGCGAGAGCGACCGGCCGGACGGGCAGGGGACGCGCCGCGAGGACGAGGATGACCTGGGGGCGCTGATGGAGGTGCTGGGTTTCGCGCCGGCGTACGTCGTCGGCAACTCGTTCGGCGCCTCGACCGCCCTCGGTCTGGCCGCCCGGCGCCCGGAGCTGTTCCGGGGGATCGCCGTCCACGAGCCGCCGCTGCTCGACGTGGTCGCCGACGTCCCCGAGTACCGCGAACAGGTGGCGGAGACCCGCCGGCTGCTCGGCGCATGCGCCGACCGGCTGCGGGAGGGGGACGCCCTCGCCGGGGCGCGGCAGTTCGTGGACGAGGTCGCCTTCGGCCCTGGAGCGTGGGAGCAGTGCCCGACGAAGGTCAAGGAGACCTTCGTCGCCAACGCCCCCACGTTCCTCGACGAGCAGGGCGACCCGCTGTGGGCCGCCCTCGACCCGTCCGAGCTGCACGACTTCACCGCTCCCGCGCTGCTGTCGCGCGGCGCGCACAGCCCGCCCTGGTTCGGGGCGGTCTTCGACCGGCTCGCCGGGGCGCTGCCCTGGGCCCGTACCCATGTCTACGAGGGTGCCGGGCACACGCCGCACGTGACGGACCCCGAGGAGTTCACGGCGGTGCTGACGGCGTTCTTCGACGAGGCCGGAAGGTCCTGAGCGGTGGTCCGGTCCGGGCGGCTCAGGAGCCGTCGACGACGAGGACGATCTTGCCGCTGGTGCGGTCGGTCTCGCCCAGGGCGTGGGCCTTGGACGCCTCGGTGAGCGGGAAGACCGCCTCGACGTGGGCGCGCAGGGCGCCGGACGCGGCGAGCTCGGCGATCGCGTTCATGCCGGCGTGGTCGGCCTCGACCAGCAGGGTCTCCATCCGGATGCCCCGCTCCGCGGCCTGCGCCGTCAGGTCCGGGCCGGCGCCCGACAGCAGCGAGACGATGACGCCGCCGGGGCGCACGACGTCCAGGGAGCGGGCCCGGGTGTCGCCGGCCAGCGGGTCGAGGACGACGTCGATGTCGCCGGTCGCCTCGCGGAAGTCGGTCGTGCGGTAGTCGATCACCTCGTCCGCGCCCAGCGAGCGCAGGAACTCGTGCTTGGGGGCGCTCGCGGTGCCGATCACGTACGCGCCGCGGGCCTTGGCGATCTGGACGGCGAGGTGGCCGACCCCGCCGGCGGCGGCGTGCACCAGGACGCGCTGCCCGGCGCGGACCCCGGCGGTGTCGACGAGCGCCTGGTACGCGGTGAGGGCGGCGAGCGGCAGGGCGCCGGCCTGGACGTGGTCGAGGCCGTCCGGCTTGTGCGCGAAGGCGCGGGCGGGGGCGGTCACGTACTCGGCGTGGGCGCCGACGCCGTGGGGGTAGGGCAGCATGCCGAAGACCTCGTCGCCCGGCTTGAAGAGGGTGACCCCGTAGCCGACGGCCTCGACGACGCCGGAGACGTCCCAGCCGAGGACCAGCGGCAGATGGTCGAGGAAGAGGCCGGGCCGGGAGCGGTGCTTCCAGTCGGTCGGGTTGACCCCGGAGGCGCGCACGGCGACCAGGATCTGGCTCGGTCCCGGCACCGGCCGGGGCAGGACGGCCTCGTGGAGGACGTCGGGGGCTCCGTGGGTGGACTGGCTGATGGCGCGCATGGTGGCGGTGGTGGCCTCGGGGGCGTTGTTCGTCATGCGTACCAGCCTGGCGTGCGGGCCCACTCGCGTACCATGGCATGAAAGCCATCTTTCGACAGGATCGTGCCATGGGAAGCGTCCACCGCGTCGTCGTACTCGCCCTGGACGGGGTGTACCCCTTCGAGCTGGGCATCGCGAACCGGGTCTTCGGCTCCGCCGAGGGCCGCTACGAGGTGCTGACCTGCTCGGTCGACGGTGGTCCTGTCCGCACCAACTCCGACTTCTCGGTCACGGTCGGTCACGGCCTCGACGCGCTGCGCACGGCCGACACGGTGGTGCTGCCGCCGTTCGACCGGGCCCTGCTGACTCCCGAGCTGCCCGCCGGTGTCACCGACGCGCTCGCGGCCATCCCCGAGGGCGCGCGGATCGTGTCCATCTGCACGGGCGCCTTCGTCCTGGCGGCCGCCGGGATGCTCGACGGCCGGCCGGCCACGACGCACTGGCTGCTCGCCGAGCGCTTCCGGGAGTGGTTCCCGTACGTGGACCTCGACCCGGACGTGCTGTTCGTCGACGACGGTGACGTGCTGACCTCGGCCGGGGCCGCCGCGGGCGTGGACGTGTGTCTCCATCTCGTACGGCGTGACCACGGCACCGCGGTCGCCAACCAGGTGGCACGCGCCTGTATCGTCCCGCCGTGGCGGGACGGCGGGCAGGCCCAGTACATCGAGCAGCCGGTGCCGGAGGCCGATACGCAGGGGACCTCGGCCACCCGCCAGTGGGCCCTGGAGAACCTGCACGAGCCGCTGACCCTCACGGAGCTCGCCGGGCACGCCCGGATGAGCCTGCGCACCTTCGCCCGCCGCTTCACCGAGGAGGTCGGGGTGAGCCCCGGCCGCTGGCTGATCCAGCAGCGCGTGTCCCGCGCCCGGCACCTCCTGGAGTCCACCGACCTGGCGGTCGACGACATCGCCGGCCAGGTCGGCTTCGCCACCGGCACCTCACTCCGCCAGCACCTGCACGCCGCGATCGGCGTCACACCCCTGGCCTACCGCCGCACCTTCCGCGGTGAGGCGCTGACCCTGCGGGCGACCTCGTAGTCGGGGGTTTCGGCCTCCTCGTGCGATCGAGTGAAGGAGAGGGCCCTCCGCATGCGCGGTGCGGAGGCGGACCCTTCACTGGGAGTCGTGGATGACGACACGCGCCCCAGATCTCAGCCAGGTCGTTCTCGTCGGCCATCGGTCCGACGGGCACTCCGGCGCCGCGGACGATCCAGGACGGCGGGGGCGAGCGCCGGGCAGCCGGGACGGGAGCCCTGGGAGTTCGCGATCGTGCTGGCGATCGGGATCGCCACCATGTGCGGTGCGGTCCTCACCTTCCTGTCACTCCGGGAGGAGAGCTCCGCGGTGGACGACGACAGATATGCCCAGTTGGAGACGGTGACGGTCAAGTCGCGTCAGGTGGAGGCCGATATCCAGGTCCGCCACGAGCGCGCCCTGGTCGGCCGGTACCGCCAGTCCTACGCGGAGGCCGGCAGGCTGGAAGCGGAAGCACGGGGCGCGCCTGACGCCGCCCCGCTTCTGGACTCGGCCATGCTCATGAGAAGGGTGGCCAGAGCCTCCAGCGAGGTCGGTGCCGCGTTCGACTGGAGCAAGCTCAAAGGGGTGGGAGCACAAGCGACGTACGACTACGAAGGGCGCTTCCAGGACGTCCTCCAAAGCTTGGAGTACGCGTCCTACGTGCCGGGCGACCAGCCCGCACGCACGGCTTCCGCCGCCGACCGCCACCGTGCGCGGAGCGAGCGCTACGCGCTCGGCGTCGTCGCGACCCTCGCGGTCCTCACACTCCTCACGGTGGCGAGGATCGGCCCGGTGCGCCTGCGACCCTGGATCGCCGGGGCCGGCACGGTCGCCGGGGTCGTGGTGATCCCCGTCCTGGTGTTCACCGGAGGGTGGACCTGACATGCCCAGCCACCGTGACCAGGAGCTGAACGTCCCGGACATCGACACCGTCCATACGCCGTTCAACCGGCGCCTCGCGCTCTCCGTCGCGGTCATCGCCCTGTTCGGCAGTGTCCTCGGGTATGCCGCATGCCGAGCAGGTACGTACGAGGACGAAGCCGCTCGCGACGCGCAGAGGAACGCCGTCCTGGCGATGTCCGAGAAGAGCGCGGCCTTGTCCGAGTACTACGACCGTCTCGGCGGGCTCACCATCGTGGCGGCGTTCAGACAGCGGCGGGCGATCGCCGAAGCGCGCGCCGAACTGCTGTCGATGCCAGGGGAATCCACCCGAGCGGATCACTGGGAGGAAGCCTCCGGCGAAGTGGCCGATCTGTCCCCCTTGCCGCAGCAGGAGCCGAGTCTCCAGAACGCGCCCCTTTCCTGGGCCGATGCTGCGGCGAGGCCCGTTCTCGCGCAACTCCACCAGCAGACCAGCCGCCGAATGGCGGCGGAGTGGGGCGACAAGGCAAGCCTCTACGTCGGCGGGATCACTCTGCTGGCCATCGCTCTCGCCCTCCTGGGACTGTCCGCGACCATCACCCCTCGGATCCGCCCGTTCTTCTGGTGGCCGGCGGCCGCCATCTCCGTGGCGACCCTGGTCGGCTTCCTCATCGTCGTGCTGACACCGGTTCCGCACATCTCCGAAAGGGCGATGAAGGCCGTGGCCGAAGGCGACCGTCTACTGCTCCGGGGCGAGCCCGGGAAGGCCATGGCTTCCTACACGAGTGCGGTTCGGGACAGCGGACAGTACGGTGTGGGCTTCCAGAAACGTGCCGACGCGCGTGCGGCAGCCGAGAACCCCGGCTCCCGGTACGTCTTCAACGTCATGAGCCCCCGAGCCCGGAGGGAGAACGTCGCGGACCTCGACCGGGCCATTCAGCTGGGCGAAGAGACCTTCGCGAACCTTGCCAATCAGGGGGCCAATTACTTCCACCTCAAGGACTACGAGAAGATGGAGGAGTTCACGCGTCGAGCCATAGCGATGAACGACGCTCTCCCCATACCCCGGCTGAACCTCGCACTGGCCATGGCGGCGCGGGGGCGGACGGAGCAGGCACAGCGGGAGTTCCGGCGCTCGATCAAGCTCTTCCAGAAGCGGTCCCTCCTGGAGCGCAGCGAGCTCTACGCATCCGCCAGGACCCAGCTGGAGATTCTTCTGGCTCAGCAGCCCGAGCGAATCGAAGCGGTGCGCCGCCTCCAGGGGATGCTGGTCAAGAGCGAGGCCGAAGCCCGGGTTCCCGGCCGCCACGTCCCGGCCGATCGGGCATCCATCCAGGCTCTCGACCTGAATCTGGACGGCCCCCATATCAACGTCGGCATGACGTACACGAATATCCTTCCGAACTCTCTGGTGTCGAAGATCTTCTATTTCCGAAAAGGTCCGGGCGACCCTTGGGTCCAGCGTCACGACCTCAACACCTTCGAGCCGTTCGCAGATCTTCCCCGGCAGGGGCCGGCCGTCTGGACCGGACTCGTTGAATTCCAGTGCCCATCAGCCGGCGAATACCGGGTCGACGTCTACGTCGACGACCGGATGCTGGAGAGCGCCGAGAAGGTCCGCGAGTCCCGGTCGGGCGACTTGCGTACGCACTACGACCCACTCGGCCGATACACCCTCTGCCAGCCTTCGACGTGGAGATACTCCACCAAGGGCGCGGGCCATGGTCGCTTCGAGTCCCCGGACGGCGAGCAGCGACTCAGCCTCCAGTCGGTTCCCGTGGCCCTTCCCATGCCCATGAAGGAGACGACCATCGAGACGGCTCTCACCAGCCTGCGCAACCGTATCCGGACCGAACCGGCGCTGACCGAAGATGTCCAGGACAAGGAGATCGGTGGCGTGAAAGGCACCGGTCGGACGTACGAACTGGCGGACGGCCGCAAGGTGGACACCTGGGCGGCGCTCACGGCTGACGGCATGCTGCACACGTTCATGGCCGAGTACCGCGCCGGGCGGGACGACCAGATGATGAAGGATCTCGAGGATCGCGTCAAGTACCTCGACCAGGGGTGAGGAGCCCGGCGCTCAGGTCAGCTGTCGCCTGACCAGGTCGTGGAAGAGCCCGTCGGTGTCCGCCAGGAGTTCGGCCGGCGGGCCCTGCTGGACGACGCGGCCGTCGGCCATGGCGATCACGCGGTCGGCGTCCATGACGGTGGAAAGGCGGTGGGCGATCACGACGCGGGTCGCCCGCAGGGCGCGGGTGGACTCGATGACGACGCGCTGGGCCTCGTTGTCGAGCGCACTGGTGGCCTCGTCGAGGAAGAGGATGCGGGGGCGGCGGATCAGGGCCTGGGCGATCATCAGGCGCTGGCGCTGGCCGCCCGAGATGGTGCCGCCGCCGTCGGAGAGCATGGTGTGCAGGCCCATGGGCATGGCCTGGATGTCCTCGGCGAGGCCCGCCATGGCGGCGGCCGCCCACACCTCCTCCAGGGAGTAGGCCTCGGTGCCCCGGATGCAGTCGAGGATCGACCCGGTGAAGGGCTGGGCGCTCTGCAGGACGACGCCGCACTGACGGCGTACGGCCGCCTGGTCCAGGGCGGCCAGGTCCTGGCCGTCGTAGAGCACGCTGCCGGTGGTGGGCCGGTCGAAGCCGATGAGGAGGCGCAGCAGCGTGGACTTGCCGCAGCCGCTGGCGCCGACGATCGCCACGAACTCGCCCGGCTCGACGCGGACGTCGACGCCGTCGAGGACGAGCGGGCCGTCCTCGGTGTAGCGGTACGCGAGCTGCCGGGCCTCGACGGCTCCGCTGAGCAGGCCGGGGCGGGTCGCCGCGGCGCGTACCTCGGGCCGCTCGCGCAGGATCGGGGCGACCTCCTCGAAGACGGGCAGCACGGCGGCGGCGGAGAGGAGGGCTCCGGTCAGCTGGGTCACCGAGGACAGCAGCAGGGTCACCGCGGTGCTGAAGGTGAGGAACTCCCCCGCCGACAGGGTGCCGCGGGCCGGCCCTGCGAGCAGCATGAACATCACGAGGGTGCACAGCGGCAGGCAGACCGCGCCGAGCACCGTGGTGACGTTCTGCAGCCGGCCGACCCGCTGCTGGAGCACGCGCGTGCCGGCGAACTCCCGGGCCCAGGCGGCGTAGGCGAAGCTCTCGGCGGCGGCGACGCGGAGTTTGGGCAGCCCGCGCAGGGTCTGGAAGGCCCGGTTGTCGAGGCGGTGGTTCATCCGGATCAGTCGTCGCTGATAGCGGAGTTGCCACAGCCCGAGCCCGAGGAGGAGCACCGCGATCACGAGCAGCATGGCGATCGCGGTCAGTGCGAGCGGGACGCTGTGTACGAGGAGCAGCGTGAGGTTCACCGCGCCGACCGTGCCGGCCTGCACGCAGACCGATCCGATGCCGGAGAGCGTACGGCGGATGGTGCTGATGCCCATGGCCGCGCCGGCGAGCTCACCCGTCGAGCGGCCGGTGAAGAACGTGGTCGGAAGCTTCAACAGCCGGTCCCATACGGCTGGTTGGAGGGTGGCCTCGATGCGGCCCTCCATGCGGAGGATGGCGATGTTCTGCAGCAGCATGAACCCGGCCGAGACCACGGCGGCCGCGATCAGCGCGATCGCCGTCTGCACGATGAGGCCTGTCTCGCCCGCCGGCACGTAGCGGCCGAGCACGGTGCCCGTGGCGACGGGCACCAGCGCGCCCAGGGCGACCGCGGCGAGCCCGCCGAAGACGATGGAGCGCAGTTCGGAGCGGGTGCCGCGCAGACTGAACCGGACCAGGGCGGGCAGGCCCAGCCTGCCCTCGGGCAGCGGGCGGTAGAACATGACGGCGTGCCGTTCGTACCCGGCCTCGCCGGCCTCGCCGATCCGCTCGCGCCGCCCGGTGGCCGGGTCGACCGCCACGTAACCGCCGCGCCGCCACAGCAGGGCGACCGGCGCGCCGTCCTTTTCGCGCCGGCCCACCAGCGGACCGGTGTTCTCCCGCCACCAGCCGCCGGCGAGCCGGATCGCGCGGGTGCGGATGCGCGAGGCGAGCGCCACGCGTTCGACGGGGTCCATGGCCGCTTCGGCGCCGTTTCCCGGGTCGGCGGCCTCGATGCGGTCGGCCAGGGTGATGCGCGCCTCGGCGGCGACCAGGCGGCACGCGGCGAGGGTCGCGTCCGCGCTCGCACCGGGGCGGGCGCCGCGGCGGGAGCGGTCGATGGAGGCGAGGAGGGTGCGGTCGGCTTCGGTACGGGCCTCCCGGCCGGCCGCGAGTCCGGCCGCCGTCCGGTCCTCGTGGGCGCGCTCGCGGTGCTCGATCCAGCGGTCCAGGGCGTGCAGCAGCCGGTACTGCTGCTCGACCATGCCCTGCCACATGGCGGGGTCCACGAGGAGGGTGCCGTCGGCCCCGCCCTCGTAGGCGGCGCCGTAGTGCACGTCGCCGGGGCTGACCCGCAGCCACTCGATGGCGTCGTCGGCGCGGCCGTCGAGCGGTGCCTGGTACAGGACGTGCAGGCCGCGCCCGATGCCGAGGGCGAAGGCGCTTTCGAGGGGGCTGGGGGCGACGCCGTACGGGGTGTGGACTCCGTGGTCGCCGTAGTCGCCGTACGACCCGTGCCACTGGGCGTCGTGCCACCCGCCCGGCTGTCCCTCGTACGCCGCCCGCTGCAGCTCGCGCAGCTCGATGCGGCGCAGCACGCACTCGCGCGACGGGCGGCCGACCAGCGTGTGCTCGGGGCCCTCCGGGGGGCCGAGCAGCAGGGTGCCCGCGTCGAGGCGGCCGAGGAAGTGCCACTGCCCGAGCAGCGCCGCGTCGACGGCGAACAGGTCCAGGGCGCCGTGCACGACCAGCCACAGCACCAGGGGGCCTTCGAGGGACAGGCTGCGCAGGTCGCTGCAGTCGACGGGCGTGCCGAGGCCGCCGAGGGCCGCGACCACCGGGTCGAGTGAGGCCGGGGCGGCGGGGGCCTGTGCGGGCTGCGCGGTGGCCGCCGCGGCGGGCTGCGGGGTGGTCACCTCAGTGCTCCTTGACCAGGTGGGCGTACGGTCCGCCCGCGGCGACCAGCTGCTCGTGCCGCCCGCGTTCGACGACCGTGCCGCGGTCCAGCACGAGGATCTCGTCGCTGTCGCGGACGGTGCTCAGCCGGTGGGCGATGACCACGCAGGCGCAGCCGCGGCGGCGCAGGTTGTCGATGACGAGCCGCTCGGTGACGGCGTCGAGCGCGCTGGTGACCTCGTCGAGCACGAGCACGCTGGGTTCCCGTACCAACGCGCGGGCGATCTCCAGGCGTTGGCGCTGGCCGCCGGAGAAGTTGCGGCCGTCCTGCTCGACCCGGCTGTGGATGCCGCCGGGACGGCGGGAGACCACGTCGAACACGGCGGCGTCCTGGAGCGCGGCGACGACGGCCTCGTCCGGGACGGAGGGGTCCCACAGGGCCACGTTGTCACGGACGGTGCCCTCGAAGAGGAAGACGTCCTGGTCGACGAAGGACACGGAGGCGGCGAGCGCGCCGCGCGGGATGTCCTCCAGACGCATCTCGTCGATGCGGACGGTGCCCTCCCAGGGGGCGTAGAGCCCGGCGATCAGCCGCGAGACGGTGGACTTCCCGCTGCCGGAGCCGCCGACGAGGGCGACCTGGCGGCCGGGCCCGACGGAGAGCGAGAAGTCCTTCAGGAGCGGGGCGTCGAGCGGGCTGTAGCCGAAGGTGACGCGGTCGAGTTCGACCCGGCCGGTGAGCCTGCGGGCACCGGCGGCCGGCTCGCGGCGGGTGTGGACGGGGTCGGCGGGGAAGCTCTCGACGTCCTTGAGCCGGGCGACGTCGGCGGCGAAGTCCTGGATGCGTCCGGCGGCGCCTCCGAGGCGGGTGATGGGCGCGGTGAAGCCGGTCACCAGGGACTGGAAGGCGACGAGCAGACCGACGGTGAGGTGGCCCTCGACCGCCCGCAGGCCGCCGATCATCAGGATCAGGGCGCTGTTGAGCGCGGCCAGGGTGGGGGCGACGATCGCCAGCCAGGCGCTGGGCACGCCGAGCCGCTGCTGCACGTCGAGGGTGACGGCGTGCTGGCCGGCCCAGCGGCGGAAGAAGCCGTTCTCGCCGCCGGTGGCCTTCATGGTCTCGATGAGCTGCAGTCCGCTGTACGAGGTGTTCGTCAACCGGGCGCTCTCGGCGCGGAGTTTGTGGGTGCCGGTGGCACGGACCTGGATCACGATCCGCATGGCCGCGACGTTGAGCAGGGCGACGAGCACGCCGAGGAGGGTGAGCTGGGGGTCGTACGTCCACAGCAATACGGCGTAGAGCACGACCACGACCGCGTCCACGCCCGCCGCGGACAGGTCGCGGGCGAGGGTCTCGGCGACCACGTCGTTGGACCGCAGCCGCTGGACCAGGTCGGCGGGGCTGCGCTGGGCGTAGAAGGCGACGGGGAGGCGCAGGAGGTGCCGCAGGAAGCGGGCGCTGCCGAGGGTCGAGGAGATGATCCGCCCGCGCAGCAGATTGGCCTGCTGGAGCCCGGTGAGCAGGGCGCTGAGCCCGATCGCGCCGGCCATCGCCGCGAACACGACGCCGAGCAGCGAGGACTGGCCTTCCATCAGGAACATGTCGATGTAGGTACGGCTCAGCGCGGGCAGCGCGGCGCCGACGACCACCAGGAGGAGGCTGGCCAGCAGCGCCGCGGCCAGGGTGCCCGACGTGCCGCGCATCCGGGCCGGCATGGCGCCGAAGACGCTGGGCTTGCGGCCGCCGCGGCGGAAGCCGGCGCCCGGTTCGAAGGTGAGCACGATGCCGGTGAAGCTGGTGTCGAACTCGTCCATGGGGACGAACCGTCGCCCCTTGCCCGGGTCGTTGACGTACACGCCCGCGCGGCCGAAGCGGCGCCCCATGCCGTCGTAGACGACGTAGTGGTTGAACTCCCAGAAGAGCACGGCAGGGGCCTGGACCTCGGCGAGCGCCGCCAGGTCCATCTGCATGCCCTTGGCCTGCAGGCCGTAACTCCGGGCCGCCTTGAGGAGGTTGCTTGCGCGCGAGCCGTCGCGGGAGACGCCGCAGGCGATCCGCAGCTCCTCCAGGGGGACGAAGCGTCGGAAATGGCCGAGGACCATGGCGAGCGCGGCGGCGCCGCACTCCACCGCCTCCATCTGCAGCACGGTGGGGGTTCGGACGGCGCGGGGGCGGCGGCCTTTGGGGAGGCGCCTGGACGGCGGGCGGCGCCGGCGGGGGGACGAGGTCACGGGAGCAGCCAGTCGACGGGGCGTTGGGCGGAGAGATGGACGGCGCCGGAGACCGGGGTGCCGGAGTCGACGGCGTACGGGGGGCCGTCCGTGGAGGACCAGGCGTAGCCGGAGGCGGTGGCGGTCGAGCGCTGGAGGCGTACGCGCACGGCGACCGCGCCGCCCTGCCCGGCGAACTGCTCGCCGAGCCCGCCGTCGCCGAGGAACGCGCCGATCTGGGCCCCGGTCTGGGGGGTGCGGCCCACCGCGTCGACCGTGCCGCGCAGCACGCCGAACCGTTCCTGCGGCGCGGTCGGGACCCTCAGGTCCACCGATGCGCCGACCCGGACGGTCGCCGCCTGCGCGCCCGGCACGTACATCATGACGACGAGCGGCTCGTCCGGGCTCGTCACGCGCTCGACGGTGGCCACGTCCGCGCCGGTCCTGACGACGGAGCCGGTGCTGGCGAACAGGGTGGTGACCCGGCCGCCCTCGACGGCGCGGACCGACTGGTCGCCCTTGTCGGTGCGCACGGTGAGGAGCGGCGCGCCGGCGGCGACGGTGCGGCCTTCCTGCGCGAGGACCCGGGTGACCTGGCCGGCGACGGGGCTCTGCAGCAGGTAGCTGCCGCCGGCGTGGGTGAGGATGCCCGGGGCGGTGAGCTTGGCGGAGACCGTCCCGGTGAAGGCCCAGACGGTCGCGGCGGCCATCACGAGCACGGTGACGGCGAGGACGAGACGTCCCTGGGGGCGCGCGAATCGCACGGGGAGGTCGAGTTCCTCGGGTGACTGCAGCTTGGAAAGCGCCTTCTCACGGAACTGCACGGGCTATTCCTTCGGCTGCATTCGTTGCGGTAATGCGACGGGAGGCCATGAACCCCGAAACGTGGAGTTCCGGGGTTCATGACCGTTCCGCTCAGAGACCGGCGATACCGGTGACGGCGGTGGCGTTCACGGAGACGCCGGTGAGGCCGGTGGCCAGGCCGGGGACGCCGCCGACGAGGCCGGTCGCACCCTGGACGGTGTTCAGCGAGCCGACGGTGCCGAGGACGCCCGCGACGTCGCTGGTCACGGCGCCGACGAGGCCGCCGGAGATGTTGACGATGCCGCCGGAGACGGCGTCGAGCTCGGCGTCGGCGATCTCACGGGTCTCGAGGTTGTCACGCATGATGCGCACCCTTCGTTTGCAGTGGGGGGGAATCCGTCTTTCTTGCCGCGGCGGCAGGATCAAAGCACGGGAACGGGTGACGTCGCCAATTCGGTTGACGCCCGATCAGGGGGCTGATGTGCAGCTCGATTCACCGGAGTGCGCCTTGTTTCACGGAACGGTGACAGCTTCTCCGCAGAACCGAGTAACACTTCGGGGCACCCGTGACCACCGGGGCGACCAAAAGGACAAACAATGACTGTCCGGGCGCAGCGCAGGGGCGGTTTCGGAGCACGGTGAAAAGGCCGGGGCCCGGTGCACACACAATGTGGAGGTTCTCGGCGAACGGTGTACGAAGGCCGGGTACGGGCCCGCCGCCGGGGCCGCCCGGTCGGGGCCGTCACTGATTTGCCGGGTCCGAGTGGCGATGCGGTAATGGGAACGCCTCGTACTCATCCGTCCCCGAGCCGACGCGGGAGCAGCCATGACCGACGGTCCCGAGCCCATCAGCGCCGACGCCCTGCGAGCGCTCCAGGAGGAGCTCGGCGAGTTGCGCGCCGAACGGGCGAGGGTGGCGGCGACCATCCGTGACGAGGATCCCGTGGGCGACCGGGCAGACGAGGCCGACGAGTTGCAGCGAGCCGGGGACGTGGCACGCCTGGAGCAGCGCATCGACGAGATCGAGGGCCGGATCCGCGAGGCGTCCGTCGCGGGGCCGCCCTCCACGGACGTGGTGGGGGTGGGCAGCACGGTCACCGTGCGCTTCGCCGACGGCACGGAGTCGACGGTGCGTCTGGGCGAGCTCGCCGAGGCGCCCGACCTCGGCCTGGTGACCGCCGACAGTCCGCTCGGCCGCGCCCTGCTCGGCCACCGCGCGGGCGACACGGTGACGTACCGGACGCCGGAGGGCACCACGACCGCGGCGGTGGTCTCGCTCGGTCCGGCCAGGTAGGGCGCAGGCCCGCACCGGGTGCACGTCGCCGGCGGAGCGGCCGGGTTCGGCGTATCGGCGCCCGGTCTCGCGCGCAGTCCCTGGTCAGGCGGCCGCCGGGGCGATCGTGACCTTCAGGTGCTTCATGATCGGCTGGTCGCTCTGGGTGCTGTAGTCGCCCAGCGCGCACAGCACGTTCATCTCCGGCATGTAGCCGGCCGCGCAGCCGCGCGGGATGTCGTACGGGATCGCCAGGTAGCCGTGGAGATGGCGTCGGCTGCCGTCCCTGGCCGTGCTGGTGATGTCGACGGGGTCGAACTTCTCGATGCCGCGCTCGCGCATGTCGTCCTCGTTCATGAAGACGAGGGTGCGCAGGTTGTCGATGCCGCGGTAGCGGTCGTTGTCGGAGTAGATGGTGGTGTTCCACTGGTCGTGCGAGCGCATGGTGCCGAGCGCCAGGGTGCCCGGTTCGGGGACCACGTCAGGCAGCGGCGCGGCCGAGAACTCCGCACGCCCGGACGGGGTGAGGAAGACCAGTTCGCGGGCGGGCTGCCTGATCCGGAAGCCGAGGGGCAGCCGTACCCGGCGGTTGAAGTCCTCGAAGCCGTCGAGCGCCTTGGCCATGGTGTCGCGGATGCGGTCGTAGTCCTCGATGTACCACTCCCACGGGGTGGCGCTGTCGGGGAGGGCCGCGCGCGCGATGCCGGCGACGATGGCCGGCTCGGAGAGCAGGTGCGGCGAGGCGGGGCGTTTCATGCCGACGGACAGGTGCACCATGCTCATCGAGTCCTCGACGGACGTGCTCTGGACGCCGGCGTGCTGGTGGTCCTTCTCGGTGCGGCCGAGGCAGGGCAGGATGAGCGCCGCGCTGCCGTGGACGAGGTGACTGCGGTTCAGCTTGGTGCTGACCTGCACGGTCAGCTCGCAGGTGCGCAGTGCCTCGTACGTGTAGGGGGTGTCGGGCGCGGCGAGGGCGAAGTTGCCGCCCATACCGATGAAGACCTTCACGTCGCCGCGGTGCATGGCCTGCAGGGTGCCCACCGTGTCCAGGCCGTGCTCGCGCGGCGGGTCGATCCCGCAGACCTCCGCGAGGCGGTCCAGGAACTCGGTGCCGGGGCGGTGGTCGATGCCGCAGGTGCGGTTGCCCTGGACGTTGCTGTGGCCGCGCACCGGGGACGGGCCGGCGCCCTCTCGGCCCAGGTTGCCGCGCAGCAGAAGGAGGTTGACGATCTCGCGTACGGTGTCGACGCCGTGCTCGTGCTGGGTGACGCCCAGGCACCAGCTGACGATGGAACGGTCGGCCTCGCGGTAGACGCGCGCCGCCATGAGGATCTCGGGCCGGCTGAGCCCCGACTGGCGCTCGATCTCCTCCCAGGAGGTGGCCTCGCACACCGCGCGGTAGGCGTCGAAGCCGTCGGTGTGCCGGTCGATGAACTCGCGGTCCAGCGCCTTGGGGTCGGAGGCGGACTGCTCCAGGATCGCCTTCGCCATGCCGCGCAGCAGCGCCATGTCGCCGCCGATGCGCGGCTGGAGGTTGAGGGTGCTGGTGCGGGTGGCGTGGAAGGTGGCCATGTCGCGGAAGTCGTGCGGGATGATCGCGCGGGTGGCGGCGGCCTCGACCAGCGGGTTGATGTGCACGATGGCGGCCCCGCGGTGGTGCGCCTCGGTGAGGGCGGTCAGCATCCGGGGGGCGTTGGAGGCGGCGTTGACGCCGATGATGAACAGCGCGTCGGTGGCCTCCCAGTCCTTGAGGTCGACGGTGCCCTTGCCCGTGCCGAGCGAGGCCGTGAGGGCCCGGCCGCTGGCCTCGTGGCACATGTTGGAGCAGTCGGGCAGGTTGTTGGTGCCCAGTTCCCGCGCCATGAGCTGGTAGAGGAAGGTGGCCTCGTTGCCGAGCCGGCCCGAGGTGTAGTACGCGGCCTGATGCGGGGACTCGAGCTCGCGCAGGGTACGCCCGACGAGCGCGAAGGCGTCCTTCCAGCTGATGGGGACGTAGTGGTCGGTGTCGGGGTCGTAGACCATCGGTTCGGTCAGCCGGCCCTGGTTCTCCAGGTCGTAGTCGCTCCACGAGGACAGCTCGGTCACCGTGTGGTCCGCGAAGAACTCGCGGCCGACCCGCTTGCGGGTCATCTCCCACGTGACGTGCTTGATGCCGTTCTCGCAGATGTCGAGGTGCAGCCCCTTGGTGTCGTCGGGCCAGGCGCAGCCGGGGCAGTCGAAGCCTCCGTTCTCGTGGTTCATCTTGAGGATGGCCCGCGGACCGTCGACGAGCGTGCCCTCCCGCTTCATGAAGCGGGTCACGCTCTTGGCCGCACCCCATCCGGCGGCGGGGTGGTGATACGGGTGGAACTCCGGCTCCCCCTCGGGGGCGGGGCCCACCCGGGCCTCCGCCCGGCCCGTCTCTTCCTGGGAGGCGCTCACATCGCTCACCCTTCCGCGGCGCACGAGGGACTTCCGCCCAGGCTAGGCCGGTCGTCCCGGGCCCGCCATCGCAGGCGGGGCGCAGCCCCGTCGCAGGCGCCACGCGCAGGTGTCGCAGGCGCGTCCGGGCGGGGGGCCGGCGGACCGTACCCCGCTTGCGGGGCGGTGGGGGCGGGGTTTGAGTGGTGAGGACCGGTACCCGGTGAGCCCGGTGGAACCGGTGGACCCGGTGAGGACCTCCACCCTCCTCAGGAGCTTCAGCATGTCGATGGCCTTCGGTTCTTCCTTCGGTTCGTCCGACCCCTTCAGCGACCTGCTGAACCGGTTCTTCGGTATGTCGCCGGGGTCGTCGCCCCCGGCCGTACAACGCGTACCGATCGGCCGGCTCCTGACGGAGTCCTCGCACCAGCTCATCAACCTGGCCACGCGCAAGGCGGCCGAGGACGGCACGTCCGACCTCGACACCGAGCACCTGCTCTGGGCCGCCACGCAGGTCGAGCCCTCGCGGCGGCTCCTCGCCAGGGCCGGGGTCGACCCCGAGCAGCTCGCGGCGCGGATCGCCGAGGTGCTCCCCCGCGAGGCCGCCGAGCCGTCCGCCGAATCCGGGCTCACCCCGGCCGCCAAGCGCACCCTCGGCGCGGCCCACGCCTACGCCCAGGCGTCGGGCGCCTCGTACATCGGCCCCGAGCACATCCTCGGCGCGCTCCTCTCCGACGCCGACTCCGGCGCCGGACGCTTCCTGCAGGCCGAAGACCTCGACGTCGGCAAGCTGCACAGCCGTACGGACCAGCCGTCACGCACCGACGGCACCCCGGCTGCCCCGAAGCAGCCGGCCACCACCCTCGACGAGTTCGGCAGGGACCTCACCGAGGAGGCCCGGGCCGGAAGGCTCGACCCGGTGGTCGGCCGGGCCGACGAGATCGAGCAGACCGTCGAGATCCTCTCCCGGCGCTCCAAGAACAACCCGGTGCTCATCGGCGAGCCCGGCGTCGGCAAGACCGCCATCGTGGAGGGCCTCGCCCAGCGCATCGTGGCGGGCGAGGTGCCGAACACCCTGAAGGACAAGCGGGTCGTCTCCCTCGACATGTCCGGGATGGTGGCCGGCGCGCAGTACCGCGGGCAGTTCGAGGAGCGGCTGAAGAAGGTCATCGAGGAGGTCCAGGAGGCGGGCGGCGACATCATCCTCTTCATCGACGAACTGCACACGGTCGTCGGAGCCGGCGCGACGGGAGAGGGCGCGATGGACGCGGGCAACATGCTCAAGCCCGCCCTCGCCCGCGGCGAGCTCCACGTGGTGGGCGCGACCACGATCGACGAGTACCGCAAGCACGTCGAGAAGGACGCCGCCCTCGAACGCCGCTTCCAGCCCGTGCTGATCCCCGAGCCGACGGTCGAGGAGACCGTCCAGATCCTCGAAGGTCTGCGCGACGCGTACGAGGCCCACCACCAGGTCCGGTTCGCCGACGGGGCTCTGGCGGCCGCGGCCGAGCTCTCCGACCGCTACGTCAGCGACCGCTTCCTGCCCGACAAGGCCATCGACCTGATGGACCAGGCCGGCGCCCGCGTACGGCTGCGCAGCGCCTCCCGCTCCACCGAGGTGGTCAGCCGGGAGGACCGGCTCGCGAAGCTGCGCCGCGAGAAGGACGAGGCCGTCGCGGGCGAGCAGTTCGAGAAGGCCTCGGAGCTGAAGCAGCAGATCGCCGAGGTGGAGGGAGAGCTCGCCGGCATCGAGGAGCGGCGCGAGGGCGTCGTCTCGGTCACCGCCTCCGACATCGCCGACATCGTCTCGCGCCGCACCGGCATCCCCGTGTCCCAGCTCACCACGAGCGAGAAGGAGCGGCTCCTCAGGCTCGAGGAGGAGATGCACGCCCGGATCGTCGGCCAGGACGAGGCCGTCACCGCCGTCTCCGAGGCCGTCCGGCGCAACCGCGCCGGCATGGGCGACCCGAACCGCCCCGTCGGCTCCTTCCTCTTCCTCGGCCCCACGGGCGTGGGCAAGACCGAGCTCGCCAAGACCCTCGCGGAGCTGCTGTTCGGCGACGAGGACCGGATGATCCGCTTCGACATGAGCGAGTTCCAGGAGAAGCACACGGTCGCGCGCCTCGTCGGGGCGCCGCCCGGATACGTCGGTTACGAGGAGGCCGGCCAGCTCACCGAGAAGGTCCGCCGCCAGCCGTACAGCGTCGTGCTGTTCGACGAGGTGGAGAAGGCGCACCCCGACGTCTTCAACACCCTGCTCCAGATCCTCGACGACGGCCGGCTCACCGACGGCCAGGGCCGCACGGTCGACTTCCGGCACTGCGTCGTCATCATGACCTCCAACATCGGCGCCCACCGGATCCTCGCCCACGAGGGCGACGCGGCCGAGCTCAAGGACGAGCTGATGGAGGATCTGCGGGGCCGGTTCCTGCCGGAGTTCCTCAACCGCATCGACGACATCATCGTCTTCCACAGCCTCACCGAGGACGACCTGACGCGAATCGTCGAGCACCTCCTCGAGCGCAGCGGCCACCGCGTCCACGCGCAGGGTCTGAAGCTGGAGGTCACGGAGGCGGCGAAGAGACTCCTCGTCGCGCACGGCTACCAGCCGGAGTTCGGCGCGAGGCCGTTGCGCCGCACGATCCAGACGGAGCTCGACAACCGCATCGCCATGCTGCTGCTCGGCGGCGAGGCGGACCCCGGGGACACGATCGTCGCCGACGTGGTGGACGACTCGCTGCACTGCACGGTCCGGCGCGGAGCGGACGCGCCCGCCGGCGGAGGCGAGGAGCCGATGGCGGCGGCGGGCTGACCCGGCCGCGCAGGCTCGTCCGGGGCGGCCCGGCCAGGGCGGGATCGGCCAACGCCGGCCCGGCCAAAGCGCGCCCGGCCAAGGCAAGATCGCGCCGGGTCGGACGCGTGTCGCGCGTGCGTACCCGGCGCGTTCGGCGTCTCGTCAGCCCGGTTCCGGATCGAGGCGGTCCACGGGCACGTACGGCATGAGGGCGCTCAGGGCCTGCTCCGGCTCGGGATCGGACACCGCGAGGCGGCGGTAGGGCGCGGAGCCGCGCAGCTCGACGCAGAGGACGGGGCGCCCGGGGTGGATCACGACGAAGTCCTCACCGTCCGGGAGGATCCGGGTCCCCACACACAGGCGGTCCGGGATCCACAGGCCCTTGCCCTTGGCCCCGCGCAGGGCCCGCCACCAGTCGGGCTCGACGTAGGCGGCACGCAACGCGGTCAGCGGGACCCTGACCGCACCACGTCGGGCCGCGAGCCGCTCCCGCGGCGAAAGACGGACGACGATCTCCCCGCCGCCACTGCCCTTCTCCCCCTTCTCCCCCTTCTCCCTCTTCTCCTCCTTCTCCCCTCGCTCCCGTTCCTCCCCCTTCTCCCCGACCCCGCCCTTCCCCTCGTTCTCCACGCGCATCCGCGCCATCGCCCTCACCTCCTTCCTCCATCACAGGCGTGCGAGGCCAGCGCCGCCAGCGGTGGGGGCCGGATGCCACGGGGATCTTGGCCGTCGGACGCCATGTCAGGTTGACGGGTACGACATCGAACGGCGACGGTGACCCGCATGGGGAGAGAACGCCGACTGCCGACGCTGCTCGTCTGCCTGGCCCTGGGTGGGGGTGCCCTGACCGCAGCCGTGATCGGCGCGTCCGAGGCGGGCAGGTCGCACATGGGGGCGTCCGGCCTGCCCTCGCCCGAGGAGTACGCCGACATCCGGGACCTGCCGCCCGCTCCCGGCGGGTCGCCGCGCCCCGGACCCGACGCCTCCACCGGCTCGTTCAGGGTCGACTGCGGCCGCAACGAGGAGGGGCACTACAACCAGGACAACCTGGTGGTCTCGCCCGGCCTCAAGGGCGGCGCCCACCACACCCACGCGTACGTGGGCAACCTGTCCACCGACGCGCTCTCGACGGACCGGAGCCTGGCCACCGCTTCCACCACCTGCCGCGGCGGCGACCGCTCCACCTACTACTGGCCGGTGCTGCGCCGTGCCGACCGGCCCGCGACCCGCCCGTACGAGAAGGCGGCCGGGCACGGCAACGCGGGCGAGATCCTGCGACCGGCCGACGTGCGGCTCGAGTTCCACGGCAACCCGGTCACGAAGGTCGTCGCGATGCCCCGCTTCCTGCGCGCCCTGACCGGCGACGCCGTGGCGTACACCGCGCGCAGCGACGAGGGCGTCCGGGCACGGTGGGGCTGCGCGAGCGCGCCCGACCGGTTCACCACCCGTTACCCGCGCTGCCCCGAGGGCGACCGGCTCACCCGTACGCTGGTGTTCCCCAGTTGCTGGAACGGCCTGGACACCCTCAACGCCGACCGCACCCATCTGCGCTTCCCCGCCGCCAACGGCGTCTGCCCCCAGGACACCTTCGCCGTCCCCGAGCTGCGCATCCGCCTGGCCTACGATGCCCCGCCCGCCGACGCGCCGCTCGCGCTGGACTCCTTCCCCGAGCAGCGGCACAGCCCCAAGACCGACCACGCCATGTTCGTCAACGTGATGACGGAGGCCCAGATGACGGCCGTCGTCGGCTGCGTCAACACCGGCCGCCGCTGCTGAACGTCCGCGATGTGATGCGGGTCACATGAACCGTCCGGGACGCTCTCCCGTGTGGGGCACGACGCAGCAGACGGAGACGGGAGCGGGTGAATGGCCGGACCACTGTGGCCCCGCGGCAGGCGGGGCTCGACCGACGAGGCACTGATCAGGTCGGTGTACGAGGAGCACGGCAACGCCCTCCTCGCGTACGCCACCCGGCTGACCGGCGACCGGGCCGCGGCGGAGGACGTCGTCCAGGAGACCCTCATACGGGCCTGGCGGCACGCGGACGCCCTGGTCAACGGGAAGGGCTCGGTGCGCGGCTGGCTCCTGACGGTGGCCCGCAACATCGTCACCGACCGCTACCGGGCCAAGGCGGCCCGGCCGGCCGAGGTGGCCGAGTCGCCCGCGACGCCCCCGGTCGAGGACGACCACGCCGACTCGGTCGTCGACACGATGACCGTGCTCGGCGCCCTCGACCGGCTGTCGCCGGAACACCGCGACGTCCTCACTGAGCTGTACTACCGGGAGCGCAGTGTCGCCGAGGCAGCCGACCGTCTGGGCATTCCGGTGGGCACGGTGAAGTCCCGCTCGCACTACGCGCTGAAGGCGCTGCGCGAGACGTTCAGAGAAGACAACCGGCCGAGCGTGCCGCAGCAGCCCGCCGGACTCAGGGAGGTGGTCGCGTGAACCGGCAGCAGCACGACGAGGAGGAACTGCTCGGCCCGTACGTACTCGGTGTCCTTGACGCCGCCGATGTCCGGCGCGTCGAGGCCCATGTGAAGGACTGCGGGGCATGCCGCCAGGAGGTGTCCGCGTTGCACGAGATGGAGGCGGCGCTCGGCGAGGTGCCGCCGGAGGCTTTCCTCGACGGGCCGCCGCAGGGCGGCGACCTGATGCTGCAGCGCACCCTGCGGCAGATGCGGAACGAACGCGCGGGCGCGCGGCGCCGCCGCGGGGCACTCGTGGGCCTGGCGGCGGCAGCCGCGCTCGCCGGCGTGTTCTGGGCCGGTACGGCGATCTCGGGCGGTGACGCGCCGCCGGTCGCCCTGCCCCCGCCGCCGACGGCCACGGCGACGCCCGCCCCACCTCCGCCGGACACCAAGGTGGCCTCGGCGACGGATGCCGCGAGCGGCGCCCGGATGACCGTGCGGGTGACCCCGGCGTCGGGCTGGGTCCGCGTCCACGCGGCGGTGACCGGACTGCCGCCGGGCGAGCGCTGCACGCTCGTCGTGGTGGGCAGCGACGGCAGCCGGACCACGGCCGGCAGTTGGGTCGTGGGCGCCGGGGCGCACGCCGGCGAGGGCAAGGGCGCCTCGCTCGACGGCTCGGCGGCGGTAGCGCCGGCCGACGTGCGGGCGGTCGTGGTCGAGAACGAGGCCGGCAAGCGCTTCGTCACCGTGCCCTTGCAGGCATAGCCGCACCTCGCGACGAGGTCCTCATGAGGAGCGCCGGTCGGGCCGAGGCCCGGCCGGCGCTCCTCGTCTTCTCCGCGCCCACTCCGGAGCTCTTCGGAAAAACTCCGGGAATCCGTTGAACCCACTCCCGACAGGCCTCGTGTTTCCGGTGCCGACAGAGTCCAACGAACCATCCGAACACGGGAGTAGTCATGATGAACCTGCGCAAGCTCACCATCGCCGCCGCCGGAACCGCTCTGCTGCTGGGCGCGACGGCCTGTGGCACGCAGGGCGACCAGGCCGGCACCGCGGCGCAGGCGCCGGCCGGCGCGACCGCTTCCGCGGCCTCCGACGGCTACGGCAACGGCGCCGGGACCGACGGTTACGGGGCTGCTCCGGCCGACGGCGCCACGGCGTCCGGGCCGCTGGCGGTCCGCAACGACGCCACGCTCGGCCCGGTGGTGACCGACGGCGCCGGCTTCACCCTGTACCGCTTCGACAAGGACACCGCCAAGCCCTCCACCTCGGCCTGCTCCGGCGGCTGCGCCAAGACCTGGCCCCCGGTGCCCGCCGGCAGCACCCGGCCGGGCGGCGTGGACGCCGCCAAGGTCGGTTCCCTGGTGCGCGCCGACGGCGTGAAGCAGCTGACCATCGCGGGCTGGCCGGTCTACCGCTTCGCGAAGGACACCGCCCCGGGCCAGACCAACGGGCAGGGCGTGGGCGGCACCTGGTTCGCCGTCACCCCCGACGGCAAGAAGGCGGGCGTCGGGCAGCCCGGCGAAGCGGCGCCGCCCGCGCTCTCCCTCGCCGACGACGACAAGCTGGGCAAGATCATCCGAGACGGCAAGGGCCGCACCCTGTACCGCTTCACCAAGGACACCGCCTGGCCCATGAAGTCCAACTGCGAGGGCGCCTGCCTGGAGAAGTGGAAGCCCGCCAAGCTGGTCGACCTCGACAAGGTCGAGGGCGTCGACCCGAAGAAGCTGATCCCGTACACCCGCACGGACGGCACGAAGCAGCTCACCATCGACTGCTGGCCGCTGTACTGGTTCACCGGCGACAAGACCCCCGGCGACACCAACGGCCAGGGCGTCGGCGGCACCTGGTTCGCGGTCACGGCGAACGGCAAGCTGGCCAGGTAGCCGCTCCGGGAACGGGCCCGAGGGGCCGCTTCGGATCTCTCCGAAGCGGCCCCTCGGGGCTATGTGGAGGCCTGTGACCTGCGTGAAGACCCTGTGAAAAAGATGATCATGACAGGCCGGCGGCGGTTACGTTGAGTGAATGAAACTCATGTTCGGACGAAGAAGTCGCCTTGCCCGGTTCTCCCTCGGGGCCCTCGTAGCCGCCTCCGTACTGCTTCCCGCCCAGCCCGCCCAGGCCGCGTCCGGCCTGGACCCGTTCGCCGCGAACTTCAGGCTCACGCGCGTGGACGGGGACAAGACCGGCCTCATCGACTCCGCCGAGGCCGCCGGAGTCGCCAAGGCGACCGTCACCGACGTCCTCGGCACCCGTACGGGACGTCCGGGTCTCTGTCACGCCACCGCGCTCAACGGCGCCCTCAAGCCCGACGGGTTCTGCTGGGACGACGAGGACGACAGGTCGGACTACTCGGACGGCGGCGGGGGCTGGATGCCGCAGGGCTTCGCGGGTTCGCATGCCGCCACCGCCGACGGGCTGTATGCGGGCCGCTCCCTCACCGCCACCGCCTGGTACCACGGGACGTGGGTCAAGGACCGGGAGCCGCCGACCGTCGAGGACTACGCGCGGGTCACGATCACCGAGTCGACCGGCGGCCAGGTCAAGTACGGGCACATCGCCCTCGTCGAGCCGGTGAACGGCAACTTCAAGCCGCTCGAGTACACCTCGCACTCGGACGGCGTCGCCTGGTACGGCAACCGGCTGTTCGTCGCCAACGGCGCGGAGCTCCAGGTCTTCGACCTGACCCGCATGTGGCGCATGAACGACACCACGAGCGCCTTCACCCGCCTGAACGCGGGCAGGACCTCCGCCCGGTTCCACCTCTGGGCGATGCCGCTCGTCGCCCGCTACAGCACGGTCAGCACCGCCGCGGTCGACAACGTCTCCACGGCCTGGGTCAACAACAGCCCCCGCGCCTGCGGCCCCACCATCAACGAGCTGTGCCTGAGCAGCCTGAGCATCGACCGCTCCGGCGCGACCCCGGCCCTGGTCTCGGCGGAGAACCGGAACGGCGCGGGCTCCCGCATCGTCCGCTGGCCGCTTTCGGCCCTCGGCACCGGCCTTCCCACCACGGTGGCCTCGGAGACCACGGGCTACACCTCTCCCGTGTGGGGCATCCAGGGCACGGCCACGGACGGCACGAACTACTACATGAGCGGCACCTGCCCGACGTACTGGCCGGGCGGCACCGAGCTCTACTCCTGCATCCACGTGGCCAAGCCCGGCGAGGCGCCGCACGTCCTCACCCAGGCGCCGCAGCTGACCCAGGGCCTCTCCTGGGACCCCCTCGCCAAGCGACTCTGGGGCGCCAACGAGGCGCTGGTGGACTCCAGCGGACCGCGCAGGGTCGTGTTCAACATCGAGCCCGACGCCGGCAAGCCCGTCGACGGCTGGAGCTGGCTCACCAACTTCCACCAGGCGGGCTCCGTCTGTGCGACGCCCCAGGGCAACGGCACGGCCAACGGCACGCCGATCACCGTGTGGTCGTGCACGGGATCGGACTCCCAGCGGTGGAAGTACGAGAACGGTCTGATCGTCCACAAGGCGAGCGGCAAGTGCATCACCCCCGAGGCGAACGGCGCGAGCACCAACGGCGCGCTGCTGACGCTCTGGACGTGCAACCCCTCCAGCGACGTCCAGCGGTTCTCCCCCTCGGCGGACGGCAGCGCCGTGAACGCCTACGGCAAGGCCATCACGCCGAAGGGCAACTCCTTCGGCAACGGCGTCTGGCTGACCCTGTGGACCCAGGGCAGCCCCACCCCTGACGTCCAGGACTGGATCGTGAAGGGCTTCTAGGCCCCGCATCCGCTCCCCGCGCACCCAAGGGGCCGGCCC